>NZ_AP024154.1:4540500-5162500 GCF_015533855.1 Echinicola sp. 20G | reverse complement strand
TAGTACCGCAATCCTTCGGGAGCGCGGATAGCGGACCTAAGAACTTCCAAGAAAATCTTCTAGCGTTAAGCGTATATATGCCAGTACCGCAAACCGACACAGGTGGTCAAGGAGAGAATCCTGAGGTGCTCGAGTGAATCATGGCTAAGGAACTCGGCAAAATGGCCCTGTAACTTCGGGAGAAGGGGCGCCTACTCATCGCAAGATGAGAGGCCGCAGTGAAAAGGCCCAGGCGACTGTTTATCAAAAACACATGGCTTTGCGAAGTGGAAACACAAAGTATAAGGCCTGACACCTGCCCGGTGCCGGAAGGTTAAGGGGGGGCGTTATCGTAAGAGAAGCGCTGAACTGAAGCCCCGGTAAACGGCGGCCGTAACTATAACGGTCCTAAGGTAGCGAAATTCCTTGTCGGGTAAGTTCCGACCTGCACGAATGGTGTAACGATCTGGGCACTGTCTCGGCCATGAGCTCGGTGAAATTGTAGTCGCGGTGAAGATGCCGCGTACCCGCAACGGGACGGAAAGACCCCATGAACCTTTACTGCAGCTTAGCATTGGCATTGGGTAAACGATGTGTAGGATAGGCCGGAGGCTATGAAGCGGCGTCGCCAGGCGTTGTGGAGCCATTGTTGAAATACGGCCCTTTGTTTGCTTGGTGTCTAACCCGCTATGTCGGGGACATTGCTTGGTGGGTAGTTTGACTGGGGTGGTCGCCTCCAAAAGAGTAACGGAGGCTTCCAAAGGTTCCCTCAGCACGCTTGGTAACCGTGCGCGGAGTGCAATAGCATAAGGGAGCTTGACTGCGAGGCCGACAAGCCGAGCAGGGTGGAAACACGGGTATAGTGATCCGGCGGTACCGTATGGAAGGGCCGTCGCTCAAAGGATAAAAGGTACTCTGGGGATAACAGGCTGATCTCCCCCAAGAGCTCATATCGACGGGGAGGTTTGGCACCTCGATGTCGGCTCGTCACATCCTGGGGCTGGAGAAGGTCCCAAGGGTTGGGCTGTTCGCCCATTAAAGTGGCACGCGAGCTGGGTTCAGAACGTCGTGAGACAGTTCGGTCCCTATCTGTTGCGGGCGTGGGAAACTTGAGAGGATCTGACCTTAGTACGAGAGGACCGGGTTGGACGGACCGCTGGTGTACCGGTTGTGGTGCCAACTGCACTGCCGGGTAGCTACGTCCGGAAGGGATAAGCGCTGAAAGCATCTAAGTGCGAAACCCACCTCGAGATGAGGTTTCCGTATAGGGTTGTCATAGACGATGACGTTGATAGGCTGCAGGTGTAAAGCCGGAGACGGCATAGCTGAGCAGTACTAATTGCCCGAAAGCTTACCTGTGGAAATGTTGTATTATCTTTAAGTTGTCATTGTAACCAGGATATTGAATCGGATACCGATATACTACCTGTAGTATGTATGGTACAAAAGAAATCAGGCGACCTAGCCAAAAGATTTTGGGCGGTACGGCGCAGGGGATCCACCTCTTCCCATCCCGAACAGAGAAGTTAAGCCCTGTCGCGCCGATGGTACTGGGGTTACACCCGGGAGAGTAGGTCGCCGCCCTCAACTATATGCCCCCTGTCCTACACGGACAGGGGGCTTTTTTTGTGGCATAAGACATAGGAAGACTTGACCAAAACACAAGGGTTGGGATCCTGTTGGCCAGCTGAATAAACACAAAAGCCAAGGACTTTACTAAAGTTCTTGGCTTTTGTGTTTGAAAATGGCTTGATAAACCTACCAGTTTTTTAACTCTTCATATATGCGATGAACAGGAAGTCCCATTACCGTATAAAATGATCCTATTATTTTGTCCACGGCCGCATAGCCAATCCATTCTTGAATCCCGTATGAGCCTGCTTTGTCAAATGGATGGTATTTGTCAATATAATACTCCATTTCTTCCATGCTTAAGTGTTTGAAGTGCACTTCTGTCATATCATCAAAGACTACTTTTTTGGTTTTATCAAAGATGCAAACACCTGTAATGACGTGGTGAATGTTCCCAGATAGTTGCTTCAACATGTGGATGGCTTCATCTTTATCTTTTGGTTTGTTTAATACCTTTTTGTCAATAAGAACAGTCGTATCTGAAGTAATCAAAATCTCATCCTCATTCAAGTCATTTTCAAAGGCCATAGCTTTCTTTTCAGCTAAAAAAGCTGCCACTTCGTTATCTGGTAAATTGGCTGGAAAATCCTCATTTACATCTTTTAGTTTTGTGTCAAATATCAAGTCAAGACCTTTTAGAAGCTCTTGTCTTCTGGGAGATTTAGAGGCTAGGATAATTTTTTTATTGGGAAGTAAGGTTTTCAAGGATTGAAATATTTTGAATATGGATAATTGAATTCTTCACTTTTAACCGAGCCAAAGAGCAATCCGGATAAAGTTTTTGGATAAAAGTAGGTTGATTTCTGAGGTAATGTATGACCTGAATGACAAACGGCCATTACTTCTTCCATTAGGATTTCGCGCGTTATGATGGCTAGGTCTACTTCTTTGTCAGCTACTTTATGTTGGCAACGGAGCAAGTTTTTTTCATACAGCAGATTATCATCAAAACGTTGTTTTCTAAATGGAATACCTAAAACTTTGTCCACAAAGAAATAGTGAAGGACGGATAAATCCAAGTTTTTAACTGCTTCTGGAAGAGCACTGTTAAATTCATTTATCTTGTTTTCCTTTAAGACAATCAAATATGCTTGTTCTCGAAATAGTAATATGAAAGACCATTTCTGTTGTAAATTCATGGGGTCGATTTCATCAGCGTCATAAATAGTTTCAATGTCAAAATATTTTTTGCTTTTATCTAAGACGGTTTCTCTGGAGCTCCCTAATTTTTTGACTAAGCGATGAGTTGGAAGGATTTTTAAGTTATTTGACCGAGAGTTGGTCAAGTACATCATATGATAATTGTAGCCCTCATTTCCATTGTGATTTTTGTTTGATTTAGCACACTGATGTTTGTAAGAAATGGCTGCCTGCAATCGGTGATGTCCATCAGCCAGAATAATTTTTTTGTCCTTCATAAAGGATATAAAGCGTGCAATAATTGTAGCATCTGTGATTACGGATAAAACTTCCCTCACCCCTTGGTAATCCTTCAAATCATATATTGGGTTTTTAATGGATTCATCCATGTAGCCTTCTAATGAAAATGAGGCATCTTCATACAAACCATGAGTTGGACTTGACTGGATTTCTGTGGCGTTCAAGAGGTTGACTCTTTCAGTTACTGAATGGGCTATGGTGTTTTCATGCCTGAGTATTTGCTTTTCATCCCAGTCGTAAGCTCTGATGTGAATGACAAAACCTTTTCGGCAATGTTCTTTTGATGATCCGGGAAGTCTGAAATACTGGTAATAAACATATATTCCAGGAAGTTGATCTTGGATGATCACGCCCTGATCCTTCCAGTTTTTCAACAAAGAAGATGTTTCCTGCACTGTATTCTCTTTATTTGGCAGTGTAAAGTGAATACTATTGATGGGGTTTGTATACAGTAAATCTAATTGGGCTGGAGAAACTACATCAAATAGGGGGGAAGTAAGCTGCTCCAAAGAATCAGTATATCTGGGATGGTACCTCCAAGCTTTTAGCGGTAATATTTCAGCCATTCCATCTTCTTTTATTCCAATTTGAAGAATTGTTTGTCTGCTGGTCGATGTTTGAAGATTTGCTTTTGTTTTTGCCAGAAGCAAATAAATGCACAGCTATTGTCGCTAAGATTTCAGCTTCTTTCTCATCAAAGGTGTCATTTAAGTTTTCTGGAGTAAAATACCTTTCTATAAATTTTGTATCGAAATTGCCAGATCGGAATGCTTCATGGCTCATGACGAACTTAGCGAAAGAAAGTGTTGTTTCAATTCCTGTGATCTTATAGCCTTCAATAGCTCTGATCATTTTGCTAATGGCGCCAATACGGTTTTCGTCATAAGTGATCAGTTTAGCAATCATAGGATCATAGAAAATAGGAATATCCATTCCTTCGGCAAAACCATCATCAACTCGAATACCGGGTCCATGAGGCTTTTTATAGAAAGATAGTTTTCCGATGTCAGGTAGAAAGTTATTTTTTGGGTCTTCAGCATAGACACGCACTTCTATGGCATGTCCTCTTATGGAGAGGTCATTTTGTGAAAAGCTTAACTTTTTCCCTTCGGCAATATAGACCTGTTCCCTGACCAAGTCTTTTCCGGTGATCATTTCTGTTACAGGGTGTTCCACCTGAAGCCTGGTGTTCATCTCCAAAAAATAAAAGTTGAGTTTTTCATCTACAATGAACTCTACAGTTCCTGCTCCATAGTAATTACACGCTTTGGCCACATCTACTGCCGCTTTGCCCATAGCTTCCCGCATTTGCGGGGAGACTACTGCTGAGGGTGCTTCTTCTATGACTTTTTGGTGCCTTCTCTGAACAGAGCATTCTCTTTCAAATAAGTGTACAATAGTTCCATGCTGATCGCCCAATATCTGAATTTCAATATGCCTTGGAGAGGTGATGTACTTTTCTATAAAAACAGCTCCATCTCCAAAAGCGGACTTGGCTTCACTGACTGCCCGCTGCATTTGTTCTTCGAATTCACTCTCTTGCTCAACTATACGCATTCCTTTTCCACCTCCACCGGCGCTGGCTTTGATTAAGATAGGATAACCTATTTCCTTTGCGGTTCTTTTAGCTTCTGCAATGTCCGAAACAGCTTCTTCCGTTCCAGGCACCATGGGAATATTGTATTGGGCCACAGCCTTTTTTGCAGCAAGCTTACTGCCCATGATTTCTATAGCGGAAGCTGAAGGACCGATGAAGATCAATCCAGCATCTGTTACCTTTTGGGCAAAGCTTGCATTTTCAGATAAGAAGCCATAACCGGGGTGAATGGCATCCATTTTTAATGCTTTTGAAAGTTCAATGATTTTATCACCTAAGAGATAGGATTTATTAGAGGGGGAAGGCCCTAGGTAAACTGCTTCATCTGCATATTGAACATGGGGGGCATTTCTATCTGCGTCACTATATACAGCTACGGATTGAATGCCCATTTCTCGAACAGTTCTCATGATCCTCAGGGCAATTTCCCCTCGGTTGGCAACTAGGATTTTTTGTATGCTACTCATGGTTTTACTTTGGGTATTTTTAAGGTTAAAAAAGCATGTATTGAAAGATAAGAATAATGCGTGAATAACTGAAAAGCAGGGCTATTTTTGCACAGGATTATAAAAAGTGCTATTTTTGGGGGTTTTAACGAACAGTATAAGAAGTAAGCATTAAGTACTCTAAACGATTATAGGTTTTGGATATATTTGAAAAACTACACACTAATCTAGGTCCTTTGGGCAAGCATTCTGACTTGTCAGAGGGATATTTCATGTTCCCTAAATTGGAAGGAGAAATAGCTCCTAGAATGAAATTCAAAGGGAAAGAAGTCCTTACTTGGAGCTTGAACAACTACCTTGGATTGGCCAATCATCCTGAGGTAAGAAAAGCAGACCAAGAAGCAGCAGCAAGATGGGGAGCTGCCTATCCGATGGGTGCCAGAATGATGTCTGGTAATACGGATTTGCACGAGCAGTTGGAGAGAGAATTGGCAGCGTTTGTAGGTAAAGAAAAAGCTTATTTGTTGAATTTTGGCTATCAGGGTATTATGTCCGTGATCGACTCTTTGGTGGATCGTAAGGATGTGATTGTATACGATAGTGAATGCCACGCCTGTATCATTGATGCATTGAGAATGCATATCGGCAAGCGTTTCGTATTCCCTCACAATGATATGGAAAGCTTCGAGAAGCAGTTGGTTAGAGCTGAGAAGCTTACCAATGAAACCGGAGGAGGCATTCTTGTGATCACTGAAGGAGTGTTCGGTATGACAGGTAATATGGGTGACCTTAAAGGCATTGTTAAGCTTAAGGAGAAATACCAATTCAGATTGGTTGTGGACGATGCTCACGGTTTTGGAACCATGGGACCAACAGGTGCTGGAGCAGGAGAAGAGCAAGGTGTTCAAGATCAAATTGATCTTTATTTCTCTACTTTTGCTAAATCAATGGCCGGTATTGGTGCGTTTATCGCTGGTGATGAGAAAGTAGTTCACTACTTGAAATACAACATGCGTTCACAGATTTTCGCCAAGTCCCTTCCTATGGTATTTGTAGAAGGCGGGCTGAAAAGATTGGAGTTGCTAAGAAATAATTCTGAGCACAAAGCCAATCTTTGGAAAGTAGTCAACGCACTTCAGAACGGTCTTAAAGAAAAAGGTTTCAGCATCGGTACCACTACTACTCCTGTTACACCAGTTGTATTGAACGGTACTGTTGGGGAGGCTGCAACATTGAGCAAAGACCTTAGAGAAAACTATAATATTTTCTGTTCAGTAGTTATTTACCCAGTTGTTCCGAAAGGAATGATTATCTTAAGATTGATACCAACTGCGGTGCATACTTTGGAAGATGTGAAGGAGACAATTATTGCCTTTGAAGCGATCAAAGATAAGTTGACCAGTGGCTATTATAAGACCACTGAATTGGCTACTTCTTTCGGGGAATAATTTCCAAAAAAAGTGCCTGATCTGTTGTTTTATAAACATTTTGACTATATTGTTGGGAAAATAAAACTTATCATCAACCAAAAAATTAATTTTTACTATGAGCAGATTTAGTGAAATCAAGGATCTAGTTATGGCTTTGGAAGCTGATTTCGAAAAGTTCTATGACAAGGGAAACCAAGCTGCAGGAACTAGAGTTAGAAAAGGCATGCAAGATCTTAAGAATATTGCACAGGACATCCGTAAGGAAGTTCAGGATATCAAAAATCAAGGTTAATAAGTTCCTTAGTATAAAAAAAGGTGACCAGCTCAGTTGGTCACCTTTTTTGTTTTAAACGTTTTCTGACAAAAGCTTGATTTTATCCTCGAGACTTTTGCTTGCCCTTAGCAGTGGTAATCTCACTTGGTCTCCACAAACACCCATTTGCTTCAACAGGTTTTTAACCCCCACTGGGTTGCTTTCAGCATACATCCATGAGTTGATATCCAATAACCTAAAAGTAGCTTCTTTGGCTTCATCTATACTTCCATGACTGATAGACTTGAATATTTCAGGATAGGCATTGGCCAAAACAGAAATTACACCTTGACAGCCTATGGCTCTCATGGCTGCGGTAAGCATATCATCACCAGAGATCAATAAGAATCCTTCTGGCTTTTCCTTCACAATTTTCATGCATTGGACCAAGTCTCCGCTTGCCTCTTTTACCCCAATGATATTAGGATGGTCGGCCAATCTTAAAGTAGTTTCCGCTGCTACATTGGACATAGTCCTTCCCGGTACATTATAAAGGATGACAGGAATAGGGCTTGCATCAGCTACTTTAATATAGTGTTGGTAAATTCCTTCTTGCGTAGGCTTGTTGTAGTAAGGGCTAACAGAAAGCAATGCAGCAACACCAGAAAGGTCTGTATCATTGATTTCATCAATGGCTGCTTGGGTGTTGTTTGCGCCGATTCCATAAACAATAGGAACCCTGTTATTGTTAATTTTTATTGCTTCTGCAAGGACGATTCTTTTTTCTTCCCGGGTCATGGTAGATGCTTCTCCAGTGGTTCCTTGCACTACCAAATAGTCAGCGCCTCCCTGAATCACATGGTCGATTACCTTTTTCAGCCCAACAAAATCAATTTTTCCATCCTCTTCAAAAGGGGTAATCAACGCTACTCCTGTCCCAATAAATTGCTCCATTTCTAAATTATCTTCTTTAGGTATTTAAGTAAATTTTCAATATTTGATACTAGATCGTCTTTTTCTTTCGCAAGCATGAGATCCAATAGTTCACCTCCTTCAGGTGAATGAAAGCCTATTTTAAAGGCAGCATGTTTGTTTTTTGTTACTAAGTGCATGTAGGAGTTTAGGTCATCTACAGCAACAACAAAGATGTCAGCCTGATCATTTAAAAAGGATTGTAAGGATTCGTTTGGTTTACCCAATAAGTTGAAGTCATTTTGGGTAAAGTTATTTTCACTATCCTCTTCTTCATTATAATACCTTCCGGAGAAGGAAAGCTCATTAGGCCAATTTGCTCGTACAACACGCTCGATCACAAGCAAGTCATCATTTGAAGCCGCTAAAATATGAATTGATTTTATATCCTCAATTGATTTTTTGTATTTCTGGTAATCAATCGGTCTGTTTTTTTTGACTTCAAGCGCGACAAAGAACTCTTTGATCCATTTCATGTTGTCTGGATTACGTTATTGCGTATCGATCATTTTCAAAAACTCTGCCTCAGAGATTAACTTCACGCCCAGCTTTTCCGCTTTTTCCTTTTTGCTTGGCCCCATATCTTCTCCCTCAATGATAAAGCTAAGACTTTTGGAAACTGATTTTACATATGTACCACCATTTGCAGTGATCACATCTATAATCTCATCGCGTTTAAAGTGATTTAACTTTCCTGAAGCCAATATTTTCATTCCCTCCAATTTATTGCTTTCCAATTGAGGAAGGTCTGCTTCTTTGATCTCGAAATGAAGCCCATGAGTCCTTAGCCTTTCAACCATTTGGAGATGCGTTTCTTGCGCAAAAAACTCTTGAAGGCTTTGCACTAAAGTTTCTCCTACACCATTGATTTCCAGAAGAGCCTCGGTACTGGCCTCCTTCAAATCATCAATATTTTTGAAATGCTGAGCCAGAATTTGAGCAGTGTTTTCGCCAATGTTTCTTATTCCAATGGCAAAAAGTACCTTCTCAAAAGGTTGTTCTTTGGACACATTGATCCCTTGAAGCATATTTGAAATCACCCCTTCTTGAAAAGTGTTTCCCTTAAGCTTTTTGATTTTATCTTCCTGGTCACTGCTCAACTCAAAGTTGAAAGTGAGCACGATATCATGCACCGTATTGTTTTTCTGACTGATTTTGCGAAGCTCTTCCACACTGATCTGATTTCCCACAAACATGGCCAAAACTGCAGAGGTGGGCACAAAGTCTTCAATTTGATCATGTTCAAGGCCAGTCAAGAGCTCGATGAATTTTTCAAGGGAAGCAATATTTTGGCCTACTTTTTTATTTTGACTCCTGATGAAGGTTGAGAAATTCTTAAGTTTTGGGCTTTGCTCAAGCGTTTCGTTTTCCGTGAGGTATTTATCAATTGCCGAAAGGGCAATGCCTTCCGTAATAGAGAAAAGAGCTTTTCTCAGCGCTACATAAAGGTAGCCATCACTACTCTTTTCATATTGGTCCGAATTGATTTCCAGGCCTAAGAGTCTGTCTTTTTGTGATTCCAGCTCATATAGGTCTGCTGGATTTTCCACATAACCTTGATTGATCAATGCCCTGATCCTTTCCGTACCCATGCTATCAATATTCATGGCTCTCTTGGATACGAAGTGCTCGATCCTTCCCAGTATTTGAGGGGGACAGGAAGTAGTATTTGGGCAGAAATGCTTTGCTTCTCCTTCTTTGCGTTCTAGTTGGGTGCCACACTCTGGGCAGTGGCTGATGTAAGCAATTGGCAATGCATTGGGTTTTCTTTTATCGATGGCTACCCCCGTGATTTTAGGGATGATTTCTCCTCCTTTTTCTACATAAACGGTGTCTTCATCATGCAAGTCCAACCTTTTAATTTCATTGGCGTTGTGCAAGGAAGCCCGTTTGACGGTAGTCCCAGCAAGCAGCACCGGGGAAAGGTTTGCCACAGGTGTAATGGCGCCTGTTCTGCCCACTTGGTAAGTGACAGACATCAGTTCACTTTCTGCACTTTCCGCTTTGTATTTATAGGCAATGGCCCATCTGGGTATTTTGGCAGTAAAGCCTAATTCTTCTCGTTGGTCGTAATTGTTGATTTTCAGTACCACTCCATCAGTATCCAAAGGAAGCTCATGACGCTTCTCTCTCCAAGACTCGATATAGTCAAATACTGAATTGATATCTGTACAGTTTTTGTAAGTAGGGGAGATATTAAACCCCCATTCTTCCAACAAGTGCATGGCCTCAAAGTGATTGTCCACACCGATGTCATCGCCAAGGAGTTGGTAAAAGTAGCAATTAAGCCTCCTTTTAGCTACCACGCCGCTGTCCTGCATTTTTAGGGTTCCAGAGGCCGTGTTTCTTGGGTTGGCCAAAAGGGCTTCTCCATTGGCTTCCCGCTCCGCATTGATTTTTTCAAACTCTTTAATGGGGAGAAAGATCTCTCCACGTACTTCAAATTTTGCAGGGATATTTTCTCCTTTTAAATAGAGAGGGATATTTTTAATGGTTTTGACGTTTTCGGTCACATTGTCTCCTCTGAACCCATCTCCTCGGGTGACCGCTCTTACCAGTTCTCCATTTTCATAAACAATACTTATGGCTACTCCATCAAACTTTAGTTCACAAAAATAAGTATATGCTCTATGCCCCAAACCTTTGGCTACGCGCTCGTCAAATGCCAGCAATTCCTCCTTACTGTAGGTGTTGCCCAAAGACAGCATTCTGGTTTCATGCTCAACAGTTTCAAACTCCTTGGTAATGGTTCCTCCAACTCGAAGTGTAGGACTGTTTTTATCTTGGTATTCTGGAAATTGTTCCTCTAAGCTGGCCAATTCTGCCAAAAGTTGATCAAACTCATAATCACTGATTTCACTCTTGTCTTCTTGATAGTAAAGATGGTTGTGACGATTGATAATCGTTGTCAATTCAGCAATACGATTTTGGACTTCTTTGTTCGAAACGCTGCTCATGTAGGTCCTGTAGTATGTTTTAAAATGAATGTCCAAATCTACATTTTTTAGGTGAATTTAGCGGATACGAGACCTGTATAATTTAGAAAGCTTAGCTATTTGGAGCTTAATGGCTATATTTGAGAGTCAGTTAGGAAGGAAATGAGTAATAAGCAAGAAGTAGAAGTAAAAATCATGGAAGCAGCAAATGAGCTGTTTTTCAGAAAGGGATTTAAAAATACCACGATGGACGATATTTCCAAGAAATTGGGAATGAGTAAAAAGACTGTTTACCAGTATTTTCCAGGCAAATTGGAGCTATTGGAAGCCTCTTTTAATCTATTGAAGACAAGACTTGGGCTAAAAGTGGAGACGATTCTTCAAAACGAGGAATTGACTTTTTTGATGAAGTTAAAATCAATGCTGTCTGCTATAGCCAAGGATTTGGCTCATATCAATCCTGATTTATTAGCGGATTTAAGGGAGCATGTTCCGGCAGTATGGGCTGCTTTGGAAGATTATATCAGGACTTCGGCCTATTTGCGTTTTCAGCGTTTGATTCAGGATGGGATAGATCAGGGATTGGTCTCTGATCATGTGGATAAGAGTATGGTAGTGATTTTGTATGCCTCTGCTATCCAAAACTTAATTGACCCTAGGTTTTTGGCGCAATTTCCCAGGGAAATGGTGACAAGTTTGAAAGTAAATCCTGCCAAAATATATGATCAGGCCATTTCGATTATCTTTGAAGGAATTTTGACTCCTGAGGCCAGAGAAGAATACATCAAACAAAAATAGGAGGAAGCCTAAAAGCTAGGCCTCATCTTCTCCAAATGCTTTTAAAATGTCTTCCTCGGTTAGCCTAAGCTTGGTTTTACATTCCTTTACCAGTTTGCTGGCTTCGCTGACCAAAGCCGATAATTCATCGATGCTCTTTTCATCATCCTCCAAGAGTTGGACGATTTCCTCGATTCTGGCCATGGCCTTATCATAACTGAAATTCTCTTTATTGCTCATTTTTATGGATAGAATTGACGGTACTTTTAATAACTTCCTTGCTGGTGTATGTTGTCAGGATATCTCCAGCTAATATTGCTACCTGTTTTAAAGGTTTTCCATTGATTTCTGACCTGGTATAGCCTTTTTGGAAAAAGGTCATAGGGTCTAGCCTGCTAAGATCTTTATTAAGTCTTTCCAATTTTAGTTTTTCCTGTGATAAAATTGACCTGGTAAGTTTCTTGAAGTTTTCATCCAAGTGATCCAATTGCTTGGATTTGAGTTTGATCAATTGTCCTGAACGGGATATAATATTGTACTGTGACCTTAATGTTCTTTCTTTCTCTCGGTTAACTTGGGAAAGGAAGATACTTTTGAGTAGATGTTCTGTATTGTTGATCCTTCGATCTTCTTTTTGTAGCTGGTAAGCAGCGTGTCTTTCCAATTGTTTTAAGCGGCCTTCGATTTGGTCTTCAAAATCCCTAAATCCTGAAAGAATAAATTCGGCCACTGCAGTAGGTGTTTTCATTTTGCTGTGCGCTACCATGTCAGCAATGGATTCATCCCTTTCATGACCAATGCCGGTAACTACTGGCAAGGTCGTATTGGCGATAGCCCTGGCCAAGTTGTAATCGTCAAAACAATCAAGGTCCAGCTGTGCACCGCCCCCACGAATGATGATCAATAAGTCAAAAGAATGTTCCTGAAGTTTTTCTTCCACTTCATTGATTGCATGGATGATGCTACTGGCTGCTTGATCTCCTTGCAGGGTAGCAGGGAAAAGCTTCCAATGTACTTTATACCCTTCTCGATTGTGATCAACTTGGTTGGTGAAATCCCCAAATCCAGCAGCATTGGGAGAGCTGATTACAGCAACTCTTTGTGGGACCTTGGGAAGAAGGAACTGTTTATTGAGATTCATCAGTCCTTCCTTATTGAGTTGGTCTATGGTTTCTTGGCGTTTTCTTGCCTTTTCCCCCAATGTGAAGTTGGGGTCAATATCTTTGATATTTAAGCTTAGACCATAGACTTCATGGAATTGAACACCAACTTGCGCAAGGACCTTCATGCCACTTTTGATAGGTTGCCCGGTAATATGGGTAAACCTGGAAGCAATTCCTCGGTAAGTGTAAGACCAGATATTGGCTTTGATTTTGGCTAAGATCTGCTGTTCACTTTTCTCCACCAGTTCCAAATAAGCATGCCCCCTAGGGGAGTCCCTGATTTCTCCAATCTCTGCGATGACCCAATATGAGGGATCCAGATGACTATCAAGGACTTGTTGGATTTGTTGATTAAGCTCTAATAAGGAAAGTGGACTTAGCATGTGACAAAGTAAATAAAAAATAGGGAAGAGGAATTGGAATCAGCTATCTTTCTATAAAGGTATGGGATTAATGGGACACCATACAATAAATGAAATTCCTTTGGTTGGGTTTTGCAAGCATATCAATATGGTATTATATATCACTAATCTGGTGCAATTATAGTATTGGTCCAAGCCCTACCTTTGTCTTAAACAAAATAAGAGAACTATGAATTGGAACGGAGTTTTTCCTGCTGTCACCACGAAATTTCATGCTGATGGTAGTATCGATTATGATATGTTTTTTGTTAACCTTGAAGCTCAAATTGAGGCAGGAGTGAGTGGAGTGATTTTGGGCGGGACACTCGGTGAATCCAGTGTCTTGGACGATGAAGAGAAGCTGGAGTTGACACAAAAGACTATCGAGAAGATAGCTGGCAGGGTGCCTGTAATTCTCAATATTGCAGAGGGGTCTACCTCCAAAGCGGTATATTGGGCCAAAAAAGCGGAGGAAATTGGAGCGGAAGCATTAATGCTCTTACCTCCTATGAGGTACCCGTCAGATCATAGGGAAACCGTTACCTACTTCAAGACCATTGCCAATGCGACTTCTTTGCCAATTATGATTTACAATAATCCTGTAGATTATAAAACTTACGTGACTTTGGAAATGTTTGATGAGCTTATGGAATGTAAAAATATCCAAGCTGTGAAAGAGTCCACCAGAGATGTTTCCAATGTGACAAGGATGAAAACCAGGTTTGGAGACCGTTACAAGATTTTGTGTGGAGTGGATACCCTCACCATGGAAAGTGTCTTGATGGGAGCAGATGGCTTGGTTGCTGGCTTGGTATGTGCCTTTCCAAAGGAAACAGTGGTATTGTTTGATTTAATCAAAGAAAGGAAAATTGATGAGGCTCTGGCCATTTATAGGTGGTTCTTGCCATTGCTAGAGTTGGATATTCATCCTAAATTGGTACAATACATCAAGCTTGCTGAGCAAATGGCAGGTATTGGGACTGAGCATGTCCGTGCACCGAGGTTAACCTTGGTAGGAGAAGAAAGAAACAAAATTGAAGCGGTCATTCAAAAAGGTTTGGATCATAGACCGGAAATAACATCTTTAAAAACCAGCGTGTAATGCAAATAGATCAGGTATTAAACCAATCCACAAAAGCATTTAAGCAATATAAAAACACCTCAATTAAAGAGAGGGCCAACTTCCTAAGGAAAATAGTATCCTGCCTTGAAGAGGTAAAGGAGGAATTGGTCTCTACAGCATGTGAGGAGTCCCATTTACCAGAAGGTAGAATCTCAGGCGAGTTTGGCAGAACCACAGGTCAAATAAAACTCTTTGCTTCTTACATTGAAGAAGGCAGTTACCTAGAGGCTACCATCGATCATGGGGATCCGGGAAGGACTCCAGCTCCCAAGCCAGATTTGCGTCGGTACTTAGTTCCGATTGGGCCTGTGGCTGTTTTCGGAGCCAGCAATTTTCCTTTGGCATTTTCTACCATCGGGGGAGACAGTGTGTCCGCGTTGGCTTCAGGCTGTACTGTGGTCTATAAAGGTCACCCATCTCATCCAAAAACCTCTTTACTGGTC
The DNA here is from genome assembly GCF_015533855.1 of Echinicola sp. 20G. Taxonomy (GTDB): domain Bacteria; phylum Bacteroidota; class Bacteroidia; order Cytophagales; family Cyclobacteriaceae; genus Echinicola. The sequence goes on along the minus strand of NZ_AP024154.1, from coordinate 5,147,908 downwards.
TTCAGTGCCATTCAAAAAGCTTTGGAAAAAGCTGATTTGCCTAAAGGGGTTTTCCAACATGTGGAAGGAGGCATAGCAGAAGGTCAAGCATTGGTAAAACATCCACTGACTAAAGCAGTTGGATTTACTGGTTCTTTCAAAGGAGGAAAAGCTTTGTTTGATTTAGCAAACAGCCGTCAAGAACCCATTCCTGTTTATGCAGAGATGGGAAGCACAAACCCTATTTTTGTAACGGAAGGGATGCTTCATGGAGACATTGAAAATTTGGCCGGTCAGTATGCGCAATCATTGACCATGGGCGTGGGACAGTTTTGCACGAACCCGGGCATTATCTTTATTCCTGAAAAGTATGCTCACACTTTTGCCGAAAAAGCTGGTGCAGTTTTGGAAGGCATCGATGGACAGACCATGCTCAATGGAGGTATCCAAAAGGCTTACAGTAGTGCATTAGGTGACTTAGCGCAATCTGAAGGATTGAACTGGAGCAAAAAGGCAATTGACACGGGCTTGGGAGAACCTGCTTTGGCCATGACCAATGTCCAAGATTGGCTTGCAAACAAGTCTTTTCAGGAAGAAGTTTTTGGTCCCTTTGGAATCGTGGTTTCTTATAAAAATCAGGAAGAGCTCCATGACGTTGCGGAACAGCTTCAGGGTCAATTGACCATCACCCTTTGGGCCGAAGAGCAAGAGTTAAAGGAGCTAGGAGAATTGATCAGTCAGCTTCAAGAGAAATGCGGAAGATTATTGTTTAGCGGAGTTCCTACCGGCGTGGAAGTTGGGTATGCCATGCAACATGGAGGACCTTACCCTTCTACTTCTGACAGCAGAAGTACCTCGGTCGGGGTATATGCCATCAAGCGGTTCTTGAGGCCTTTGGCCCTTCAGAATTGTCCGGATCAGTTGTTGCCAGAAGCTTTGAAAGAATCCAATCCATTGGGAATACCAAGAATAGTGGATGGGAAATTGGTGCCATAAAGTTCTTGTATAAATATTGAATGAAGAAAACATTTAGTTGTATTGATTCTCATACCTGTGGTAATCCGGTAAGAGTGGTTACTGGTGGTGTTCCTTTTTTGGAGGGAGAGAATATGTTTGAAAAACGTCAGTTTTTCATTGAAAATTATGATTGGATCAGAAGAGGTTTGATGTTTGAACCTCGAGGGCACGACATGATGTCGGGATCCATGCTTTATCCACCTCATGATCCCGACAATGATGTGGCCGTACTGTACATCGAAACCAGTGGTTGTCTACCGATGTGTGGACATGGAACCATTGGCACGGTGACGGTGGCCATTGAGGAGGGACTGATTGTCCCCAAAGAAGAAGGAAAGCTTAGGATTGAAACTCCGGCTGGCCTGGTAAAGGTTAAATATGAGCAGGAAGGTAAAAAGGTGAAGTCCGTAAAACTTACCAATGTGGCCAGTTTTGTCATTGCTCAAGACTTGACCATTCTTTGTGAAACATTGGGAGAGTTGACCTTTGATGTTTCATATGGAGGGAATTTCTATGCCATCATTGACCCGCAAGAAAATTTCAGCGGGCTGCAGGACTTTACGGCTGAGCAACTGATTACCATGAGCCGGAAATTAAGGAAGGCCATCAATGAGAAATATGAATTTATTCATCCTGAAAATCCTCGTATCAATGGGCTAAGCCATATTCAATGGATCGGGAAGCCCTTAGATGAATCTTCTGATGGAAGAAATGCTGTTTTTTATGGAGACAAGGCCATAGATCGATCTCCTTGCGGAACAGGTACCTCTGCGCGGATGGCTCAACTGCATGCCAGGGGTAAGTTGAAAGCGAATCAACCCTTTGTCAATGAAAGCTATATTGGTTCCAAGTTTACAGGGGAAATTGTAGAGACGACTACCGTCGGAGGGATTCCTGCGATTGTTCCGAGCATTGAAGGGTGGGCAATGGTTACAGGGTATAGCACCATATTCCTAGATGATAATGATCCTTACGTACATGGATTTCAGGTGATTTAGTAAGATTTAAGACAATAGACGCTAGACTTGAGATGGATGTCGGGAGACAGGTGAACTGAGCTGAATATCAAAGATTGTGGCTGAGATAAAAGGTAGGGTGTGTAAGGTGTTAATACATAGAGTTTTAACCTTTTTATTTTCTATTCTTGCCCTCAACGCTATTAAATTTAGTGAAGGTTGAACATTGAAAGTTTCAGCCTTTTGCTTCGCTCGTTTTTGTCATTGCTGGAATTCATTCAATAAGAAGCCTATAATCCGGGAGAATAAACTTTATAATTAGACAGTTCAATATTTGGACGAACAACGATATGAAACCAACAGTTGTAATCGGTGGAGGAATAGTGGGGCTTTTTACGGCTTACTTTCTTCATAAGGAGGGAACAGAAGTGATAGTTGTGGATAAAGGAGACATGGAAGTCAACTGTTCTACAGGAAATGCTGGCATGATCGTGCCTAGCCATATCATTCCTCTGGCCTCACCAGGTATGATTTCAAAAGGCATTTCCTGGATGCTTTCCTCCAAAAGTCCTTTTTATATTCAGCCCAGATTGGATAAAAGATTGATTGATTGGTGTTTGTTGTTCTATAGAAACTCCAATGCCAAACATGTTCAAAAATCGATTCCTTATTTAAAAGGGATCAGTTTATTCAGTAAACAGTTGTATTTGGATTTTGTGAAAGAACATGGAAATGGCAATATACAACTGCAGGACAAGGGATTGCTGATGCTATATAAGACAGCAGAGGGAGAGAAGGAAGAGGCTGAGTTTTGTCATGTGGCCCAACAAAGTGGTTTGAAAGCCGAAATATTGAGTATTGGGGATATCGAAAAATTAGAACCCAATCAAAGACTGAATGCTCGGGGAGGAATCTATTTTCCAGAAGATGCCCACTTATCCCCGAAGGACCTTTATATCCAATTGAAGCATTACCTAATTGATCAAGGGGTGATTTTAAAACCTGGAGTAAGCATAGAGGGCTTTGAAAAGGGAGTGGATAAGGTCAATGCGGTGATTACCAATGAGGGTAAAATAGATTGCGATCAGGTGATGGTTTGTGCGGGAAGCTGGTCCGATCAGATTGCTAAAATGCTGGGCTTTAGGTTGCCCATGATGGGAGGGAAGGGCTATAGTTTTGAATTGCCCAATACACCTCCATTGATGCAGGCCAGTATCTTGACAGAAGCGAGGGTCTCACAAAGCCCATATGGAAATAAAGTTCGATTTGGAGGAACCATGGAAATTTCCAATAAGTCAGAGGAAATCAACCTCAATAGGGTTCGTGGAATTTATGAATCCATAAAGGCCTATTATCCTGATTTTAAGGCTGACTTTCCCCAAGAAAGTCAAATATGGAAAGGAATGCGTCCTTGTTCTCCTGATGGACTACCCTATATAGGTAAGGCTCCAATATGGAAAAATGTGGCTTTCGGTGCAGGTCATAGTATGATGGGACTGAGTTTGGCTCCAGCTACCGGGAAAATTCTAGCTGACCTCAGCAAAGGCAAAGAAGGAATTGTTCCATTGAAAGGCTTTGCGGTGGACCGGTATGCCTAGTAGGTTTATCCATTATTTAGAGGTGCAATCATTTTAGTAATAAAGACCACAGATAGACACGGATTAACACGGATGTTTTTTAGTGATTGAGTTTTACTGTTGGTACCAGTATATCCATTAGCGGCTACAGCTGTCTAAATCAGCTGTAGGTTACTTTTAATTAGTTTACCAGGATTTATTAAACACTTTTCGTAATCATGGCCCACTATTTTTGATATGTGGCTACTAATAACTTCAGGCTAGCTGGCCTTGTTGTGTTTTTGGGTATGGGCTTTCACATAATCGGAAGGTGTGTAGCCGGTGATTTGTTTGAACTGCCTATTGAAGTAGGAAATGTTAAAATAACCACTATCGAAGGCAATTTCTTTGACACTGAACTCTTCTTCAATCAATTGTTTGCAGGCATGACCTATTCGGATTTCATTGAGGAACTGGGAGAATGTCTTGCGGGTATGTTGCTTAAAATAACGGCAAAAGGCATTGATGCTCAGGTTGGCGACCCCGGCAGCATCTGCAAGGGAAATGTCCTGCGAGAAGTTTTCCATGATAAAATTAATGACCATATTGACCTTGGTGGTGTCTTTAGGCAAAGAGTCCGGTTCAAAGTTAATATGGCTCAAGGCGGTCAGTTCTGTACTTTTGGAGAGTTTATCCAGTAGTTTTAGAAGATAAAGAATTCTATCCAAACCACTTTTTTGAGCTATTTTTTCAGCTGAATGATAAAGGGCTTCTTTGGATTTGCCTTCCACCAATAAGCCTCTTTTGCTGAATTGCAATAGCTTTTTGATGCCATGGAATTCAGGAAGCCCGAGCAGTTTTTCTCCCAAAGCCTCAAAAGAGAATAGAATGGAAATGTTTTTGGATCTCAAATTTGTATTATCCTCATAGTAAGATTTGTCACTTCTGAAGAAATGGGGAAGATTGGAACCCAAGATAAAAATATCACCAGTTTTGAAATGGCCGATGGCATCGCCGATAAAGTAAGTGCCTTCTCCTTCAATAATGACCATAATTTGTGTTTCTACATGGTAATGTAGGTTGTCATAAAAGTAAGGATAGTCTTCCTGTAAAATACGAACGGCCTCTTCTTCGGTTTTGGCTATTTTAAATAAAATAGGCTTCATGCTAATCTGAATTAACGGTTTATTATAGGTTCCTTATGATTTCTGGAGGAGACTGAAACTATTTTTTGGCATAACTATTTTCTTAGATTTAATTTAACCTATCGTGTTAGTTCTATTTTTTTATAAAATCCATTATTTGAAATAGTATCTTAATACTAACACTTAACACTGTTTCCAAAGTTTAACTCTTCATTTCTTTTCCTTAGATGAAAAGAAACGAAGCAAAGAAAAATCAAGACACAGCTAAAGCTTCTTCCCGCAAGGCCAACGCCGGCCCGCAGCTGTGTCGACCTACCCGCATTAAAACGCCTTCAAGTTAATAATAATTAACTAACAAGCACAGCGGATTAATTTAGCAATAAATTACAGAAGCATAGGTCAATCAAATCGATTTAAAGTGGGGCTTTTTCTTTTTAATTGATGGTTTGGGCAGAAGAAATGATGATCGGTTTTGTTTTATGTGATATTGGGAATATTTTTCGATTAGAATAGAGGCAGACTTTTTTTAAGTTGACTTTATTATTATCAAATACTTCAATTTCCAAAAATCATGATATTAAAAAAACTGATGGTGAATCGCTTCCGCATTTTTCAAGGGACTTCTATCTTACTGCTTATGGTTTATTTGGCCAGCTGCGCCAAAATAAGCAAAAAGGATTATCTGGAAGGGAAATCCGCTATAGGAGAAAAGGCCATGGTGGTTTCAGCTCATCCCGAAGCGTCAAAGGTAGGAATTGAGGTGCTTCAAAAGGGTGGTAATGCCATAGATGCGATGGTGGCAGTTCACTTTGCCTTGGCAGTGGTTTATCCAGCCGCGGGAAACCTTGGAGGTGGAGGGTTTATGATGTACCGTCAGTCCAATGGAGATGTTTCCTCTTTGGATTTTAGGGAGAAAGCACCTTTGGCTGCTTATGAAGAGATGTATCAAGATGAAAATGGAGAGATCATTGATGGGCTCAGCTTGGCCGGTCCAATGGCATCGGGCGTTCCTGGTTCTGTAGAAGGAATGATTGAGGCCCATAAAAAGTATGGAAGTTTGCCTTTGAAGGATTTGATAGCACCGGCATATCAGCTGGCCAGGAAAGGGTTTGCCATCACAGAAAATCAGGCAAACAATTACAACAGATACCGGTCTGTCTTTATCAAGCATAACAGGGACAGTACCCGGATTCCTTTGGTGAAGTTGAAAGGAAAATGGGAAAAAGGAGATGTGCTGGTTCAAAAAGATTTGGCCGCTACTTTGAAGCGAATTCAACAGGAAGGCCGTGATGGATTTTATAAAGGTAAAACGGCTGAGCTGTTGGTTGCAGAAATGAAAGCTGGAAATGGTATTATTGAATTGGAGGATATGGAAAAATATACCTCTAAATGGCGGGAGCCAATCCAGGGGAATTACAGGGATACCAAAGTTTATAGTATGGGACCGCCGAGCAGTGGTGGAATTGCACTGATGCAGCTCTTGAAAATGTCAGAACATTTTCCTCTGGGTGAATTGGGTTTTCATGAGGCAAAAACCATTCATTTGATGACAGAAATGGAAAGAAGGGTTTATGCTGATCGGGCCAAGCACCTGGGAGATGAAGATTTTTGGGAGGTGCCTAAAGCACAGTTACTGGATGATGATTATTTGGCAAGTCGGGTAGCGCAAATAAATCCCGAAAAGGCAACGGACAGTGAAGAGGTACTAGCCATGAATTTGGATCATCAGGAAAGTGAAGAGACCACCCATTATTCGATTATTGATGCTGATGGGAATGCTGTTTCCGTGACCACAACCATTAATTCAGGCTATGGTTCAAAGGTATTCGTTACGGGGGCTGGTTTTTTAATGAACAATGAGATGGATGATTTCAGTAGTAAGCCGGGTGTACCGAATGTTTATGGCTTATTGGGTGGTAAAGCCAATGCCATTCAAGCTGAGAAGCGGATGTTAAGTGCCATGACACCCACTATCTTAGAAAAAGACGGGGAGTTGTTTATGGTCGTGGGAACGCCAGGTGGAAGTACCATTATTACTTCAGTTTACCAAACTATCCTGAATGTAGTGGATCATCAAATGAGCATGAGTGAAGCAGTAGCGGCCGGTAGGGTCCATCACCAATGGAAACCCAACTTTATTTTTCCTGAAAAGGGAGCTTTGAATAAATCCACTAAGGATGAGTTAAAAACGATGGGACATGAAATCAGGGAAAGAGGAAGTATAGGTAGGGTAGATGCTATCTTGGTCAAACCTGATGGGAAATTGGAAGGCGCTGGTGATCCAAGAGGAGATGATTGGGCAGCAGGGTATTGATTGTTTGGTGAGTATGATATGGAATAGAAAAGGCTGTAATTTGACAGCCTTTTCTATTCTATTAACAAGGAATTATCACTGCGTATCTTTTACCATAAAGCTGGATACGGTTTGGATGAGTTCTCCGGAAGAGTTGGTATAACTAACTTTTATTTCATACTCACCACTTATCTCGGAAGTTTTAAAATTTATTTTGGCTTTTCCGTTACTATCTGTTTTTACGGTGTCATCCCAGTAAAAAATGGTCCTAAAGTCAGGTAAGCGTTGGCTGCTATTGCTTTCAGGACCATTGAAATTCCATATCATAGGGTTTTGGATTTTAGGATATTCGAGGTAGAGGGCATTTTTAGGAATTGGAAAACCACCAAAATCATTTTCATAGGAAGTGAAATTTAATACTCCTTCAAAGGCATTGTCAAGGATAAAGAATTTTCTGTTGATCACCTCGATTCTTTTGATATTATCCGGACTGAAGTTCCCAATTGCATCACTGTCAAAAACAGGCATTCCATCAATCAGCATCAAAGGGTTATTTTGGAAAACATTATCCTCTGGAAAATTGGATAATTTGAAGTGGAATTTCCCTTTTTCTTTCCTGACCAAAACCGTGGGGATATATTCTTTAAGCGTTGTTGCAAGCGATTCAAAGCGGTTGTATTCGTCCAAATTATAAGCCCGGTCTGCATCAAATCCGGTGACAATAGGAAGAGTAGCGGCCTTTTGAGGTGCGTAGAAATAGTCGGTCGTAGAATAGCTCAAAACGAGATCATCCATCATTTCCTTATTTTCTTCAGAGATGTTGACAGCAGGAAACTGTAACAGGTTCTCCTTAGAGGAGGGGGCAAAAGGTTCCTGAAGGTCCATGCTAAAAGGAATAGAATCGGCATCAGACTGGAGGATCATAAAGTTATAGCTTTTCAGGGCCCCAAGATCAAAATAGACTTCTCCTTGACTGTTTGGTTTGCCCAAATAAAGTGACGATTGGTCACCATGTACAGAAAGTAAGTAAGGTCTTTTGGTGTCAATTTGGTCGGTAATTAGTTGCCCTTTTACTATATGCCCTCTCAGCTCAGGGATGATCTGACTTGATTCTGTACTGGGAGATATTTGGCCTGTGAAAACTGTTGCTTCCAAGAAAGGGTTTTTCTTACTGATGGAGACCGTAAGCTCTTGGTCAGGTGAAGCCTCTATCATGATTTCTCCTAATTCTTCCCTAAGCAACTGCTCTTTGTTTTTCTGGATTTTGATAGTGGAGCTGCTTTTGTTTGGCGCCCATTGGGAGTTGGATGGCTTTGGAACTTGGACAGGCGGGATCTCAGGATTGATAACCGTGATCAATTCATGGTGGTACTGGGAATCATCCGCTAAGCTTGCTGCTAACCGGGTGTAAAGCCTAAGGAGGTAATGATCCGTAGGGATATTTTCAGGAATTTTCACGTAAGCATTGGTTGCTCCTTTGGTTAAGGGAATGATGGAGCCAGATACGCGTTCACCATTTCGACTGATCAAATCCACATAAGCAAATTGTGAAGGGCTTGGCTGACCTTCCATTCTTATTTTTACTGAGAGAGGAACAGACTCTCCCACAACAGCAATGTTTTTACTGATATGGACACTGGTTTTTTCTTGAGGCCACGACAAATCTTCTGGGTTTTGTGCCAGGAGCGAGGTGTTTAGAGCCAATAAAAGTATAAATACTGATAATAGAATTCTCATTTTTCTTTACTTAATTTCACCAAAAATCAGGACGGACATTAGTACCTCTCAACCTACAATCGGTACACTTCCGGCTTGCACCTCTATAGCCTAAGATGCCTGTTGGACCACCGTCAACGATCATGGCAGGAACATCAATATTGTTGTTAAATCGCTCACCTACTTCATTGGGTGGGATCGTATCATAATAGATTTCGCAACCTGCATAATAGGGAATGTCAACCAACCAAGTTCCTACTTCAATTCTATCAAAGAAAGCTCTTTTTCTAGTCGAGGAGCCAGCGGTAACAAAACCTATTGCTTTCAGGTTTTCATCACTTTGGTGAAAAACATTGGTGCCAATATTGGAGGGAAGGGGACTGAAAATATCTCCTGTGTCGTCCGAATTTTTGCGGAGGATCTCATAGAAGTCATAAGCATCTTTTGGTATGGCCCTTTGATAAACCAATATAGAATATCTCTGGGAAAATTTTTCCGATCCGTAAGGAATAGTCTGAATGTGTTTCTGAAAAATGTAATCATCCTGATACTGAGAAGAGGATTCTACATTTACTTTATCTGAATATTCACTTTTCCAGCACCTGTCAATTCTGTCCTCTGGATTGATGCGGTAAACGATGGAGTCAAGGTTTTCATCATATCTTAAAAATGAGATGATCTCAGGAAAGAATATCCAGGTTTCTTCATATTCCCAAACGAAAAATTCAGCTTCCTCATTTCCATGGGTAGAGACATTGACTTCTACATCCTCATAATCGCCCCCTGTAAGTCCAATGTCTTCGATGACAGGAGTGTTGATAGGAGTCATCCACTTGCTTTGATAAAGGCCTTTGTCGGGTAGTTCAATATGAAGTCTGTAATCTTGGTTGAGGCTTAAATTGTGCTCAGCACTATACACACCTTCTCCGGTAAGGGGAAGAGAAAAGATTTCTCCAGATTGGCTCTCAATATAAACTTCAGCATTGGAAATGGTACTTGGGCCATTACTTTCCCCATTTAAGGTGGATGTGGTGCTCAATTTGATGATAGAAGGATATTCGCCAGTTTCTATATGTCCTTCAACCACCAAAATACCTAAATCCTGTTGGTCAATTTGAGGATCATAGGGTTCCCTGCAGCTCACCATTATCCAATTTGTCAACAAGGCAGCAAGTATGATTTGTCTTAAACTCATGATCATCAGAATTTGAAATTGTAGGTAATAAATGGAATAGGGTTGGCAAAAATGGATAATTTATATCCTTGTAAAATGCCATTAACCGGTGTGTAATAAACCGAATAGGGATTGCTTCTTCCCAACAAGTTGTAAACACCCAAGGACCAAGAGGCATGGGCCGGTTTTTCGATTTTGTGGTTTCCTTCCAGATTAAGGGAAAGGTCTACCCTGAAGTAATCAGGAATCCTGTAGGCATTCCTATCAGAGAAATAAACCTGCTCAGATCCATTATAATTGAATTTGGCCACTGGGAGTGTTACGGGTCGGCCAGTGCTGTAATTGGTATTGACAGAAACATTGGCGCGTTTGGATAATTCGTAATTGGCCACCAACATGACATCATGAGGTTGGTCGAAGTTACTTGGATACCAGCTCCCGTTGTTTACCTGCTCTGCAAGCTCACCGGATGAAGTCATCAGCTGTGAACGAGAATAAGTATAGCTCAACCAGCCGCTTAATTTTCCAGTTGGCTTTTTGATCATGAACTCAGCCCCATAAGCCCTTCCATCCGTGTTGAGGACGTCTTGCTCGATCTCGTTGTTCAGCAACAACTCGGCACCACTTCTGTAGTCAATCAGGTTTTTTAGGCCTCTATAATAGACTTCTATGGAAGTTTCTATCAGTCCCTGCTGGAGGTTTTTATAAAATCCCAGGGAAATTTGATTGCCTTGTTGTGGCTTGATAAATGGATCACTCAGTTTCCAAGTGTCAGTAGGTGTGGCTGCTGAGGTGTTGGATAGTAAGTGAATATACTGTCTATTGGTATGGAAGCCTGCCTTGACCGAGGTGAAGTTATCGATGATATACCTGGCAGAAACCCTGAATTCAGGAGCTGAATAAGTTTGAATAACTTCATTTTTATCATAGCTGTTTTGCCCAATAACCGTCGCATCACTTTTAGGAAGGTCTGGCGCATACTCATTCATTTGATTTGGACCGAGGAAATTGTACAGGACATACCTCACTCCATAATCTGCGGTAAGTTTGTCATTGATTTCAAATCGATCACCGATAAACAAAGCAGTTTCCAGTGCCCTTTCTTCGTTCACAATAGTGGGGATGATGATGGACGATTCATTTTTCGGCTGCATTTCCCCTGGATTCAACCTATAGAAAATGTTGTCGATGCCAAATTGGAGGGTATGCTTGTCATTGTATTCATAATCAAAGTGGGCCTTGAGGTTCAACTGGTTGATGTCAAAGCCGAAGTCAAAAGCATTCAATTCATTTTCAGATCCTTCAATGCCAAATTGATAATGATCATAACCTAGGATAATGCTGCTTTCAAGTTGGTCATTGTAATAGTGGGTCCAGTTCAGGTTGAAATTTCTGTTACTGTAATTGAACAAAGTATCCTCTTCAAAATTGAAATCATCCTGGCTCCAATAAGAAGAAAGGCTCAATTCATTTTTGTCATCAAAATAATGCTTGACATTGAGGTTAAGGTCATAAAATGATGCCCCTGCCGCATTTAAGTCAGATCGTTCATTTACCATATCCAATAGCCAGTTACTGTAGGTCGTTCTGCCACTGGCCAAAAAAGTAGTGTTTTCACCTATAGGTCCATCCAAGGTAAACCTACTTGTCATCAAGCCAATACCGCCTTTTCCATGTAGTTTTTCTTGATTGCCAAACTTGCCTTCCACATCCAACACAGAGGAAAGTCTTCCTCCATATTTGGCAGGCATTCCGGCTTTGTGTAGCTCCACCTGATCCACCATGTCCCCATTGAAAGAAGAAAAGAAGCCAAAAAGGTGGGAGGGATTGTAAATTGTGGATTGGTTAAGCAGGATCAGGTTTTGATCTGCTGCACCGCCCCGAACATTGAAGCCAACACTGGATTCCCCAACGGTCTTGACACCTGGAAGGGTGAGGATACTCTTGATCACATCAACTTCTCCCATTACAGATGGAAGTTTTTTCATGGACTCAATGGAGAGTACTTCTACCCCCATTTCTGTGCGGTTGATATTGGACAGCCTATCTGAACTGACCACTACTTCATCCAGAGAGACAATACTTTCATCAATCTGTAAGTTGAGCGAACCATTTCCTTTTAGATCGATTTGTCTTTGTTCTTGAAACTGCCCAAGGTGTTGGATGAAGAGGGTGTGTCGGCCTTTGGGCAAAGTAATGCTGAACCTTCCATTTTCATCGGTAACCGCCCTTGTAAAATCCTTTCGTTCAAAGACCACTGCTCCAAATACAGGTTCGCCTGACTTAAGGCCTATTATTTTTCCGGTCAAAGTAGCAGTAGCTACTTGGTCACTTAAAGATTGTTCGCCAATGATCCAAAGCTTATTGTTGGCGTAGGCCCTGTCCAGGTAGCGCTCATCATTCACGAAATTTAGGCTGTCTTCGGTGTTTTGGCTTTCAAAATAGCTAGATGATAGAGAGGTTGGTAAATGATCCTTGCGGTGGATGAAGACGCGCTTATTGGCATCGATGGTATACTTTAGATCAGTTTTGTCAAATATAAGGTCCAGTAAATCTGATAGTTCGTTTTCATTGGCGCTTGCGCTGACTATGACTTGATCAACATCTTCTTTTTTGAAATAAAAGCGATAAGTTGTTTCATCTTCTACGGCATTGACAAAACGAGAAAAGCTAATACCCGGAAAAAGTCCGGTGATCTTTTCTGGTTTTTGGTCTTGTGCTTGGGCAAGAAGAGAAACCAAAGAAAAGTAGACCAACAAAATGAGGCGTAAATATTGTTTCATGATTAGTTCTTGTTGAATTTGTTGGTGTAAAAATCACCTATAGCCACCAAACATTCAGGAGTGTTTTTTTTGTACTGTAGCCCTTTTGCCCGGATGATTCTTTTGATTTCTTTTTTAGGCATTCCTAGAATTTCTGCGACATCTTTTTTGGTATTTATTCGATGTATCCGATCTCCTTTTCGAATAAAATAATGTTCGTGGTGTTCAAATTCAAACTGTTTGTTGTCTGCACCAAAGTCTTTTTTGATCTTGGAAATTTTATAATGCTTGGCCAAAAAGCAGATTTCGTCATCCCATAAAACCTCATAATAACCGTTTCTGTGCCATATATACCCTGGATTTGCATCAAGAGATGCAAAAGACCTGTTATTTTCCATCGTAAAGAACTGGACTTTTTTGGCATCTAAAATGATCCTTTGATAGGTGTTTGGGTGATAAGTGACCAATTGATCTTTTTCTACATCATAATTTAAAATGATATGTTCGAATCTCTGGCCATTAATGGTGATGTCCCCATAGACAAAGTCTTGGGAGCTGATATAGGGAGTGCCTTCAATGTGGAAAGACTTGCCGGATGCATATTGTCCTCCTGATGATACTTCTTGCGGGTAGGGAATTATTTGATTATAAACTTCCTCAAGCTGGGGGTAGTTTGTGCCATCTGATTGACCGAAACAATAAAGGGTCGAGAATTGACAGCACATCAATAAAGCGTACTTATAAAAGTGTTTCATAGTCAAGCAAAATATGTAATAATTGACTATGAAAGAAGTAGAAGTCCTTTAATTAAATATAGAATTTGATGGGTGGTTTGTGATAATTTTAGATTTGATGGTTATATAAAAGGATGTTGAATACAGTTTGTTGAAAGTAAATTCTGTGGATTTACAAAGTGCTCATTTAAAATTTTAAAAAATTAGTTTTGGAGGATTTTTATTTTTTTAGCTAAAGTCTAAAAAGTAAAGCCTCTTGAGCTTCTTCAACAAACAGTTAACCTTTGATTTTTACAAGTAGCCCATTTTTGGATAAAGTAGATTCCATCTCCCTCAGCTCCAAACAAGGCAAGAAGATCAACGTCCAATAAATATAGTAGGCTGATCATGGTATTTAATACTTTTCTTGTTTTCCTATTCTACATACGACAGTTCGTACTCTTCCCAACCCTCATTAGTGACTTTTGGGCGATTGACTTGATAGCTTTTTCATGTTATCGGTCTTCTGAAGTGAGTTGAGGGTCAAACACTAGAAAAGCCAAACAGTCAATAATGAGGGCACTTTGTTTAATTTAGGTGTTTTAGGATTATAAAAGTATGAGAGACTTATTGATCTAACCATGATTTGAAGAGAGGTGTCTTTTCACTGCTGATGATGATTTCCGAATCCAAATCTGGAGATAACTTGAGTTTCACCCTGCCCTTAAAATAAGGATGTATTTCGGAAACGGCATCGATGTGAAGGATAAGCTGCCTATTGGCCCTAAAGAACAGTTGAGGGTCCAGCACTTGGATTAAATCGTCCAGAGATTGGTCCAAGGGATATTTGTCTCCTTTGTCGGTCACCAGTAAGTTGAGCTTTCGTTCCGTATATATATAGGCGATTTGTTCGGTCTTTATTGATTTTATTTTTGTGCCTGCTTTTACTAAAAACCTGCTTTTGTAAGCGGTCTTATTTTCTTGGATTGCAGATAAAATCTGATCCACTTTCAATTCTTTAGGCTCCCTTTGAAAGCCAGACTGAAGCCTTTTTAGTTTTTCCAAGCTTTGGACAAGCTTTTCATATTGAATGGGCTTAAGCAAATAATCAATGCTATGGACTTCAAATGCCTTGATGGCATATTGGTCATAAGCGGTTGTGAAAATTACAGGGCTGCTGACTTCTACCTGTTGGAAGATTTCGAAGCATAGTCCATCATCTATGCGGATATCCATCATGATCAGATCAGGAGAAGGCTTTTCCCGGAGCCAATCAACTGTTTCCTGGACAGAAGTCAGGTTGGCCAAGACATGGAGCTTGCTGTCATACTTTTTTAGCATTTGTTCCAGTTTTTCGGCTGCCAAGTTTTCGTCTTCAATGATCAGGACATTCATGGTATAGCTTTAAAGTTTAATGGTTTTGAAGGGAACTACTGTCAATTATTACCGCTTTCACTTTCCAGTTCCAGCAGTGGAAGCTTAACTGTAAATTCAGTATCACTTTTAGTGATTTGTATTTCCTGATTGGAAAAATAAGCAAATCTTTTTTGAATATTCATTAGTCCGGTTTTGGGAAGTTCAGCAAAGCCAGGGTCTTTTGGTTGATAGGAATTTTTCACTACAATGTAGGTTTCCTTTTCCAAAAATATGTCTATATGCAAAGGCTTTGATGCAGTTGCTATATTGTGTTTGATGGCATTTTCAACCAACATCTGAACCGATAGGGGGGGGAGGTAGTAGGTCTTGCTGGGAGGCGAAAAGTCAATTGTAATTTTCAATTGTCGGTTAAGCCGTTGCTGGAAAAGGTAAATGTATGATTGAATAAAGGCCAGTTCTGTTTCAAGCTCTACCAACTCTTCATTTCTGTGCTGTAAAACGTAGCGATAAACATCAGCAAATTTGCCCAAAAATCTCTGCGCATCAGAGATGTCTTTGTCCATAAGTGAGGAGAGCACATTGAGGTTGTTGAAAAGAAAGTGGGGATCAATATGCGTTTTTAGAGATTCCAGTGTGCTTTTTAGGTTTTCAGCCTGAAGCTTTTCAGATTCTATCACTGCCTTTTTCCATCTTTGCATAAAAAATATACCAAAGTTGATGGACATCACAGGGATAAAAAATAGCAGACCGTAAATATTTAGCACCATGAACTGTTCCCAATCCGGGGGGAGCCCAATAAATAGTGTTTTAAGGAAGTAGTAGCAAAGGTTTATGCAGGCCAATGAATAGATGGCGCTAAATGCAAATTGGGCAATAAATCGTCTTAAAGGGAATTTGGTCCAAGGATGAAATCGATCAAGCCTTTTGTGAATTTGAATATTTCCCAGAATCAGCAAGGCCAACACAATCCCAATCCATAAAACTGCAGTAGCAAATTCATTCCCTGTTAAAAGAAACAAAATTAAAATAGCCAATGCTCCAAGGCCAATGGCCAAAAACCAACGCCATTTTTGATATTTTAAAAAGTTGCGTGAGGAATTCATAGGATCAGTTTCTGACTTTTGATGCTTGTTTGCAATTTAAGGCTTTGATTTTAATGTAACTGAATCATGTCAATGATCAAACTCTATCTGCCGAAGTTGAGACCAGGGAACATAATGAAAATCATCGTTCTTGGTTTGAACCATAATTCCCCAATTTTGGTCATTGACATCACTTCTATCTCCTAAGACGATTTTTTCCCCACCTCTTAGGATTACAGCTGAGTGGGTATTGCTAACCGGGTAAATTTTGTCAATCAAGCGAAATGGAACTTGTCGAAGTCCTCCTCCTTGACCCCAGCCATCCAAAGTTTCAATATCCCATTGTTCATCTAAATCAAAGAAAATTTGACCTTCCAAAGAGCGATTATCTTTGAGGGATACCCTTCCTTGAAGGGTTGCTGGAATAGGAAAGTCAGTATAGGCGAAGCCTGAATTTTTGGTATATGGTGTGAATATGGCACTTTTAAAATCTCCCCACCTGAGGTTAATTTGGCCCCATTGGGGGTTTCTTACCAAAATACCCTTATTTTCGTTGGTTACATTGGATTTGGAGTGGAGGTAGATTTCTTTTTCAGATTGGAGTTGGATCAAAGATCCCCGGTTTTTAGGCCGAATGGATTTTACATCATAAAAGTGATATCGGATTCTTTTTCCATCGATACTTATGCCATCCAAATATTGGTCATCCAAATGTTCATTGAGGTCCCATTTGATCAGTCCTTGGTAGCTATAGCCTGTACGGGTGGTCAAGGTTCCATAGAGGGGCTTGCTATTGCTATTGTCATTTAATTTTGGAGTAGGATAGAAGCGGATTCTTTCGATTTTAGTCCAAGGGAAGTTGGTTTTTTTGCCATTTTCAGCAGTGATGCTGATTTCAGCACCAAATTGGTTTTTGTATTCGATATCATCATTAATATAAAGTCTGATCAAAGTTTCATTTTTAAGAACTACAGTAGCATCTTTTTCTCCAGTTACCCTGATTTCCAGTAAGTTCCCAAATTGGGTTCGGAAAGTCAGTTTTCTGGTAGGATATTGGTTTTTCCATAGCGCCATGAAATTCCAATCAGTATTGTTCTTTTCAGCACTGAGCTTTTCTATTTCTTCTTTGTTGAGGTGTTGCAGTATAGGATTATCCTTTTTTTCGGCCACGAGAAGATCTACCCATAAGCTTTGTCCGGCGGACCAAGTGATTTTACCTTTTATGCGGGTTTCGTCCCTTAATTCAATTTCTCCATACAAGAAAGCCTCTTCTTGGGCAAAAAGAAGAAATGACTGAAAGGTTAAAAAAAGAAATAAGCAGGTATGTTTTGGTCGGAGGCTCTTCATTTTAGGTTTTGCTAAAGTATGAAATAAGGAATATTTCTGAGCCAAACCAAAGGGGAAATTCTTAAACTGGAAAGCCAGCACCTGAATCGGGACAAGCGCACATTGAACAGGAAAGCCAATCTATCATGGTTTTGTATTTCACCTCGGATTTGTCCCGGTTCAGGTGAAATTTATCCATGTTGGGAAAGAGAGGGGCTGTTTTAATAAATGTAAGCACTACATTTATTTTAAGAAAAATGGTTTTTGTCGAGCGATATATTGATGAAAACTACAATCAAGACCAGAAATAACCAATTATAAATTTATGGAAGAGCAAAATATTGTTCCCTTTCGAAGAGACATAAAATACATATTGTCAATTATACTCATTTTTCTTACAATGTCATTTCAGGTCTATGCCCAAAGGCCAGTGGTAAAAGTAGATTTTGATTTTTCGGGGAGAAAGGTGGCAGAAGTAAATGAACCAGGCTATGAGTCATGGGTGATTTCTGAGGAGAATTTGATAGCACATTCTTTTGCTGGTGTGGATTTTAGCATCAGGGGAGATGTTCGTTCCAATTGGTACAAGGCTGGAATTCAAGCACCCTATTATGCCCGTTTAAGCAGTGATGGGGTGGTGGGGACAGGTAAAATTGAGATGACGCTTAGTGGACTTCCCGAAGGAGAGCACAGCCTACTTACCTTTCATAACACCTTTGATAATCCAGAGAACCATCAGTTTTCGCCCATTGATATTTATGTCAATGACGAATTAATCATCAATGACCTTGTCCCCAGCAATAGAGCAGAGAGTAGTGCTGAAACGGCATCTTCATTTCTGACATTTAGTGTAAAAAAGGGTGAGGCGGTGACGATTAAGATGGAAAATGATCCTAAAAGCAGCACTTCTGTAAAAGAATTAATATGGAATGGGTTTGAATTAAATACCCCCAATATAAAGAAACAGGCCAAGCTGCCCTTTCCTGAGGATGGTGATGAGCATGTGGTGATTGAAAATGAATTGATGTTGAAGTGGGAAGCAGCAAATGAAGCGGTGGCGCATGAAGTTTATTTTGGAAAAGACTTGGAGCAAGTGGCTTCAGGACAGCCTGATAGTGAGGTTTACAAGGGTAAGGTTTCTTCCTCAGAATTCCCTGTCTCAAAACTGTATAGCATGGATAACTATTATTGGCGGGTAGATGAAGTAGATCAAGAAGGAAATACCACAAAAGGGGATGTTTGGTATTTTAGGCCCGCCCAACTGGCTTTTAAAGGGGCGGAGGGATATGGTCGGTTTGCGCGAGGTGGTCGTGGAGGAAAAGTAATCACCGTCACTAATCTCAATGATGATGGTCCAGGTAGCCTGAGAGAAGCGGTTACTCAAGATATAGGTCCAAGAACCATTGTTTTTGCAGTTGGTGGAACCATTGAGCTAAAATCCAGACTGGTCATCAACCAGCCTTATATCACCCTAGCAGGGCAAACGGCACCGGGAAAGGGTATTATGATTGCCCAAGCTCCACTTGGTTTGACCGGGAACGATGGTATTGTACGGTTTATCAGGGTAGGGATAGGGGCTGGTCGCACTTATGATGGGATGGGCTTGACAGGAGCCAATCACAGCATTATGGACCACTGTTCTATTCGCTGGACTATTGATGAATCTTTTAGCTCTCGAGGGGCTCATAACATAACCTTGCAGCGAACACTTATTGCTGAAGCACTAAATGTCGCAGATCATGGCAAATATGAGGCAGGTAAGATGCATGGATATGCCGCTACAATAGGTGGGGATATTGGTAGCTTTCACCATAATTTATTGGCACACTGCTATGGTAGAAACTGGAGTATGGGAGGAGGACTTGACGGAAATGGTTATAGCATGGGAAGGTTGGATATCCGAAACAATGTGGTGTATAATTGGGGCAAGCGGTCTACGGATGGTGGAGCACATGAAGTGAATTTTGTCAACAACTATTATAAACCAGGCCCTTCTACCGTTTTTTTCCTTGCGCTAAAGGCGCAACATGAAGGAGTGGGACTGGGAACCCAACAGTATTATTTTTCGGGCAATGTGATGCCAGGATATTTTGGTTTGGAAAATCAAGAGGACGGTAGAATGATTGAAGGAGAAGCCAACTACAAAACCTATGTGGATACTCCTTTTTTCCCTTCATATGTAGCCACTCATTCTGCAAAGGAAGCCTATCAACAGGTACTATCAGATGTGGGGGCAAACCAGCCTGTTTTGGACGACCATGATCTTAGGATCATTCAAGAAACAAAGGATAGTACTTTCCATTTTAGGGGAAGCAAAAGTGGCATGCCTGGAATGCCAGATACGGAGCAAGATGTGGGAGGATGGGAAAAATACCCTGAAGTAAAAAGGCAAGAAGATTGGGATAGTGATAGTGACGGCCTTCCTGATTGGTGGGAAATTGAAAGAGGCCTAGACCCAAACTCTACGAAAGGTGATTTCTCCGATTCCAATCAGGATAATGACCGAGATGGGTTTACCCAGCTGGATGACTATTTGGATTGGATGGCTCAGCCACATTATTTTTTGGAGAGTGGAGAGCAGCTTCTCGTTGATCTTAGCTCATTATTCCGTGGTTTTACCAATGAACCTCTGTATAGCTTAGTAAGCGGCAAGGCTACAGTTGATCATGGTTTTTTAAAGTTTAAAGATGGTGAATCTGGTCTAAAGACTGTGGTGGTAAAAGTCAGTGATCAAAATGGGTATAGCATGACAAGACAGTTGGAAATATATATAAAAAGAGATTGATATAATATTTGGGTTTTGTTAAAATCAGTGCAGGTTTATGGTTTGTGACCGAATTCTTGCATTTAGTGAAAAGTTGAGGTAAAAACGCCTCAACTTTTTTTATGATACGTTTTTACCTTTGGTAGATGATTTTTAGACCTAGTTTGTTTTTTATGGTTAGTTTTTCTTCACCAATATCTCCTATATCTGTTTTTTCTTCTAAGTATGGCCACTAAAATAATAGGTTGCTGAAGAAGCGAAACTTCTATCTGCGTAAAAAAGAAATATGGATTTATAAAAAAGTAGTTCATGTCAAAAAAGTAAAATTTATTTTTATTTAGGGATTTATGTGATTAATTTACATAGAAAATTTATAAAAAATGTTTGTTTGGTTATAAGCTAAGTATGGTCTTACAAAGTGGTAACTTCTAGACTTTCAGGCTTCAACAAAATCATCAACTGAATATCATTGACAAGTTGTTTTTTTGTTTTGTGAAGGAATCCAAACAATTCCTTGACTCTAACAAAGCCTTAGACTTAAAGAATCGTATCAACACCAACCCTAATTTTATGTTAAAAGTTATAATTCTTGAGAAGGATTTTGATTTGGCTGATAATATCAGGGAGATCTTGAATTATGGGAATTTCAAGGTTTCTGATATTGGGTCCGGTCTCAATTTTGACGAGATTATAAATAAAGACATTCGACCTTCAATTATTATCATAGGGTCATATCTCAAAGACAGGGACATTGGCTATGACGAACTGCGTAAATTGAGAGAGAAATTTTCTTGTCCAATATTGTTTTTAGCATCCAAGGAACCTGCCAAAGGAATTTGTGATAGTAGTTTTGCTATTCCTAATAGTGCGGTGCTCAATAAGCCTTTTACTTTTAAAACCATTCATTTGGCTATTCATCAATTGTTAAACAAGCCACAAGTATGCAGCTGTCATGTTTTTACTCTTCACCAGTAGGAACCTGAGTTAACTTCATTTAATCAAGTAAGATGTATTTAAATTGATCAAAAAAGAGGCCGGGCAACTGGCCATTTTTATTAGCTGTAAGTTTTTGAAAGAACTGCTTGAAAAGTTAATTTAAACTGGTGAATTTCTTGGTTTGATTTAGAATGCTTTGTCTCCATTTTGTGCTAATTAGCAAACCAAAATTATCCGATGTATCAAAAGTCTAAACCTAGCTGGTCAACAGTTTAAAACCTTATTTTGATTTGAATAAGAACTACCTATTAACAACTATCCTTGGAGCAGCGATGCAACTTGTGAGTACCAATATGACATTGTTGGCACAGACTACAAGGAATGAAATAGCTTTTTTATCGGATATACATCTCCAGGATGTATATGCAGATTTAAATTCAGAAGAATTCAACGGAGTGCTCAATCCTAAGACTGGAAAATTTGCTACCATCCGGACGATGCAGAGTCAATTGAATTCCACTCGTTTGTTCAATGAAAACTATTTTGCTTTTATCAGTGCACTAGAAGACCTTAAAAAAAGAGAAATCCAACTGGTAGTTTTGCCCGGTGACTTCACCGATGATGGACAGCCCATGAATGTGATGGCTTTAAAGAAAATCTTGGACCAATATGCAGAGGATGCTGGAATGCGTTTTTTTCTGACCACCGGTAATCATGATCCTGTCAAGCCTTTTGGAGGAGTAGGGGGAAAAAGAGACTTTCTTGGTAAAGAGGGGGCAGAACAAGCCATTGCTGGAGCTGAAGGTTTATTTGGTTCAAGACAAACTGCTCTCACCGAGCAAATTAATTATTGGGGGTACTCGGACATCACTGGGACATTGCGTGATTTTGGTTTTTTCCCGAATGAGAAAGACCTTTTTTGGGCCCATCCATTTCAGGAATTGGAGGTAGATAACTACGATTTCAAAAAAGCTAAAGAGAGTTCAGGTCTTGAAAATCGAGTTTATCCCATAGATGATTCGGGCCAGACGCTTCCTGATGCAAGTTATGTCGTTGAGCCGGTGGAAGGTATTTGGTTACTGGCTTTGGATGGAAATGTCTATACACATTCTAAAAATGAATGGAAAGGTTCTTCTGTTGGCTTCAATCAGGCAGTTATTCACAAAAAGCATCAATTGGAATGGATAAAAAAAGTGGCTACAGAAGCCGAAAAAAGAGGGAAAACTTTGATATCCTTTAGCCATTACCCTTTAATGGAATTTCATGACGGGGCTTCAGACGATATGAAATCACTTTTTGGTGAGCAAAAATTTCAGCTCGCAAGGGTTCCTACATTGGAAACGACCAAGTTATACGCGAAAGCTGGCATCCGGCTCCACTTTGCGGGGCATATGCACATCAATGATACGGGGATTTACAATGATTCGACTGAGAGTCATGTTTTGTTCAATATTCAAGTCCCTTCTTTAGCGGCATTTCCCCCGGCTTACAAAACTTTAAAGACTTTAAATACTTCTTCATTTGAAATCGAGACAATTCAGCTAAAAGAAGTTGAAAACATGACGGAGTTCTTTGACCTTTACAGAATGGAGTATGATTGGTTATCCCAAAATCAAGATCCCAGAATATGGGACAGTACTATTCTCTCCTCACAGGACTATCTGGATTATACCCGAAATCATTTAATCGGACTAACAAGGTCAAGGTTTATCCCTTCTGATTGGCCTGAAAACTTAGCAGTGCTATTGCAGAACCTGACTCATTCCGATTTCAAAGGATGGAGTGAAATGAACGAAAGCAGGGGGGAAGCTTTCCTTTTTGAGAAAGCAGAAAAGTTCAAAGCTGAAGTGATCGACCAAATTCCCACCCAATCCATTATCGATGATTTTTACTTGTTGAAAAACGGAGATGAGCTAGGGAAAGAGCTGATTGCTTTGGAGAGGCTTAGCTATTATGAGGAATTGATTCCATTGGTGATATCAAAAGATGCTACAAATGGGCAAAGCATGAATGCCCAACTTATTCAGTTTTTTGTGATTTTCGACAAGCTTTTGCATTCGCTGCCTTCTGATCATTTTTCAATAGATTTAAAGGGCAAGGAGATTCAAAAAATAAACAACTAATAGAGAAAGTGTCAAACAAACAAAAGCCGATGAGATTTCTCATCGGCTTTATTTATTTCAAAAGGTTGATAGGTTTTAGTAGCCTTGGTTTTGTACAAGGAAGCCTGCTTCACTAGATGCTCCGTCCATTGCTTTTTGAGGAATAGGGAACAATCTTTTGTGCACATCTGCATCGGTTTTTTCGGTCCAGCTATCTTCATATTTACCAAAACGAATTTGATAGTTTCTTCTAAAGCCTTCCCAGTACAATTCAAATCCACTTTCGCGGAACAGGATATCAAGATCAATGGCCTCCAAAGCAGCAGGAGTTTGCGCTGGGCGTGCATTTCTTGAGGTTCTTAAAGTATTGATATCTGCCAAAGCTCCAGCATTGTCACCTTTTCTTAACTTAGCTTCTGCGCGCATCAAATAAATTTCGCCCAATCGGATCAATACCAAATCCACACTACTGTTGCTACAGCAATTAGTAGCAGTATGGCTAAACTGGTATTTAGAGAATCGGTAACCCGCATTATGCAAACTCCCTTCATTCGTAAAGTCTACCTTCAAGGTATGGTCTACATAACGGATGTCTGCACCACTACTTCTTCTATTGATAATGGGATAGATTCTTACTGTACCGTCACCGCAAGTCATGATATTGCCACTTTCGTCTTTCCTAGGCCCCCAGATCACGTCACGAAGAATTCCCCTGTTAATTTCAAACTCCGTGGCCTCAACACAATAATAATGGTCAGCATCATTGTTTGGGGTAACACCAGTAAGGTCTTTAAGGTCTTCTGGAATCATGGTATTTTCTTGGAAGAAACGAGCATCTGCATCAGCAGGATCCACATCTCCATAAGCATCTACCCAAGTCTGAAAGAAGTCAGGAGTAGCTGCTACTGCATCGGTTCCCCTTGTACTAGGAAATTCCGGTCTTGGAATCTGGTCACCGGAGATTGACCAATAGGCCCATCGGCTGTGCTCAGTTTGAAGTACTCCTCTTTGATCCAATGAAAAGATGATCTCTTGATTCGTATCATTATCGTCATTGAACAATTCAAAATATTCTGGAGACAATGAGTAAGGTCCATCAATGATACTACTCGTATATTGTATTACTTTGTCCATATCTTCAGACCTAAAGTCTGGCGTGCCATAAGGATCTCTGTAAACCGCAGCATTTAAATATAGACGAGCCAGCAAAGCATTGACAGCATGCTTGTTCATTCTACCTGGACCTTTGTCGCCGTTGATCACATTTACTACTGACAACAGCTCCTCTTCCAGGTATTCAATGGCGTCTTGGCCTCTTAGAATTTCAGAAATTTCATCAGAATTGTCTTTCCTAAAAACCAGCCCCCAGTTATCAAGTGCCAACATATTCAAATAAGCCTTCATGGCTACCATCTCATAAAGGGCGTCCTGTGCAGATGAGTTACCACTTTCTACTTCAATTTGCAACCTTTCTTCTGCCAGTACCGCTCTTGAAAGGGTAAGGGTAATGTAGGTCCAAGCATCTCCAACCAAACCGTTTGTAGGTGTCATCAAGTGCTGATGGACAGCGATGAATTTACCTCCATCAAACCAATCCGTTCCACCTCTGTAAGGAAGAATCCCTTCATCTGAAGCAACTTCCTGAAGTCCAAAATTAACGGTGTGCATCCATACTTGACGAAGTAGGCCATATACTGGAGCTATTGAACCACTGACAACTTCCGCCTGGCCAGTCCCTGTCAAGGACTCATCAAGAACTTCTTCATCCAATGTCGTGCAACTTAGAAATGTGAACAAAAACGCGACAATGGGCAGTAGGGTATTAAATTTTTTATTTTTCATTTTAATATGATTTATCAATCATGAAATTTCTTTAGAAGGTCAAATTCAAATTGACAGAAAATGTCCTTGCTCTTGGATAAGTGAATCGATCGATTCCAAAAGTCTGGATACCACCTGAAGTAGATCCTGTATTGACCTCTGGGTCAAATCCGGAATAGTCAGTTATCACGAATAGGTTTTGACCGGTTACAGATAAGCGGATATTTTGGAAGGCATCACCTAAGCCAATTTCCTCTGAATTCAAGTTATAACCCAGGGTTGCATTATTCAGTCTGAAATAAGAACCGCTCTCCAAGAATCGTGTTGATACGGTGTTGGAATTGTTGAATGACTCTTCAGGATATTGCACTGCGAAGTCTGTGGCATTATTTGACCTGGCTAATTGTGCTTTTGTGAAAAGAGACATGGTTGTATGGTTGTAGATCTTGCTTCCTGCAGAACCATTAAAATTCAATCCTAAGTCAAAAGACTTGTAGTTGAAGTTCATGTGTGCTCCATAGATGGCTTTAGGAATTGCACTTCCTACTACACTTCTATCGTTGTCCAATACTTCTCCATCTCCATTGATGTCCTTAAACTTATTTAAGCCATCTTCACCAATTCCATCAAACTCAAGCATATAAAATGCTCCGATTGGGTGACCGTTGATATAGCCGTTTATGGTTGCGCCAGTTTGTCCAGCACCTTGGGCAGCACCTGTGGTCAATACCGAATAAGGAGAGTCTTTTACCTCATTATTAATGAGTGTAATGTTACCCCCGATAGTATAGGAAAATTCACGTTGCTCTTTACTGGAATAATCCAAGGCCAATTCAATACCGCTGTTGTGGATTTTCATATCTGGGATATTGTCCCAATAAGTTGAAGTAGGCTGAACAGGATCTGCAGGAACTACTTCCAATAAGATGTTGGAAGACACTTTGTTGAAGTAATCCAAAGTACCGGTCAATCTGGAGTTAAAGAATGCGAAATCAATCCCAAAATCCACTTGAGTAGAAACTTCCCATTGTAAGTCAGGATTTGCCAATCTGGTGAAAACGATTCCATAAGGGTAATTGTCCAGTGAGTTCCCGTCAGTATCAATTGGGTAGGTGTTGAGACTGCCTGCTCCAGTTGATAGCCTGTCTTCAGCATAACTGGCCTTGGTGATTTTAGAAGGTATTTCTTGGTTACCTGTCTGTCCCCAACTTGCACGAACTTTTAAATTATTGAAAACGGAGTTGTTCATGAAATCTTCCTTGGTTACATTCCAGCCTAAGGCAAAAGAAGGGAAGTAGCCATATTTATTGTTTTCACCAAACTTGGAGGAACCATCGGCTCGTAAAGTTCCTGTGAATAAATATTTATCGTTATAGATGTAGTTTACTCTTCCAAAGAAAGACTGTAACTCATTTTTAACCGCAGAGGAACTTACTGTAGTTGGGTACTCACTGGTACTGTTATGGTCCTGATACCTAGGTTCAATATTGTTGTCCGCAAATCCTCGAGCAGAAGTTAATCTGTATTGATCCAAAAAGGTCTGGTAGGAGTGTCCTGCCAATACAGACAGATTGTGTTGGTAATTATGCCAATTATAGGTTAGCGTATTCTCAACCAACTTGTTCGTGTTTTCGCTGATTCCTACATCCAAGGTGCCATCTGAAATATTGGATTCATTGATGACTTCAGTGTAAGGTCTGTACTGCTGGTACCTATTGGTACTGGAATAATCTACTCCTAAGTTCAATTTATAGGTTAATCCATCCAAAATCTCAAAAGAAGGAGATACCGTTGCCAAAATACGGTTGTTAGCTGCATCGTCACTATACAGTTCATATCGCTTCAATGGATTCAAAGCGTTGGTGTTAAGTAAAGTAGGCTCTCCATTTGTCAATGCAGGAATGGTAGGGTTTAGGCTGAGCATATCGCTAATGGTAGAACCAATGCTTGGACGAAGGTTTTCTGTGTGGGAAGCTGTAAGGTTGTAATCAACAATCAATCTGCCATTAAAGGCTTTTTGATTCATGTTTAACTTACCAGAATATCTTTCTAATTCACTATTCTTCAAGATGCCCTCTTGATCTTGGTAACCCAAGGAAGCAAAATAGGAGAACTTCTCTGTATTTGAACCACTCATTGAGAAGTTAAAGTCTTTTGAGAAACCTACTTGGGTCAATTCATCCTGCCAATCTGTATTTCCTCCAAAATCTTCCAATGCTCCACCTGCTGCAACCACTTGGTTACGGAATTCGTCCGCACCAAAAACATCAATTTTCTTGGCCATGGAAGACCAAGCTGTGGAAGCAGAAAAATTCATTTGGGTAGCTCCCGATTTTCCCTTTTTGGTAGTTATTACGACCACACCGTTTGACGCCCTGGAACCATAAAGAGCTGTTGCACTGGCATCTTTTAGCACATCAATGCTCTCAATATCGTTAGGATTTAAAAAGTTGAGTGGGTTGGAAGCAATTCCCGTGTCGGAATTGTCCAATAAGAAACCATCGATGACATAAAGGGGTTGTGTTCCTGATCGCAAACTACCTATACCTCTAATGATCACATTTTGTGCAGCTCCTGGTTCACCACTGGTAGAGGAAATGTTGACCCCAGCCATTTTACCTTGCAAGAGATCAACAGGGTTGGAGATAACTCCTTTATTGAATTCACCAGCCTTTACAGAACCAATGGCTCCCGTAACGTCAGATCTCTTTTGGGTCCCATAACCAATAACAACCATTTCATCCAATTGGGTTGCATCTGGTTCCAACTGGATTGAGATGGTGGACTGGCCATTGACAGCAATCTCTTGCGAAACATATCCAACATATGAAATTTGAAGTACACCTCCTTCTGCTACCTCAATGGAAAAATTGCCATCAAGGTCTGTTACTGTGCCAAGTGAAGTTCCTTTTACACGGATAGTGGCTCCTGGTAGGGGCGCTCCTTGTTCATCCGTGATTGTGCCAGAGATTAACTGTTGCACTGATAATGAATGGTTCGCTTTTACAACGATTCCATTTTCAATACCTTTTGCAACCGAATGGTATGGAGAAGAACTGAATCCTGCCCATACAACCACACACGCAGAAGCATAAATGGTTTTAGAAATTCGTAAATTTGAAAGCATAAAATTTAAGTGTTGGGTAACTGAGAAATTATCAATACTTGATTTTAGAGAGCCTGTTGGAGCAGGCTCTTTTTATTTTCGACCCAAAAGTAAATTTTAAATCACGCAAACTTGTTAAGGGTTTTTTAGGGTTTTATTAATAATAAAGGCTGTATATTAACTATTATATAATAAAACTAAATCGATTAACTATAAGGAAGAATTTACTATACTTCAGTTAAGTGATGTTTATTATCCAGCATTTAAGGCAATGTGAAAGAAAGGGTGTTGTAAAGGTGTTTCAGAAACAAGTCACGACTTATTAGGTTAAAATGCGATACTCGTTATTAATGACTTACAGCTTGTAGACGTTAATATTGGCTTCACATATGATGGTTGAAAAAGCTATGATTCGATTCTTAAGCCTTTGAAGAGTAAGTCAAATAGACTATTTTTAATTACAGTTATAATTATAAAAATGCTGTTTTAATACTTCGCCGCTTTTA
This sequence comes from Echinicola sp. 20G, assembly GCF_015533855.1. Lineage (GTDB taxonomy): Bacteria > Bacteroidota > Bacteroidia > Cytophagales > Cyclobacteriaceae > Echinicola. The sequence continues at coordinate 5,119,577 of NZ_AP024154.1, read as the reverse complement.
ATTTTATAATTTGTTTTCATCGAAAATGATACAATATGAAAGTAACCTTTTTTAGTGCCCATAAATTTGAACATAGCTACCTGAAGGAAGCGATTCCAAATCATAAGCTAAAGCTGTTGGAAACAAGACTAAACTTAGATACGGTGGGTATTGCGAGAGGGAGTGACGCGGTGTCTCTTTTTGTCAGTGATGATGCGTCAGCACCAGTGTTGGAGAAGCTTCATGAAATGGACATCAAGTACATTGCACTCAGGTCCGCTGGATTCAATCATGTCGATCTTAAAACTGCCGATCGACTAGGAATTAAAGTTGCTAGGGTGCCTGAATATTCTCCTGCAGCTATAGCGGAGCATACGGTGGCATTGATTTTGGCATTGAACAGAAAGCTCGTTAGGGCTCACAACAGGGTTCGGGATTTGAACTTTTCATTGGATGGGTTGGTCGGTTTTGATATGGAGGGAAAAACGGTTGGAATTGCTGGTACAGGAAAGATAGGTAGTAAGGTAACCAAAATTCTTCATGGATTTGGCTGTAAGCTATTGGCATTTGATCCCTACGTCAATGAAGAAGTAATTTCGGCCACTGGTGTGGAGTATGTGGATTTTGATACCCTTTGTCGGCAATCAGACATAATAACCTTGCACTTACCATTAACTCCTGAATCAAAATACATAATAGGAAAATCAAGTATTGAAAAGATGAAAAAAGGAGTGATGTTGATCAATACCAGTCGTGGCGCTTTGGTCAATACCAAGGAGGTGATAGGGGCACTGAAGAGTGGGCAAGTAGGAGCTTTCGGAATGGATGTTTATGAAGAAGAAGAGGATTTGTTTTTTGAAGATCATTCCGAAGACATTTTGTTGGATGATGTCATTGCGCGTCTTTTGACTTTTCACAACGTTTTGATCACCAGTCATCAGGCTTTTTTGACCCGAGAGGCATTGGGTAAAATAGCAGAAGTAACCGCATTTAACTTGGACTGTTGGGACAAAAACAAGGCTAGTCCGAATGAATTGAAATCATAATTGGTAAAGTTTTGGCCCTCTATTGCATTAATTTTTGGTTTTTGTTGTCAAAAGGGCTCCATTTAGTTAAATTAATACAAGTCATAAAAAAGTATCAATTTGGTGCTTTTTTATAAAGTGTGATTTTTTTTCAAATCCTCATTTTTAAGGTTAAGGATATGGATGCAATGAGTAAGCATTGCAATACCTCTCTATCAAAAAGAGGTTAGTTGATATTTTGGGAGTTAATAAGCAAAGCTTGAAATTATGGTTGAGCATATTAAAAAAGGAATAATAAAGAATTATTCAGAAAACCTGAATGGTGATCTGTATATGAATTTTTATGCTTTAGATGAACATTGGAGATCTGATTTGGCTTTTTATCAAGATGAATTGCGCTTTTTGAGAGACTTACTTGGGAAATACTTTCATCGTTTTATTGAGGATATTGACATGAATTATGTCCGAAGAATTGAAAATAGACTTTCAATTTTGGATAGAAGGAGAGAGGAAATTGACTTTAAAGTGGATAGGCAAATGAGTGCCATAAGTCATTATATGCGTGAAAATACAACTGGAGCAGATAGAAAGGTAGTTTCTCATCAAGAAGAGTTGGAGGAGTTACTTTGTGTGTTTGCCAAAGATTTTAGAAACCTCAAAAAGAGGATTTTTAAACTTGTTGAAGACGGACTAAACCAATTCCAGTCTATCAGTGAGGACGATTGAGCATAAAATTAACATTAAAAAGTGTAATGTTGGTTTTTAGCATGGTTGTTGTTTTTATTTCATCATGCATTCGTTTGATCATAAGTTTTTTGAGCGGTGCTGTTAATAGTAGAGTATATTTTAATTATTTAAAACCACTAAAATTGTAAAATTATGGGTGAAGGAAAAGTATTGTTAGGCGTTGTTGCCGGATTGGCAGCCGGAGTAGCACTTGGAGTAATGTTTGCCCCTGATGAAGGAGGCAAAACAAGGAAAAAAATGCAGAAACAAGGTGAGGACCTTGCTCATTCATTGAATGGGACAATTGATAAGAAGTTTGAAGAACTGAAAGGTTCCATCAATGAAATTGCAAAAAAGATAAAGACACAAAAGGAAGCTTTAGTTTCGAAGGAAGCTTAAATGCTTTGTTCTTAAATTAAGACAATACTTAAATCCCTTTCAAAATTTTTTGAAAGGGATTTTTTTACACATTTTTTTGATGAATTCGAATAAATAATTTGCCTCAGTCGAATTTCTATGGTGAGTGGTAGGTATGAATCTAAACAATCTGATTATTTTAAGGGCTTTAAACCTAAAATTAGAAAAATTGAAATTTGTTAATTGCAAACCTGCTTTTAGTAAGGTGCTTTTGTCCGCTTGCTGTTCATTTTTGATCAGTATATCACTGAATGCTCAAGCTCAAAAAACAGCTCAGCCTAATGTAGTTTTTATTTTGGTCGATGATCTTGGATATCATGATCTTGGCATTACAGGAAGTGAGTATTATGAAACACCCAATGTGGACCAGCTTGGAAGATCATCCTACAGGTTTACGCAAGGATATGCTGCTTCTAGGGTTTGCAGCCCTTCTCGGGCAAGTATTATGACCGGGGTTACACCTGCAGTCCACGGTATTACAGATTGGATCGGAGCTCCAGAAGGAGAAAAATGGAGAAGTTATGGAAGGCATACCCAGCTCTTGCCTCCCGAATATCCACATGATTTATCAACTGAATTGCTTACTATTCCTGAGGCCTTAAAAACTCAAGGCTATGAAACTTTTTTTGCGGGAAAGTGGCACTTGGGCTCGGAAGGATCCTATCCTGAGGATCATGGTTTTGATATCAATGTTGGTGGATGGGAGTCTGGTAGCCCTAAAGGAGGCTACTTTGCCCCCTATGTAAATCCTAATTTGGAGCAAGGACCCAATGGGGAAAATCTAAGTTTAAGACTGGCCAAGGAAACAGTGAACTATATTGAAGGAGCACATAGTAAGCCATTTTTTGCGATGCTATGCTTTTATGCCGTTCATGGGCCTATTCAGACCACAGAAGAAAAATGGCAGAAATATAGAAACAAGGCCGAGTCAGCAGGATTGGCTGATCATGGCTATGAGATGGAAAGAAGGTTACCTATCCGCACCACTCAAGATAACCCGGTCTATGGTGGTTTGGTAGAAACCATGGATGAAGCTGTTGGTTTGGTTATGGACGCATTGCAAGAGCAGGGATTAGCTGACAATACTGTTGTGATATTTACTTCTGATCATGGTGGAGTGGCTTCAGGAGATAACTTTTCTACTTCTAATTTGCCGCTCAGAGGAGGAAAAGGGTATCAGTGGGAAGGAGGCTTGAGGGTTCCTTATTTCATAAAGGTTCCTGGCGGTGCTCAGGGAGACATAGACTATCCGGCCAGTGGAATTGACTTTTTGCCTACCATCATGGATCTGGTTGGCGCTGGAAAAGAAACAAAGTCTCCAATAGAAGGAAAGAGTTTAGTTGCCGTTATGGAAGGCAAAGAAGAAAAGGATCGGGCTTTGTACTGGCATTATCCTCATTATGGGAATCAAGGAGGGGATCCGAGCTCTATCATTCGTGATGGAAAATGGAAGCTGATTCATTATTACGAAAATGATGGGAAGGAACTCTATAATTTGGAAACTGATCCTGAAGAGAAAGTAGACCTTTCAACCAAGGAACCGAAGGTGACTGCCCAACTAATGAAAAAACTGAATAAGTATCTGGAGAAAAATAATGTCCGTTATCCCTATGCAGACCCTGAGTATGATGCTAAAGAAGAGGAGAAAGTACTGAATCGTGCCAAGACAGCTCAGTTGGAAAAGCTCGAAAATGATCGTGTCAAAGTGCTGACTCCTGGCTGGCAACCCAACCCAGATTGGTGGGGAAGCAAAGTGACCAAAGATTAATAAATAAGCTGAATGGGTGAGGAGTGATGGATATCTTCTTCGCCCTTCACCACTTATTTGCCCAAATAACCATAATCACCCCATGAAAAAATACCACCTCTTTTTTTTATTGATTGCATTAATTAGCGGTTGTAATCAAGTTGAGGAGAAATACACCGCTTATGTCAACCCATTTGTAGATACCCACAAAAGCCGTTGGTTTTTCTTTTCCTCCGCAAGTAGGCCTTTTGGAATGGTCAACTTAAGTCCTGATACCTGGACAAAAGGAAGCTGGAATAGTGGCTATTTGTATGACAGCACAGAGGTGAGGTGCTTCAGTCATATTCATGCTTGGCAAATGGCAGGGATTCCAGTAATGCCCACCTCTGGTGAGTTTGAAGGATTTAAGGGGATGGAGGCGACCAAATCATCCTTTGACCATGCCACAGAAATTGCAAAACCAGGATACCACCAAATTAACCTGGACCGCTATGGCATCAAGGCAGAATTGACCTCTACACAACGCGTTGGTTTTCATAAATATACCTTTCCAGCAGACCAAGAAGCTTATATAAGTTTTCATACTGGAGAATTTTTGGCCCATGGTAAGGTGGATTCTTCTATGGTCAGGAAGATAGGAGAGGATAAAATAGAAGGATTTTCCTTGATGGGTGGAACTAGGAGAAGACCCAAGTCCACTTACGTTTATTTTGCTGCAGAATTGGATCATTCCATTGAAGAGTTTGGTGGATGGGAAGATGGTAAGCTTTTAGATGCCAATGAAACTGTAAACGGAAAGAATAATGGGGCGTATGTAAAGCTAAATATTGAAGGGAAGCCAGTAAAAATGAAAGTGGCTATTTCCTATACCAGCTTGGAAAACGCATGGAAAAATATGGAGGAAGAATTACCACATTGGGACTTTGACCAAGTGATAAGTGATTCAGAACAAGAATGGGAAGACAAGCTTTCCAGAATTAAGGTCGAAGGAGGCAAAAAAGAAGAAAAGGTTAAGTTCTACACTGATCTTTGGCATGCATTGTTGGGCAGAAGGGTAGTGAGTGATGTTAATGGGGATTACTGTGATATGACAGGAGAGAGCCCTAGAATCAGAAAAGTACCTTTGGATAACCAAGGTAAACCTGTTTTTCCGCAGTATAACTTTGATGCATTATGGGGCAGCCAGTGGACCCTGAATGTTTTATGGTCAATGGCCTACCCAGAAATCATAGATGGTTTTTGCAGCAGTATGGTAAATATGTATAATGACGGTGGATTGATCCCTAGAGGTCCATCCGGAGGGAATTATACTTATGTGATGATAGGTGATCCAGCTACATCTTTTTTTGCTACTGCCTATAATAAAGGGATTCGTGGATATGACATTGACAAGGCCTATGAAGGTTTGATGAAAAATGCCTTTGTGGCTGGAATCAGGGATCGTGCAGGATATGAACATGATTTGAATCCAACGGGTGGAGGAATGAAATATTATGAAAGCAGAGGATATGTGCCAGAGGGAGTAGAAGGAAACGGTGGCCACAAAGATGGAGCTTCTATGACTTTGGAATATGCTTATCAAGATTGGTGTTTGGCTCAGTTGTCCAAGGTGCTGGGCAAGCAGGAAGATTATAAAATGCTTATGCAAAGGTCCCAAAATTACCGCAACCTTTGGAATCCAGCATCCAAAGCCATTCATCCTAAAGATATAGAGGGGAATTGGATTCCCAATTTTACCTTGATAGGAGAAGGTTTTAATACACTTGGCTTTTGTGAGAGTAATTCAGCGATTTACTCCCATTTTGTCCCTCATGACATGCAGGGCTTGATTGAATTGTTTGGTGGAAATGAAGCATATACAGAAATGCTCAATGGCTATTTTGAAAAGGCAAGAGGAAACAATTTTATCACTGATCATGGAAAACATGCCGAGAGCTGGGTGGATTATGAAAACCAGCCTTCCTGTCAAATGGCTCATTTGTTCAACCATGCCGGAAAACCTTGGTTAAGTCAGTATTGGGTGAGGGAAGTTAAAGAAACTACTTTTGGAGATACCAGCCCATATGGTGGGTATAATGGAGACGAGGATCAAGGTCAAATGGGAGCGCTGGGAGTCTTGATGGCGATGGGGGTTTTCCAAGTAGATGGTGGGGCAGCAGTTGGGTCTGAGTATGAAATTACCAGTCCAATTTTCAATAAGATTTCCATTGACCTGAATAATGATTACTACCCAGGGGACAAGTTTGAGATTATTACTGTAGCAAATGACTGGGATGAAGATGTCTATATCCAGTCTTCAAAGCTCAATGGTGAGGAATGGAACAGCTATCATTTTCCTCATGAAGTATTTGCAAAAGGAGGGGAACTTGAAATTAAATTAAGTGCTCAACCCAATAAAGAGTGGGGGATAAATTGAGTTCCAGAAGGTTCTGCCTAAGATAAGAAGTTTAAAAAAGTGAATGATATGATACGCTTAAAAAGTCTATTAATTCTAGTGCTTGTGCTGTTCGTTTGGAGTTGTCAGCAGCCAAAGGAGAAACAAGTGAAAAAGCCTAATATTTTGTTTCTGTTTGCTGATGACTATACTTTCGAAGCCATCCATGCTTTGGGAAATGAGGTGATAGCAACTCCAAACTTAGACCGACTGGTAAATGGAGGAACTACTTTTACCCATGCTTACAATATGGGAGGCTGGAACGGTGCCATTTGCGTAGCATCCCGTGCGATGATGATTTCCGGTCGGCATGTTTGGAGAGCCCAAGATGTATCCAAAAAGTGGACAGCTGGGGATTCACTATCACTGCAGCAGACCTGGGGGAAGTTAATGGAAAAAGCAGGCTATTCGACTTATATGACTGGTAAATGGCATGTAGAAGCACCAGCAGAGACTGTTTTTCAAGTAGCCAAACATATTCGTCCAGGAATGCCCAATGATTTTCGAGGAGAGTTAGGAAAGAGTGTTCCTGGTATAAGGGAAGCGCTGAGAAATGGGGAGGATATTTCTGATTTGAGGCCAGAAGGTTACTATAGGCCTTTGAGTGAAAATGATACTTCATGGTCATCCTCAGACCCCAATAATGGTGGTTATTGGGAAGGTGGAAAACATTGGAGTGAGGTGGTCAAGGATGATGCTTTGGCATTTTTGGATGATGCTCAAAAGAAAGAGAATCCCTTTTTTATGTATATCGCCTTTAATGCTCCCCATGACCCAAGGCAGGCGCCACAGTCATTTTTGGACAAATATCCTCTGGAGGATATACCTCTTCCCGAAAATTGGTTGCCTGAGTATCCTTATAAGGATGATATTGGAAATTCAATGGGATTAAGGGATGAGGCTTTGGCACCTTTTCCCAGAACTGAATTGGCAATAAAAACGCATAGAAAGGAATACTACGCCATTATTACCCATTTGGACGAGCAAATAGGAAAAATATTAGATGCCTTGGAAGCATCTGGAGAATTGGAAAACACTTATATCTTTTTTACAGGAGATCATGGTTTAGCGGTGGGACATCATGGATTGATTGGGAAGCAAAGCTTGTTTGATCACAGTATTCGTGTGCCTTTCATGGCCATGGGGCCGGATTTGCCTGCAGGAAATAAAGTGGATAATGATATCTACTTGCAAGATGTAATGGCCACTTCCTTGGAGTTGGCTGGGGTGGAAAAACCTGACTATGTGGAGTTCAACAGCTTTTTATCCTTGGCCAAGAATGAAACGCAGGAAGGTGCTTATGAGCAAGGTATATATGGTGCATATGTAAACTATCAAAGAATGATCCGTAAGGATGGATATAAGCTTTTGGTTTACCCAAAAATCAATAAGGTATTGTTGTTTGACTTGGAAAATGATCCTTTGGAAATGAATGATTTGGCAGAGAATCCAGAGCAAGCAAATAGGGTCAAAGGTTTATTCGAGGACTTGCTGAAATTGCAAAATGAAATGGGAGACGATTTAGACCTTACTGACATCTATCAATCGCTATAGAATGGTATATAATTGATCGCAACTGTCTAAACTAGAGAGTTGCGATTTTTTGTTTAATGGTATTAGGAAGGAAAATACCAAAAGGGAATTTCAGAATAGACCTGACTTGGTTTTTGATTGGTTTTGATCAATAAACTATGGGATCCTTCTCCAATTTGTTTAATATCTAAAAAAGATTCGAATCCTATTTGTCTGTTGTTTATTGTTGAAAGAACAAAACTTGCTTCAATCTCTTGATCATCAATAAACACTTTATATTGCTTTTTTAAACAATCCAGATAAGTGTTTAAATTTACTTTCTCTAAATCCAAAACCTCATTTTGGTTGGATAGAAACCTTAAAAACAGCCCTTTTCTAGTCTTATTGTATTTAAGGTTTGGACAATTTTTTAGGATGTTGGCTTCTATTTCAGGGTGAAAGGGTATAAACAGTTGGAGATAGTTAGACTCGATAGCTTTGGATTGAACAGCTGCTTTGGCCACAAAAGTTTTGGGATTCAACGCATCCAGGTATTTGGAAGGTGAAGCGACCATATTTGAAGCATAGTTTTTTTCAGATTCAATGAGGTTATATGGAAGAATAGTAGAATAACGATAGGAAAAACTGGACATCAATAGCAGTATGAAATAGGTGGGGAGAATACTTCTTACTACTCGTCTACCAAACTTGTTATCAATTAAATTATAGATCATTTGTCTATATATTATTGACAAGGAGAGGTAGCTGAAAACCCTATAAACCGGGAAATAGAATCGATGGAATAGTGTATTTCTCTTTAAAAAACCAAAGCTGATAAAATCTATGAAAGTCAGCAAGCAGCCAAAACCAAATAAAATATTGAAAACTGGATATATGATACTTTTTACAAACCCATCTGGTAACAGGTTGATCAATTAATCTATTAGTAGCCAGACACTTAACAGTAGAAAAAATGACAAGAGGAAGAACACCATTAAAAATGTAATGGCAAATATTATACTACTGTATTTCTCTAAACTGGCAATAAAACGATCGAATGATCCTAGTTTACTCTCCAGAAATGATCTGAATTTAGATTGGTAGTCCAATTTATCATAATCAATATCTCCTGAAACATATCTCATACCAATAGAACCAATCCAAAGCCCTCTTAACGTCAGGTGGATACATAAGTTGAGCATCAATATAAAAACAGAGATGGAGACGAATATGGATAGAAAAATACTGTAAATGTTTTCTTGGGCAATGGACAGATTTTTCCACTCCGTGACAGGACCGTAAGCACTAAAAAGGGCATAAATTAAAAAGCCGGAAATGATTAGTTCTAATTGCCAGCTTTCTTGTTGAAGGTTATCAAGCCATTTTTTAAAACTTGGTTTTTCATGTTCTTTTTCCATCAAGTCTTTGTTTCAAAAACTAAAGTTTAAATGTTAATTATCAATTTAATTAAATAATGGATAATTAACATTTAAGAAAGGAGAGCAATTTGATATGTCTAAAAAGTAAAACTGAGTTTAGGAGTTACAAGTAGAAACCTAGTTCAGGAATTTGTGAGATAAATGGTGTTTCTATGTAATTCCTGGAAGTATATTGAATAGAGAATTAAGAATTATTTAGATCCATTTAGGTATTTTCTTATCATTTCATTAAGCTCTTTAGGTTCAAATGGTTTTCCCATAATGTCATCCACTCCTGATTCTCTAGCCTTTTGGATGTCCTCTTCCATTGCTACAGCTGATAAACCAATGATTGGAATTCTATTGGACGATTTCTTCATCTCCTCTCTGATAATTTTGGTCGCCTCGAAGCCGTTCATTTCGGGCATGTACATATCCATTAAGATAATATCAAAATTACCTTTATGATACTTTTCGATAGCTTCAGAACCAGTTTCAGCAATTTCCAAATGTATATTCCATTTTTGCATGATATGCTTGGCCGCAAACTGGTTGATCATATTATCTTCAGCCATTAGAACATTAATTGACTCCTTGAAAGGCTGTATAATAGAATCTTGTTGATTGTCTTTTTTCAATTCTTTTTTCCTAATGATTTTATACTTGTTGGTGAAAGTAAATTGGGAGCCTTTTCCCAAAGCGCTAGATACATTTAGGGTTCCTCCCTTTAATTGGGCCAATTTTTTGGTGATTGAAAGCCCCAGTCCCGTTCCACCATAGCGATGGGTAATATTGGAATCCGCTTGGGAAAACTCTTCAAAGACATGTTCTAATTGTCCCGGAGACATGCCAATACCTGAATCTTCTACAATGAATGAAAGTGTGGTTTCATCATCTTCGGTAGCAATTGATTTGACCATGAGTTTGACAAAACCTTTTTCTGTAAATTTCAAAGCATTACCCAATAGATTCATGAGTATTTGGTTGAGCCTTAATCCATCTGCGAAAATGTGCGATGCAACATTCTCTGCAATTTCATAACTCAGCTCAAGGTTTTTTTCGTCGGCTTTATGGTGCAGTAAATCACAAACGGATTTAACTAAATTAGGTAAGTCGATCTCAGTCCTAACAATTGAAAATTTACCTGCCTCTATTTTGGAAAGATCAAGAATATCGTTAACAATTCCCAATAAAGATTGAGAAGAAATTGAAATTAAGTCTAATGTTTTCGCTTGTTCCTGGGAAAGAGCTGTGTTTTTTAGGGTATTTGTCAATGCAATAACTCCACTGATAGGAGTACGGATTTCATGACTCATACTAGCCAAAAAACCTTCTTTCATCTTTTTTGTCTCCTCAGCCACATCCCTTGATCGGATAAGTTCATTGGTATAGTTTTTTTGAATGGTTACATCACTCATGTTTAGCAACAGTAGCTCATTCTTCTTACTTGCTCTACACTCTAACCAGAGAATGTCACCATCTGGATTTTTGAACCTGTCTTGAAAAACGCAATAGGTTTTATTTTCGCTCACCATTTGACTTAATTCATATTTAGTGATAGATGCTTTTCCATCTTCTGTAAGATCTATCAAAGATTTACCTTGAACACTGTCTGGGTGATATTGCAGTATTTTTGTAATGGCAGGATTAACAGCATTGATTTGTAAGGTTTTGGGATTGACCCGGCAGATAATATCTGCGGAATTTTTTACTTCAAGTGCATACTTTTCCAACTCATTATTTTTATTAATAAGCTCCCTTTGAGCTCGAGCTAACTGAGCGAAAGCATCCACTTTGGCTGTGGTAATATAGGGGTCCAGAGGTTTGAAAAGATAGTCAATCGCCCCAGTATTGAATCCTTTGATTGCATATTTGGCTTCTTTCGAAATGGCGGTGACAAATATGATTAGGATTTGTTTGGTTTTTAAATTACTCTTTAAGATTTCTGCAAGTTCAAAACCATCCATTTCAGGCATCTGTACATCCAAAAGGGCGATCGAAATATCATTTTCCCATGCGATTTTAAGTGCTTGATTTGGATTAGTAGTGCTAAAAATATTAAAGTCATCCCTTCTAATAAGCGCCTCGAGTGCAATGAGATTTTCTTCTTTGTCATCTACTAATAGAAGATTAAGATTATTCATTTATTCTTATTTAAAAATGCGATTTTACTTTTTTTAGTTTTTCGAAAGTTTGCTCCAACTTAATGGGAGCTAATTTATAGTCTGCTACCTTTGCTTTGAGTGCTTCAAATGGCATTGTTGGATATTCTGCGGTATCTGGGTCTTGTATGATGGTTAACCCTCCATTTTTCTTGATTTCCTGTAAGCCTTTTACACCATCTGCGTTGGCACCAGAAAGCAAGATTCCAAGCGTACCTTTTCCTCCGGCATCAGCTGCCGATTGAAATAGTACATCTATAGAAGGTCTACTATGCCATACCTTTTCAGATATATCCAATGATAAGCTAAAGTCTCTTTCAATTAATAGGTGATAATCTGCCGGAGCCAGATAAATTGTTTTGGGGTTTAAAGTTTCTTTTTCCTCTGCTTCTTTGACTTTTATATCCTGATTGACCTTTTGGAATATCCCAGCTAATGTTCCAAAGGAACTCGTCTTTGCTCTGTGAATTACAAAGACGATCGGGAGAGGAAAGAAGGATACCGATTTCATCAACTCCATCAATACCACCATACTACCGGCAGATCCGCCGATAACTACCAGTTCTATGGATTGAAGAGCTGAATCCGGTATGTTACCTGTCCTACACAATTTTCTGATAGATGTTTTCTTTTTTATCAATTACTTTGTACTGCTCCAATAGTTTTGGGTTTCTTAAAGTCTCTTTTGACCCCAAACAAAGAAAGCCTAAATGGCATAGACTTTCCGAAAGTAATTCGAGTACTCTGTTTCTAAGGTGTTCATTAAAATAGATCAGGACATTTCTGCAAACCACCAGCTGAAATTCGTTAAAACTACTATCAGAAGCCAGGTTATGGATGGAGAATAAAGTCTTTTTCCTTAATTCGGATTGAAATATTCCAGCATCATAAATGGAGTGATAATAATCTGAAAGGGAGCTTTTACCTCCAGAATTGAGGTAATTGGTAGAATACTCTTTTATTTTTTTGAGTTCATAAATGCCTTCTTTGGCCTTATCCAAGACTTCTGAATTGATATCTGTTCCATAGAGGAAGCTTTTTTCAAGAATACCCTCTTCCTTAAGCGTTATAGCAAAGGAGTAGGTTTCTTCACCACTGGAGCATCCGGCATTCCATATTTTTATGTGAGGGTATGAAGCCAAATAAGGTATGACGTTTTCCCTAACTGATCTGTAGAAGCCAGGGTCTCTAAACATTTCGGTGACGTTGACCGTGACTTGATTGAGGAACAAAGCAAAGAAATGAGTATCATTGACCAAACGGTGTTTAAGGTCAAAAGTGTTGAGCTTAAATTTACTCATGATATGAGTAACTCTTCTTTTCAAAGATGCTTCTGCATAATCATGAAAGTCATATCCGTGAACTTTCTCAATTAACTTTTGTATTTCTTTCAACTCTTCAAAAGATATAGAATAGGCTGAATCAGTCATTTTTGTCAATTGCTTATCCATACACGGATTAGTGAAAGTAATTTTTCTAAATCAACAGGTTTGGAGATATAATCACTTGCACCTGCTTCAATACATTTTTCTCGATCATTTTTCATCGCTTTGGCGGTAAGTGCGACAATGGGGATATCTTTGTATTGACCACCTTTCCTAATCTCTCTCATGGCTTCATATCCATCCATTTCTGGCATCATGATATCCATCAAAACCAAGTCAAAATCCTCTGTTTCATTAAGCCTATTTATAGCTTCAATCCCGTTTCCAGCAATTTCTACATTTAGCCCGTATTGTTGAAGTGAACTGGAAAGGGCGAATATATTTCTCATATCGTCATCCACAAGCAAAACCTTCTTCCCTTCAAAAGATTTTTCTGAAGCATTGGAAGTTGTTTTGGTTTTGCCATTTGACGGAGTAGGAGTGTCAGGTTTGTTGATTTTATGCATAAACAGCTTTACCTCATCCAAGATTCTTTCATTGGATTTTGGCGTTTTGATTACCGTGGCATTGCTGTACTGCCTGATCTTATTTTGAAGTTCTTCAGGTACGGTCATAGCAGTATTAATGATAACTGGAGTCAAGTTATTCAAGGATCCAGACTTAATTTTGTCTAGGATTTCTTCCCCTTTAAAATCAGGAAGGTTTAGGTCTAAAATGATACAGTCAAAAGTTTTTGTTAATGAGGAGTCTAGAGCTTCTCTACCATCAAAAGCTTGCTCTACTTCAAATCCCTCTTTTTGAAGTTGCTCTTTTAAAATATCGCTTTGGATTTTTTGATCCTCAATAATTAATATATGTTTTAACTCTTTTTTTCCTGCGTTTTGAATTTGCTTGAAGACCCTCTCTAGTACACTTTGGTCAACTGGTTTATGGATAAATTCCGTTGCTCCACTTTCTAATAACTGTTTGTGGTTTTTGTCTGTGGCTGACATGATGTGAACAGGGATATCCTTGAGCTTTGCATTGGCCTTCATCTTTTTGAGGACTTCCCATCCATCCATAACCGGAAGCATTATGTCCAACAGCACGGCATCTGGAGAAACTTCGTTCATAAAGTTGATGGCACTTTCGCCATCATGTACCACTTTTGTTTCAAAGCCCCTTTCTTTGGAGTAGTTTTTTAGAATCTCCGCAAAGTTTACATCATCTTCTACAATCAATAAATTTTTGCCAGCTGCTTTTTCAGGAATGATATGGCTGGAGTTAATCTGGGGCTTATTTTCCTTATCAATTACTTTTGGATCAAAAGAGGCGTTTGTCGGAGTCGAATCTGCTGAAGGCTGGCTTCCCATTCCAAGCTCATAAGGGATTGACAAGGTAAATGTACTGCCTTGTCCTTCTTTACTATTGAGGCTAATGGATCCTTTCAATAATCTTGATAGCTCCCTGCTGATTGACAGGCCTAATCCAGTGCCACCATATTTTCTGCTGGTAGACCCGTCGGCCTGTTTAAAGGCTTCAAAGATTAATTGTTGCTTTTCCTCGGATATTCCAATGCCCGAATCTTGTACCGAAATGGCCAGGTGATGATTGGATTGTGCTGTAAAATTAAGGCTTACCTGGCCTTCGGCTGGCGTGAATTTAAAAGCATTGGACAAGAGGTTTCTTATGATTTGATCAAGTCTTTGTCGATCGGAATGAATGGTTTTTGGCAAGTTATCATCAATGTTAACTTTAAAGTTGACCATTTTATCGGCAGCGATTTCTTTGAATAAGTACTGCATGTTTTCCCCAATATCAAATATATCTATATCCTCTTCGTAAATGTCCAGTTGGCCAGATTCCACTTTAGACAAATCTAGGATATCGTTGATCAGGGTAAGCAAATCACTACCAGCTTTGTGGATGACATTGGCATATTTAACTTCTTCTTGATCCAATGTGTTGTTTTTGTTTGAACTAAGAAGTTTTGCCAAGATCAATACGCTATTCAGTGGGGTTCTGAGTTCATGACTCATATTGGCCAAAAATTCAGATTTATATTTACTTGTTTGCTCGAGCTCTTCTGCCTTATTTACTATAGAAATACGTGCTTCTTCAATTTGTTTGTTGCTTGCCTCTAATAACCTTGCCTTTTCTTCTAACTCCAAATTGGTTTGCCTTAGCTCTTCTTGTTGAACCCTTAGCTCTTCTTCAGAAGCCTGAAGCATTTCGGTTTGTTGGCCAAGTTCCTCATTGGTTTGTCTCAATTCTTCTTGTTGACTTTCCAATTCTTCTGATTGAGCTTGGAGCTGTTCATAAAGTTGGCGCATATCATCATGCGCTTGAGTGGTGTGGATCGCAATGGATATGTTTTCTTCAAGGAGGTCAATTAATTTTCGTTGATTTTTATTGATCTCACCTAAAAAACCGAGCTCTAAAATTCCCTTTAGTTGGTTATTGTAGACTAATGGCTTTAAAAGCAATTGATCAGGAGTGCTTTCTCCAAAAGAAGACGTTATCTTATAATGGTGCTTAGGTAGGTCATTAATGAGGATTGTTTTTTTCTCTTTAGCAGCCTGACCAACAAGGCTTTCTCCTAATTTTGTCTCCCGTATAAATCCTTGATTTGTTATTGCATAGGATGCTGAGATTTTTAATAAGTTATTTTCTGGATCAAAAGTATGAAGGATTCCAATTTTCATTCCCAAGTAGCTAGCGAAAAAACTCAATACTTTTTCTGAAAGTTGGTTCAATGAATGATCCCCTTGGAGACTTTCATTTAAAAGTTTTTCTCCTTTTAAAATCCAGTTTTGGTTTGCTCTTTCGAAGGAGAGTTTTTCTAATTCGTTGTTTGACTTTTTGATTTTTTCCTCGGCCTTTACTTGAGCTGTGAAAATCCGCATAATGTAGCCAAACATAAGGAATAGGATTAAAAGTACTGCCGCTAATCCAGCCACAATACTGATGATTGTTCTGCTGGCATTATTTTTTGCCTGTGTCTCTCTGGTGTCTAAAAGCCGATTCTCATCTGCTATAATTTCGGCAGTTATTTGACGAACTTCTGAAGTGAGGTCTTGTCCTTTGCCAATCAGTGATTTTTCAACTTTTGTTTCAGTAGTGATTGAATGGTCGTCTTCCAGGGTGGCTTCTAAATTTTTGAGTCTTTCATGAATAATGTTCTCAAGCAATGCCACGCGCCTAACTTGGGTAGGATTGTCAGAAATAAGATTTTTAAGATTATTTAAAGAAACATAAACTGAATCCTGAGCGATATGATATGGTTCTAAATATTGACTTTTCCCTGTCAGAATGTATCCATTTTGGCTTGTTTCTGCATTGATCAGCTGAATTAATGTTTCCTTGCTGGCAATAAGTACATCATAGGTATGACTCACCCAGCTCATTCTTTCTTCGAAAGATTTTAGACTTTTGTAAGAGGAATAATTTACAAATGCTACAATGATCAAAGACAAAGAAAAGCCTATGATCAGCAATTTTTTAAATGATAATTTAGTCATGACTTCTCGTTGAAAGTAGTCCTTATTATATGTAAAATTTTAAAAGCTAGACTTATATCATCTGAATCAGAAAATTTTGATTTTTTTAGGGTAATAAGCCTATCATTTGACACTCAAAAGATAGAAATAAAAGCCAAACATTTCCCTTGATTTAATATAATATTTACTTTTTAAAGTAGTTTGTTGACGTATTCCGTAGAGACTTTGTATTTTGTGACGGATAATTTTTTTGATGAAATTGATAGAGTGATGAGTTCTATTTGATAGATTTTTCAAGACAGTCAATTCAAAGAAACTTGATTTTGGGTAGTATAATTAATTGACTAAGTGAATGTTTCTTTTGTATAATTTTATTGTAATTGGTTTTGATTAAATAATATATTAATTTAATCAAATGTCTTCCAGTACTTTAACATCTCCCAACAAGACTGTCGATAGTTCTTCTAAGATACCTTCTGTAGGCAGGTTATACTCAATTGATGTTTTCAGGGCTATTACCATGCTTTTGATGGTTTTTGTCAATGACCTTTGGAGTTTAGAGGGTTATCCTGAATGGCTAGGCCATGCCTTAGCAGAAGAGGATAGGCTGGGTATGTCAGATATTGTATTTCCAGCTTTTCTTTTGATAGTGGGCTTATCCATTCCTTATGCCATTAGGAATAGGCTAAATAAGGGAGATAGCAAACTCCAATTGGCCATTCATATAATGCTGAGGTCTTTAGCTCTTTTGGTTATGGGGATATTTCATGTCAATTTGGAATCCTATAGCTCTTCAGCGCCACTTTCCAAACCTTTGTGGCAAATACTTATCACCATAGCCTTCTTCTTGGTTTGGATGGATTACCCCAGAACTTGGACAAGAGTGAAGAGATACTTTCCACAATCGATCGGGGTTTTGATGTTATTGATTTTGGCATTTTTATACGAAGGAGGAAGTCTGGATTCACCTACAGGAATGCAAACGCATTGGTATGGTATTTTAGGGCTGATCGGGTGGTCATATCTGATTTGCTCGATGATTTTTTTATTAACAGACGGAAAAGTAGGAGCTCAGGTGTTGGCCTTTTTGTTTTTTATGGCTTTTAATGCCTTGGAGAAACTAGGTTATTTGGATGTTTTATCACCCATTAGACAATACATATGGATAGTAGGTAATGGTTCTATGCCGGCTTTTGCGATGGCTGGAATAGTAGTTTCGATTTATTATCATAAATGGTTTTCTACAGGGAAAGCTTCCCAATTTTGGATAATGCTGTCAGCTTCTGCCGTTGTGATGTTAGGTTATGGTTTAGTGACCAGGCCAATTTGGGGTATTCATAAATTAGGTGCTTCCCCATCTTGGGTAGCCATATGTATTGGGATCAGTATCCTCGTATTTGGCTTTTTGATCTGGTTGGTGGATATCAAGGAGAAAAAAGATTGGTTCCGATGGATACGGCCCGCTGGAACAAGTACCTTGACTTGTTATTTGATTCCTTACATTCATTACGCCATTTATACCATGATAGGTATCAGCGTACCTATTTTTCTTAGGAGTGGAATCTTTGGGATCTTGAAATGCTTGGTTTATGCTTTCTTAGTAGTTCTGCTGACAGGTGTTTTGGAGAAGTATCGAATAAGATTAAAAATTTAAATTAGTAGCTAATGTGTAAGATGTCTATCGGTATTATAATTTGTTTGTTGTTAAACAGTTTACTTGGGGTGAAGGCTCAGGATTCAAAGGATGTCCTGCCCATCAAAGCTTTTGCAATAGCTGCACCCAACCCTAATGAAGTGGATCGTTTTGTTAGATTCATTGATGAGGAACTGGCACCAAGAAATATAAATGTGTTGATACTAAGAGTGGAATATGGCTACGAATTTGAAAGTCATCCAGAATTGGTGGATAACAATCCCTTAAGTAAAGCACAGGTCAAGCAGATGGTTGCGATATGCCAAAAACATGACATTCGTATTATCCCACAAATCAACTTATTGGGACATCAGTCTTGGCACAGTGATTTAGGAAAGCTGTTAGAAGTTTATCCTGAATTTGATGAAACACCATCAGTCAGTTTGCCGGAAAATTATGAGTGGCCCAATGAAGACGGGCTGTATTGCAAAAGCTACTGTCCACTACATCCAGAAGTGCATGGAGTGGTTTTTGATTTGGTGGATGAAATTTGTGAAGTGTTTGAAGCTGATGCTTTTCATGCTGGAATGGATGAGGTTTTTTACATAGGAGATGATGATTGTCCTCGCTGTTCAGGGAGAGATAAGGCGGAGCTTTTTGCTGGTGAAGTGAGTAAAGTACGTGACCATTTGGCAGCAGATAATAGAGAGCTATGGATTTGGGGAGACAGGCTGTTGGATGGTAAAACAACAGGATTGGGTATGTGGGAAGCCAGTATGAACAATACTCATAGGGCTATAGATATGATTCCCAAAGATGTGGTAATTGGTGATTGGCATTATGAGAGACCTGATCAATCTGCAGTTTATTTTGCCATGAAAGGTTTTAGGGTCTTGACCTGTAATTGGAGGATGCCAGATGTTTCTGAAACCCAGGTAGAAGACATGTTCCATTTCCGAGCAACTGCCACTAAGGAAATGAAACCTAACTTTTATGGCATGATGCAGACAGTCTGGTCTGGAGCCGGGAGCTTTATGGACGGCTTTTATGAGAATAGAAAAGGCCGGGATGGAGGAAACAATACCGCTTGGTATACTTTTAAAGTAATGTTTGATAAGATTAATGAAATGGAAGATAGTGATTGAGTAATTCTCAAAAGGTGATCTTGAGTCATTTTGAGTTTTTGCGCTTTACTACATCTTCATAGGCAGATTTCAATAAAGCTTTGACCAGTTCTTCCTTGGCGTTTTGAAGCTCTATTGTAGTCCAGCCCTGCTGACCCCATTTGTTGTTCACTGGGTAGACTACTTCAGGTGAATATTTTGTAAAGGCTTTTTGCTCATTGGGAGAAAGTTTGACATTGGCGGAATTGCTGGCTACATGCAGGGTTGTGAAAATACGTTTTCCTGTAATTTTAAAAGCAGTTCTGTCAAAATGTGGCTTTTGTTCGGTAGCTGGAAAAGAAAGTGCAAGGACTATAAATTCTTCATTTGTCATTGTTTTCCTGATTGATTTTGGTTAGGAAATATAATTAAATGAACTGATTATCCTTAATCATGCCATTGGTTGTTTCCTTTTATCCTGTTTTGGGGAGAGTTGAATGGTATAAGAAATGATAAAATCAAACTGTCTTACGGGCTAAGTCTTTGGGAAGTAAAGTATAACAAGGAATGAACATGCTTGCTTTTTTACGTACTATTTTATCAGTTTTGGATGAAGATGGGGCTCATTAGGAAAAAAGATTATAATTTAATATTTGCAACCCTGGCAAACTTTTGATTCTTACAAAAACCCATGTTATGAAATATCTCAACACTTCTTTGTTTGCTTTATTAATCGCTTTAATGCTGTCTCCTGTTCTGCATGCGCAGCAATACGAGGCCAAATGGGAGTCATTGGACAAGCGGCCGGTGCCTGAATGGTTTGAAGATGCCAAGTTTGGCATATTTATCCATTGGGGACCTTATTCGGTACCTGCTTGGTCACCCAAAGGCACTTATTCAGAGTGGTACCAATATTGGTTACAAAGCAAGAAACTTTTTGGCAATGGAGATTTCAAAGGTGATGAAGTCTATCAATATCACGTCGATACTTATGGAGCTGATTTTCCTTATTATAATTTTGGGGAAATGTTTACCGCAGATTTGTTTGACCCTGATGAATGGGCCAGCTTATTTGAGGAAGCAGGAGCCAAGTACATTGTCTTGACTTCCAAGCACCATGATGGCTTTACCCTTTGGCCAAATGAGCAGGCCAATGATAGAGGTTTTGCCTGGAACAGTATGGAAGTGGGGGCAAAGCGTGATTTGGTCGGAGAATTAACAGAGGCTGTCAGAAAAACTCCAGTGAAGATGGGACTATATTATTCATTGTATGAATGGTACCATCCTTGGTGGCAAAATGATAAAGACCGATTTGTGGAGGAGCATTATTTACCTCAAGTAAAGGACCTTGTGCAAAGCTATCAACCGGATATATTATGGACAGATGGAGAATGGGAAATGGAGGGAGAAAGGTGGAGAAGCGAGGAATTTTTAGCTTGGCTATATAATGAGTCTGCAGCTAAAGATAATATTCTGGTAAATGACCGATGGGGAAAAGGGCTCCGACAAAAGCATGGTGGCTATTACACGACGGAATATGAAGCAGGAAAGGTTTTTGATAAGCCATGGGAAGAATGTAGGGGCATGGGATTTTCGTTTGGCTATAACCAAAATGAAGATGCACAAGATTATAACAGTGCCCAAGCCCTTATTTTGATGTTGGTAGATGTGGTGAGTAATGGGGGGAATTTATTGTTGGATATTGGCCCTGATGCGAGGGGAAATATTCCTCCGATTATGCAGGAACGTCTATTGCAAATCGGTGAATGGTTAGCTATAAATGGTGAAGCCATTTATGGAACTAGAAAAGCAGACCAATCGGCTCAGTGGTCAGAAGGAGATCGAGATATTGATCATAAAGGCAGTTATTTGGGAGGAGATTATATACTGAAACAAACCATAAACCCATCTCCGGGTAAGGCTGTCAAAGAATTGTTTTTTACCCAAAAGGATGGGAGTTTATATGCCATCAGTCCTGTTTTTCCTAAGGGTGATTTGCTGATCAAAAATGTGAAAGTCACCGAAAATACTATGGTAAGCTTACTGGGCTATGATAAGCCTCTGAAGTTTGAAAAGATAGGAAATGACCTGAAGGTAATAATGCCAGAAATAAGTTTTAATGAATTGCCTTGCCAATATGCTTGGAGTTTTAAGGTCTCTAATCTTAAATAAAAATATTATAGAGTTGGGTTTGGGACGTTAGGAAAGAATTGGTGAAATCTTCTAAATTTGACTTCCTTGGTTCTTCATAGTCCAAATTCCCAAATCCAACTCCATTACTGAAAGTCAGTAGGTAATCAAAATCTACTGAAGGTTTTTGACAATTCGATCTATTTGTTTGTCCCTTAATTCGATTTGGTATTCCGTCTGGTCCAAGAAAGCTTGCAAATAGTTTTTATCTTCTTCCCAAATGTAGGTATCGCCAAATAACACTTCTTTCGGATGTCCAAATTGTTCTGTAAAGTGTTGATTAAGGAATTTGGCAAGTGATGCTAAGTCTTTAAAATCTCCTTTTCTGAAAGTCCATCTAATTTTATACAATTCTCCTTTGTAAAAAATCATATTAAGTTTAGATGCTTTTTTGCCATCAATGAAAAGGTGACTATGTTCTTTATAAACTCCTTCTCTGATACCATTTTTGATGTTTCGTTTAAGACTTTCACGGATGCTGTTGTTGTTTTTGTATACTGGTTCATCGCCACTTATCAGGTAAAGGCTTTTTTGGTAATCTTGAAGTGTTTGGTTCAGCTTTACCTGGTTGAGGCCATTTACATTATCTAATGACTTTTGGCCATAAGCCAATGAATGAAAAAGGCATAAAATGAGGCTAATCGTGATCACTTTTTGCATGAATAAAAATGAGTTATGGTTTAAATAAATATTTGAGGGGCTAAAAATAGTATTATTTTTCTTAGACTTAGGCTGGAACCTTTGGAGATAAAAACTTTTGGTTAACTAGGTGCTTGGTATATTTCACAAAAGCCCCCACTAGAAATCTACAAGGCGAAGAATGATTTCGGCTTCCTTTTTTTGAGTTGATGCCATGAGGGGAAAAGCTGAAAACATATAATTGGGTATACTGATGGCTGAAAGTGTAATAGGTACACTTTCGAAAGATATTGTAAGTGTTTGTTTTTGTTTTTTAATTTTTTACCAAAAAATCGTTGGTATTGTTTAATTTTTTTAGGAAATTTATTAGGTCATTTAACCCAGAAATTTTACCTTATATGTTCCCAATCTTAAGAAATGTGTTGATAGGTATGGCAGGAAGTTTATTCTTCTTTTCCTGCGGTAAATCAGAGGAGGGGCAAATTGCCTTATCGGCTTCCGATCAGGTCAGCTATAACTTCCACGTTCGCCCGATACTTTCTGATAAATGTTTTGCCTGTCATGGGCCAGATGCGAATAAGCGAGAAGCAGGATTAAGATTGGATACAGAAGAAGGTGCTTATGCGGCATTGAAGGATGCTCCCTCTCAGCATGTGATTGTACCTGGAGATCCTGAGCTGTCAGTGGCCTACCAAAAAATAATAAGTGAAGACCCGTCTGAACAAATGCCTCCTCCAGAGTCAAATCTTAAATTGGAGGAAAATGAGATTGCGGTTATCAAAAAATGGATCAGTCAAGGTGCCAAATATGAGTCTCACTGGGCATTTGTTCCGCCCCAAAAATCACCCGTTCCGGAAACTCAGCCTTGGGGCAGGAATGAAATTGATTATTTCACCTACACGAAGATGCAGGAAAAGAAATTGTCGCCAAACGATGAGGCCAATTCCTATGCGCTTATTAAAAGGTTGAGTTTGGATATTTCTGGCTTGCCTCCAACAATGGAGATGATGGAAAAGTACCAAAATCTTGATGATGAAAAGTATGAGACTTTGGTGGATGACTTGTTGAATAAGGACGCTTTTGGTGAAAAGCTGGCTGTATTATGGATGGATATTTCTAGGTATGCCGACAGCTACGGATATCAGGATGACGAATACCGTACCCAATGGCCTTACCGTGATTGGGTGATTCATGCTTTTAATAACAACATTCCCTATGACCAGTTTATCACGTGGCAGTTGGCCGGAGATATGCTACCCAATGCTACCAAAGAACAAATATTGGCAACTGCATTTAACCGAAATCATAAGTATACAGAAGAAGGGGGCGTTATTCATGAAGAATATAGAGTGGAGTATGTTTTGGATAAGACCAATACTTTTAGCAAAGGGATTTTAGGTGTTACAATGGAGTGTGCGCAATGTCACGACCACAAATACGATCCCTTTTCCCAAGAAAATTATTATGAGCTTTATGCCTTTTTCAACAATACTCCGGAGAAAGGGTTTGAAGGAGATGTCTCCCGAAGCAAACCTGCAAAGACACCAATTCTTTGGATAGATCAGAAAGATTTTCAAAAAGAGGGAATATTGGATTACCTCAATCATCAAGACACCAGTAAAATCATGGTTTCAGTGATGGATGAATTGGACACGCTTAGAAAAACCTTTGTTTTGGACAGAGGCGTTTACGATGCACCATCCAAAGAAGTTAAGCCTGGAACTCCTTCTTCGATCATGAAATTTGACGACCAGTATTCCAAAGACCGCCTTGGGCTGGCCAAGTGGACAACGAATAAGGATAATCCACTTACCGCCAGGGTTTTTGTCAATTTGATTTGGCAAGAGATCTTTGGGCAGGGCATTGTGAAGTCAGCGGGGGACTTTGGGATGCAAGGTGATTTGCCTACTCATCCAGAGTTATTAGATTGGTTGGCAGTGGATTTTATGGAAAATGGTTGGGATATCAAGCGTTTGATGAAGCAGATTTTCATTTCATCTACTTACAGACAAAGTTCTGAAGTGAATAACAAAGCATTGCGAAAAGATCCGGAAAACCTTTACTTATCCAGGGCGCCTAGGTTACGCCTTACTGCTGAAAGTGTTCAAGATCTGGTCTTGGCCTCTAGTGGACTGCTTAATACTGAGATTGGAGGGCCTAGCATCAAACCTTATCAACCTGAGGGGTTATGGGAAGCGGCAACTTCAGGTAGGGGGACACTGGCAAAGTATGTCCAAGATCACGGTGATGACCTTTACAGAAGAGGTTTGTATCACTTCATCAAACTTACAGTGCCTCCTCCCAAAGCCATTATTTTTGATGCCAGTAACAGGGATCGATGTGAGGTGACTAGAGGAAGGACGAATACCCCTTTGCAGGCATTGGTGATGTTGAACGACCCATTTGTACTTGAGGCTTCGAGGGTTTTGGCGACAAAAATCGAAAAGGAAAATATGACTCCAGAGGAAGGAATTCAGTGGGTTTTCCAGAAAGTTTTGTGTAGGGAAATGACTGGTGAGGAGGAAGGTTTGATGTTGGAGTATTATCAAGAGGAGAAGACAAGATTTGAAAGCCATTCCGATCAAGTGAAAGTGAGTTTGGATGTAGGGGAGATGGAAATGGATGAATCAGGTATTTCAGCGGAATCGGCTGCAATGATGCAGGTGATTGTCGCATTGTATAATTTGGAAGAAACGATTACAAAAATATAGGATGGAGAAGGAAGTATTAGAGCACGGATTAAACCAGAACAGAAGAAAATTCCTTTCTAAACTAAGCTTAGGTTTGGGAAGTATGGCTTTGGGCTCTCTATTAGTGCCTGACTTGTTTACCGGCAAGTCCAGTGCTGAAGAGGATATTATGGCTGCATTGCCCCACTTTGCCCCAAAAGCAAAAAGGGTAATTTATCTCTTTCAAAATGGAGCCCCTAGCCAACTGGAGTCTTTTGACTACAAGCCTCTTTTGAATAAAAGAATGGGAGAAGACCTTCCGGAGAGTATCAGGATGGGACAAAGGCTAACGGGGATGACTGCTGGTCAGAGTTCTTTTCCGCTTGTTGGGTCCTATTATGGGTTTAACCAATATGGAGAAGCAAGGGCCTGGATCAGTGATTTGTTTCCCCATACTGCCAAGATTGTCGATGATATATGTATCGTGAAGTCCATGCATACGGAAGCGATTAACCATGATCCGGCTTTGACCTTTTTCCAGACTGGTGCCCAGGTGGGAAATAGGCCAAGTATGGGGTCATGGTTGAGCTATGGTTTAGGCAGTGAAAACAATAATTTACCAGCCTTCTGTGTGCTATTAAGTAGAGGCAAAGGAAACGGGCAGGGCGTGTACTCCAAGCTTTGGTCCAATGGCTTTTTGGATGCAGTGCATCAAGGTGTTCAGTTTTCAAGCTCTGAAGATCCAGTGCTTTATTTGGGAGACCCGGAGGGCATGAAGCGAATGGATAGAAGAAGGATGTTGGATAAGATTGCGGCCATGAACCAAATGTCTTATGAAGAATATGGTGATCCGGAAATTCAAGCAAAAATCCAACAATACGAGATGGCATTTCGAATGCAGACTGCTGTGCCAGAAGTAACGGATGTGTCCAAAGAGCCTGATAGCATTATTAAGCTATATGGCCCAGATTGTCTCATTCCAGGAACTTACGCCGCCAACTGTCTTTTGGCGCGAAAACTTTCTGAAAATGGGGTGCGATTTGTGCAATTATACCATCAAGGCTGGGACCAACACGGTAACTTGCCCAATGAGATGGCTGGACAGGCCCAAGATGTCGATCAGGCTTCTGCGGCTTTGATCACAGATTTGAAACAAAGAGGCTTACTGGATGAAACATTGGTGATATGGGGAGGAGAGTTTGGAAGGACAAATTACTGTCAAGGCAAGATGTCTGCAGATAATTATGGTAGGGATCATCACCCAAGAGCATTTTCTGTGTGGATGGCCGGAGGAGGAGTGAAGTCGGGAATGGTCTATGGAGAAACTGATGAGTTTGGCTATAATATTGTCAAAGATCCAGTTCATGTACATGACTTTCAAGCCACTATTTTACACCTCATGGGAATTGACCACGAGCGCTTGACCTTTAAGCACCTTGGAAGAAGGTACCGCTTGACAGATGTTCATGGCGCTGTAGTCAAAGATATCTTGGTGTAATTGCCAAATTGGGTGAATTTACCCCTAACAAAGAAGGAAGCATTCTTACGAATTAAGCATTAATGAATATCAGAAATAACCTCCAAAGTTGGCTGGAAAATGCCCTTATTGTATTTACTGGCCTACTTATAATTTTCCTGATCGGAGGAGACCGTCTAGTGGTGCCGCCGATTCTTCAAGTCTTGGGACGAAGTCATCCTTTGATTTTGCACTTCCCAATTGTGCTGATGCTGGTGGCTTTAGTATTTGTGTTGGTTCCCAATATCCTGCCCTCACCACATCAACAGAGAATGGCCAGGTGGTCATTGCTCTTAGCCACTTTTTTTGCTGGAATAGCGGTATTGAGCGGTTGGATGTTAAGTCAAGAGGAAGGGTATGAGGGGGATAATCTCAACCTTCACAAATGGATGGGGGTAAGTGTTTATTTCATTGCACTGCTGGTTTATTTTACCTTGGATAAATGGCCAAAAATGCAAAAATCCCTGAGCTTGGCTTTAGTGGTAGTCTTGATTGGTGCGGGACATTGGGGAGCTAATTTGACCCATGGAACGGACTTTTTAATGGCACCTTTGCAAGCAGATCGTGAAGGTAAGGTTTCTTTAGAGGAGGCAGAGGTGTTTACCCATTTGGTGAAGCCTATATTGGATAATAAGTGTATCAGTTGTCATCAGGCCAGTAAAATCAAAGGAGGCTTGCGGTTGGATGAAGTGGAGTTTATTGTCAAAGGTGGAAAAAATGGAGCATTGTTCGATTCTGCCCATTGGGAGAAATCTCTTTTGGTACATCGTATAGAGCTTCCAAAGGAAGAGAAAAAGCATATGCCCCCGAAGGGTAAGGCCCAGTTGAGTCCAGAGGAACTAGAAATATTAAAACTTTGGGTTCAGGGCGGAGCAGATTTTGAAGGCACTTTGGCCGATCAAGGTCAAGAAAGTCCTCTCTATCAGTTGGCAAGCTTACAAATGGAAAAAGATGCTCCTTATGATTTTCCAGCAGCCAAAGAAGAAGATGTAGAAAGCTTGAATAATTTTTATCGTTTGGTTGAACCAATATTTCCAGGTTCACCAGCACTTTCTGTTTCTTATTTTGGAGCAGGAGCATTTGATGCAAAATCCCTTTCTGACTTAAATAAGATTAAGGATCAAGTGGTGAGTTTGAATTTAAATAAAATGCCTCTTGATGGGGTTGATCTGAAAGCAATTGGTGCCTTAAAGAATCTTGAAGACCTAAAACTCAATTCGACTGGTGTGAAGGCCAATCAACTAGGTTTTCTTCCAGATCTGCCCCATTTAAAGCTGCTTTCCTTGGCTGGAAATGAACTTGACAAATCGGTATTTGACCTTTTGGTAAAGGTGAAACTTCTAGAGTCCTTAAGTCTGTGGGATACAGGCTTGACAGGGAAAGACAGTGAAGGTTTTACGAAAATAATGCCTCATGTGATATTGGAATGGGGGTTTCAGGATGAAGGGATTGTTTATCAACTTAATGCCCCGCAAGTAAAATTTGAAAATAAGATTTTCAAAAATTCAGAGGAAGTGGTTCTAAAACATCCTATTGGTTCGGTGCAGATTAGGTATACGTTGGATGGCAGTGAGCCAGATAGTCTGAACAGCTTGGTTTATGAAGGGCCCATTCATTTGGAAGAGACAGTTCAGCTTAAAGCAAGAGCATTCGCAAAAGGCTGGTCTAAAAGTGAAACTGCAACAGAAAGTTTTTATCAAGCAGGATTGATTAAGCCTGATCATGTCGATTTGAAAACAAGTCCTTCAGGAAATTATCAAGGGAAGGGCAAAGAAACCTTGGTGGATCAAAAGAAAGGAGATTCCAATTATGCCTCCGGTGATTGGTTGGGATTTAGAGATGAGCCACTCGATTTGTTCGTTGATTTAGGAGAGCAGACCGCTTCCAAATTAGCTGTGAGCTTAATGTATCATGAGGAAGCTCATATATTTCCTCCTGTCAAGGTAATTCTGGAAGGAAGATCAAATGGGAGTCAGCCATGGAAAACGATAGTTTCAAAAGACTTAGATGTCCCGGAAAAATCCCAGAAAAGTAGGATGGAACAGATGATTTTTGATATTCCCTCTAAAACCTATCACTCTTTACGCTTGAGGTTGTTTCCTAATACCAAGTTGCCTGCTTGGCATAGAGGGGCCGGAGATAAGGGTTGGGTCTTTGTAGATGAGGTGGTGGTGAACTAAAAAAAGGCTGGTTTTGCCAGCCTTTCCTTATGAATCAGTTTAATCCAATTGTTCCGATAGGTTCAAAGTCCAAGGATATGGAATTCATACAAAATCTTTTATGAGTAGGGGGCGGACCATCGTCAAAGATATGTCCTAAGTGAGAATCGCATCGGCCACACAGTACTTCAATTCTCTGCATACCGTGTGAATTGTCTTTTTTATAAACAACACTGTTTTTCCTGACTGCCTCGAAGAAACTAGGCCATCCGCAGTCACTTTGAAATTTAGCTTCGGAGACAAAAAGCTTGTTGCCACAGACCGCGCAATAATAGGTTCCTTTAGTATCACTGTCCCAATACTGTCCCGTAAAAGCCCTCTCTGTTGCTGCTTCACGGGCGACTGCATACAAAAAGGGAGGAAGTATTTTTTTCCATTCGGTATTGGAAACATTTATATGAGTGGTGTCAGTTCTTGAGTAGTAAGGGTTTTCCACTCCTTCTTTCGTTACCTGCCCCATTCCGCAGCTATAAAGGGCGGTTAGTAAAACACCTAAAATGAACAATCTTTTCATGGTTTTAAAGTTTATTGGGGAAATCGTTTTATTTGCTTTCCTTAAGCTTATCCTTGAATACCTTTTTGAATTTCTCCAGTTTGGGGGTGATCACAAACTGGCAATAGCCTTGTTCCTTGTTGAGGTTATAATAATTTTGGTGATAATCTTCAGCTACATAGAAGACTTTCATTGGCGCTACTTGGGTAACAATTTTTTTGGGATAAATGTTTTCTTCGTTCAGTTTCTTGATATAATATTCTGCTTTTTCTTTTTGAGCAGGAGAATGATAGAAAATAGCACTACGGTATTGTGTGCCAATGTCATTACCTTGTCTGTTTAGTTGGGTAGGGTCGTGTGATACAAAGAAAGCCTCTAATAGTTCATCATAACTGATCACAGAAGGATCATAGATAATGGAAACGGCTTCTGCATGCCCTGTATTGCCAGTGCATACTTGCTTGTAGGTTGGGTTTTTGACTGTACCTCCGGTGTAGCCAGAAACTACCTTAGAGACACCTTCCAGCTGAAGGAATTGGGCTTCTGTACACCAAAAGCATCCTGCAGCAAAAGTTGCGGTATCCATCTTGGCTTGTGGCATATATGATGCTGATTTTGCTAGGAAGCTAGTTCCAAATATCAATAGTGCTGTTAAAATCAGGTTTTTCATAATAAAGTCTTGGGTGATTAATTTCTAAAGATATTTATCGGGATCAATAAAACACTTAATCTATATAACTTAATACGTTATAAGCAGTAAAAATGGTTTGATAAACTCCTCATTAAGAAAAGTAGAGACTTATTTATATCAATATTTAAAAAATGATATCAAGATAAATATCAGAGAAATGATTTTTGAGTCCTGAAATACTTCCCTAAAGCTTTGCAAAGCAAGTGTCAAATGGTTTTCAACGGTTTTTGTGGAAATACTTAATTCATTTGCAATTTCTTTATGACTCAGCCCTTTTAATCTTGACATCTCAAAGACAGTCCTTCGTCGCTCAGGTAACCGCATCAATGTTTTTTCAACCAGTCCCATCAATTCATTGTATGCCAAAGTGTTGTCTGTATTGTTGATGGGGACAATTAGTTGCATCTGATAATCTTTGGTTGCCTTTATTCTGATCTGTTTTTTGAATTCATCAATCATGACGTTTTTAGCGATCGTGTAAAGGTAGGCTTTGATACATTTTTCCGGATTGATGGATTTTCTAGAAATCCAGATTTTCACAAATACCTCTTGGGTGATCTCTTCAGCATCTTCAGTTTTTAAACCATAATGAACGCAGAAGAAGTAGATTTTTTTATGAAAAAGATGGTACAACTGATCAAATGAAGTTTGACAATCATTTTTTATACCGTATGCTATTTCTCGCAAATTCGGATTCATTAGATCAGCTCTTTTAATACGTTTTTCTATTGAATAATAAATTAAATAATATCGTAATATACATAACGAAAGATTAATTTTTTAATAATTACCTCTAAATAATATGAATTTATAGCGAAATATTACTGTTTTAAAAAATTTTAAAATTTTTATGAATTCCGTTAGGGGATACATAAGTATAAGCAGTAATAGATTTAAAGAATGATCAAATGAATGTTGAATTGTTAAATAAATTTTTTCAAGGGGACTGTTCTCCTGAGGAAGTACATACAATTTTGGTCTGGATAAATTCTGATGAAGGAAAGAGGGAGTTGGAGAAGAAGTTAAGAGAATTTCAGCCAGGGCAGGAGAGTGCTGAAGAAATTAACAGTGAGCTCTTGCTTGAAAAGATAAAAACTCGAATTGAGTCTGAAAATTCTAAGACACTGGGGATTGGAGTACCTACAGAACCAATTTTGCAAGAAACAAAAAAAATAAATAAAAAGTGGTACAAAGGACTTTATAGAATTGCAGGTGTACTGAGTGTCCTATTTGCTTTGGCTTTTTTATGGTTTAAGCAAATTAATGATAATGATAATCAGGAGATGGACACAAATAAGAAGGTAGAGATGATTACTAAATCTACCCCACTTGGCCAAAAACTTAAAATAACCCTAGCTGATGGCAGCCATGTTCATTTGAATAGTGGAAGCAAGATTGTCTTTCCAAGACATTTTAAAGGAAATAAGAGAGAAGTTCAACTTGAAGGAGAGGCTTTCTTTGATGTTGCCAGAGATGAAAAGAAGCCATTTTTGGTGCATACTAAGAGTACGACAACCCAAGTGTTGGGGACATCATTTGTAATTCAGGATTTTGAGGAAAGAAAAAGTACAAAAGTTGGGGTCTTAACAGGAAAGGTCAAAGTCACTGGAAAAAGTGCAAGTGGAGATGAAATAGAGGATAAAAGTTATTTCCTTTTGCCGATGGAAGCTGTGAGCTATTATGCAGAGGATGGATCGATGAAAAAGTGTAAGGTATCATATGATGATATGTTTGCTTGGAAAGATAATGTGATCAGTTTTAATTCCTCAAATTTTGAGGAAGTTACCAGTGTGTTGAGAAGATGGTTTGGCGTTCAGTTTGAGTTACGAAAAGGTTTCTCAAGTAGAAAAGATTTCACCGGGAAATTCGATAATCAGTCCTTGGATCAAATATTAGAAGGGTTGAGTGTGACTTTTGGATTTAAATATAAAATCAAAGAAGATATAGTTATTATTTATTAAAGAACAGCCTATGTAATATCACCTTAATCACAAAAAAGATCATCGAACAAAGCTGTATTTGGCGGTGCAGCGATGTCCAATGATCCAATTGTTTAAAGACAATTATTTATCTAAAAACAACTTAAACATGAAAACAAAGTTACTAAAAAAAATTGTAACCGTGGGAAAGTACGCCTTTTTCGGTATGATCATCCAGTGCTTTTTACTAAGTAGTTTGCTGGCCGGCGAAAGCAAGGGACAGACAAGCCTGGAAGAGGTGTATATAACCTTAAGTAAAGAAAAAATATCCATTGAGGATATTTTTGCAGTCATTGAGAGTGAAACTGAATTTCATTTTAGTTATCGGAAAGGGGATGTCAAAAAGAAAAGGCTTCATTCTTCCATCGACCAAAAGCGTGATGTTTCGGTGGGAACGGTACTCAGAAAGATATCTATAGATGCTAATTTGCAATTTAAAAGAATCAACAATGTCATCTATGTAGGTCAAAAAGACGTCAATAGTGTTCCTAGGGTTACAGAAATGATGGTGGCTGATGTAACAATCAAAGGTAATGTGAAAGATGAAAGTGGGATGGCGATTCCAGGGGTCACCGTTACCGTACAAGGTTCTACCAAAGGAACAGTTACAGACATTGATGGTAATTATTCTATAACAGTTCCAGAAGAAGGAGCATTAACATTTTCTTTTATTGGCTATTCTACACAAACCATTGCTTTAGGAGGACAAAGTGTGATTGATGTGGTGATGGTGGAGGATGCCAAAGCCTTGGAAGAGTTTGTGGTAGTGGGATATGGTAAGCAAAAGAAAGTAAATCTGACTGGTGCTATTACAGCAGTAGAAACGGACAACCTTACCCAAATTCCAGCCAACAATTTGTCCAATACGTTGGCAGGAAGGGCCCCAGGGGTCAATGTAACTGGTACCTCTGGGTTGTCAGGAGCTACTTCATCCATTCGGATAAGGGGAAGTTTTGGAGATCCACTCTATGTGATTGATGGCATCGTGAGAGATAAGGAATCATTTGATGCTTTAGAAGCGATGGAAGTGGAGCAAATTAGTTTTTTGAAAGATGCTGCAACAGCTTCTATTTATGGCTCCAGAGCAGGTAATGGAGTTGTTTTGGTCACCACTAAGCAAGGAAGTGTTCAAAAGCCAATGTTTAACTTTCAAACTTCTTATGCCCATTACTCTCCCACCATGGAGTTGCTTTCTGACAAAACCACTGCTACGGATGAACTGATTTATCAAAACAGAGTGGCAGAATTCAATGGTACAACACCTCCAAATGGCGAAGAGGAATTTGCTTATTTCAGCGACAGAAGTTACAATGTGAATGATTTTATATGGCAAAACCCTTGGAGTCAAAACTACTCGTTGAGTGTGACGGGAGGTAATGATAAGCTCACTTATTACTCATTGATGAGTTATAGAGGTGAAGAAGGTTCTTATAAAAGTTTGGAGCATGGTAAGTTTAATTTGCGAACGAATGTTACTGCAAAAATATCCGAACGGATCAAGTTAGGACTAAATTTGGCAGCTACACAACAGAACCATGATCGTTTTTACTGGCCATTTTCTGGGGATGATGATTATGACGTTTCCGATTTATATAGAGTTACCTTTAACTGGCCAAAAGTTTACCCTTTTTATTTAGAAGAGGATGGTACTCCGGCTAATTATGTGACGGACTTTCCTGTACAAACACCGATGGGAAGTTGGCAAGCTTGGAGTGTGATCGATCAAATCGTTGGAGACAGATATATCAAGACAAGAAAGCGTCAGATGAACTCTATCCTCTCTTTAGACATTGATTTGGGGGACCTGATACCTGGATTATCCACAAAAGTCGTGGGGAATTATTTGGCACAGGATTATATGAGGAAAAAGTATTTAACTTTCCAAGAAAACTATGTTTATAACCAAGCAGATCCTGATGGTAATCGGTTTATTCCAGCACCACCTGATCCGAACAATACCAATATTTTTACCTTCAGCCAGAATCAGGAGTTTCTAAGCTATGATATCAATACAGCATGGAGCTATCAATTTGACTGGTTCTTAAACTATAACCAAAATTTTGATCAGCACGGCATCAATGCCATGATGGTTTTTGAACAGGCAGAAAATGGCTTATATGGTTCATTTGTCCGAGCAGAAGATCCTGTAACTAATTACGATCAGGATTTTGTTTACTCTACTGATGCTGAAAGAAGGTATGGTAATGGATATGAAAATATTGGTGCCAGACAGTCGCTCATTGGCCGGGTTAACTATAACTATGCTGAAAAATATATTGCAGAGTTTTCTTTTCGATATGATGGCAATACGTTATTTCCAAAAGAAAGCAGATGGGGTTTTTTCCCTTCTTTTTCAGCAGCTTGGAGGATTGTGGACGAGTCTTTTATGTCCAACGCCAGAAGCTGGTTGGATGATTTTAAAATCAGGGTTTCCTATGGTACAACTGGGAATGATCTGGATGTGAACAATAACAGAATCAGTCCTTTCTCCTATAATTATACTTACAGCAATAGTGGTAGTTATATTTTTGGAGATGACTTATACAGAAGTATTGCTCCTGGAGCCACGCCAAACCCAAATCTGACATGGGCGACCTCAACTACATACAATACAGGTATTGACTTTGAATTAATGGAAACAAGATTGTCGGGTTCCTTGGATGTCTTTTATAAGAAAGAGGAAGATATACTGGGGTCCCGCCTAGTGACATTGCCAGATAATTATGGACAAGATTTAGCTCCTGAAAACTATGCTGAGCGATCTTGGAGAGGAGGAGAACTTTCCTTAATGTGGAGAGATGTGGCAGCCGGAGGAGCCGTCAACTATTCTATATATGGTAACCTTGGATATGCCAAAGACCAATGGGATGTATTGGATCAAGCTCCTATATTTTTGGAGGGAGGTAACCGTGCTTCTGAATCTCAAATTGGCCAAGCCGCCAATAGAATATTTGGACTGAGGGCTTTGGGAATTATCCGGACCCAAGAGCAGTTAGATGAATTACTTGAAGCCGGTTTTACCCAGTATGGACGGGATCCATATTTGGGAGGTTTATATTTTGAAGATATTCGGGGAGACGGATATTCAGAAGGTCCGGATGGAAGAATTGATGGCAATGATTTTCAGTTGCTTTCAAATAATGCATCTCCTAGAATTAATTATGGTTTTGGCTTTAACCTGGATTGGAATAATTTCAGTGTTAATGCCCACTTCCAGGGAGTTGGGATGTATGATCGTATTATCAGCAATCAAGAAGGAGCGGGTATGAGGCAACATGGAGGAGCCATAAGGCCTTATTACCCGTTATGGGCAGATGATGTATGGACCCCAGATAATCCAGATGCTAAATACCCGAGACCCATCGGGAATAATTGGTATGAATCCGGAACAGGGTCTACTTCTTTTTGGATAAGAAATGGGGCTTACCTTAGACTCAAAAACCTAAACCTTGCTTATAATTTGCCTAAAAACTGGCTATCAAGTTTAAATGTAAGCAGTACTCAGGTATTTTTTAATGGAACCAATTTATTTTCCATTTCTGATATGAAAGAGTTTCATGACCCGGAACAAAAGAATTATGATTCTTTTCCTCTCATGAAATCACTTACCGTGGGTCTAAATGTTAAATTTTAATTCAGCAATAAAATGAAAAAGATACTATATACTTTGGCATTATTGGTCTGGATGACAGGCTGCTCGGACATATTAGATATAGAAGATATCAACCATTATAGTCCTGAGGATGTATGGAATGACGAGAATCTGGCAAATGCTTATTTGGCGAATCTTTATAGCATGTTTGGAAACTGGAGTACTGGGGCTGACCGAAATAGTCAACAAATTGCCGGTATCGTTTGGTATGCTGATCAGATAACCATATCCAATGGTAACTATAAGGACTGGAACTATGATCGAATCAGACTGATTAACCAAGCTATTCAGGATGTTCAGATGGGTACTTTACCACAAGAAGTAAAAGATAATATTTTGGGGCAAGCTTTGTTTATGAGGGCATATACTTATTTTAACATGGTGATGTACCATGGCGGAGTGCCTTACATTACTGTTCCTCAAGACCGTTATGAAGACGATCTCAATGTGCCAAGAAACAGCACAGCGGAATGTTTTGATTTTCTAGAAAATGATCTTGATCAGGCGATATCCCTATTGCCTACGCGCATTGAACCCAATTCCGGAGAGTATGGAAAGATTGATGGGAATTTCGCTACCGCTTTCAAGGCAAAAGTGCTTTTGTATAAAGCTTCCCCTCAATTTAACCCTTCAGATCCTTGGGACAATGTCTACTGGCAAGAAGCCTATGATGCCAATAGGTTAGCATACGAGTCTTTGTTGGGGCAAGGCTATGGATTAGTTGAAGATTACTCAAACATCGCTCTAGAGGAACGTAATGAAGAGGTGGTGTTTTCGGTTATCAATAGTTATCCAAATAAAACTGCTGCTTGGGATCATGGTGTAAGGCCTGGTTCAGAAAGTAGAGGGCCTGCTTCAGCATGTCCTACCTGGGAATTTATTCAAGAATTTCCCATGGCTGATGGTAAACTGTATAATGATCCGACAGGAGCTTACTATATGACAGATGAAGCGTTTCTTCAGAATTATTGGCTCAACAGGGATCCTCGTTTTAATAAGTCAATTGTTTGGGCAGGCAAGAGATATGAAGTGTCAGGAAAGGCAGAGAAGCGACAATATACTTCTTTGGGGATTGCCCATGAATTGGATGATTTTGGTATCAATCCAGCTGCTCAGACCAACTCTACCAATTTGGATAGGTATACTGGTTTCTTTATCCTAAAGAACAGCTTATTGAATTTAACACAAGCAGAAGTACAGCAATATGACCTGGATTATGTTTTGATGCGGTTTGCTGAAGTGATGCTCAACTATGCAGAGACGGCCAATGAAGTAGGAGAAATGGATATTGCATTGGACATTTTGAGGCAAATTCGAGAAAGGGCTGGTATAGAAGCAGGAAATGATGGCAATTATGGTATCACTGCTACTAACAGAGAAGAAGTAAGGGAAGCGATTTTGGCGGAGCGTAATATAGAGTTCTGTTTTGAAGGGCACCGTTTTTGGGACTTGAGAAGACTGAGAATGTTGGACAGGTTGGATGGAACTACAAAACATGGAGTAGAATCCATCGCTATTGATGGAGATGGATCTGATATGTTGCTTTCTGAAGCAAGAAGCAAGGCAAGTACCTATGGATTGGTCGAAAGCGATTTTAGGTATACTGTGCTACAGGTTCCTAGGTCGGGCGTGCAGGAAAGCGTACTTCCCGAAAACTATTATTTCTTTCCCATTCAGAATACTGTTCTGGATAGAAACCCTAATTTGGAACAAAATGAGGGGTGGGGTGGTACATTCGACCCCACATTATAACATGGAGAAAATAAGCAGTTGGATGTTTATGAAGGCTTAAATATTACTTTCAGCCTTATTTAAAAGCCCTATTTTTGTAGGGCTTTTTTATCCCAACTAAAATAAGGGTTAATTTGAAAAACTTTAAAATTTAGATAGAACATTTCAATGAAAACACAGCAAAAGACATATCAAAAAAGAATCAGACTGGTGGCCATGGTGACCGGGCTGTTATTAGGCTTTCAGTGGACAATAGTCAATGCGCAATCCGACTCTGAGGGATTTTTAGAATTATTTAATGGTAAAGACCTGAGTGGTTGGGTAGGTAATAAGACGGATTATGTAGTGGAGGATGGTGTATTAGTTATTCGACCGGATCGTGGGGGACAAGGCAATTTATATACTGAAAAAGAATACGGGGACTTTCATTTCAAGTTTGACTTTCAGCTAACTCCAGGAGCAAATAATGGTTTGGGAATCCGGGCTCCATTAAAAGGAGATGCTGCTTATGTAGGGATTGAGTTACAAATATTAGATAATACTGCTGAAAAATACGCGAATCTGCATGAGTACCAATACCATGGCTCTGTCTATGGGGTTATAGCTGCTAAGAGAGGCTTTTTAAAGCCCGTAGGGGAGTGGAACTCCGAGGAGGTCATCGTTAAGGGAAATAAGGTTAAAGTAATCTTAAATGGCCATACCATAGTTAATGGAGACATCAAAAAAGCAAGCAAAAATGGAACAAAGGATGGAAAGGATCACCCTGGGCTATTGAGAGAAAAAGGCCATATTGGTTTTTTGGGGCATGGTTCAGTGGTGAAGTTTAAAAACATTTGGATAAAAGAGTTGTAAGCGCGGCATCAAATACTATTAATAAAATAGCCACTCCCAATATTGGGAGTGGCTATTTTATTTCTTGAAAAGGTGATTTTTTAACCTTTCAGTTGTGTATCAATTCTCTTATTTACTAGAGTTTTTGATCTCAGTGACTTCTTTTCTGATGTCCTGAGCTAGGTTTTTGATTTCCTGCATACCGTTTCTTACACGAGTACCAGCTGCTTTATTCCCCTTTTCGTAGAATTTTTCAAAATCTTCTTCCAAAGAAGCTACCAAATCCTTTACTTCTGTGAATCTGCTCATAGTGTTAAATATTTAAGTTTATGCTATTTAAAAACGTGAATATAGGGAGTTTATTTAGTTTTCAATGGTTTTCCTCTTAAGATTTGTGCCTTCTATTATTTAAATAGGGTTTTTTGGTAAATGCTTAGCGCTGACTGTCTGTGACTTGGATTTAGATTGGAGAGTTGTGGATTGGCAAGATTAAATTGAGAGTTGTGTACCTGCTGAAATAGAAAGATGCAAGTAAGCATTGGGTTGTTTGCTGGTGTGTTTCAAAAAAGACATGATAAAAGTCATATTTTTTTGGATGGATTTAATTGCGAACTTAGTGAAGTTAATCATATTCAACAACATAGGAGTTTTTATTTAAATTGAACCACTTTTAGTTATGTCAAAAATTGCTGTAATGAGCAGTTATAGTCCACTTGCAAACAATGTGGCTGAAATGCTGCGCCTAGGAGGAATGGAGGTTTTTGAGCTCAATCACACCATTCATAATAATGAGGCCTTCGAAATGGATTTAATAATATCTGAAGGCGATGTTTCAGATGATTTAGCTTGTTTGAAAAAATTTCAGGAAATAGAAGAAAAATACAGCGTGAAGGTATTGTTCCTTTATGGGAGTAATACGAATAACGTTATTTCAACCATTATCTGTCCTAGATTTTCTGAAAGTGTAATAGGGATACCTTTTACTTATAAAGGGTTAATGGCAAAAGTAAAGCAAGTCCTAAGTGAGAAAGGGATTTCATAGAACGGATGTTCAAGAAAAAAGCATGGTCAGACCTCCAACCATGCTTTTAGTAATCTATCACCTAACATTAAATCTTAATATCTTTTCATTAGTTGTTTCCTCTGGATCTGCTGTTTGAACTCCTTGAGGAAGCACTGTTTGATGAGCTTCTACTTTTATTGGCAGAATTACTACTTCTTTTAACTGTCGATGTACTTCTGTTGTTTGAACTATTGCTTGGTCGGCTAACTTGTCTGTTAGCAGGTTGACTAGGTTTGCTTACTCTGCTTTGCTTCACCTCCTTTGAAGACCTTACATGTACATCAGTTGGTTTTGACCTGTTCTCCACAGGACGGCTTTGTCTTTTTACTTCAGCATTCTTAGAATATGAGCCGCTATTGTTTCTGTTTCCATAAGGTTGGGCTTTTGTTGCCTCTTGTCCTCGGGAACTGTTGCTGCTTCTTTGGCTGCTATTGTAAGTTCCTGTTGGACGTGTGCTTCTAGAAGGTTGATTGACGTTAGTCTGTCTTCCTGAAGTTGTTGCAGAAGACCTGTTGTTACTTCTTGGAGCAGTGACGTTTCCTCTTGAGTTAGAATTGTTATTCGTATTGGCTATAGCAGCTCTATTTGATCTTGCCTTTTCTAGAGAAGTTATTGTTCTAGGTTTGGCATTTTGACTTCTATTATCATTTCTTGCCATTCTTACATCTGGTCGATAGATATTCAGAGTATTTCTAGATACATTGGCTTTGCCAGCTCTTTGACTACTGTTGACTTTATAAACGGTTACATTGCCTCTGCTATATCTCTCTATATCTCTTCGGCTAGGACCTGAAATATATCTATTCCTATTGTAGACCACCGTATTGTTGATGACGGTAGTTCTGTTGTAGATGTTTACAATGTTTCTTCTAGGAGCGCAATACCTGTAAACATGTCTTTGAGTAAATCGTCTTTGAGGTACAAATACCCAGTGGAAACTTGGGATTCCGATATTTACACTTACCGAAAAGCCTGGTGTCATTGGTGCCCAGCCGTAGTAGCCTCCTCCTGTTCTCCAGTTTACCCAAGCAGGTCCCCATTCGTATCCTGGAACCCAGGCCCAACCATAGTATTCATCGTAAAACCATCTTCCGTAGTGAAAAGGAGCCCATCCCCAATTGTAATAAGAAACCCAGGTATTGCCATATTCTGTCATTACCCAGTGTCCATTGGAGTTATATGGGTGGAAATTTCTATCGGCATAGGGGAGCCAGATATAACCATATCTTGCATCTTCTACCCAGTCTCCATAAGGAGCCAATTCATCATAGAATATTTGAAATGATACACCAAGTGGGGATTCGGCATTGGCATTTTTAGGGTTTACTATTGTAAATGCCAACCACATAATCAGGGTGACTCCCAACCATTTTGTTAATTTTTCCTTTTTCATCTTCAGTGTGGTTTAGTTTTGAATTTTACAACGAGATATTTATCGGTTGGTTCACTTTATCTTTCTGTTGACTCAATTACTTAGTCAACTTTATTTGTGTAATTTGATATATTAGTTGATTTAGCGAAAACCGTTCCAAATTTGAATTAAAATGAAGGTTGCTTGTAAGTGTAAAATGACTAAATTGTTTTAACACTAAGAATTGAGATGTTTTTTTCTGGAGAAATATTTTTATTGATTCCTGAAAAAGTAAGGGAAATAGAGATTTCGAATCTTTGGAATTATTTGAAAGCTAATTTTGATCAGGTAGAATTAAAAACGGAACATGACTTCTTACATTCCTATGTGTTTAAAGGAATAGGCTCATCTCTGTCTTTAAATTTTAAGAAAATAGATTATATTTGGTATTTAGCGAAAAATGCAGGCAATAATCCAAAGCCGATTCTTAAGCTTAATCTCACATAATGCAAAGAAAAAAACATTCAATAAAAGCCATAGCCAAAGAGCTTAATATTTCTGTAACCACTGTTTCATTTGTGCTTAACGGAAAGGCAGAAGAAAATAGGATAAGTCAGAAACTCATCGATAAAGTGCAGGCTTATGTCAAAAAGATAGGCTATCGGCCCAGTCAGTTGGCAAAGAGTCTTCGTACGGGAAAATCAAATATCATTGTTTTCATGGTGGAGGATATTTCCAATCCTTTCTTTGCCACCATTGCTAAGATGATTGAGGACAGGGCTTTTTTGGATGGTTACAAAATAATTTATACCAGCACCAACAATGATCCTGAAAAAACAATGGGCTTGCTGAGCATGTTTAGGGATCTTCAGGTGGATGGGTATATTCTTACCCCTCCTGTTGGAATGGATGCAAATCTCATAGAG
This sequence comes from Echinicola sp. 20G, assembly GCF_015533855.1. Taxonomy (GTDB): domain Bacteria; phylum Bacteroidota; class Bacteroidia; order Cytophagales; family Cyclobacteriaceae; genus Echinicola. The sequence goes on along the minus strand of NZ_AP024154.1, from coordinate 5,078,607 downwards.
GAATTGTCTAAGGATAAAAACCCTTTGATTTTATTCGATAGGTATATTCCCGAGGTGGACTGCAGTTATGTAGTCATTGATAATTACCAAGGAGCCAAGCAAGGACTGGATCTCTTTTTGAAAAATGGTTTGAAGGAAATCGGTTTTGTTACTATTGATTCAGATCAATCTCAGATGCACGATCGTCGTGAAGCTTATGAAGAGATGTGTAAGGCTGAAAACCAAAAAGAAAGGATTCTAAAAATTCCATTTGATACTTATTCATCCCAGCAAACCGAGGAAGTGATGGAAGACTATTTTAAGAGTAATCGCGATTTGGAGGCTGTGTTTTTTGCAACTAACTATTTAGCCATGAAGGGAATGCAGGTGTTGAAGCAGTTGAAAATCAAAATTCCAGATGATTTGTCGGTGATAGCCTTTGATGATAATGAATTTTTTAAATTCAATACACCATCAGTTACCAGTATTGTTCAACCAAAGGATGAAATTGCTCAGGGGTTGATTCAGTCCATGTTTAAACTTATCAATACGGAACAAGAAGAAAGATCAGCCACAAAAATAGTTCTTCAGGCCTCATTAAAGGAAAGAGAGTCCTCCAAAAAGGAAAGAGAGTCCTCCAACAAAAACCGAAGTGCTGGTTAAGAGTATAATTGTTTAAAGATTCTTTTACTCAGAAATAAGCATAGGCTTTGAAAAATCCCGGAACCATTATAATGGTTCCGGGATTTTTGTTTTTAAGAGATAGCGGAGTATATAAAGGCAGGATGTGAACAAAAATGTTAGCATACAATACAGGTAAAGAAAAAAATAATGATGTTTTTTTGAGAAAAAATCGGGTTTTTCATGGTGTGATTTTATTTTTTTTAATAAAACAAGAATAAGTTTAACGTTTGTTTAATTAATGTTTGTTGAGATGTGGTAATTTTCATTGTTAGGTGGGATAAAAAATAATATTTAAAATTTCGGAATTAGAGGCGCCTGTGGTGACCTGATATATTAGAGGGATCAAGTACGTTTTTGAATATATATTTGTATAACCTAATACTTTTTTTGCAATGCTTAAATTGAGGTAAATTCCTAAATCGGTTTTGCATTTTTACTAAAAGGGTTTAGCTTTATCGCGCTGATTTAATTGTATCGTTTTAGTACAATTGTACAAAATGTATTCTTTTGATACACTTTTTATTGGCGTTTATTAATTATTAACCCAAACCCAAGATTTAATGAACGAAAAGTTACCAGTTGCCACCGTGCCTGGTGGTAGCATCACTTCAAACTTTCGGGGACTAAGAGGAGGCTTTTTATTAATGCTTCTCTCAGGCGTAGTCGGTTCTTTCTCTTCTGCAGAAGGAAAGACATTTATCGGAAAAGAAATTTCCGATTCTAATTCTCCAACATCTTTTCATATCGCAGCAAAAGAGGTTACCGGGGTCGTAACAGACGAATCTGGAGAGCCATTACCAGGAGTGTCGATTTTAGAGAAAGGAACAACCAACGGTACAGTGACAGATCTCGATGGTAAATTTTCTATCAATGTGGCATCGAATGAGTCGATTTTGGTTTTTAGCTTCATAGGTATGGCCAGCCAAGATGTCCCAGTAGGGAGCCAATCGACTTTGAAAATAGAAATGGCATCGGATACTGAGTCATTAGAAGAATTTGTCGTGATTGGTTATGGTTCTCAGAAAAAGCGTGAGATTACTTCTTCTGTGGCCAATGTGGGAGAGGAAGACTTTGTCCAAGGCGGAATGAGGTCACCAATGGAATTGATCCAGGGTAAAGTGGCTGGATTGAATATCAACAGAACCCAAGGAAGCAACCCGAATGGGTCTACAGATATTCAACTGAGAGGGTTGACCTCAATTGTAGGAACAACAAGCCCCCTAATTGTAATTGACGGTATTCCTGGAGGTAGTTTGGATTTGCTCCAGCAGGACGATATTGAGTCGTTTGACGTATTGAAAGATGGTTCTGCGGCGGCCATTTATGGTACCAGAGGTAATGCAGGGGTGATTTTGATTACAACCAAAAAAGGGAAATCATGACGTTCTCAATTTGATTATTCTACCTATTTCCAGAGGGAGTATGTGGACAAGAAACCTGATTTTCTTACCGCGGATGAATACAGGGATTTGATCGATCAAGGGTTGATCGATGAGGTCAATGACCTAGGTCATTCAACGGACTTGTATGATATGCTGTTAAATAAGCAGAATCTAAGTCAATACCATAATTTTGCTGCCTCAGGTGGAGGAGAAAATTCTAGTTATAGAGCTTCATTCTATTTTAATGACGCAGAAGGCATTGCCAAGGAAAACAGTAGAAGGCAATTTGGAGGCCGGATCAACTTCAACCAGACTGGCCTAAATGACCGATTGACTTTGGCTGCTAACATGGCTACCAACTTCAATAAAGCCAATTTACTTGGTGGGGGTACAGGAGATTTTGAACAAGCTATTCAGAGGAATCCAACTGCACCTATTTTTAATGAAGATGGATCGTTTGTGGAAACCCAAGCTTATAACAATTACAATCCACTTTCTAGGTATGCCAATAGAATCAGCGAAAGAAACCAACAAACATTCTCAGGAGATGCGCGCCTTTCCCTGAAAATCATTGATGGTTTGACCGCTTCCGCTTTTGGTGCCCATGTAAGGGATACTTACAATGACAGGTATTACCAATCGATGAATGACTTCGCAAACCGTCCCACTTCTGATTATCAAGGAATGGGTTATGCATCCAAGTATAATTATTTAAGATGGACAAATACTTTTGAGTCTACCTTAAATTATAAGAGAATGTTTGGAACTGATCATTCATTGGATGTAATAGGTGGTTATAGTTATCAGTATTTCACCACAGAAACTTTCAATGTTAATAACAATGGTTTTACAACTGACGGATTTTTAGATTGGAACCTCAGTGCGGGTAGTGCGATCAATAATACCCAGTTGCCTAGGCCTGGAATGGACAGTTTCAAAGAAGATAATACATTGATCGCTCTTTTTGCACGGGCTAGTTATTCCTTTCAAGAGAAGTATTTTGCCCAAGCAACCATTAGAAGAGAAGGTTCATCAAGGTTTGGTGCCAATCACAAGTGGGGTAACTTTCCAGCGGTTTCAGTAGGTTGGGAATTGACCAAAGAGGAGTTTTTAGCCAATAGTGCTGCCGTGAATAATCTTAAAGTTCGTTTGGGATATGGCGTAACAGGTAACCAGGGAATTGGAAACTACAACTCTTTAGTGACACTTTCTACTGGAGGTGTTTACCCGCAAGAAGGGATATTTTATCAAACATATGGAGCTGCAAGAAATCCAAATCCAGATTTAAGGTGGGAAAAGAAAAGGGAGTGGAACTTAGGTTTTGACTTCTTGCTTTTCAATAACAAGCTAGGGGGCTCTTTGGATCTTTATAATAGAGAGACAGTTGACTTGCTTTACAATTACACGGCTCAGCAACCTGCTTTCGTGAGAAGTACGTTATTGACCAATGTAGGTAGTATCAACAATAAAGGGGTAGAATTATACTTGACCTCTACTATCATCCAAAACAGTGATTTCAGTTGGAGAGCAGATTTAACTGCCAATACTCAAAGAAATAAGGTTACCTCACTTTCTAATGATGTATTTACCATTTCGTGGATTGAAGATGGTGGACTCCCTAGTCCTGGGAACTTGGGTAATGCCATCAGAGTAGAAGAAGGTGGTGTAGTTGGTAATTTCTATGGAAAACGCTTTGCTGGTTTTACTGAAGATGGAAAATGGCAATTTTATAAGGCTGATGGCTCTATCGGTGGGGCAGGAGATATGGCCCAAGAAGATTTGACGATAATCGGAAATGGGGTGCCTAAGTATATGGCGTCATTGAACAATACCTTTACCTACAAGAATTTTGACTTGACACTTTTCTTTAGAGGTAAATTTGGTTTTGATATTTTAAATACCAAGGATCTTTATTTTGGAAATAAAAGATGGTTGCCCAACAACCTGCTAGAAAGTGCGGTTACGACCCATGCTGAATTGGATGATGACCCACAATATTCAGACTACTATTTGGAAAAGGGAGACTTTGTGAAGTTGGATAACCTGACTTTAGGCTACAATTTCAAACTGCGAAGCGAATACGTGAGAAACCTAAGAGTATACGCAACTGGAAGAAACCTACTGACGATTACAGGATATTCAGGTATTGATCCTGAGTTGCAGGATGTAGGTTTCAATACAGGTATAGATGGTAGAGGTTTTTACCCAAGAACCAAGTCATTTTCACTAGGGGTTAAAGTTGGATTTTAAAGCGCGGTAATCATGAAAAAATATATCAATAAAATTGCAGCAATCCTTACACCGGCAGCTTTACTGGGTACTGTAGCGTGTATGGATTTAGATGAAACTATATACAGTGAACTTTCAAAGGATAATTTCTACAACAATAAAGTGGAAATTATGCAAGGCGTGTTGAGACCATTTACTCATATGCAGGCATGGTTAGCACCTACTGGCCAAAGTGGTTATTATTATCATGGAGAAATGGCTGCAGACCAAGTGGCTTGGCCACAAAAAGGAAGGCACGGCTATGATGGAGGTGATCACATCCGTTTACATTATCACGAGTGGACTGCTCAGGAAAATAGGCTTAGAAGTGCTTGGTCTTTGATGTGGGCAGGCCTTGGGTATGTCAATTCTGCTTTACAAGATCTTCAGGATGTTGATTTTGTTGAGGCTGGCTTGACAGAAGAGGACAAGCAATCGATCCTTGCGGAAGTAAAAGTGATGAGAGCTTATCACTACATGCGCATCATGGATATGTGGGGAAATGTGCTTATTGTGACTACTGTAGGGGAGCCGACAAACCCGCCAACAGCAAGCAGGGAGGAAGTTTTTGCCTTTGTAGAGCAGGAACTTTTAGACAATGTTGAGTTGCTACAACCACTTTCCCAAGAGATGGTGGGGCGGGTTTCAAAAGCCGCAGGATACGCTATGCTTTCTGAATTGTACCTGAATGCGGAGAAATGGGCCGGAACAGCCATGTGGGATAAATGTATCGGGTACAGTGATAAAGTAATTGATGGTGAAGGAGGAAGTCTTAATGGAAGTATGGAATTGGACCCAGATATTTTAGGGCCTTTTAATAATACAAATCACCTTTCTTCAGAAAACATTTTCCAATTTGCCTTTAGCCGCCAAGGTGGATTTACATTCAGTTGGGGTGGGTTCTATTTTGGTTATAGTAATATGTCGGAAGCTTTGGATGTGACTTTCAGTGGATGGAATGCTTTTGTGGTCATTCCTAGTGCTTTTGATGCTTATGATGAAAATGATCTTCGCAAAGAAGAGTGGTTCCTATTTGGCCCGCAATATAAATATGGGACTACGGATCCAATTATTGCTACCGAGGAATATGATGGACAGCCTATGGTTTATGTCAATTCAATCAGAAGAAACAGTGAAGGTGCTACTGGTGAAGGAAGTATGACCGAGGGAGAAGAAAACAGTGGGGCAAGGTTCAATAAATATCGTTCCGGGACAAAAGAAGACGAAAACTATCAGGAGAATGATTATATCATTTATCGCTTGACAGAGATTTACTTTAATAAAGCCGAAGCTTTGATGCGTCAAAATGGTGGAGCTGCTCCTCAAGAAGCGGTTGACTTGATCAACGCAAGTAGATCACGTGCTTTTACCGCTGCTGATTGGGCAACAGAAATGTACACCACTTCATCCTTGACTTTGGACGAGCTGTTGGCAGAAAGAGGTAGGGAGTTTATTTTCGAAGGGAAGAGAAGGACTGACCTGATCAGGTTTAGTAAATTCACCACTGCTAGTTGGTGGGATCATGAACCTAGCAATGATGCGAATATGGAACTTTTTCCTATTCCGCATGTCCAAACTGCTTTAAATCCGAATTTAGTCCAGAACCCTGGCTACGCAGAATAAACAATTTCACTTTTAGGGAAATCCCATCCGATTCTTCGGATGGGATTTTTTTATGTTTTTAAAAGTAGTAAATCAATCTCCAAATCTTATTTTAGTTTGAAGAGATTGGCTTTCAAATTTTATTTATAAATAAAACTAAAAGGTTTTAGCTTTTTAATGTTAAGATAATATATTTGTAATTATGAACATTTTAATATGGTAGAAAATGTTCGTGAAAGAATTTATAAAAAGGAGTAAAGGTTTGATGACCTTATAAAACCCCAAATAACAATAATCATTATGAAAAAAATATGGACGAACGTCATCGCCCTGATGGCTTTAGCCCTTACTGCAAATGGCCAAACCCAACTGATCCAACAGGTAGATAACCCGGTAGACTATGTCAAACCGCTTATGGGAACTGATTCTAAGCCTAGCATGTCCAACGGTAATGTTTACCCTGCCATTGCCTTGCCATGGGGAATGAACTTCTGGACCCCCCAGACTGGTACAATGGGGCATGGATGGGCTTATACTTATAATGCGGACAAAATCAGAGGATTTAAGCAAACCCATCAACCTTCACCCTGGATGAATGACTATGGTCAATTTGCGATCATGCCCATCACTGGTGAACTTAGGTTCAATGAGGATGACAGGGCAAGTTGGTATTCCCATAAGTCCGAAACAGTAAACCCATATTACTATAGTGTTTACTTGGCTGATCATGATATCACTACTGAGATTGCACCTACAGAGAGAGCGGCAAGGTTTAGGTTTACCTTTCCCGAGACAGAGAATGCATACGTAATTTTGGATGCATTGGATAAAGGATCTTCTGTTCAAGTGATTCCAGGTGAAAATAAAATCATTGGATATACTACAAAAAATAGTGGAGGGGTACCTGATAATTTCAAAAATTATTTTGTGATTGAGTTTGATAAAGCTTTCACTTTTCAGCAGACCTTCAAAGATGGCGAACTACAGGATGCTTTAAAATCCGAAGCCGACCATACTGGAGCTGTTATTGGATTTAAAACGAAAAGAGGTGAGGTCGTAAATGCTAAAGTGGCATCATCATTTATCAGTTATGAACAAGCAGAGCTGAATTTGAAAGAGATTGGAAGTGATGATTTTGATACTGTAAAGGAGAAGGGCAGAGCGATTTGGAATGAAGAGTTGGGAAGAATCAAAGCTGAAGGAGGTACTGAAGATCAAATGGAGACTTTTTACTCCTGCCTTTACAGGTCTCTGCTGTTCCCGAGAAAATTCTTTGAATATGATGCCAGTGGTAATGTAGTTCATTACAGCCCGTATAATGGTGAAGTTCTACCAGGATACATGTTTACCGATACTGGATTTTGGGATACATTTAGGTCTCTCTTTCCTTTTCTTAATTTGATGTACCCTGAGCTGAATGCTCAGATGCAGGAAGGATTGGCAAATGCTTACAGGGAAAGTGGATGGTTGCCGGAGTGGGCTAGCCCAGGCCTGAGAAGCGTAATGGTAGGAAATAATTCAGCTTCAGTTGTGGCAGATGCTTATTTGAAATACCAGGGAGATTACGACTATGACATCGAAACACTCTATGAAGCAGTAATCCATGGAGCCAATAATGCCGGGCCACTGACTGCTGTTGGTAGGGCTGGTGCAGAATATTATAAGGAATTGGGTTATGTGCCTTATGATGTTGGGATCAATGAAAATGCAGCCAGAACCTTGGAGTATGCCTATGATGATTTTACCATTTATCAATTGGCAAAGGCCCTTGATAAGCCTAAAGAAGAAGTGGAGCTTTATAAGTCTCGCAGCTTAAATTATAAAAAGCTCTTTGATCCAGAAACCAAATTGATGAGGGGCAAAAATAAGAATGGTGAGTTTATGGCTCCGTTTAATCCTTTCAAATGGGGAGATGCTTTCACTGAAGGAAACAGTTGGCATTATACCTGGTCAGTTTTTCATGATATTCAGGGGTTGATGGAATTGATGGGAGGAAAAGAAGCTTTTGTCAATCAATTGGATCAGGTGTTTTCTTTGCCTCCTGTTTTTGATGAAAGCTATTATGGTGGTGTTATCCATGAGATCAGAGAAATGCAGATTGCCAATATGGGACAATATGCACATGGAAACCAACCTATCCAGCACATGATTTATCTGTACAATTACGCAGGTAAGCCTTGGAAAGCCCAACACTGGGTAAGGGAGACCATGAACCGTATGTATCGCCCAACTCCTGATGGATACTGTGGAGATGAAGATAATGGCCAGACTTCAGCTTGGTATGTGTTCTCTGCGATGGGCTTTTATCCAGTTTGCCCTGGTACAGACCAGTATGTTATCGGAGCACCATTGTTCAAGAAGATTACTGTGATATTGGAAAATGGTAATGAGTTGGTGATCAATGCACCTGAGAACAGCTTGGAAAACAAATACATAGAAGGCTTGAAAGTAAATGGAAAAGATTATTCCAAAAACTGGCTAAGTCATAAAGAACTGATGGAAGGAGCAGAGCTGAATTTCGAAATGTCCGCTTCACCAAACAAAAAGCGAGGAACGAAGAAGGGAGATTTCCCTTACTCTCTTTCAAACGAATAATAAAATAAAAATGGTACAAAGGAGGGCAGCTTTATGCTGCCCGAAGCTTTGCTTATGAATATAGAAAAAGTCATAGGGGTAGACATAGGAGGCTCTCATATCACTGCGGGGTTAGTTGACCTACGTTCCAATGTTTTGGACAAGGATTCATTGGTACGCCGTAAGGTCAATTCTTCAGGGCCATCTGCTGCTATCATTGATGAATGGAAAGAAGGCATAGCCTCAGTTACTCATGGAACTGGGGCAAATATTAAAATTGGAATTGCCATGCCAGGACCATTTGACTATCCTAAGGGAATTTCATGGATTAAAGAGCAGGGCAAATACGATTCATTATATGGGTTGCCTGTCAAGGAACTTTTGGCTAAAGCATTGGCGATGGACTTGGCCGATATCCATTTTGAGAACGACGCTGCCTGTTTTTTACAGGGAGAAGTAGCAGCTGGAGCAGCAAAAGCTGCTGGGAGAGCTATTGGCCTAACTTTGGGAACAGGACTTGGAAGTTCGAGGTATCATGGAGTTTTTGCAGAAGATGCTGCTTTATGGTGCAGTCCTTTTCAGGAAAGTATTGTGGAGGAATATGTGTCAACTAGATGGTTTGTCAATACTTACTATAAGAAGACAGGAAAGCACATCAAGGAAGTGAGAGAGCTTACTTCCAAAGAGGAAAACAAGGAGGTGGCCAAGGAAATTTTCAAGGAGTTTGGTGAAAACTTGGCTTTGTTCCTGAAAAAATTCATACAAAAAGAACATCCAGAAGTTATTGTGTTAGGGGGGAATATTACCAAAGCAGAAGCTTTGTTCGTCCCTGTCATCCAACAAGAACTGGCCAGCTCTGGCTTGAATACTCCAATAAAAATAACAGAGCTTGGTGAACAGGCAGCACTCATTGGTGCAGCTTGTAGCTGGCAGAACAGCCAAAGCACATTTTATTAACCCATAAAAATTATAAAACCTAATTCAATAGACCCATGGCGTCAATTAGTAGTGTAACTCAAGAGACCGGAGATAATGTAGAATTTGACTCTGGCCAAAAATATTTTGGTCCTTTGTTTTTAGTGACCATGCTGTTTTTTATGTGGGGATTTATCACCTGCATGAACGATATCCTTATCCCACACCTTCAGCAAGTATTTACTTTACAAAACTGGCAGGCGATGTTGATACAAACTGCCTTTTTTGGTGCCTACTTTATCATTTCCCTAATCTATTATATTATTTCTATTACCAAAGGTGATCCGATTGGTCGAATAGGTTACAAAAATGGAATTATCTTAGGACTGATCATTTCAGCCGCCGGATGTTTGTTTTTCTATCCAGCAGCAAGCTTTGAGAGTTATGCTTTTTTCCTATTTGCCCTGTTTGTATTGGCATCAGGAATCACCATTCTCCAAATTGCAGCAAATCCATATGTGACCATTTTGGGTAAGCCCTCTGGGGCATCCAGCAGGCTAAACATGACTCAAGCTTTTAACTCTTTGGGAACAACCATTGCACCGATTATAGGGGGATATTTAATATTTGGAGCGATAGGAGATTTGGATATTTCAGCTGATGCGGTGAAAATGCCTTATATAGCTTTGGCGCTGACATTGTTGTTTATCGCCTTGATTTTTAAGCTGTTTAAATTACCTGAGGTCAATGCCCAAGGCGTAATTGTATCGGATAGCGGAGCATTAAAGCATCGTCATTTGTTTTTGGGGATCATTGCTATTTTTGCCTATGTGGGCGGTGAGGTGACCATTGGAAGTAACCTGATCAATTTTGCAAGATTACCTGAAATAGCAGGATTGGATGAAGCGGAAGCCAGTCATTATTTGGCCTTGTTTTGGGGAGGGGCTATGGTCGGAAGGTTCTTTGGAGCTGTAGCGTTAGCCGATTTTAAGAACAACCTAAATCGCTTTTTGATCATTGGAGGAGTAGCCCTTTTGGCCTTTGTGACCATTATCAATGTATATGATCAGGAGATGGCTTTGTACGCTTTGGCATTTATTGGGCTTAATATTTTGGTTATCATCATTGGTAGATTTATTCCAAACCGTACGCTTTGGTTATTTGGATTGAGTGTTTTGGCACTCTTGGCTGTTGGGCTTGTTGCGAAAGGTCAGCTGGCACTTTGGTCCATTGTAGCAGTAGGATTGTTTAACTCCATCATGTTTCCAACCATCTTTTCTTTAGCCATCAAAGGTTTGGGGAAATATACAGCCCAAGCTTCATCGCTATTGGTAATGGCCATTGTGGGAGGAGCCGTAGTGACACCGATTCAAGGCCTAGTAGCTGATTTGTCAGGAAGTGTACAGCTTTCATTTTTGGTCCCTATGATTTGTTATGTATATATCGTCTTTTATGGCTTTAATGGATACAAACCCAAGCATTCTTAATTTATGAAAAAAGTTCTCTCGACCTGTTTGATGGGGATAATGGTTTTACCAGGATTTGCCCAAGAACTGGACTTGACAAAATATGTTGATCCCATGATTGGTACGGCCAAGATGGGGCATACTTACCCCGGGGCTACTGTGCCTTTTGGAAGTGTTCAGCTAAGCCCTGACACGGATACTATTTCCTATGAAGTGAATGGTAGGTACAATGGAGAAGTTTATCGCTATTGTGCAGGTTACCAATATGACGACCCTACCATTGTTGGGTTCAGCCATACGCATTTTAGTGGTACAGGACATTCCGATTTGGGAGACTTTTTGATAATGCCTACCAATGGTCCACTGCAACTTAATCCGGGGACAGCTTCTGCTCCAGAGACTGGTTATCGTTCAAGGTTTTCCCATGAAAAGGAAAACGCTTCTCCAGCCTATTATCAAGTGGAGCTTGAAGATCATGGCATCAATGCCGAGTTGACAGCAACCAGTCGTGTAGGGGTTCATCGGTATACCTATTCCGAAGGTAAAGATGCTCATATAATTTTGGACCTAATGTCTGGTATCTACAACTATGAAGAGAAAAATGTCTGGACTTTTCTTAGGGTAGAAAATGATACTTTGGTAACGGGTTACCGGGAAACAACAGGCTGGGCAAGAACTAGAAAAGTGTTTTTTGCCTTGGCTTTTGACAGGCCGATAAAAGAGTATGGAAATAAAAAACATGATCAAAAGCAGGCATACAGAGGTTTTTGGGGACGTTTCAATGAAGCTAAAAACTTTCCAGAAGTTGCTGGTAGGCAAATTAGAGCTTACTTTGATTTTGATCTAAAGGATGGGGAGTCATTGGTGGTGAAATTGGCCTTGTCACCAGTTAGCACTGCAGGAGCGATCAAGAATATGCAGGAAGAAACTCCAGGCTGGGACTTTGATGAAATCCATCAGCAGGGAGTTGATCTTTGGAATAAAGAACTGAGCAAAGTAAAGGTAGAAACCATCAATGAGGCGGATAAGGTTAACTTTTACACAGCGATGTACCATGCTTTTTTAGGGCCTACACAGTATATGGATGTGGATGGAGCTTATCGTGGGTTGGATATGAATGTGCATCAAGCGGATAACTTTGTGAATTATACGAGTTTTTCTTTATGGGATACCTATCGCGCACTTCACCCACTTTTCAATGTGCTCCAACCTGCCAGAAATAGAGATATGATTCAATCCATGTTGGCACATTTTGATCAAAGTGTACATCCCATGCTGCCCATTTGGTCACATTATGCCAATGAGAACTGGTGCATGATCGGCTACCATAGTGCTTCGGTGATTGCGGACGCAGTGGTCAAAGGCAATGATGATTTTGATCTAAAGCATGCTTTGGATGCAGCTGTTCAAACTGCAGAAACTACTTATTTTGATGGAATAGGGGCTTATATGGAAAAAGGTTATGTGCCGGAAGACCTTAGTGGTGCTTCAGTATCCAAGACGCTAGAGTATGCTTATGATGATTGGGCCATTGCGCAGATGGCTAAGAAAATGGGAGAAGAGGAAATTGCAGAGAAGTTTAGCCAAAGAGCGGAAAATTACAAAAATGTATTTGATATGAAGTCTGGGTTTATGCGTCCAAAACTACAAGATGGTAGTTGGAAAAAGGGATTTGATCCATTGGATACGCATGGCCAAGGGTTTATCGAGGGGAATGCCTGGAACTATAGCCTTTATGTTCCCCATGCTCCTAAAACGATGATTGATATGATGGGTGGGCAGCAACAGTTTACTGAGCATTTAGACTCCTTGTTTACCATGGATCTTCCCGATAAGTATTTTGCCAATACGGAAGATATTTCCCGAGAGGGAATCATTGGAAATTATGTGCATGGCAATGAGCCGTCCCATCATGTAGTTTATCTTTACAATTGGACCAAACAAGCATGGAAATCACAGGATAAGATCAGAATGATCTTGCGTACCATGTATCAAAATGGTGAAGATGGCCTCGGGGGCAATGATGATTTTGGTCAAATGAGTGCTTGGTATATTTTCAGTGCTTTGGGTTTTTACCCAGTAGCACCGGGATCAGTCGATTATGCTTTAGGTAGTCCTTTAGTAGAGGAGGCTACTATTAATTTAGAGAATGGAAATACTTTCACCGTTGAAGTCAATAATCAATCAGATAAAAACGTTTATGTGGATAAGGTATTGTTAAATGGAAAAGTGTTGGAAAAACCTTTTATTCAACACCAAGATATTATGGCGGGAGGGACATTGAGTTTTTATATGAGATCAAAACCGAATAAAAAGATTTTTTCCAAGGATTAATCTATTTCTATTTATAATTTTAAGTGACAATCTATTAACCTAAGAAAGACATGAAGATAGAGAAAAGTGCTTCTAAGGAAGAAATTTTTAAGCAGATCAAGGACTGGTTGGACTTTAATGATTACAAAGTAGCCGCAGAGGATCGAGAAAGACCTTGGGGAGGTTTTTTTGTGATTGATGAAAGCCAAATTAGCAAATTCAGATCTCAGTTTTTTGCAAGTGTTGAGTTTTCCGAAGCTCAACTTCAGCAAAAGTTAAGTCCTAAGATTTTGATAGTTGGCCCTGAAAAAAGACTTTCATGGCAATATCACCACCGAAGAGCCGAGATTTGGAAATTAGTAGGTGGAGAAGGTGGCATCATTACTAGCCCTACCGACGAAGAAGGTGATTTGGATCCGTTAGTACTTGGTGAAGTAGTGGAGCTTGCCAAAGGAGAAAGACATCGTCTAGTAGGAATGGACAATTGGGGAGTGGTTGCTGAAATTTGGATGCACACAGATCCCGAAAACCCTTCCAATGAAGATGATATCGTCCGTGTCCAGGATGATTTCCAAAGGAAATAAATTCAAAAAAAATCCCTTCCAAATTCAATCTGGAAGGGATTTTTTTATTTAGCAGATAGGGATTTCGAACTATTGATTTGTTTTATTATGTAATTGGCAATTTTTTCTCCTTGCTTGATACCTTCTTCAATGGCATCCCTATAATGAATGCCTCCATAAAGTCTGGAGATAGCAGCCTCTTCTGAAGCTTGTAAGAATGAAGTGAATTTTCTTGGAGGCAAGCCAAAGTACTCTTCAGAAGTATCGGTATAGCTGAAATGATCTCCAAAATAGCTGGTCAACAAGACGGCGCTGGTTCTTGAAATTACACTGTGTCCGCTGGTATATTCAGGAAATGGTGGAGTCTGTAAAATAGGCCGCCATTTTTGATCTACATATCGGTTGATCACAGTTTCAGGCCTAATCCTGTCACTATCATATTTTTCCTCCCAACAGCTGATAAAGGCATCGTGAAGTCCGGTAGCCACCAAAGTATGTACTTCCACCACCTCATCAAAGGAGATTCCGGACTTTTTACAAGCGATCCCGGTGATGTTGATCCAGTGGCCGCCAGGACTGATTTTCTTTAGTCCAATGGCCATGTGGCCGGAATACGAAACCATAAAAGGGTTACAGTCCCAAAAGTTGGCAATCAGTCTTTTTTCTGTGTTCAAGACTTTGGTGGTGTCATAGACCTCTTTGGTCAATTTGTAGAAAGAACTTGTACTGTCCATGGAAAATGGAACAGGGCTTAAGGGTTTGAACTGTTTTAAGTCCTTGATGTAAAACGTTCGGATTGTTCTCCACTCTGGATCAATTGCTCCTAGGTAAGCTGGTGGGGTAGGGTACCAAGTTCCTGGTTCATTGGCAGGAGCATAGCGAGGTAAAGCACTCAGTTTTCCATAACCGTCAGATTTGCCAAAGGCCAATACTTGTTTGGATACACTGTCGGCAAATGTTATGCTGTTTTGCAAGACTTTTTTACTGATCCAATTATTGCTTCTATACTTTTTGATAAGGGTTTCTTGGGCGGAGGAAAGTTGCTTTCCTGATGGCATAATTCCTTTACCAACTCCTAACATACTGTAAATAGCAGTAAAAGTACTGTCGATTTTACCTGTGTCAGGATATTTAATGGTCAGGTTTTGGTTTAATGCAGATATGAGGGATCCTTTTATTCGTTGTGGTTTATTTAAAACAGCATAGGCACCTAAGTTGCTGTAAGCATAAAACCGAGAAGCTCCAGTCGGAGGAGTAACGTCAGAAACCATGATTTTTGTGATTTCAAACAAATTATCTACATAGAGATTGACCTTTTGTTCATTACTTTGTCCATATGCAAGAGGGCAAGAAAGGAAAAAGATAAGGATACTCAAATTCAGAAAGGTGCAATGCTTTCCGTCAAAATGGTAATGGTACTTCATGGATAATTAATTTTTTGATAAGCTACTACACCTTGATTATTGATACCAAAGAAGAGATATTTATGATTGGCCAGTTGCATAGGTTGGATGGATTTGATGTCTCCTTTTATGGCCAGTCCTGATTTTTTTTGTGGAAGATAGGAAAACTCTCCTTTTCCATTTCCAAGGAATACTTGGCCAAAGTTGGCATCCATCACTCCAATCCTTAAGCGGGTATAGTTTTGGTTTCCACCCAAAATAAAGTCCAATTCTCCATCTTCATCATAGTCCATTACCTGTATGCTGTATACAGGTGCAAATTGTGCTTCAATAGGTAGGTTGTGGATTTTGATGCTGTTTCCAGTATTTTCAAAATAGAGGGTTTTCAGTTCATCCGCTTGAAGTTTATTGGCAGACTGAAGTTGGTTTTTACTGAGAACGTCTTCTATTTTTGCTTGGGAGTAGCTTTCGTAATTGGTGAACTTGCTACGCATCCCGTACATTTGATCCAAAAGTTCGTCCCTGCTTGCAAAGGGATAAGCTTCCCCTTGTACGTACCTAACCATGATAGGGTCCACCGATCCATTGTCATCAAAATCACCATAATACAATGTCATTGGTTGATCTTTACTGGCTTGGAGTTGAGAGTTTAAGCCATAATTTCCGGCGATCAAGTCCATGTCTCCATCTTTGTCAAAATCACCTTTGGCCAGACTGCTCCACAAACCATGAGGCGAATCAGGTAAGTAGGTTGTGGTTTCATTGGAAAAACTCTTTCCTGACTGATTGATATATACTTGTACAGGAAGGCATTCTCCCACTATTACCAGGTCTTCAAATCCATCCTTATTCAAGTCCAGCCACTCAGCATCCGTAACCATTCCCAGGTCACCTAACTCAGGAAGGAGACTTGAACTTACATTGCTAAAAGTACCCTTTCCATCGTTTAACAAAAGATAGCTTTCTGGTGCTTGGGGATAGTAGCCAGGGACAATTCTTCCTCCTACGAATAAATCCGGGAAACCATCTTTGTTGATGTCTGTTTTCCTGACCACCGAGCTGCTGGTAAGCATTTTAGGTAAAGCTTCATTATCTCGAATGAACTTACCTGAACCATCATTTATATAAAGCCGGTCTTGCAAGGCCTCATCTTGGGAAGTATAATTATGAAAACCGCCACTTGCTACATATAAATCCGGGTTGCCATCACCATTGGCATCAAGAAAAAGCGCATCTGCATCTGTAAACTCTTCTTCCAATACAATGGCTCTTGTTCCCACCAGTTGACCCTCATCATTAGTCATGTACATTTGACCAGGGTTGCCCCTAGTACCACCAATAAAAAGCAACTGTGTGTTTTCACTGACTGTAGTTGTTGCCATCACCGGGCCAATATAACTGGGCATTTCAATCAATAGGGGTTGTCTTTTGAAATCATTAAACCCAGACTCTTTGTGTTTGTAGGGAATGGGAGAGGTGACTTCCGAGTAATAGCTATCAAAAAACTTTTGTCCACTTTCTTCCGATGTGCTTCTTGCATTTTTTTCTTCAAGACTAATCAGTTGGTCGGCTTTGACTTGCTTAACTGTTTCTGTTTTGCCAGAAGGCCATTTGATTTTTACAGAATCTATTTGACTTATGGGGCCTAGCCCAAAATGCAATTTAAAGCTTACAGAAGACTGAAAACCCCTGGTTGGCATTTGTTCTAAAGTCTGCACTTTATTGTCTGCATAAATGCTTACTTGACTTCCTATTCCTTGGGTATTCTTGCCTTCGCCTTTAAGGGCAACTTCCAAGAAGTGGTTGTTCTCTGGTGATTTGGGTTTGTTTCTATAAATGGAAGCATATTCATTGATATTGCTAACTACCAAATCTAGATAGCCGTCATTGTCCAAATCTGCATAAGCAGCCCCATTGGAAAAACCAGGCTCATCCAGCCCCCAGATTTTGGAGGCATTGGTGAAAGTAAGGTCTCCATTATTTTTATAGGCGTAATTGGGGATAGGGGTAGAGGTCATGGAAGTAACCAATGCTAAGGTATCTGCTTGTTCGTGATTGATGGCCTTTTGGAAGTAATAATCACCTTTATATTTTAAGAAATCTCTATTTGTGTAGTCTCTGTAATAGCCATTGGTGATAAAGAGATCTTTGAATCCATCATTGTCAATGTCCAAAAATAATGAAGACCAGCTCCAGTCTGTATTTGAAATTCCGGCTAATTGACCGATTTCACTGAAGGTACTGTTCCCATTGTTGATGTGCAGCATGTTTCTCATGTTTTGATGGTAAAATCCCTGCATGACCATCAAGGCATATTGTTCATAGTTCTCTGGTCCATATAGAAGCTTTTGGCGTTTGTTGTCTTCTGGAAGCATGTCTAAAGTAAAGATATCCTTCATGCCGTCATTATTGATGTCGGCAATATCCAGACCCATTGAAAAATGACTGATATGTTGCAGTTGTTCCGCTAGCTTTTCCGTAAAAGTGCCATCTTGATTATTAATATAGAGGTAGTCTTGTTCGATGTAGTCATTTGAAACATAGAGGTCCAGCCAACCATCTTCATTGATGTCAGAAGCGACAATACCCAAGCCAAAGCCAAGGGCGTTGCCAATTATTCCGGCCTCGTCGCTAATATCGACAAAATGTCCATTGTCATTTCTGAATAGTTTATCACCCGCTCTGGGGTGCCTTACACTTTTTACCTCGTCAAATTCCAATTCATGGATCACCTCAACATGGTGGTTGAGCAAATACATGTCGAGGTCACCATCCTTATCAAAGTCAAAAAAAAGTGATTGGGTACTATTAGATGGATCTGCCAATCCATATTCATGAGCTTTTTCTGAAAAGGTTAAGTCTCCATTATTGATGTATAGTTCATTTTTGCGGCTATCATCATCTCCATCTCCTGAGAAGCAAACATAGATATCCAGTAGTTCATCTCCATTGACATCTACCATGGATACCCCTGTGGTCCAACTGTTTTTGCCAAGCACTCCCGCTTTTTTACTAATATCTTTGAATTTGAAATTCCCTTCATTAAGATAAAGACGGTTTTCGGTCATATTACCTGTGAAGAAAATATCATCTAATCCATCATTATTGATATCGCCGATAGCTACTCCACCCCCATTATAAAAGTATTCGTACGTTAAAATGTTATGTTTTTCGTCTTCTGATAATTTGTTTTTAAAAGTTATTCCTGAACTTATGGGTTTGATTTTTTCAAAAGAGATTGCATCAGACTCCTGTTTAAAGTCGGAGGATACCAAAAAAGGTATCAAAAGGGCGGAAGTAACGAGGAAGACTTTTTGGGTTACTCTACTATAAAATATATTTGCAAGCATTTTTATATTAGGTATTGATTAATTGGTATGGGTAATCAATACTTAATATAGAAGGATAATTTTTGAATAGCAAAGGAAGGGAAATGTAAAAAATGTAAAGGGAATTCCCCTGATGAATTCATCAGGGGAGAATTATTTTGCCAAATTTTCTACTGGTGTTCTTTGTTCTTCTACTAATGCTGCAGCGCCCATTATCGCAGAATCTTCCAGTACAGAGGTATATATAGAAAGATTATCACTTATAGCAGAATAAGGGAAAGTTTTGACGGTTTCAAGCATACTTTTGGAAAAATATGGAAATGCCTTTCTGATGGATCCTCCAATTACAATAGCCTCAGGTGCATATGTAAATAAAATATACTTGATCAAATTTCCGATATGTTTACCATATTCTTCAAAAAGGGCCAATGCTTCCTGATCTCCTTCAGCTGCTTTATGGGATAGTTTTTTTGCTGTCGTGTGGTGTAATATTCTAAAGAATTTACTGCTGCAATAGTTTTCAAAATTACTATCGCAATAGGGCACTCCTCCCCATTCACCTGCTCCACAAATGTAACCAGGATAAAGATCACCATTGGTGATAATGCCTGTCCCAATGCCAGTCCCCAAGGTGATTCCTACTACATGATTATGCTTTGATGATCCACCGTATTTAAACTCGCCCAAAGCAAAGCAATTGGCGTCATTATTAATAAAAACAGGTTTATTTAATTTTTCTTCCAAATAATCCTTAAGAGCTACTTTGGTAAAAGCAGGAATGTTTTCAAGATTATATACAATTCCTTTATTGGAGTCTACCAAACCGGGTATGCCTATGCCAATCCCATCAATATCGTAGGAAAAATAGGAGCTTATAAACTCGGCAATTGTAGATAAAATAACTTCTTGTGGAGCGTGGGAAGGTGTAGGTATTTCTTTTCTATCTACTAATTCTCCATCTTTCATTATACCGGCATTAATTGAGGTTCCCCCAATATCCAGTCCCAGAATAAGCCGATTTTTTTTCATAAATATTTGTTTATAAAGTCAAAGAAATCCGAAAGCAAAGCGCCTTCGGATTTCTAAAAACTACCAGGCGTAAGATTACAGCACGAATTAGATCATTCCTTCGATGGACTTCTCTAGTTCTCTCGCGTGAGCGATAAACTCCTCAACATTCATGTCTTTGAAGAAAATTAATCCATGGCTGGCTCTTACTTTGGCCATATCGTGTTGGTAGAAATAATCTTTACCTAATAATAACTGTACGTCGTTCAATTGGTTCACCCAAGTTCGCTTGGCAATGGTACTGAATTTACCATTATGAGCGTAACTAGGGAAGGAAGCATTTACCTGGCTTAAGTAGCAATTGGTGAATGAGTCTTCCATAACAGAAAGGTCACCTAATGAAACAGGAACAATCACATTGGACTCTGCTGCATCAAATTTGAACCAAACGTTTCTGTAACCAATGATGCGTAACTCGCTGAGGTCTTTTTCTTTGCTCCACTCTTTCACAGCAGCGGCAGTAGCTTGAAGTACTTTATAGTGAGTGTCAGGGCCACTACCTTCTGGATCAAGTGTTAAGCTGATTTTGGTAGGGTTGACTTTTCTGAATAAATCTACGATAGGTTCTACATCACGTTGCTTTTCAGGTTGTTCTGTAAAGATGTCACCGGTATAGAACCCTAGTCTCAAGTGGTGTACGTTTTTCACTTTTACACCAAAGTGAGCCCAAACCAATTCCTCTTCAAACTCACGGATCATACCTTTGAGTTTCTGGATTTTTGGTGGGTTTTTCTCGCCGTCATAAGAGTTTTTCAAGATGCTTAGTACATCATTGATGGTTTCTCTCAGTTTTTCTTTGTTAGGAACATCAAATACCTCAACAATTGCCCTAACCACTCTGTGGCACAGTCCTCTTTGTTGTTGCTCAGGATCTTCCGAAGCTACGTTTGTGAGGTAGTGATAAACGTCTTTATCAGTTTTTAGCTTATAACCTGCTTCAAAGAAATCTTCGTAATTAACCATTTGGATTTCATTATCATCCATTAGTTTCTTCGTGTGAAGAAGAGTGTCAATTACAAAGGTGTTGGTTACGGCGGTAAAGCCTGAAGTCAATACAGAGAAGTGGGCCTCGTTTGAGTTTTCACTTAGCTGATTGGTAATGTGAGGCAAAATACCTAATGAAATATCATCATGGTGAGGACCTGTGTGCAAGAGTACCTCATCCTTTTCTTTGGCAATGCCATTGTTTAGCTTTGCGATGGTACTTTCGATTACTGAATTTACAGTATTCTCAGAAAGCCCCGGGATCAAAGAGGTATATGGATCGGCTTTAAGATCATCCAGCTTAAGTCTGCTGGCATATTTCCCTAACTTTTTACAAAGCTCCAATACCGATCTTTCAGTTTTTTCTTGTGTCCATTCACCAGTCTTGTAATAAGAATTGACTGTATCGGTCAATTTTGAAGCTGCTCCTTTGGTCAAGTAGAAACGGCCGTTTTTTAATTTCTGAAGAACAGTTCCTGGGAATACGTTATCCAATGGAGTTTCCAATGAATCTTTTACGATCTGTGCTTTTGCTTCACCAGCAGCGATAATAATACCTACTGCTTCTGGGTTGTACACGATGGTGTCCAAACCGATGGTGATTACCAGCCTGTTGGCGGAAACTTCAATACCTCCCAAGTCACCAGCTGCCACAGCTTGGGTCTCAAAGTTGGTTTCAGTAAGTCTTGTAGTAGAGAAAATATCAGATCCTCTAGTGTTGAAAGCAATATGGCCGTCAGGTCCTATACCTCCCAAGAAGAACCCGATCCCGCCTTTTTCGCGGATTTTTGCTTCATACTCACCGCACCATTTATCAATAAGGAAGATTGACTCTTGTTGTAGCTTTTCAAGCTTATTGGTGGCTTCTCTGAATCTTAATGAAAGATCTACTTTATAATCAGGGAATATTTCTGTGAAATGTTTGCCCTCAGCAAGAGGAATTTCATCAGAGTTGATCAATAATGCTTTTTCTGGATCCAATCCGAAGCCATCAATGTAAAATTTATTTACATAATGATAAAAGCTGTTTTTCTGCGAAGATTTGATGGGGTAAAATTCATCAATCTGCACAAAATGTAATCCGTTAAGTACAGGCTTTTTGGTATTGGTCAAACCGTACTGGTCACGGATAGCTTTGCCTTTTTTACTATCCCAATTTTCAAGTAAGAATTGGGTCCATTTGATGAAAAATTCCGGGGTTTTGCCTGTTGGCAAGCTGATAACACCGTCAGGGTTATTGGATGCCCACTCCAAGAATCTACATGCTGTCATTAGTCCTAACTTAGGGAAATTGTCCACAGTTAGGTAAGGAATCAAAGTGTTGATTTCTTTAACACCTGATTCTTTTAAGAAACATTCTTCTACTTCCGATAAAGGATAGTTACTAAGCATATTTAGAATTGTTTTTATGTTAATGCTTTTTAAAATGACCTTTGAGCATGTTTTGATTGGAGATGTTCTCAGGTCAGTTTATAATGTCTTCAAATATATTTTCAATTACCACAGCTACTCCACCAAGAAGCCCAACTTCCTTACCCAATTTGTACAGGGCAAGTTCTGACTTTTCCCTTGACTTGGCCATGCTGAATATGTTCAGGGCCTGCTGGATAGGAGTGATCAAATATTGCTGTGCCTCTGCTACTGAGCCACCCACGATGATTAAATCCGGGTTCAATAGCTGGATCAATATGGAAATCCCTCTACCCAGATCAAGTCCAACATCAGAAAGGATGGTGATCGCTCTTTGGTCTCCTGCGAGAGCAGCATCTACGATCAAGGAAGGTTCAATGCCTTCTCCTCTTTCTTTGGCTAATCTGCTCAAGATAGAATCGCTATCTTTTTCTATTGCTTCCTCGGCCATCCTTACCATTGCTGTTCCTGAGGCCACTGCTTCCAAACAGCCTTTTTTGCCACATGTACAAGAGATTTCCCTGGATTCAAAGATAGGAGAGTGGCTAAATTCTCCAGCGAAGCCAGCGCCACCACGGTAAAGCTTACCGTCAATGATGATTCCCAGACCAATTCCCCAGCCAACAAAAATGCCCAAGACATTATTGAATTTTTGTCCTTGGCTGAATTTGAACTCTGCCAAAGTCATGGCACGGGCATCGTTTTCTATAAATACTTTCTTCTTGAATCTGGCTTCAAAATTTTCCACCAAGGTTTTCTTGCCAAACTTCAAGTAGGTATGATTGACTCCATTTACAGAATCAACTAAGCCCGGCATAGAGATACCAATAGCAATGATCTTGTCATCAGCAATACCTGATTTCTTCATGAAAGTTTCCATGAAGTCGCAAATTTTGTCAAAAGTTGCTTTGTCGTTATTTAAAGTAATCTTAAATGTTCCCGTTTCGGTAACAGCCTTATTGGAACTATCGTAGATTGCAGCTCTTATCATGAATTTGCTGACATCCAGTGACAGTACATAAAAAGAATCCTGTGCAAGCCTGTACAAATCCGGCTTTCTTCCGCCTTGAGATTCGGCCCTGCCTTGTTTGATCAGTTTCCCCCCTTTGATAAGGTCTGTCAAAAGTGAGTTAACAGTTGGCAAACTGATACCTACCTCATTACAAATTTCACTGGCTGTATTGCTACCGTTTGTGTAGAGGTTTTTGATGATTTTAATTTTGTTGAGATAGTTTTTGATCTCAACAACACCTTCTTTTTCGTCAAGGCTTTTTTTCGGATCTATTAAATTCATTTTCGTTTGATTTATTAGGGTATTCAAATAAACAAAATATACCTTAAATTAAAAAACACTTTTATAAAAAAATTAAAAAAGATTTATCCATTTAAAGCAAAATATTATTGGTTGAACCTGGCTTGTATATATTAAATACAAATAAATAACCTCGATGCGGGAGTAATTTTAAAGATTTAAAGAAAAAGAAGCTTAAAATGGATGTTGAAACGGTAATTTTTTAAAAAAAAGTACTGAATAGCACTGAAAAGTTGTTTTGTTGGTTTTTCTTATTGTTGTTAAATAAATAGCTTGTATAAAGAAAATAGCACCAAATTATTTTGGTGCTATTAGTGTCAGTTCAGTCAAAAGTTTGAAATGGTAGTATTGGCTCTGGCATTTTGTCCGGAACGATTTCATCATCCTTAAAAGTAATGATCTCACTTAACTTCCCAGATCTGGAGTAATAACTCCACCTTCCTTCTTTTTCGCCTTCATCCATTTGCCCTTTGGAAGCAATTTTTCCATTGTCATGGTAATATACCCATTGGCCGTGGGCCTTTCCGAAGTGGTAATTGCCCTCAGATTCTTTTTTTCCATTTACATAATAAGTGATTCTTGATCCTTCTCCATCTTTTAATGTGCCTTTATCCAGTGTGTCAACACCATCGAAAGAGTGGTAATCACTTACGTTCATTAATCGGCCATTGCTCCAATGCTCTTCCTGAGTAAGCTTTTTGTTGTCATAAAAAAGTCCCCAAGTTCCGTCTTCAAAACCATAGAAGTAACTACCGACTGATTTTAACTGTCCTCCATCATAGTAATAGAACCATTGGCCATGTTCTGACCCCAATTCATATTCTCCTTCTGCGATCAAGATTCCAATCTTATTGAAGTATTTCCAAAGGCCCGATTTCACACCGTTTTTATACTCTCCGATGGAGTAAAGTTGACCGTCCGTATAGTAACTTTTCCAAAGTCCAGCTTTGGTGCCATTCAAGTACTGTCCTTCAACCGACACGGTGCCATCAGCATGGTTTTCTATATAGTCTCCCACAGGTACGCCCAATTCATAGGTTTTTCTTTTAGATAGAGTTTTGTCGGGGTAAAACTCTTCCCATGTGCCTACTGGAATATCATTTTCATACCTCTCAATACGGGCCACTCTGCGATTTTCGTAGTAGTACTTCCATGTTCCTGATTTACTACCATTTTCGTCATATTCCTTTTCGGAGGCGATGATTTTGGTATCAGGAAAATAAGAGATCCATTTTCCAGTTTTTTTTCCTTTTTTGTATTCGCCCGTTTGTTCTACTCTGTTCGAATAGGAGTATCTGACAAAGTTTCCATCCGGCTGTCCATCTACATAATTTACTTCCACTAGGAGTTGTCCTTCAAAAGAGTACTCTAAATAAGCACCATCCAAATTACCCAAGTTATATGAGCTTTTGATTGCCAATTGCCCGTTTTCATAATAGGAAAGCCATTCTCCATCTACTTTTCCGTCCTTGAACTGCCCTTCTCTTTTAAGGACTCTCCTGGAAGGGTGTCCTGGATAATATTCTTTATAGTCACCGACAGCTACACTATCTTTGTAAACAGCTTCAACTAATAGTGTTCCATCAGTTCCATATTCATTTAAGGAACCAGTAAGTTTGTTTTCTTTGTAATCAGCAACGATGTGGGCTTGGCCGTTGCTGTGATAAGTGATCCATTTACCGTCTTTTTTGCTATCGTTAAGATAACCCTCCTCCAGTAATTTATCAGTTTTGGGATTGGTGAGCCTCCATAACCCGTTCATTTTACCTTGAACCACAACACCAGTTCCCATGATAGTAGAGTCAGCATTATATATTTTGACAGTTTTGCCTTGGGCAGATGCAAAAGTGGTGCTTGTGACAAAGCAAAATAATAGAAAAAGGTACTTCATGGGGTATATATGATTTCTTTTAAATGATATACGAGATGTTAACGTTTCCGTCTTCTTCTTGTTTCTAAATTAGGACTTATTATTAAAAAATCACTCAATGAAATGGAAGTTCTTTAAGCTATTCCATTCTTTGAGTAAGACAGCACTGAGTTGTTTCAGGTCGGGTTTATAATCTATTTTTTTAATGAACTGTAAGTGTTTCATTTTGCTCAAATGGGAAGGAAGGGCCTTGTAATCGAGGTCATTAGTTAGTCTTTTAGACTTTACGATACCTTTATAATCCCAAGGGGAGCCTGTTTGACAAATTTGATAATTTCCTTGAATATAGTTATCATAAACCCTTGAGCTAGGAATGTTTTTAGCTCCGAAATATACCAGAACATAAAGTCCATGCCCCCACCAGTTTAAAAACCGGATATTAAAACCTTCTTCCTTGTGAAAGTTTCTAACAAGGTCCAAAACCTGATAAGGGCAATGCTCTAGCTCATTGCCCTTACTTATTTTAGTGCCTATTTGGTGCTTATCAAAAGCAGTTAGCTCACTTTCTGTAATTTGATTGGCCAATTGGGAAAATAAGTTAACAAACTGATTTTTCAATTGGTGGATTTCCAGAAAAATCGATTCATCATTAAGTATTTTCAAATTGATATTTCCTTCATTCATAAATTACCAATTCAAAAGTGCGGAGCCCCATGCAAAGCCGCTTCCGAATGCTGCTAAACACACTAAGTCACCTTCTTTGATTTTTCCTTGTTCCCAAGCTTCACTTAGGGCGAGAGGGATTGTAGCAGCGGTGGTGTTGCCATAATGCATGATATTGTTGAATACTTTTTCTTCAGGCAACTCAAATTTTTGTTGAATATATTGACTGATTCTTAAGTTGGCCTGATGTGGTACCAAGAGGTCAATATCATCTTTGGTTTTATCGTTGGCAGAAAGCGCTTCCTGGATTACTTCTTGAAACCTGACTACAGCATGCTTGAAAACTACATTGCCGTTCATTTGCATTCTAAAACTCGGTTCATCAATGATTTCACTGGAGAGTCTTACTTCACGACTACTGCCAGGGTCTTTCAGGTAAAGCTCTTCTGCAAAATCACCATCAGCATGAAGATGGGTAGATAAAATCCCAGAACTTTCACTTTCAGTTGCTGAAATGACTGCAGCGCCAGCACCATCGGCAAAAATGACAGCATTTGACCTGCCAGCAGTGCTTTTGTCCAGTGCTGAAGATTGGATTTCAGCACCAATCAGCAATATGTTTTTGTACATACCGGTTTTTATAAACTGGTCCGCAATGGATAGGCCATATATAAAACCAGAGCAAGCATTTCTTATGTCTAGTGCTCCTATACCTTGTAATCCTAATTCCCGCTGTAAAAGCACACCATTTCCTGGGGCAAAATAGTCTGGTGTACTGGTGGCGAAGATAATAAAGTCAATTTCTTTCATCGCTATTCCAGCACGTTCAACGGCCATTTTAGAGGCCTTGGCAGACATGTTGGCAACGGTGTCAACGCCAGGAGTAAACCATCTCCTTTCTTTGATTCCTGTTCGCTCTACGATCCATTGGTCACTCGTGTCCATCATTTGGATCAGGTCCTCGTTAGTGACAATGTTTTCCGGAACGTAATGTCCCACTCCGGTTATTCTGGATTTTTTCATGGGGTATTTATTCAAATATTCAGGTACTGATTGGTCTTGTATCAAGCAAAAAGCTTGCTACAGCAAATATGCACCATCTTTATTTAAATTACACGGATTAGGCTTTTTATCCCCTTTTATCCAAACAGAGTATAATTGCCAAATTGATCCATTGGCCCTGTTCTTTTAATAAGGAATTCAGCGTCTACGCTGATTTGGTTGACCATAGGGGATACAGGGTAAGAGATCATTTCCTCAGTTGGGAAAGGTTGGAGCAAAGCGGTCAACTGCTCTTCTTGGCTGAATTTGTCCAACCATATTTTTTCTTGCTCCCTTCTGAAGATGACAGGCATGCGATCACTGACATCCTTGTTCATTTCATTTGCTTCTGCAGTGATGATCTGAAAAGTATGGTTAATATCCCCTTTGTCGTTTTCATACTCTTCCCAGATACCGGCAAAGCTGAAAATTTCGGAGTCTGGTAGGGTAAACCGATGAGGGATTTTAGTTTTTTTCCCCACTTTTTTCCACCCAAAATAGCCATCTGCCGGTATAATGCACCTTCTCCTCTTAAAAGCATTCTTTGAAGAGGCTTTTAAATGGACAGTTTCTGCTTTGGTATTGATAAACTTAAGGGCGACAGGTTTGTTCTTGGAAAACTCAGGTGTGACACCCCAATAGAAATGGGAAAAGCCCTTAGGGCTGTTTAAGGTGATGATGGGGACCAACTGAGTAGGGGCAATATTGTACCTGGTCTGAAAATCTTCCAGCATTTCGGCTTCAAACCTTGATTCCAGTTCCTGTTTCGTTTTTCCTAAAGAGTATCTTTCGCACATGAGCTTAGTGAATAAGTTCATGTAAATTAATCATCGGATTCGATAAATTCAAATGCTCTTTTTTCTGACCAATAGATTTCATTCCTTCGTCGAGGGCTAAATCCTACATGTCCTCCGATATCCGGAAACTCCATATAGATGTTTCTTAGGGATTCACCCAAGGCAGAAGGGAAGCATTCAGGACTCAGGAAAGGATCATTTTTGGCATTGAGTATTAAAGTAGGGGTTTGAATACCTTCCAAAAAGAACAAAGACGAACATTTGTCATAATAATGATTTGCATCTCTGAAGCCATGCATGGGGCCAGTGTATTGATTATCAAACTCTTTTAGTGTTTTTATTTTGTCAAGTCCTTCAGTTTGGATAATGTTAGGGAAAAGTGCCGCTTTCTTTTTGACTTTTTCCTTAAGTGTTTTCAAAAAACGCCTTGAATAAATGATGTTCTCACCAGTAGAAATCTTTATACAGCTGCTTTTCAGGTGCAAAGGAACAGAAATAGCTACTGCCTTTTTGATTTTGGCATTTGTTTCAAATTGCTCGCCTAAGTATTTTAAGGTAAGGTTACCCCCGAGGCTGAAGCCTATTAAATAAATTTCATCATAATCATTTTCCACATATTTAATGACTTCATTTAAGTCATAAGTTGCACCGGAATGATAGAAAAATGGTTGCTTGTTTAGTTCCCCACTACAGCCCCTGAAATTCCAAGTTAGGATATCATATCCTTTTTGAAAAAAATATTGAGCCATTCCGCACATGTAAGGACGTCTACTGTCACCCTCCAGTCCATGGCTGATAATTACAATTTTTTTCCGGCCTCCTTTTAGCCAATCGAGGTCCAGAAAATCATTGTCTTCTGTCTTAATCCTTTCTCTCTCAAAGGGTAAGGATAGAGGTTTTCTGAAAAGTCCTGGAACAATAGTTTGTAAATGGCCATTAAATAATATGGGAGGTCCCGCGTATGAGGTGTTTTTGATCAAAGGCATTTTTGAAACAATCGAAACGTTTTCATGATTTCTTGACATGAAATTACCATTATTAAATTTGAATAAAGATATTTTAAGAACTATTTTTGACTTGCGTAAAATTGAATAGGATATAAAAACTTATGGCCGAAGTAATAAGAATGCCCAAAATGAGCGACACCATGGAAGAAGGGGTGATCGCAGCTTGGTTGAAGAAAGTTGGAGACGAAGTAAAAGCCGGAGATATACTCGCGGAAGTAGAAACCGACAAAGCTACTATGGAGCTAGAGTCTTATGATGAGGGGGTATTGTTGCACATTGGTGTGGAAGAAAAAGATGCGGTTCCTGTAAATGGAGTGATCGCAATCATCGGGGAGAAAGGCGAAAATATTGACGACCTTTTGAACGATGTTGATGGAGGAGGAGCACCAGCTACTGAATCAAGTAAGGAAGAACCAAAAGAAGATAAAGCTGAAAGCACCTCCAGTGCTCCAGCAGAAGAAATAGATACATCTGATGTAAATGCTACTTTGATCACCATGCCTAAAATGAGTGATACCATGCAGGAAGGAACCATTGCTTCCTGGTTGAAAAAGGTAGGTGATGAAGTAAAGTCTGGTGATATTTTGGCTGAGGTGGAAACCGATAAGGCTACTATGGAGCTAGAGTCTTATGAAGATGGTGTTTTATTGCATATTGGTGTAGAAGAAGGAGATAGTGTGGAAATTGATGGTGTCATTGCCGTTATTGGTGAGAAAGATGCTGATTTTGAAAAACTATTGAAAGCACACCAGCAACAATCTGCACCTGCTCAAGAAAAGCCAGCTGCCAAGGAGGAAAAGAAAGAAGCGCCAAAGGCAGAAACCAAGTCTGAAGCGAAGAAAGAAGCTCCCAAGGCTGCTGCTACAAGCAATACATCTTCTGAAAATGGAAGAGTAAAAGCATCTCCTTTGGCAAAGAAAATGGCTGAAGAAAAAGGTGTTGATATTTCATTGGTGCCAGGTTCTGGTGAGGGTGGAAGAATCATCAAAAGGGATGTGGAAAGCTTTGATCCTGCATCTGTTCAAACTGCTCAGGCTGCTGCACCTGCGGCAAGTGCTCCAGCATTTGGTCAGGAGTCTTACCGCGAGGAGAAAGTTTCTCAAATGAGAAAAACCATTGCCAAGAGATTGGCGGAGAGTAAGTTCTCTGCTCCGCATTTCTACTTGACCATGGAAATTAACATGGACAAAGCCATTGAAGCACGTAAGAGCATGAATGAAATCGCACCAGTGAAGATTTCATTCAACGATATGGTCATCAAAGCCACTGCCGCGGCACTTCGTCAGCATCCTAAGGTGAATTCAAGCTGGTTGGGCGATAAGATCAGGTACAATGACCATGTCCACATTGGAATGGCTGTAGCGGTTGAGGAAGGTCTATTGGTACCTGTAATCAGATTTGCAGACGGCAAGACACTTTCTCAAATTTCCCAAGAAGCCAAAAGCCTAGGTGGAAAAGCCAAAAACAAAGAATTACAGCCTAAAGATTGGGAAGGAAATACCTTCACTATCTCCAACCTTGGTATGTTCGGTATCGAAGAGTTTACTGCTATCGTAAATCCACCAGATGCTTGTATCCTTGCTGTAGGAGGTATTAAGGAAACCGTGGTGGTGAAAAACGGACAAATGCAGGTTGGAAACGTAATGAAGGTAACTTTGTCATGTGATCACAGAGTGGTGGATGGTGCAGTAGGATCAGCCTTCCTTAAAACCCTAAAAGGTCTATTGGAGGATCCAGTTAGAATTCTTATCTAAGAAAACTGCTGTAAATAATTTACAGCTAAATAATATGTCAAAAAGTCCTGTTTGGTGTTTTCCTGACAGGACTTTTTCTTTTAGTATAGTTTTTGCCAATTAGCATATCAAACATTTTAAATACTATGGAGAAATTGAGATCAACCACGGTTGTGGCGATAAAACATAATGGAGAAGTAGTCATTGGTGCAGATGGACAGGCTACCTTAGGCAATACTGTTGCTAAGAGCAGTGTCAAGAAAATTCGAGTACTCCAAGGAGGAAAAATCGTCACCGGTTTTGCGGGATCCACCGCTGATGCTTTTACACTTTTAGAAAAGTTTGAAGAAAAATTGGGGGCTTTTGGAAATAATATGAAAAGAGCTGCTGTTGAACTTGCCAAGGAGTGGCGGACAGACAGAATGCTGAGCAAGTTGGAAGCTATGATGATTGTGGCAGATGCAGAAGATGTGCTAATCATTTCCGGTACGGGAGATGTGATCGAGCCAGATGAAGCCATTGCTACTATTGGGTCCGGGAGCATGTATGCGCAGTCTGCAGCACGAGCATTAAAGAAGTTTGCCCCTCAATTGTCAGCTGAAGAAATGGTCAAAGAGAGCTTGAATATTGCAGCTGACATTTGTATTTATACCAATCATAATTTGGTGATAGAAAAAGTGAAGTAAATACAGATTTTTGGACAAGTATTCTAAAGGGCACCTGGTTGAGATCAAGTGCCTTTTTTAGCTGACTTTTTGGGTAAGCCAATGAATTAAAATGTTGGCAATGGCAATTTTGTCCATTGGTTTTGGAGTATAATCATCTAATCCAGAGTCCAAACACTTCTGCCTTTCGTTGTTGAGAATCCCCGCAGTCAAAGCAATAATGGGAGTATGCCTATCTGTGTTTTCATATTCCCTGATCGCTTCCGTGGCTTCGTATCCATTCAAACCTGGCATTTGAATATCCATAAAAATCAAGTCTATGTCGTTTTCCTTAAAGATCTTGATAGCTTGTTTTCCGTTTTTGGCTTCCAAGATATTTACTTTTGGTATGAGAGAAGTCAATAGCTTTTTGGTAAGGATCATGTTTACCTGATTGTCCTCGGCCACCATTATAGTAGGACTGATTTGCTTAAGTTCTTCCAGGTTAGTGTTTTGGTTGTTATGTTGGGCAGTTTCCTCACCAGAGGAATTATTCATCAATTTATTGATAATAAGAGCTAGATCCGGACGTTTCACTGGTTTAATGAGGTAAGCATCTAAATAAGAAGGGATCTTTAAATCCTGAACAAACGCATTGTGCATTAAGACTGTTTTAGTTGATGCTGGTATGAGGTCATGTTGCTCCTTCAGTTTTTTGATGAGGTTAGCCCCGTCAATATTATAGAGCCTTTGACTAACCAAAATTAATCCAAATTTTTGTCCACCTTTCAACAGTTCTAAAGCTTCACTTTCGCTAACCGCGTGTTCATAATTGGCCTCCATGTTGTGGAGTAATTTCTGGATTACATTTGCATGGCTTTGATTGTCCTCAATGATGAGAACATCAAGGTCATTGGCGATAATACTATCTCCGTTTTCATTCTTTTCCTTTAAAACGGTTAAATCAAGATCAAACCAAAAATTACTGCCCTTATCAATCTCACTTTGTAGGTGGATTTCACTATCCATCATTTCTAGTAGCTTTTTTGAGATGGCAAGTCCAAGACCTGTTCCTCCGAATTTACGGGCTGTTGATGAGTCTTCTTGTGTGAATGCTTGGAATATTTTTCGCTGATTTTTACGATTAATTCCAGTGCCTGTATCCCTTACAGAAAACCTGATGTTGGCGTTGCCTTCAGCTTCTGAATCTAATCGAAGTATTTTTAGTTCTATTTCACCGTTGGTGGTAAACTTGACAGCATTGCTTAGCAGGTTGATCAAGATTTGCTTGATTCTAATTTGGTCAGCCAGTACCAAGTGGGGAATACTTTCATCAATATCTAATATTAGTTCAAGGTTCTTTTTATGCGCTTGAAAAGCTACTAAATTGATGGTCTCAATACCCATTTCATAGATATTGGTTGTAGTAGTTTCGATCTCTAATTTCCCTGCTTCAATTTTAGAGAAATCTAAAATGTCATTAACAATTTCCATTAATGATTTAGCAGATTGATTGATTAAGGTGATATACTGTTTTTGGCTGTTATCCAGTGGGGTTGAGGTAAGCAAGTCCGAAAAACCTATCACGCCATTGAGAGGGGTTCTGATCTCATGGCTCATGCTTGAAATGAAATCAGATTTTGCTTGATTGGCAGATTCTGCCTGTTGTTTTGCCTTTCTGATTCTGTAGGTGCTAAATAAAATGATGGTCACCAGAATGATCATCAATATAAATCCGGCCAAGAAAATGTTTCGACGGAAAATTTGTTGCTCAAGTTTTTCATTAATCAACTTCTCATTCAGTGCCATTTCAGTATTGATAGCATCTAGTCTCTGATCAAAATCAAACTTTGCCTCTAGTCTGCCCATATTTTGGGAACTGACCTGATTGTGAAGACTGTCTTGGAGCGCAGCATATTTCTTTTGATAATTCAGGGCTAGCTTCCAGTTTCTAAGATGTTCATAATATGACGAATACATCCTATT
The DNA here is from genome assembly GCF_015533855.1 of Echinicola sp. 20G. Taxonomy (GTDB): domain Bacteria; phylum Bacteroidota; class Bacteroidia; order Cytophagales; family Cyclobacteriaceae; genus Echinicola. The sequence goes on along the minus strand of NZ_AP024154.1, from coordinate 5,045,614 downwards.
GATTTCAATCAAATGCTCTTTATAATTATTGGATACGCTTATTTTATTGCCCTTATCCAGGTATAATTTGGCTTTGAAAAAATCACCCTGTTCCATATATATATTGGAAATTCTGATGATACAACTTACCAATGTGCTGTAATATTTTTCTTGACTCAGGATATCATATGAATTATGGTAAGTCGCAAGGGCTGACGTGGTGTCTCCTTTGGCAGCTTGGATATCTCCTAAAGTCCTTAGAGCAAAAGACTCTAAAAAGTCATTTCGTTGTTTAGATAAAAAAGGAGTTATTAACTTTTCAGCTTCATCGTAACTTCCGATTTGACAAAGAAGGAATGCAATATTATTGAGAGCTCTTCCTGTTAGTATTCTATCATTTAATGGGAGGCTTTTTTCATATGCTTTTCGGAAGTATTCCAAAGCTACATCCATTTGTCCTGTAGCTTCAGTATAAATGGCTCCAATATTAAAAAAAGACCTGACCGTTAACCTTGGGTTGTTGAGAGGGATAATACTTTGATGACCTTTGAAGGCATAATCAATCGCTTTGGTGTAGTCATTCATCCTGTAATAGATCCATCCCAAATTGATCATGCTTTCAGCCTCACCAAGGGTATAGTTCTCTTTTTTGGCGAGCTCTAATGCCTCTAGGGAATTAAAAAGTGCATCTTGAATGTTTTTTTCAATATTGATTTCTGCCCAATTGTTTAGGCTATCAATTTTGCCTTCCACAGAAAGGGAGGCTTGCGGAGAACTCACCTGCAAAGAGCTGCCAAAACTATTTTGTAAGCAAATAATGAATGCAAATATAAAAATCAGGTTTTTCATTAAAGCTATCTTCAGATTTATGATCCAAGTGTGTGGAGGAAATAGGAAGTCAAAACTGGATCATTTAATTTTTGTGTCATACACTTGAACTTTTTCCCATTTACCTTCATGGGCAGCAATAAAAGCTTTGTGGTCTTCATGCAATTGGTAGTGGTTATGGTCTTCTAATGAATCAAAATATACGGTAAGGGAAACCTGAAAAGAATGGTCCACTACATCTCTCCTTTCTGTTACGGCTGGAGTACCGATGTATGCTTTTTTTATACTGTCAATTTTAACTAGCTTTTCACATCCTTCAATAAAGCCTTTCAGGTCTTTCTTTGGGTTTTTTAACCAGAAATATACTTGGTGAATTAATACTGATTTTGCAGGATGGGCACTAACTTTTTTGGAAGCGAAAAGCCCCGTTCCTAGGATCAAAAGGCCGTTAATAAATTTCCTTCTAGTTTTCATAGTTAACAGATCTTGTTTAATATTGATTAGCTAAACATGGATATGAGTAGTTATCGAAAAGCTGTGTTATGAATTAAAATATAGTGTGTACGAAAGTACAACTTTAATGTATAAGTTACAATGGGTTGAGTTTTGTAAATACAGCTTGATTAGTTAAATGTAAATAAAATAAATGGCTAAAAATAATATTGATGAACTATGAGATATAGAAAGCTTGGAAAGACTGGTTTCAATATATCAGAAGTTTCCCTTGGGACTTGGCAAGTAGGTGGAGGTTGGGGTGGCTCATTTGATGGGAAAGCTGCAGACAAAATTTTAAATGCAGCCATAGATAATGGAGTGAATTTCTTGGATACTGCGGATGTATACGATGCAGGAATGAGCGAGGAAGCTGTGGGAAAACTGCTTAAAAGCCGATCCGAAGATATTTTTGTAGCGACAAAATGTGGAAGACAAATTAACCCTCATGTCAATGAAGGTTATACGCCAGCGGCACTGAGGACCTATGTGGAAGTAAGCCTTAAAAACATGCAGTTAGAAACGCTTGATCTTATTCAATTGCACTGTCCTCCAACAGAAGTTTTTCAAAGGGATGAAATATTTGAGCTGTTTGAGCGGTTAAAAGATGAAGGCAAAATCAGGAATATGGGAGTCAGTGTGGAAAAGGTCATGGAAGCCGAGTTGGCTATCCAATATTCCAATGTGACGACTGTTCAGATAATCTTTAATATGTTCCGTCAAAAGCCAGCAGAAACTTTCTTTGCAAAGGCGAAGACAAAAAATGTAGGAATAATTGCTCGTGTTCCATTGGCAAGTGGCATGCTTTCTGGGAAAATGACTCTGAGTAGAAAGTTTGATGAAAATGACCATAGAAATTTTAATAGAGAAGGAAAGGCTTTTGATAAAGGAGAGACTTTTTCTGGAGTGGATTTTGAAAAGGGGTTGACTGCTGTTGAAGAACTAAAGGATATTTTCTCTGGAGTTGAACCCTTGGCTAAGTGGGCTTTGAGGTGGATTTTGATGTTTGATGAGGTGAGTACCGTAATTCCTGGCGCTTCCAGAGAAGGTCAAGTAATCGATAACATCAATGCAGCTGGATTGCCTGAGCTTAGTACTGAACAAATGACAGCTGTGAAAAGTGTCTATGAAAAGTATATCAAAGCTGATGTGCATCAGCTTTGGTAATTGAGTCAGAACCATAACGTCTACGCTTAAAATGAAATATAATCTATTAGGAAATTCTGATATCAAAATAAGTGAAGTGTCATTTGGCTGCATGTCTCTCAAAGGAAGTAAGCAACATGATATTGCGCTTGTCAAAAAGGCAATTGATCAAGGAATCAACTATTTTGATACAGCAGATTTATACGATGCAGGAGAAAATGAAAGGCTTGTCGGAGAAGCACTAAAGGAGAATAGAAGCGACATAATTCTTGCCACTAAGGTAGGAAATCAAATTCGAGAAAATGGGAGTGGCTGGGATTGGAACCCGAGCAAGTCATATATTTTAAAAGCGGTGGATAAAAGCTTAGCCAGACTCCAAACAGATTATATTGATTTTTATCAGTTGCATGGCGGAACGATTGAAGATCCAATTGATGAGACCATTGAAGCATTTGAGGCTTTGAAAGAAATGGGGAAGATAAGGGCTTACGGGATTTCATCCATTCGTCCCAATGTCATTAGGAGGTATGTAGAAAAGTCCAATATTTCAGGAGTGATGATGCAATACAGTATGTTGGACCGAAGGCCGGAAGAAAGTTGCTTGGACTTGCTGGATCAGAAAAATATCAGTGTACTGGTCCGCGGAGCCTATGCCAAGGGAATTCTGTTAGACAAGCCCGCTAAAGAATATTTGAATTGGACTGAAGAAGATGTAGCCAAGATCAAATCGATGCTAATGCAAAAGGGAGAGAGTCTTGACGCTATCAGAAAGTTAGTGTTGAATTTTCCCTTACAACACAGCGCGGTGGCCTCCGTAGTTAGCGGAATCCGTACTGAAAGTCAACTTCATGAAACACTAGCTGCTTTGGAGATAGGTGAAGCGCTTCAATCTAAGCTTATCGAACTTCAAAATTCATTGCCAAGAAATATATATAATGTGCATCGATAATTTAAATGTATGATTTTTTATTATTGGTCATTAAAGGTGAGTTCAGGTATTTAATTGACATAAGTCAATATAAATACCTTGAAAACAGTGTTTTTTCGAAATGTTTGAAGGTTGGTGTTTACGGTTTTCACAAACTTTTGATTATTTTTGGCGTATTAAACAGTATATAAATCTTTTTAAAATAAGCTTGAAAGAAACGTTCACATACAATCGCAAACAAATCGCCGCACTATTTTTGGTGCTGTTTGGAATGTTTGTGTTTACCCCAACTGTAATAGTTTTGGTAGATAGTAATGTAGATGTTTCCATGTTTTACTCGGTAGTGGAAGAGGAAGAGGAAAGTGCTGAGAATAATAAAACAGAAAAGTCTGAGTTTATCAAAAGAATGGAAAACTGGAAAGTGATTATTGCTGTTTTCCAAGAGAAAGGTAATTTAGACTACCACAGAGAAAAAGATTATGCCTTTGTAATGGCCGATCAATTTTGCCCCCCTCCAGAATTATCATAAAATTTTGTTAAAGATGACTTCTCTTAGGAAGTTATGCTCATCCCTGAACTGTTTATTTTAGGTATTGAGTACTGGTGTTTTATATCCTCAGATGTAAAATATTATCAATTGTACAGTTTGAATAACATAACGAACAAAATTTTATGACAAAGAAGAATAATCTCTTTGCGACTTTAAAATCCGATGTGCCTTCAGGATTGGTGGTGTTTCTGGTAGCACTTCCACTGTGTCTAGGCATTGCCATGGCTTCTGGAGCCCCGTTGTTTTCAGGAATTATCACAGGGATAGTCGGAGGAATAATAGTAGGATCTCTTAGTCAATCCCACATCAGTGTTTCTGGTCCTGCAGCAGGGTTGACAGCTATTGTATTGGTGGCACTCCAAGATTTGGGTGCATTTGAAATATTTTTGGTGGCAGTTGTTTTGTCAGGTGTCATTCAGCTAGCTCTTGGCTTTATGAGAGCAGGGAGTATTTCTAATTATATCCCGAGCAATGTAATCACGGGGATGTTGGCTGGTATTGGTGTGATTATCTTTTTGAAGCAGATTCCTGTGGCTTTGGGCTCTGATGCTGAAGTGGGTTCAGGATTTGCTATATTTTCTGGAATTGCGGCTTCATTTACTGACGTGCAGGTAGGAGTTATTCTAGTAACGGCCATTTCATTATTCATCTTGATCGGCTGGGACAAGGTTCCTGCTTTGAAAAGATTAAAATTGGTGCCTTCAGCTTTGGTTGCGGTAATCGTAGGGGTATTGGTTAACCAAGTTTTAATAATCACTGGAAGTCCCTTAGCCATTGGAGAAAAGTATTTGGTGAGCTTGCCCGTTCCGGAGTCTATGGAAGATTTTAAGAATTTAATCACATTGCCTCAATTTTCTTCAATAAGCAATCCAGAGGTTTGGATAGTGGCCATCACCATAGCAGTAGTTGCTTCTATTGAGACCCTCTTATGCGTAGAGGCAGCAGACCGGATGGATCCAATGAAGAGAGTTACCAATACCAATGTAGAGTTAAAAGCACAAGGTGTCGGAAATATTGTAAGTGGTCTGTTGGGTGGTCTTCCAATGACTTCAGTAGTAGTTAGGACCACTGCTAATGTCAATTCTGGAGCAAAATCAAAGATGTCTGCCATTATTCACGGGATTTTCTTACTGATCAGTGTGCTAAGTATTCCTGTTATTTTGAATAAAATACCTTTGGCAACTTTGGCTGCCATTCTATTGATGATTGGTTATAAGTTGGCCAAGCCGGCTACATTCAAATATTACTGGGATCAGGGCAAATATCAGTTTGTGCCTTTTATAGCAACTTTAAGTGCGGTTGTCTTCTTGGACTTATTGAAAGGAGTAGCTTTGGGAATCGTAATCAGTGTATTCTTTGTGTTGAGAGGAAATGCCAAACGCAGTTACTATTTCAATAAAGAAGGTTACCAGGATGGTGATGTCATCCATGTAGATTTGGCTCAGGAAGTATCTTTCTTGAACAAAGCAGCGATTAAACAAACCCTAAACCATATTCCAAAAGGAGCTAATGTAGTGATTGACGCTTCTGATACCGTGTATGTCGCCCATGATGTACTGGAGCTTATCAAAGAATTTAAGGAAATCCAGGCCCAGGAAAAAGAAATTAATGTAAAGTTGGTAGGCTTTAAAAAAGCTTATAATATTGAGAACGATTTGGATGAATACAATCATGTTTCAACCGAACACAAGAAAATATTAACTTACAGAAAGAACGGAAAAACTTCTCACAAAGAAGTGATTACCGAATTAATCAACGATAACAATCACATTAACTAAAATCAATAAGACTCAAAATATATGAAAGCACATACCGCGGAAACCCAAGCGACAGTAACTCCTGCCAAAGCATTGCAGTTTCTTAAAGAAGGGAATCAACGTTTTGTAAATAACTTGAAGGTAAACCGAAACTTGCTGGAGCAGGTAAATGATACCAAAGATGGACAATGGCCATTTGCGATTGTATTAAGCTGCATCGATAGCCGGACTTCTGCTGAATTGATTTTTGACCAAGGGTTGGGAGATATTTTCAGTACACGTATTGCTGGAAATGTTGCCAATGAAGATATTTTGGGAAGCATGGAATATGCCTGCAAAGTGGCAGGTTCCAAGTTGATTGTTGTCCTTGGACACAGCAAATGTGGCGCAGTAAACGGTGCGTGTGCTGGGGTAAAGATGGGAAACCTTACAGGTCTATTAGAAAAAGTAAATCCATCCATCGAAGAAGTCAAAGGACAGATGCCAGATGCAGAGTTGACTGACCCTTCATTTGTGGAAAAGGTTGCCCATTTTAATGTCATCCATACCATGGACCAAATTCTTGAGCGAAGTGCTGTTCTAAAGGAACTATTTGAAAGTGGAGATATTGGTATTGTGGGTTGTTACTATGATGTGGAAACGGGAGAAGTGGAATTCACAAAAACGCTATTGAATGATTAAGTTGACATAAATTTTGTTCGAATAAAAAAGCCGCAAACGCGGCTTTTTTATTGAATATGATTTTATGCGTAGTTTAAAATTCATCCGGTTTTACTTGATTTAAGATAATACAATGAATCAAGGAGGTTTTACTCTTGAATACATCATAAAACAGGCTCAAACATAGTGAGCCTTTTGATCAACAAGTAAAAAGTTCACCCTCAAGCTTCTGCTTTATTCTTATCACCTAAGAGCACCAAATCATTGACCTGAATTTCTGTAATGTATTTTTTTACACCTTGTTTATCCGTGTAGGTCCTGTTGATCAATTTACCTTCAATGGCGATTTCACTTCCTTTGTTAGTGTACTTATTGATAATCTCTGCAGTTTTTCCCCAAGCCACTAACTGATGCCAGGTAGTGTCCTCTATGCGCTCACCTTTGTTGTTTTTGTAGACTTCATTAGTGGCCAAACTTATTCGGGCCATGGCATTCCCATTTTCCAGAACTTTGAAATCTGCTTTTGCACCAAGCCTTCCGATCAGTTGAACTTTGTTTCTTAAAGTGTTCATAATGCTAAAATTTAGGTTAAAGAATATTCACTAACGATTATTTCTATTTATCGTTAATGACTCAAAGTTGAAGATTGGAGACATTGATAGTCGGGTATTAAATGTTTCTTTCCGTTTACAGTCGTTTGTAAGTGTTTGCTAATGTGTGTTTTGCTTTGTAAATTCCATTAGTTTTTTACCTTAAATGCTATTTTTTATGCTTGGGAATGGAAAGAATTGTTTGTATTGTGATCAGCCTGTTCAAGGAAGGGCCGACAAAAAATTTTGCGACGATCAATGTCGTAACAACTATAATAATCAGTTAAAGGCAGTAAAGAACAATGTGATTAGAAACATTAACAATGCTTTAAAGAAAAACAGAAATATTTTGGAATCAATTTTGCAAAATACCGATGAAACGATAAAAGTCAATCGGGAGAAACTTTTGCAAGAAGGCTTTCAGTTCAAATACCACACGCATCAATATGTTAACAAAAAAGGCAATGTGTATGTTTATTGTTATGACTTTGGCTATTTGGAACTGGATCGAGACCCTGATTGGTTTTTGGTGGTAAGAAAGAAAACTGTTTCTAAATAATGGCTAATCTCTTAAAATTTGCCTTCAATAGATGGACATAGGTTTGACATTATAAAACACAACTGATCTTGAAAACAAAATTAGTTTACTTTTGGTCGATTCTTCAATCTAGTTTTTGGTTTGTGCCATTGCAATTGATTCTTGTTTCTATTATTGCAGCGACTGGATTTATCTATTTGGATACCGTGTGGGAGTTTGAACCTTCAGGAGTTTTCAAGTTTTACATGTATGGAGAGGAAGAGGCTGCTAGAAGTATTTTGTCCACCATAGCGGGAGCGATGATCGGTGTGGCAGGAACAGTATTTTCCATTACATTGGTGGCCCTGACTTTGGCTTCTTCACAATTTGGCCCGCGTTTGTTACAGAATTTTATGCACGACCGGATCAATCAAGTGGTTTTGGGTTCCTACATAGCCACCTTTAACTATTGCTTATTGGTTTTGAGGGCGGTAAAGTCGGGGGAAGAGTTGGGTTTTGTTCCAAATGTTTCCATCATTTTTGCGATTTTTCTTGCCATAGTCAATATATTTTTACTGGTCATTTTTATCCATCACATTTCAGTTAGTATTCAAGCTGATCAAGTGATTTCCAATGTGAATAATAACCTTCACAAAAATTTTAAGCGTCTTTTTCCAGCCAAAGATAACAATGACCATGAACCGCCTACTTTCGATGAAGGAATGCTAGCAGCAAGAAAAGCTGACCTAAAACAAGAATACTCCCTTAAATCTAGAAGAAGCGGCTACCTTCAATCCATCGATCATCATAAATTAATGGAACTGGCCAAGGAGGTTCAAGGAATAGTAGAAGTCAAGAAGCACGCTGGCAATTTCATAGTAGAAAAACAGGAGTTAATCATTATTCATACATCTGGAAAATTTGAAGATGGGCTTGAGGATCGCTTTAGGTCTTCTTTTATCATCGGCAACAAAAGGACATCTTCCCAAGATGCCGAGTTTGCCATTAGGCAAATGGTAGAAGTAGCTGCAAGAGCTCTTTCTCCAGGGGTCAATGATCCTTTTACTGCCATTACTTGTATTGATAAACTTACTGACGTGATCTGCTATTTGACTTCAGCAAGACTACCAAGCCCGTATCACTTTGATGGAGAGGGAGAGATGCGTTTGGTCACCAAAACGATTAGTTTTGATGGTGTGATGAGTGTGGCATTTAACCAGATCCGTCAATATGGAAGCAATAGTCCAGCGGTAATTATCAGGTTAATGGAAGCCCTGATAACCATTTTTCAGTTTGCAGAGGATGACCAACATAAAAACATTATTCTAAAACATGCCGATATGATTTTACACACTGGTGAGAAAAGTTTCTTGGATGAGAACGATGTGAAGGATTTGAAGGAGAGGTATGAGCAACTAAAAGCGTTAATCTGAAGTTTTTGATAATATTTAAACCATGATTTTTATGAAAGATAATTTTTCCGGTCATGCATCAGAATACGAGAAGTTTCGCCCTACTTACCCTGAAAACTTCTATGCCTGGTTAATAAGTCAAGTGAAAACCAGAAAAGCAGCTTGGGATTGTGGGACAGGGAATGGGCAAGTTGCTTCAATTCTTTCCAATTATTTTGAAAGGGTTGAAGCTAGCGATATCAGTGAGCAGCAAATGGCTCAAGCGCCATGGAAACCCAATGTTTATTATACAAAATGCCCAGCAGAGAAAAGTGGATTTTCAGACCATACTTTTGACTTAATTACAGTAGCACAAGCGGTACATTGGTTCGATTTTGATCCATTTTTTAAGGAAGTAAATAGGACGCTTAAACCAAATGGGGTAATAGCTTTAATCGGCTATGGTTTGATGGATGTACCTGATCTGGACAAAGAAATAAAATACCTGTATGCTGATTTGTTGGGAGACTTTTGGGATCCGGAAAGAAAGCATATCGAGGAGGCCTACGAAAGCATCCCTTTTCAATTTGAAGAGTTGGCAACACCTCAATTTAGCATTGAAGAAAGCTGGAGTCTTGATGAGTTGTTAGGTTACCTAAACACTTGGTCTGCGGTCAAACATTATATCAAAGAGAACGGCACCAATCCAGTTGATTTGATTGAAGAGGACTTGAGAAGTAAATGGGGGGCTGAAAAAATGAAGCCCGTTAGTTTTCCCTTGATTTTACGGGTGGGGATAAACAAGTTGTAATATTTCTTCTGGTGAACTTCATAAATGTGGGGATCAAAGATTTTCAATAGATATTTCATTTTATTATTTATTAGTTGGTCTAACTGTCTTAATTTTATGGCATGTCTAACGAACCAGAGAATTTGTCACCTTTTTTGGCCCAATTGGCCAAAGATTTAGAAGGTGATTTGCATTACGATCAATTGATGAAAACCCTTTATGCCACAGATGCCTCGGTATATCGGGAATTACCTTTGGCGGTAGCCTTACCGAAGACCAAAGAAGATATCAAAAAACTTATTCAATTTGCAAAGCAGTATAAAACATCCTTGATTCCTAGAACCGCAGGGACATCCTTGGCAGGACAGTGTGTAGGTGATGGCATAGTGGTGGATGTCTCAAAATATTTTACACAAATACTTGAGTTTAATAAAGAAGAAGGTTGGGTAAGGGTACAGCCGGGAGTGGTCAGGGATGAGCTAAATGCTTTTTTGAAACCTCATGGCTTTTTCTTTAGTCCCGTCACTTCCACTGCCAATAGGGCGATGATCGGAGGGATGGTAGGAAACAATTCCTGTGGTACTACTTCTATTATTTACGGCTCTACCAGAGAGCATACATTGGAGTTGCAGACCATTTTAAGTGATGGCTCAGTAGCAACTTTTGCTAAAATATCCAAAGAGGAATTTGAGCAGAAAAAGCAACTGGAAACTTTGGAGGGAGCTCTATATCAAAAAATATATGATGAATTAGCTCAGCCAGTCAATCAAGAAAATATTAGAAGTCAGTTTCCCAAGCCTTCTGTCCAAAGGAGAAATACAGGTTATGCGGTCGATTATCTTTTGGAAACAGAAATCTTTTCAGAAACTGATACGGCTTTTGATTTTTGCAAGCTCCTTTGTGGATCCGAAGGGACCCTCGCTTTTACTACCGAAATAAAGATTCATGTGGACCCACTTCCTGCCCCTAAAGATGTGGTGGTGGCAGCTCACTTTGAGAGCATACATGAGAGTATGAAGGCCACCCAGTTGGCCATGAAAAATCATCCCACCGCTTGTGAGTTGATGGATAAAATTATTTTGGATTGTACCAAAGAAAATATTGAGCAAAGTAAAAACCGGTACTTTGTAGAGGGCGATCCAGAGGGGATTTTGATGATAGAATTCCGAGGCGAAACAGAGGAAGAGGCTTTGGCTTTAGCCCAGAGGACGATTGATGGTATGAAGGCTGCAGGGTTGGGTTATGCTTACCCGATCATCACTGGAGAGAGAACCAAAAATGTTTGGGCGCTGAGAAGTGCAGGTCTTGGTTTGCTGGCCAATATTCCTGGAGATAAAAAGGCTGTGGCTTGTATTGAAGATACGGCTGTGGATATTGATGATTTGGCTGATTTTATTGACGAGTTCGGTGAAATCATGAAAGGTTTTGGACAGAAGCCTGTGCACTATGCCCATGCCGGTGCTGGGGAAATTCACCTTCGGCCTATTCTTGACCTAAAGAAGTCTGAAGATGTAGAAGATTTCTATAAAATTACTGAGGCAGTGGCCAAACTGGTCAAGAAATATGATGGCTCACTCAGTGGAGAGCATGGTGATGGTAGGGTAAGGGCTGCTTTTATTCCTATTATGGTTGGAGAGGAGAATTATCAGCTTTTCCGCAGGATCAAGCAAGCATGGGATCCCAATAATATTTTCAATCCAGGCAAGATTGTAGATACTGCTCCGATGACCAGCTTTCTTCGGTACGAGCCGGATATGAAGACACCTGAGTTCGATACAGCTTTGGACTTTGGTCATGTAGGTGGGATACTTAGGGCTGCTGAAAAATGCAATGGTTCGGGGGATTGTCGTAAGCTGCCCATATCTGGAGGAACCATGTGCCCAAGCTATATGGCTACCAGAAATGAAAGAGATACTACTCGTGGTCGGGCAAATACCCTTCGGGAGTTTTTGACGAATAACACAAAGGAAAATCCCTTTGATCATCCAGAGATCAAAGAAGTTATGGATCTTTGCCTGTCCTGCAAGGGATGTACTTCTGAGTGTCCTTCCAATGTTGATATGGCCAGTTTGAAAGCAGAATTCCTTTATCAATACCAAAAGACAAATGGAGTTCCACTGAGAAGTAAAGCTTTTGCTTATATCAATAACCTGAATGAGCTGGGAAGCCTTGTTCCTGGTGTGACCAACTTCTTTATGACCAATAAATCAACCGGGTCATTGATGAAGAAAGTTTTGGGAGTGGCTGAAAAGAGAAACTTGCCTACCATTGCGAAGGTTAACCTCAAAAAGTGGTACCAAAAGAATTACAGCCAGCTTCCAACGCCTCAAAAGAAAGTGGGTGCAGTTCATTTTTTCTTTGATGAGTTTACCAATTTCAATGATACAGAAATTGGAATCAAAGCCATTAAACTTTTGCATCATTTGGGATATGAGGTCAAGATGATTGACCACCCAGAAAGTGGTCGCGGGGCAATGTCCAAGGGCCTATTGGACAGGGCCAAAGACCTGGCCAATAAAAATGTGCAGCTCTTTAAAGACTTGGTGACTTTGGATGAGCCTTTGGTGGGAGTCGAGCCATCAGCCATATTAAGCTTTAAGGATGAGTATCCAAGGTTGGTTCGGGCCGATCTGGTGGAAGATGCCAAGAAGTTGAAAAGGAACAGTATGATGGTGGATGAGTTTTTGGCCAAGGAGGCCATGCGAGGAAATATTACGGCAGACCAGTTTACCAAGGCCAGCAAGAAAGTATTGCTTCATGGGCACTGCCACCAAAAGTCACTTTCATCAGTTCAATTTACCCAGAAGCTGTTGACTTTACCGGAAAACTATACCTTGGAAACCATTCCTTCTGGTTGTTGTGGAATGGCCGGATCTTTTGGGTATGAAGAGGAACATTATGAGGTGAGTATGAAAGTTGGGGAGATGGTCTTGTTTCCAGCTGTCAGAAAGGCTACGCCTGAAACGATTGTTGCGGCTCCAGGAACCAGCTGCCGTCATCAGATTGCTGATGGAACTGGAAGGAAGGCGCTACACCCTGTAGAGGTGCTTTTTGAAGCTGCAGGACTTTAATGATTATTATGGATGGTTGACAGTGGTAAGGTACTGTCAACCATTTATCTACCTTTTTTATTTTTTGGTCAAATATTTGATGATGAACAATAAGCTGTATTTATAATTCATCTCTTAGATATATTCCTTCACTTTTTAGGTTTATATTTGTCCTTTTAAAGCAAGAATTCATGCCGAAAATAATCCGCGTTACTACTGTACCCATTTCCCTAAAATTACTTCTTTCTGGCCAAATGAAATATTTGAAAGACGCTGGTTGGGATGTCCTGATGGTCAGTGCTGATGGAAAGGAAGTTAACGAGGTCAAGAGAAAAGAAGGCTGCGAACATACAGTAATTCCATTTACCAGAAAAATTACTCCACTTCATGATTTGGTTTGTCTTTGGAAATTGTTCCAACTTTTCAAGCAGGAAAAACCTGACATCGTGCATAGCCACACGCCTAAGGCTGGGCTTTTGGGAATGATTGCGGCTAAATTTGCGGGGGTGAAAGTGAGGATCCATACGGTTGCTGGGTTGCCTTATGTGGTGACCAAGGACAATAAAAGGAAACTTTTGGAAACCATGGAGAGGTGGACCTTCAGCCATGCCACACATGTTTGGCCTAACGCCAAGTCCTTGCAGGACTTTATTGTCAAAGAAAACCTTACAGAAGCTACAAAAGTAGAGGTGTTGGGAGAAGGCTCCTCTAATGGGGTTGACTTGGAGCGATTTAACAGGGATAATCTAAAGGAAAATCACCTGGTGGCCGCTACCATGCGGGTGATGCCGGGAGACAATGATTTTATCATTTTAGCAGTAGGAAGATTGGTGAAAGATAAAGGAATAGATCAATTGGTCACGGCATTTTTGAATTCAAAAATAGTCAATCATTCCAAATTGGTGCTGTTGGGGGATTTTGAGCAGGAATTGAATCCGCTTGATGAGGAAACCATTAGAAAGATTGAAGACCATCCCCGCATTGTTCAGGTCAACTGGTCAGATCATGTGGAGCATTATATGGCCATATCCGATGTGTTGGTGCATGCTTCTCATCGGGAAGGATTTCCCAATGTCCTTTTGGAAGCTGCAGCGATGCAACTGCCGATCATTTGTTCTGATATCATGGGCAATACAGACATTGTGACCAATAAAAAAACAGGCTTGGTGTTTCCTGTCAAGGACAAGGCAGTGCTGAAGGATGCACTAGAATTTGCTTATGTCAAAAGAGAAGTGATGCAGGGATTGACGGATCAGCTGTATTTGGATGTGACGGCTAAATATGGTAGGAAAAAAATGCATGCCCTATTGTTAGAAAAGTACCGTTCCTTGATGAAGTAAAGTTTTTGGGCTGCTTTTACTCTCCACCAAAACACTATCTTTGTTGAATGGAAATTTCCAAGAAGGTCTTAATTATTACGTATTACTGGCCACCAAGTGCAGGTTCTGGTGTGCAACGTTGGTTGAAGTTTGCCAAATTTTTACCTGAATATGGCTGGGAGCCAGTGATTTTTACACCAGAAAATCCTGATTTTGAACTTAAGGATGAGACCATGCTCAAAGAGGTTTCACCCAACTGGGAAGTGATTAAATTTCCAATTTGGGAGCCTTATGGGGTGTTCCGATTTTTGAAAAAGAAAAAGAAGGGAAAGGCAGAAGACCCTTCTAAGCTCATAGAAAAGCGGCACAAGAACTGGTTTGACCAGACTTCCATCTGGCTGAGAGCCAATGCTATGATTCCTGACCCACGGGTGTTTTGGGTAAAGCCTTCTGTCAATTACCTGTTGGATATTGTGGAGAAAAATAGCATCCAGGCCATTATCACCACAGGACCTCCCCATAGTATGCACTTAATTGGAAGAGATCTTAAAAGAAAGTCTGGCTTGCCATGGATAGCGGATTTTCGTGATCCTTGGTCCACTTGGGAATTTTTAGACACATTGCCCATGATGAAGTCTATTCGGAGGAGACATGAGCGATTGGAGCAATCTGTGTTCAGAGAGGCCGATAAGGTGGTGACCATTTCTCCTACATTCCAAGAGGAGTTGGCAAAAATTGCTCATAGAGAAATTGATTTGATCACCAATGGTTTTGATTCAGCTGATTTGCCCAAGGACTTTCAAAAGAAAAAGTCAGAATCGCCTGTTTTTGAGATCGTTTATACGGGAATTATAGATGCTATTCGAAATCCTATCCCTTTTCTCAATGCTTTTAAACAAGCATTTGAGCCAATGGAAAAAGCCGTAAAATTGACCTTTGTGGGTAGAGTAAGCGAAAAGGTTAGCCATTTTGTAAAGGAAGACCCTTGGCTAGCAGAACGTGTGGATTTCCCCGGTTATGTGCCCCACGAAAAGGTTTTTGCTTTTTATGAAAAAGCGAATATGCTTTTATTGATCTTAACCAATACCAAAAATGCAAAAGGAAATATTCCGGGAAAACTTTTCGAATATATTGCCACTGGAAGGACAATCGTAGCTTTAGGTGACCCGCTAGGTGATGCCAGCAAAATCATTCAGGAAGCCGAGGCAGGCAAGGTCTTCTCGCACGAGTCTGTGGATGAGATTCAAGCCTACTTGGAGCAACAAATCATGGAGGATGTAAAGAGCACGACGAGTAGTAGTATTGACCATTTTGAACGAAAATACCTTAGCCAAAAACTAGCCCAATTACTGGATGAAAATTCGAATTCCCTTTCTTGATTTGGCAGACATGCATGCCGATTTGGCTGATGAGCTTAAGGCAAAATTCAATAAAATGTTGCAAAAGGGAATTTTCTCTGGCGGGGAAGAAGTGGACTTGCTGGAAAGCTCTTTGAAAGACTTTTTGAAGGTTCCTCATGCGATTGCCTGCGCTAATGGAACCGATGCGATGGAATTGGCATTGAGAGTATTGGAAATAGGGCCGGGAGATGAGGTGATTGTACCTGCATTGACCTGGGTGTCCACAGCTGAAGTGGTCAAAATGGTGGGAGCAGAGCCTGTTTTTTGCGATGTGGATCAATATGGTCTGCTGGATCTTAATGTTTTAGAGCAGCAAATCACGGAAAAAACCAAAGCTGTAATGCCAGTACATCTTTATGGAAAGATGGTGGATATGAAACGCTTAATACAAATTACGCAACCTTTGGGAATAAAAGTGGTCGAAGATGCTGCCCAAGCTTTTGGTGCTTTTCAAGAGGGTAACAGTGCTGGTGTTTTTGGAGAGATGGGTTGTTTTAGCTTTTACCCAACCAAAAACATGGGAGCTCTTGGTGAGGCAGGATTGGTGATAACCAGTGATGATGCTTTGGCAAACAAGATCAGGTTAATGCTAACACACGGTCAATCAAAGAGAGATGTACATGAGTTGGTAGGTAGAAATAGCCGAATCGATAGTTTGCAAGCAGGCTTCTTGAATGTAAAAATGGAATATTTTTTAGCCTGGCAGCAAAAGAGGAAACAACTTGCTGGAATATACTTGGAACATTTACAACATTTAAAGGGAATTACAGTGCCTGACGGGATTTTAAAAGATGACCATAATGCGCATATTTTTGCTATCAGAAGCGAGGAACGTGATGCCTTAAAACAATACTTGGAGAAGCAAGGGATAGGTACAGCCATTCATTATCCAAAGGCTGTTTCGGCTACCAAGCCTTTTGAAGGAGATGGAGACTTTCCCATGGCCAATAAAATAGCCCAAACTACGCTGTCCTTGCCCCTACATCCCTATTTGGGAGAAAAGGAAGTAAGGCAAGTTTGTGAAGCAGTTCAGGCATTTTTTAATTGAGATTAGAGCTCAGGTTTAAGCCTTTAAACTTGAATAAAAGATATATAGTCCATCTGTTTTTATCCTTTTCACCTGTGGTCATTTTAATTTTTTATATTGATATGTGACCTGTGTCACAGTATGGGGCTTTTGTATTTTGTAACTTAAAAGTTAACCAAACTATTAAGAAATCATGAATTACTATTATAATAAAACCCTTCATAACATTTCTTTTGATGCAGTGATTGATCTGGTGATTGAAGCTTTGAAAGCAGAGGGCTTTGGTGTACTTACAGACATTGATGTCAAAGCAACTTTTAAGAAAAAACTGGATGTGGATTTTAGGAATTACCGTATTCTAGGTGCCTGTAATCCTAACTTCGCCCATAAGGCCATTGAGGCAGAAAATAAGATAGGAGTGTTTTTGCCCTGTAATGTGGTGGTTCAGGAATTGAGTAATGACACTATTGAAGTAGCTGCAGTGGATCCAGTAGCTTCCATGAGTGCTGTGGAAAATGAAAGTCTAGGAAGCATTGCTGAAGCGGTGCGAAATAGCTTAAAGAAGGTAGTGGAGGAATTATAGCAGTAGCAGGTTTTTATTTCCTTATAAAGCTTAATCCTTAACTATTTTCTGACTTTTAGGAAGGACAAATTAGGGAGAGGCAACTTATTTAACAAAAGAATCAACCAATGATCATCAATTAGATGGTGGTCTAAGAAGAATTCTTTGTATATATGTAAATAAAAAATACATATATGAAATTTTATTGTTTTCAAATTCTTACAGCTTTGGTTTTGGGATTCTGCACCCCAAGCATGGCCCAAAAGACTTTTCTAGTTTGTGGAGATCATAAGGTTCTATTAGTGGATTATGAACAATCCACAGAAGATAAACCACATGTCGTTTGGTTCTGGGATGCACATCAGGCTAAAGACCTGCCAGCAGCATATCGGGACAAGAAATTCAATACTATGGACGATTGTAAAGCAATTGATGGAGGAAAAAAGATTTTGATCTCTTCTTCCTCTGGCGGGGTAGCTATGTTGGATAGTGAGACTAGAGAAGTGTTATTTTATGCTTCTGTACCCAATACCCATTCAGTGGAGATGTTGCCTGGCAATAGGCTGGTAGCTGCTGCTTCCACCCACAGCTCAGGTAATAAGATCATGCTTTTTGATATCCAAAATAATGAGAAACCGTTGTTTGAGGATAGTTTGTATTCAGCACATGGTCTGGTTTGGCACAAAGAAAGAAATTCACTTTTCGCCTTAGGTTATGATGTGTTAAGAGAGTATACCATGCCAGACCCAAATAGTTTGGTTTTACAGAAAGAATGGAAAATACCCGGAGAAGGAGGTCACGATCTTCAGCTCACCGCTGATGGGCAAGACTTCCTTTTGACAGAACATACGGGAGCATGGAAATTTGACTTGTCCTCAGAAGAGTTCAGTAGTTTGGAGGAAATTCCTAATGCAGAAAATATCAAGAGTTTGGGGGAGCATGATTCTGGGCAATATATGTTGACCATTCCCGAAAAAAGCTGGTGGACGCATCATGTTACTTTCTATGGACCGAACAAAAAGATGGCTTTTCCAGATATGAAGGTCTATAAAGCGAGGTGGTTTGAATAATTAAAGTTCAGCAAGAAAAGTATTCAGACTTTGGCTATTTTGCCTTTCATAAAAGAAAACTCCGCTGGATTGGAATTTTAAACCTAAATCTTTTACCGCTTATTATTTTACAGAAAATGGAAAGTAAGACTTTTGAATACCCTATGATCATTAAGGAATTCCATCTGGATACTTTTGGGCATGTGAATAACGCTACCTATTTAGAAATCTATGAAGAGGCTCGGTGGCAGTTTATCACGGACAATGGTTATGGCTTAAAGGAAATCAAAAAGACAGGTTTGGGTCCGGTAATTCTAGAAATTAAAATTAGGTTTATCAAGGAGTTAAAGTTGCGTGAAGAAATTACCATTTTTTCCAAAACCACAAGTTATAAGTCGAAAGTAGGCACCATTGAACAATGGATTGTGGACAGTCAAGGGAATCGCTGCTCAGAAGTGGAGATGATCATAGGTTTGTTTGATACCAAAGCCCGAAAATTGGTACTTCCCACACAAGAATGGTTAAAGGCTATTTCTTGATCCCTAATTTTCTCAAATACTTATCCATCACCACATTAAAATCAGGGGAACACTTGGTGAAATAGACGGCCGGAATATAAAGTGAAAGTACCAAAGTCCCTTTGAAGATTAGGTTCAGATAAATGTTTTCCATGTTGGGAATCCACTCAATCAGAAGCAATATTAATCCGATAATAAGGATGGTTTTTAGGTTGCCCGCAGAGAAGGGGCTGAGTTGGTATTTCTGTTTTAAGAATAAGTATCTAAGTCCGTTGATCAAGACCATACTGACCAAAGAGGCCAAGGCAGCACCTGCCACACCCATGACCGGGATCAAAAGGTAATTGGTGGTCACCAGTAAGGCCAAGGTCAAAAAGCCCATAAAAAGGTTGTAATAATAGTGTTTGGAAACAGCAATGATCTGGTAATTTACAGAAGTGATGCAGTCCACCAATTGGGCAATGGCCGTAAAAAGCAATACGGGTAAGGCCATGGCATAACTTTCTCCTAGGTAGCTGCCCACGCTGTAGCGATTGCACCAAATGCCTAAAAACAATAAGCCTCCGACTACTAGCAGGGTTTGGCTGCTTTTTTTATAGATGTCCTGAATGTTTCTGAAATCTCCTTCTGCCATGGATTCCGATATGGTCACAATAGAAACTCTTCTGATGGCTTTAGCCGGAACACTAATGACCACCCCAAAAAAGAAAAGGGTAGCATAAATGCCCACTGCATCTTCCCCCATCAACCATTGAATCATATAGGTGTCGATATACAAAATCAAGCTACTGCTGAGAATTTCCAAAATCCCTGAGGAGGAGATGCCGGCTATGGTCTTTTTTTCTTCTTGGCTAAAAGGTCCTGGTCTTCCTAGTGTAAAAGCTTTGGCTTTCTTTAGCATAATGAAAGAAATAAGCACCGGCAATACGAAAATAGCGAGGTTAAAATAGACCAATTGCTGAAAGCTGATCCACTGGAAGTAGAACAGAATCAAACCAATAATTGGCAATGATTTTTGGATAATGCTTTCGGCAAAAACACCGGGCAAGGGTTGATGGTTGGTGCGTAAATAAGCGTCCAAAATATATTGGAACACCCGAAAACCAATCACCACTATGATTCCCCAGTAAAAGGTAGGGTTGTAATTAAATCCTTCAAAACCTCCATCTTGGGTTTGGAAGATAAATGCTTTGGTGAGCAAAAAAGCAGGAACGGCCAGCGTGGTGCCCACAAGACCTACCAAAAGCGAAAAGCTGATAAAGCTTTTTTTCTTTTCTGGCTTATCCCTGAATTCCGGGATCATTTTCAAGGTGGTTAAGTTGGTGCCCAAAGTGAAGATTGAGGCAAAAAGGGCTGTTGTATTTAGGACCAATTGGAGCAGGCCAATTTCTCCCTCTGATAATACTTTAGGACGCAGTAGTGCAGAACCCACAAAGCCTATCAAAATGCCTGCATAAGCAATGATGGTAGTCTGTGAAGATTGTTTCCTAATGATCCCCATAGTTTATGGTTTGATCCAAAAAGTAGTGTCAGAAAGGCCCGTAGTGCAGGTATAATGCTCCCAGTTTTTAAGTACTTCAAAAGCCAGTTGATAGCTCGGCCTATCAGAGTTGTCCAATATCATTAAACCTCCTGATTTAAGCTTTGGAATGGAGTTAAGAAGGCATGCCACCCTGGCTCGGCCATCTACAAGGACGAAGTCAAAATGTTCATCTGGAAATTCATCTGCTACATGGAAATAGTCCCAGAATTGTTGCTTGAACTGGTAGTCTTCACTTTTTAGCTCATTTTTTTCAAAAAAGAGAGGGAGCTCAATAGATTTAAAATCATGGGATTCAGGGATAAACCTGTAATCAATATTGTCAAGTTGATTTTCCTTGAACCACAGGGAAACATGTTCATACCATCCTTGGTGATGTTCCACGCTGACCAATTGTTTGATTTTTTGTGCAAAGAATTTGGAGCTGGCACCACTGCCAAATTCCAGGCCTACCATGTCCTTTTTGAGCCACTTTTTAAGAAAATTGACCGCAGATGGGGCGAACCAAGGGGTTGGTTTGTTCCACCAACGATAAGTATAGAAAACCCCTTTGATCAAGGGACGAAAAACTCGGTATCGGATATATTGCAGTCCATCGGATTTTTCTCTCTGCCAATTTTTGTTTGGGAGAATGCTTCTATCTTGTTCTTTTTTGAGTTCCTGAATGATAGGATTTGCCATACTGAGGGTCAACCGGTCGCTTTTAGTGATCAAACTTATGAAAAATCAATTTATTTACCGCTGATCTTTTGAAAGATGTTTTTCCAACGGTAGTTACGGATAAACTTTCCTTCTTCCTTGGTTACTTCTCTTTGGGTACGATCGAAATAGGATTTGAAGTAGCCAATCATACTGTCCCATAGATATGATGGTTTTTTTTGTTTTAAGCTCACCTTGGCCATTGACAAAAAAGCAATGCTCAAACCATAGCGCATTTTATACATGGCCTGACCTTGCATGTGTTTGGCTTTTTTTGAGTAAGAGGATCCGGTAGGTCGAAGGTGTTTTACTTTTAATTCTGGCAAAGTAATAACTTCAAAACCATGATATCGGGCTAGGAGCTCATCCATAGTGTCCCAGCCTATGCTGCACCGCAATCCATTCATTTTCTCAAAACAAGCTTTGGAATAGGCTTTGAATGCACCGCGAACATGGTCTTTTCCCATGGGATGGTTCAGTTCCCAATTTCCTTTTTTCAACTCATAGGCAAAACCCCCAACAACACCTGCTTTTGGATGATTTTCGAAAGTTTGGGCCACTTTCTCAAAGTAGTCTTCAGGTAGAATCAAATCGGCATCCAGCTTGACTATGAAGTCATAAGGCTGTTGAATTTGTGCAAGACCTTTTTCAAATGCAGCCACCACCTTGCTGCCAGGCAGTCTAGAAGCTTCTGTTTGACTATTAACTTTACTGATCCAAGGAAAACGAGTTTGATAGTCATCTATGATGCTTTCGGTGGTATCGGTAGAATTATCGTTAACGATAACAGCTTGAGCGGGTTTTAAGCTTTGTTTGGACAATGAGTCTAGTAAACCCGGTAAAAACTGCGCTTCATTATGCGCAGGAATAATGACACTGTATTTTAACATAAGGGAAGATTGAGCTGCCAACTACATCAGCAGGTTCATCAGGTTGAACTGAAGCTTTTCCTTTGTGAGAGCCCATTTCTTTTTGGGAGTAGGGTTGGTAAGCATGTTCAAGGGTTTGAAAATGAAATATTGAAAATCGTTTTCTTCAAAAAAAACAGAATAGGGAACTACCTTGTCCAAGTAAAAACCATTGGCACTAATACTTTGGATCAGGTCCGCAATATTGACAAAAGGCTCAACAGCTTGAAGGCTCTCAGGGTCATTTTGGGCCTTCCATTCTGAAAATTGGGGAGTAGGCAAATTGATGAAAATCACAGAATCTTCGTGAGAATGTCTTTTGATCCCTTCAAAAATCCTGAAGTGTTTATCCCTGGAGACCTGCTGCAAAATTTCAGATAGAATAAAGAAATCATAATGCTCTCCATCATTTTCAAACGCCTTCATTTCAGCTATTTTAAATTGGAGATTTTTTTGCTTTTTCCATAGCTCAGAAGCTTTGTCTATGCTACTTGGGCTGATATCAATACTAAGGATTTGTCCATTTTTAACTTTTTGTGCAATAAGATGGCTAAGCTCTCCCAATCCACAGCCCGCCTCCAAAACCTTATGATGGGACTTCAAGCCTGCACCTACTAGTTTTTCTAATATATGTAGGTGCAGCACGTTTATTTCATCCTTTTTTGGGTCTGAATTAAACTGGTCGTAATAGCTGAAATATTTATCCTTCTCTTCCATTTTTCGGGCGATTTATATACGGCATTACTAGTCCTACAATCAATAGTAATATAATAAAATATTGGGAGGAAACTGCTATAAAAGAACCTCTATAATAGGTTTTTGGTTCAAATTTGAATACCACCTCAGACTTTCCTTGAGGTACCATTAACCCGCGTAAAAGGTAGTTGGTGCGAATGATTTCGGCAGCTTCTCCATTGATGGTGGCACTCCATCCTGCCGGATAGTAGATTTCCGAGAAAACCACCAAGCCGCCTTTTTCTGCATTAACCGAGTAGTTCAGTTCATTAGGTAGATATTGGGATAGACTTACTGAACCAGCTCCAGCCTGGGCTTCAAATTCTGAAGTGTTGACAGTGGCTTGGGTTTTAGTGTTTATATTAGGGATTTGCTGGATTTCTTCTTCATTAGAGCTGACTGAAACAATTTCACTTGGAAACCATGCTGGTCCGTTTGCTTGTGAATTTTGGAATACCCCATTCTCACCTTGTCCAGCCAAAATGTATTTGGTATTCAGCATATTGACCGCCTTAAGGCTTTGATAGTCAAAAGAACCTTCTTGTGCTTTTTGGATAAATTGGTTGATTTCTGGTTGAAGCACCCTGTCAATTAGGTCCTGATAGCGGCGCATCTTTGCTCCATGATAACCACCAAGACTATTGAAGAAATAGCTGGTACGGGCATCTTTGAAAGTGTTTTGGAGATTGAGTACCCTAAAATACCCATCATCCTGCATGATCTTTTTATCAGCTGCAGTGGGAGTAAAGTAGCTGCTGCTAGGATTTTTCTTTAATGATTCGTCATTCAAATACCTTTTATTGATGGACCAAACATCTGTGATGACCAATACAGCTATCCCCAAAGTTGCATAGAAATAAGTAGTCTTCTGTTTAATGGCTAAGAAAATCAATCCTGCACTCAAGGTGATAAAGGCGAGACTTCTAAAAGCATCTTTTTGTAGCATGGCCTTTCTATCTGCCCGAAGTGCACTGGTAAGCCATTCTGGGAAATTGGCATCAGCAGCTCCTTTGAAGCCAAATGCACCAGCCAAAACAATTAGGAGCAAGGTGATTCCTCCAACAATGGCAAATGACATCAGTAATCCTTTTAACTTTCTCTTTTGGTCTGAATCTGAGAAAAGGTTTTCTAGTCCAATGCACCCCAAAACCGGAATGGCAAAAAGCGTGATGCCCAAAGCCATAGATACGGCCCTGAATTTATTGTAGCCAGGCAAAATATCGAAGAGGGTGAAATTGAACCATGCCAGGTTTTTGCCCCATGCCAACATCAAAGAAATGATGGTGATTGCCACAAAAATATTTCGGAAGCGTTTAGGGGCGTAGATGATCCCTACCACAAACAAAAATACCATTATGATACTCCCATAAATAGGACCTCCTGTAAAAGGCTGGTCTCCCCAATAGGTTGGGGCACCTTGGATAAAATTGCTGAGTTGAGCTCCAGAGACTCCGTTTTGCTGTAAAGCTTTTTCGGTATTGGAATCCTCTCCCAAAGCTTCCTGACTGGCACCACCGGAGAAATTTGGCACGAGCAAAGTCATGGACTCCAGCTTACCTTGAGACCAACTGAAGGCATACTCTTTGTTCAGGCCACTTTCGTTCTGGGTATTACCTTCTAAAGTCTTTTCACCACGAATGGAGTACTTTCCATATTCCAATACAGACAGCAATCGGTTTGAATTGGCCCCGACAGCCAATAAACCACCCAAGATCAGAATACCTGCCGTTTTAGCAAATTCAGGCAATTGTTTTTCCTTGATATAAAATACCAACTGGCCAATGGCATAGATCAGGATAGTGATCAAGGTATAATAAGTGATTTGAAGGTGATTGAAGCGAATCTGCAACATCAAAGCCAAAGCAGTGACTGCAAAGCCCAATAGCTTTTTCCCTCCAAAAGCCATGTGGATTCCGGCCAGAATAAGTGGGATCAAACAAATTGCCCATATTTTGGCATTGTGCCCAGCCTCTAGGCTAAGCATATTGAAAGTGTTAAAGGCAAAAGCCCAAGCACCCATGACAGATATTTCTGGCCGTATTTTGAAGGTCAAAAGTAGGATATACATAGCGACCATTCCGAAAAATAGACCATTAATTGGGTGGGGGAGTCCAAGTGTTATTACACTTATAACAGCTCTGGATATATCGCCAGGGTATTCAGTGTTGATCAGGTAAGCAGGCATGCCACCAAACATGCGGTTGCTCCATAGGGCTTCCTCACCGGTTTCTTCTCTAAAGTCTTGGATTTCTTTGGCCGAACCTTCCCACTGAAGGATATCGCTTTGGAAAATCATTTTCCCTTCAAACATAATCGGGGAAAAATATAGGACGATCAAAGTATAAAAAGAAACGATCCCTAAGAGGTGTGGTAATACCTCTTTTTTGAAATTGATTTGCATGCTGATTTTTTGGTTAACCCTATGTCAAAACGATTTGCAAATTAAAAATTAATGTGGACTTATAATAAAGATTGGAGAACAGGAGAGTGCTAAATTTTAGTATTGATGAAAATGGTTAACCTTATTCAATTACTACGCTCACCTTTTAGCTTATGACAGTATACGTTAGATCAAGTTTTAAACTAGCCTTTGGTATATCGTGCTTACCAGCAGGATTGCCATTGCGTACCATCATAGACCATTAGTTTGTTTGAGATATTGTCCATGTACATGTCTCCTTTCTCTGGATTTTCTGGAGCACTGTTTCTTGGTTCTAGTCTTAATACATCTTTCACATGAAGTTTTCTTTTGGGAGTAGTGGTGCCTATACCTACATTTTCTTCTTGCGAAATGATTAGTATTGATTCAAAGTCATTCGTTGGGTTGGTGGCAAAGATGATGTTATTACCTTCTGACCTGATAACAAAATCACCTAGTTTTGCATTTCTAGAAAAGTAGCCATTTCCACCTAAGGAAACACCTAAAGCTGAAGCTCTTGTTTCTTCGTTATAAAATCGAATACTTGGGTTTCCTTTATCTATAGAAGAGCCCTCAATAGCTACTCCTGTCGAAAGTCCAGGAGGAATTTTAGCGTGAAAAGGGGTGATATCGTCAATGTTACTAGTTCCAATCAGAACACTTAGGTCTGTGTAAACCGTGTCTCCTTTTACTTTCCATCCCAATCCACCTGCATTTTCGGCATAAAGGGCATAAGGAACGCTTAATAATTGACTTATCCCAGAAATGGAATAATTGGTACCTCCTGAAGGATCAGTTTCGGTTTTGATAAAATAAGATCCGTTGCCCCAATCAATTTCAGAAAAAATGCCTTGTTTCACTTCACCAGTCCCAATTTCTAAGCTTACCAGCCCATTTGTATTTGTTTTGGAAGTGTAGGTTTCTGAGTAAATGATGGAACCGGATGCAGATCCTTTAATGATACTTATTTGGATTCCGATCATAGCGTCCCTCACTAATTCATGGTTAGCGTCTCTTATTACTGCTTGATAGCTCATTTTTTGAGGAGCTTGGGCCAAGGCAGTAAATGAAATGGATAAAAGCACAAGCAATGCATAAATGTTTTTCATATCCAAGTTACTTTTTTAAGATTTTAAATGTTTTTATGATGGATTTCTTATCAGTTACAACTAAAAAATAGGAAGCCGGTGATAAATCCTTTGTGTATATGATGGTTTCTTCTTCTGATATTAAATCTGTGGCTAGCACTTGTCCCAAAGAGTTATAAAACAGATAAGCCAAACCTCTCAGTTCGTGACCAGTGACTTTTAGGGTAATGTGATCGGTTGATGGATTTGGGTATGCTTTTAATTTAATATTCTCATTTGGTTCCTCAGATTTTAGAATAATAGAGATTTGATAAGGTTGCTGGATGCCTTCTATTAAAGATAAGTTTTCGTTGTAATAATTGTTAAAGACCGTTTGTCCGATAGAATAGCTGACAGTTCCTGAGTTGTTTGATGTTTCGCCTCCAGTCGATAGAATACATGATTGAGCTTGTGAAACCTCACAAGATATCCCAACCAATATTGGTAATAGGAAGAGTATTTTACTTTTCATGTAGTTGATTTGGCCTTTTTTATAATCAAACCTTTTGATAGTAATCATGATTATTTTCAGCTCAATTAAATTCGAAAACATTTCTTTTTACAAAATTCCATTAATGGGCTCACACTTATGCACTTTGTTGATTTGATTTAGGATGAACATAAATTTTTTGGCCTCACCTCGGGCTTTTTAACAAAAGTCGATTTTAAAAATATCAAATACTTAGTTATTAAAAAATACCCCACTTGAGGTATTTTTTAATCTTGATGTTAATCAAATCATTAGGGTAGTGATCAAATGATCTTGATACCTTCTGGAGCATCTATGGTGGATTGGATTTCGCCATTCTCTAATTTGACATGTTTGACCTTGACCACTCCCAGAGGAGTAGGGAAGGTGCCCTCTACCCAATCCAGGTTGTCTAGATGAGGTTCTATTTTGAGCGTTTTGCAACCTGCTTCCATAACTTTAATGCCAAGGACATTATTGGTGAGCCAAGCGGTGACTCCTGATGACCAGCCATGGCAAAGGCTATGGCGGTAGCTTGGGTAGCAGTAATCGCCAAAAGAACCGTGGATGTCATTCATGCCTTCAGGTGTAAACTCATCGAGACGGGCTGTGTTTTCCATCCACTCCACATTAAAATCCTCCCAGAAAGTTGTGGCTCCCATGTCTAGCATTCCTCCCCAGTAAGCCAAAATGATATCCAAAGCATCTTTGTGCATTTCAGCCATGGATAAAGCATCAAGCATATATAAACCATAAAAAGTAGAGAAGCGAGAAGGTCCATCCACAGCAATGACTTCTTGACTCGCTTTGACCGGGTCTAGGATACCTGCTATAGCCATTAATGCTGCGGCTTGTTTGAGGTTATTATGGTCTTTAATTTGATTATTTAGTTTTTGGATAGCGGTAGTACAAGTTTTCAAGGCTTCTGGTTCATCAAGTACTTTACAAAGCTTTTGAGCGTCCTTAAGTGCCCAAGTTAATAGTGCCCGATAACCAGCTTCAACTCCTTCTTTGTTTGGAGTGGAGGGCCAGTCTAAAAAACGGAATCTACCTAATGTTTCGGTCCCATCGGTATCAATTTTAGCTGCTATTTGGTCAATCAAGCCAATGATGTAATCACGATGCTTGTTCAAGAAGTCAAAATCACCATTATGCATGTACCAGTCATGGTGGATGATCAAGTACCAAAAAGAATAAGAGGTCATATTGTTCATCCAATTGGGCAAAGGATATTGTTGACAAGCGAGATCCAAGCTACGCGGAATTACTTCATTGTAACCAAAAACTTTGGTAATGGTGGCCAGTTCTGGATGGAAGTCTCCCAGCCAGACTAAGCGATCGCGTTTGATACCATCCCAAAGATACTCCTGCATATTCAAATGGGTGGTATAGGCTCCCGTTAACCAAATAGAGTCCAGTCTGGGATTACTGCTTTTGAAAGAGCCTAGGTAGGGAATGTCCCGGTAACGCAAAATCGCCCTAGCCTCCTTAAGGTTGATCAAAGTGTTGGGCTGAAGAAGGTCGATGCGGACAAAGCGGAATCCTGTATTGCCAATTTCAATCATGCCATCTCTGGGAATTTCCATAATAATATCCCTTTTGGCATGATCGTCAGTAGAGTAGCCCATTAACCAGTCTGAATTGTAGGTTTGGCTGTTGGCTTCACCCACTGATTCACCAAAGCGAATTCGCACCAGTGAGGGCTCCCGGCGGGAGGAGCCTCCCATAACCAACTGCAAGCCCCCGTGTAGTTCTTTGCCATAGTCCAAAAGGATTGAAGCAGTATCAGCAGCGGTGGTTTTAATGGCGCAAAATTGTGTTTGGCGACTCATGCTGGTTTGGCTATTTCCCATTTTTAGCAATACTTTTGTATTTTTGATAAGCTCTCCAGTGCTATCGGAGGTCCACATGACGCGAAGAGGAGAAATAAAGGTACGGGTCATTTCGTCCCTTTGGGCAATTTCATCGTATTCAGGGCCAAAAATGGGAGGAAGCTGGCTGTAGCAGTTGAAAGAAGCAATCAATATTAGGAAGCAGGTGGTTAAGAATAATTTCATCATAATAGGGAGTGTTATGTCTGTAAGAAAATAGAGAGGACAGAAAGTGCTTCTACTTTGAAGTATCAAAATGCATTTTCATAAAATCAATAAACACATCATAGTCATCAGGAACAGTACCATGTCCACCAGCATGCATATAATAGCCAAGATCATTTAGAATGGCAGTGCCCGCTGATGGCCAAGTGTCAGTGGGTAAAGCTTCTTTTCCTAATAACTCATAAACAGGCCCGGCAGCGACAGCCGCTTCAAATTCCCCTTTGGGGTCAGACCAGTTGTCCGTGTCGCCAGTTTGTAAGAGCAAGGGTCTGGGAGCAATAAGTGACAATAACATGTGAGCATCTACAGGACAGGAATTGGGATCACCACCATATTTGGCTCGGTTACCGGCAAATTGATAAAAGTACCTTGACGGAGCGATCATATGTTCGATAGTTTCTCCATATTGACGTCGAGACAGTGCTGCTCCTCCTTCTCCAGAACAACTGGCGATGACCATACCGAATCGTTCATCTTTGGCTCCTGCCCACAGAACGGTTTTTCCTAAACGGGAAACTCCAAAAAGTGCCACTTTTTCTGCATCCACCTGTAGGTCAGTTTCCAAGTAATCCATGGCATAGCTTAAGCCCCAGGCCCAAGCCGAAATAGTGCCCCATTCGTCAGGAGCGGGCCAATCAGTCCCTGGCTTGAGATAATGGCCTCTGATTCCGTACTGGATGCCTTCAGGGAAATCTGGTTCAATATCTCCATAGTAGATAAAAGCTACACCAATGCCATTTGAAATGAATTTTTCCACATCAAAAGAACCAAACCTTCTTCCTTCAGAAGCTGGGATTTGCTTGCCTTCTCTGTTCCAGATTAGGCCTTCCCTTACTGCCGGGTCATCCACTGAAAGTGCATTAGCCGTAAATCCGATTTTTAATAATATTGGAGAAGGAGATTCGCTTTCCGCAGGTAGATAGATGAGCAGGTCTGCTTTGTAATTTGAGGTGTCTTCGGTAAAGTAAAGTGTAATTTGTTTTCTTACCGCTAATCCTCCCAAAGCCGAAGAACCAGCTTCTTGTATTTTGTAGTTGAGCTTATTGCGTTTAGGTGATTTCCCAAATTGCTCATTTTCAAATAGGTTAAGGATTTCTGGTCTTCTTTTTTTATACCATATTTTTGAAGAAGTAACCGGCTTTCCATTTTGTAAAATCAAAGGATCAGGAAGCCTGAAGTCAGGAACCTTTGATTCATCATAATTAATGGGGATGCCAGCGACTTCAGTGGGGGCGTTTTGACAAATGGCAGAAAGTGAAATGAGCGCTAGCAGTAAAAACAGCAGTAATGATTTAATACTTGCCATGGTTATTTTGGTTGCGGGTTTGGGTTAAAAGCTTTGCTAATATTCTTCTTACTTAATTTAAGAATATAAGCGGACTATAATGGAGGTTTTTTGAAAGAAGGTAATTGCCAAAGACAAGAGGCCTTTATCTTTTTTAGTGAGAGAATTTATAGAAAGAAGTCATGTTCCACCTGAAGTCTAAAAAACATCAATTCCCAATTAATTTCTTTAACTTCGATCATTTAGAATTCGAAGTACATCCTTATGAAGATCATAGAATGTCCCAGAGATGCCATGCAGGGACGAGAAGAATTTATTGATACGGCGATCAAAGCGGCCTACATCAACCAACTTTTAGAGGTAGGCTTTGATACCGTGGATTTTGGGAGTTTTGTCAGCCCCAAGGCCATGCCCCAGATGAGGGATACAGCAGAACTGTTGGAGTTATTGGATTTGTTCCATTCTAAATCGAAATTATTGGCAATAGTGGCTAATAAGAGAGGGGCTGAGGATGCTTTACATTTTGAGGAGATTGATTGTTTGGGTTTTCCTTTGTCCATTTCAGAAACTTTCCAGCAAAGAAATACCAACAAAAGTATTGCTGAGGCTTTGGAGACGGTCGAGGATATTCAGAATCTCTGTGAAATCAAGGGTAAGACTTTTGTTACCTATTTGAGTATGGGATTTGGCAATCCTTATGGGGAAGCTTTTTCAGCGGATATTGTAGCTGAGTTTGTTGGGAAATTGGATGCTGTGGGAATTAAAATTATCGCTTTGTCAGACACTATTGGCGTAGCGGAGCCCAAATTGATTGAGGAGCTATTTGAAACAAACATTCAAGCTTATCCTGAAATAGAGTTTGGAGCACATTTTCACAGTAGACCAGAAGGCATTGCTGAGAAAATCCAAGCAGGCTTAAAGGGAGGGTGCAGGCGATTTGATGGTGCCATCAAGGGATTTGGTGGTTGTCCTATGGCCAAAGATGAACTGGTGGGCAATGTGGCCACAGAAGTGATGATTGAAGTTTTGGAAAAGGAAGGTCATCATCTGAATTTGAATATGGAAGAATTTGGTGAGGCCATGAAATTGGCCAAGTTTGTTTTTGGTTAAGTTTGACAGCATAGGGCGCTAAGAAAAATTGAGAAGTATAATTGCAAATTACACCAAGTCAGAAGTAGCGTGGCCATTGATTAATAGAGCTATTCATATTTTCTTCTGAATTTCAAATTTCAAAAGTTTAGTAGGTTTGATTGTTGGATTGACTAGTCGTTTTTACCCCATCACATACTTCTTGCCAGGTAAGGACTTGATCAGCCCTTGGAATTCCAGGTTAAGCAGGAGTGAAGCCAATTGGGAAATAGGAATTTGGCTTTGCCAACTGAGCCTGTCAATTTCTAATTCCTGATTTTCCGAGAGCAGTTTTAGAACTGTTTGTTCGTTTGTAGAGAACTGACTGAGGTCAATTTTATTTTGTTTGACAGCGCTTTCCACACCATTCCCAGCTTCCCAAGATAGGGCTTCCTGAATGTCTTTTGGTCCAGTGTAAATGCTGGCTTTCATATAGCGTATCAAATTATTGCAGCCTTCGCTATAAGTGTTTTGGAGGTTTCCAGGCACTGCAAAGACTTCCTTGTTATAGCTGAAAGCAATTTCTGCCGTGATCAAAGCACCACCTTTTTTTGCTGCCTCGACCACAACCAAGGCATCGGAAAGTCCAGCGATGATGCGGTTTCTAGCGGGGAAATTATTCGGGTTGAGTGCTGTTCCCACTTTATATTCTGAAACCAGTCCTCCATTTGGGAACATACTGCTCGCTGTACTTTTGTGAGCTGCTGGATAGATTTTTTCCAAAGAATTGCCCAATACCGCAATGGTCGGCAAATCAAATTCCAAAGCGGCCCGATGTGCAGTGATATCAATGCCATAGGCCAATCCACTGATGATGGTTGGTGAAAAAGGGGCAACCCCTTCTACGATTTTTCTGGTAGTGGTTTTGCCATATTCGGAAGCATTGCGTGTACCCACGATGCCGATAGTCTTTGCTGCATTAAAGTTTACATTCCCTTTAGAGAAAAGCAGGACAGGTGCATCGACAAATGACTTTAACCTTTTAGGGTAAGAGCTGTCTTGATAGGTTTGGATTTTGAGGTTATTTTTCAGACAATCTTCTAGGATTTTTTCAGCTTCTTTGAGGAACTGATCCTTTTCTTTTCGAATAGCCAATAGCTTTGGGCCAATACCGGGGATTTTACTTGCTTTGCCATTAGGCATGTTAAAAAACTGCATGGCAGAACCACAGTAGCTAATAATGTTTTTGTAAATATAAGGCCCGAGATTAGGGACTAGGCTTAAGGCAATGGCATATAGGAGTTGTTCATAATTCGTTCTTGACATTGAGATTGTTCCTGATTTCGATTAAAAAGTCCTTGATCTGGTTCAGGCGATTGACCATGCTGGCTTTGTCAGAAATCTCATAGTGGTCTTTTTTGATGATTTCCTGAGCTCCTTGCAAGGTGTAGCCTTTTTCTTTTACCAAGTGAAAAATCAGACCGATTTTCTCGATGTCTTCCTTGGTAAACCTGCGGTTGCCTTTTTTGTCTTTTTTGGGCTTGATGATGTCAAATTCACCCTCCCAATAGCGGATTAAGGAAGTAGCTACCTTGAATTTATCAGCCACTTCACCAATGGAATAATATTTTTTTTCTATTTCTCTCTCTTTGTACGGCACCGCTCAAAAATTTATGAATTCAAAATAACGAATTTATACGAAAGAAGACAATGGAAAAAGAGGATTTAGTATCTATTATGAAGACAAATGACGCATTACAACAGCCTTTTAGGGGCTAAAGTAATACGTCATTTTTTCTGCTCTCTAGTATCTAAAATCTATTATTATTCTTCCAAGAGTTTTTGATAACTGGATGCTATGTTTTCAAAATCAAATTTTGCCAATGCGGTATCCATTTTTTGTTTGATTTCCTCCAAACAAAGCTGGCCAATGCTTCCCTCATGGCTGTGTTTCACTGTATGTGATGGAGCAAAATCATCATTTTCAATGGCCAACCCCACTTGTTTATAGGCATCGCGAAAAGGAGTGCCCTCCAATACTAAACGATTGACTTCTTCCACACTGAACAAATGCTTGTAAAACTTATCTTCCAACAAGCCTGATTTAATCTCAATATGCTCCAGCATAAACTCGGTAATTTGTAGGCAATCTTTCAGTTTTTCAAAGTCTGGAAAGGTAGTTTCTTTTAATAATTGCAGATCACGGTGATAACCAGTAGTGGTATTGGTCATCTGCATCATTAGGTTTTGAGGTCCACTTTGGATTTGGTTGGCCTTGGCACGGATCAGTTCAAATACATCTGGATTTTTCTTATGGGGCATGATGCTGGAACCCGTAGTGAGATTATCCGGAAATTTCACAAAACCAAAGTGTTGGTTCATGAAAATAATCGTATCTGCAGCCAGACGATTAAGCGTACCAGCTAAGCCTGCCATGGCAAAGGCGATGACCTTTTCTGTTTTTCCACGGTTGTTTTGGGCATTGATGACATTGTAGTGCATTTCTTTAAAGCCCAAAAGTTGAGTGGTCATGGTTCTGTTTAGTGGAAAAGAGGAACCATATCCCGCAGCAGAACCCAAGGGATTTTTATCTGCCAAATTGTAAGCGGCTTGCCAAAGTTCCAGATCTTCAGCCAAAGCCTCAGCAAGAGAGCCAAACCAAAGACCAAATGAGGAAGGCATGGCCAACTGAGTATGGGTATAGCCGGGCATCAGGGCATTTTTATGTTTTTCCGCCAATTCAATCAAAAGATCAAATAGGGATTTAGTGGCTTCTAAAACACTTTGGATCTCTGATCTATAGTATAGCTTAAGGTCCACTGCCACTTGATCATTTCTGGATCGGCCACTGTGTAATTTTTTACCTACATCTCCAAACCTTTCAGTCAACAAGAACTCTACTTGTGAATGCACATCTTCCACGCCCGGATCAATCTTAAAAGTACCCGCTTCTATTTCAGCATAGATTTCTCTAAGCCCCTTTTTTAAAGTAGCCAATTCTTCCTTGGTCAGTAGTCCGATACTTTCCAACATGGTGGCATGAGCCAAAGACCCTAACACATCAAAAGGTGCCAAAACTATATCGAATTCTGGGTCACGTCCAATGGTGAATTGTTCTACTTCCTTGGTACTGGTGGTGTTTTTCTGCCAAAGTTTCATGCTCGTATTTACTTTTCCCTAAATGTAGGGAGTATTAGTTTCTAGTTTTGATCAAAATAATGTTGCAAAATAGCAATATATCTATCGATTCCCTGATTGATTTCTTCCAAATGGATGAATTCGTCAGGGGTATGGGATCTAGCTGAGTCCCCAGGCCCAATTTTGATGGATGGGTAGGAGATCAAAGCCTGATCCGAAAGGGTAGGACTTCCATAGCATTTTAGGTTCATCTTATGGATTACATCCCAAATTTTATGGGCTTTAGGTAAAGCGGAGGAGTTGAGTCGCATGGACCTAGGCTGCAAATCAGCCTTTAGCACTCTTTTTAGTTCATCCAAAGCTTCTTGAAGAGTATAACTGTCCGTAACGCGCACATCTAGGGTGTAAACACATTTGTCTGGCACGACATTGTGCTGCGAACCCGATTGAATGATGGTAGCAGAAACTTTACTTTCTCCTAAGTAATCAGACACTTTTTCAAAACGGTAATCTTTAATCAGGTTTAAGTCAGGCAATGCTTCATATAAGGCGTTGATTCCCTCATTTCTTGCCGCATGTCCAGCCTTTCCAGTTACGGTAGCATCAATGACCATGAGTCCCTTCTCAGCGACAGCGACGTCCAAAAGGGTAGGTTCTCCTACAATCGCCAAATCAATAGGAGGTAATTCTGGTAGAAGTGCAGCAATACCATTTTTGCCGCTTATTTCTTCTTCTGCGGTTGCAGCCAAAATCAAATTGTAGGGAAGCTTTTTTTCATAAAAATAAACGAATGCTGCTATTAAGCTGACCAAGCAACCTCCAGCATCATTGCTCCCCAAGCCATAGAGTTTTCCATCCTCGATGATTGCTTTGTAAGGATCCTTGGTATAACCATTATTGGGTTTTACAGTATCGTGATGGGAATTGAGTAAAACTGAAGGAAGCTGTGGGTCAAAATGCTTATTGACAGCCCAAATATTATTGAATTGTCTATTGACCTTTATCCCTTTTGAAACAAGGTAATCGGAAAGCAATTGAGCGGTGTTTTCCTCCTCTCGACTCAAAGAAGGCGTTTCAATCAGTTGCTGGAGAAGTTCTTTTGCTTCTTCTTTAAGCTTATGCATGAATCAGCAGGATCTGTTTAAAGGTTAAAATTATCAAAGATGAGTAATGGTGGATTATCCAACGTTGGGAATCCACAACTCAATAAAGGTCGTAGCGATGCTTTTCGATATTGGTGCCTGATTTTTTGCCTTTTGCAGCCAAAACCAAATTCTCTGCCTTGCCCAACCATACATTGCTAACTCCTTTATCCAAAGCACTAAAAGCATTGTCCAATTTAGGAATCATTCCAGAATGGATTACCTTGTCTTTTTTCAATTCATCATAGATGTCTTCATTGATCTTGGGGACGACAGAATCATCATTGTTTTCGTCGATAAGCACACCTGCTTTATTGAAACAGAAATAAAGCCTCACGGTGTTCTTTACAGCCATTGAAGTGGCTATTTCGGAGGCTATTGTGTCGGCGTTGGTATTTAGCAGGTTTCCCTTTTTGTCATGGGTTATGGCTGAGACCACTGGAATGATGTCTTTTTCAAGTAAGGTGTCCAAAAGCTCCGTGTCGACTTCTTTGACATCACCTACGAAACCATAGTCAATATCCTTTACCGGTCTTTTGGCAGATCTGATCAAGTTGCCATCTGCACCGGTAAACCCTAAGGCATTTTGCTCAAGCGCCTGGAGTTTAGCGACGATTTTTTTATTGATCAGACCTCCATAGACCATAGTAACCACATCCAGTGTTTCTGCATCGGTGATTCTTCTTCCGTCTACCATGTTAGGCTGGATACCCAATCGCTCTCCAAATTTTGAGGCCATGACTCCTCCGCCATGGACCAAGATTTTCTTTCCTTCCAATCTGGCAAACAGGTACAAAAACTCATCAAGTTTTTGTGGATCGTCAATGACGTTTCCTCCTATTTTTACAATACTGATTTTCATTTTATGCGGTTGTTAGTGGTAGGGGTTATTTCAAAATATTACTTAATGCAGCCTGAGCAGCATAAATTCTGTTTTGGGCTTGGTATTGGACCAGACTTCTTGAGCCGTCCAATATTTCATCTGACAGTTCTACATTTCTTCTTACAGGAAGGCAGTGCATGACTTTGGCATTGGGAGCTTTAAAGAGCTTTTGCTCGGTAAGCATCCAAGACTCATCAGTGCAAAGGATTTTACCATATTCGTTAAAGGCACTCCAGTTTTTGACATAAACAAAATCAGCATCGGCCAAAGCTTTATCCTGATCATGTTCAATGGTTGCTCCATGTGTAAACCTTTCGTCTAGTTCATATCCTTCAGGGTGAGTGATGGTTACATCATGGCCACATCCAATTGACCATTCAGCAAAGGAATTGGCCACGGCATGGGGGATGGCCTTGATGTGAGGAGCCCAAGTAAGCACTACTTTAGGCTTTTCTTTTTTCTTGTGCTCATCGATGGTGACCATGTCAGCCAAACTTTGCAAAGGGTGTCTGATAGCACTTTCAAGGCTGATGACCGGAAGGCCACTGTGTTTGATAAACTGGTTAAGGATGAAATCCTCGCTGTCTTCAGATTTGTTGGTCAGTGATGGAAAGGCCCGAAGAGCCAAAACATCGAAGTAACTACCTAAGACACCTGCAGCATCCCGGATATGTTCTACTTTACCTTGGTTCATAATGGCACCATCTTCCATTTCAAGTGCCCATCCTTCTTTGTCCATATTGAGGACAATGACTTCCATGCCTAAGTTGGAGGCCGCAATCTGTGTACTGACACGTGTCCGAAGACTAGGATTCAAAAATAATAGTCCAATTCTCTTTCCAGTACCTAGCGTCTTATCCATCAATGGATTTGATTTGTATTCCAATGCTTTTTGGATCAGCTGATCAGCTAGGCTTTTGTTTTCAAATTGGGTGTAGTATTTCATTGGTTAAGTTTTTTTGGCTATGAGAAAACCGTTAAGACAAAGCGTCCATTTTTTAGTAAAATGAACGCTTTGGTGAAAATGTTTTAGGAAAATGAGGGCCAGTTAATGGACCTTATTTGTAGTCAAAACGGCTTTTAATTTCTGTATAAATAAAGTTAAAGCTTTTGTTTCAATATTCAGCGGTGGAAGCAAACGAATTGTGTGTTTTCCACCAGAGCTGCCAGTGAATATTTTATGTTCATGGATCAAGGCAGAACGGACAGGAGCCGCTTCAACAGCTAAGTCAAAACCGATCATCAAACCTTTTCCCCTCACTTCAGTGACTCCTTCAATGGCACTCAATTCCTTCATTAGCACCTCACCGTTTTGGGCAGCAGCCTCAATCAAATTTTCTTCTTCTATTACTTCCAAAACAGCCAAAGCCGCTGCACATGCTAAATGATTTCCTCCAAATGTCGTTCCCAGGAGCCCATGTGAAGCTTTGAACTCCGGACTGATCAAGACACCACCAATAGGAAAACCATTGCCCATTCCTTTGGCTACAGTGATTAGATCTGGTTTAAGGCCTTCTACCCATTGATGTGCAAAGAACCTTCCCGTTCTCGCATATCCGGACTGGACTTCGTCAAGAATAAGTTTAGCTCCGTATTGTTTGGCCAATTTGGAAAGACCCAACAGGAATTCTGGATTTGGCACTACAATACCACCAACCCCTTGAATTCCTTCTACAATGATTCCTGCGATATCACCTTTGGCCAATTGCTTTTCAACTTTGTCAAGCTCATTAAATGGAAGGATATGCACTTGGTCATGCTCGTTAAATGGAGCGATGATTTTAGGATTGTCGGTCAGCGCGACAGCCCCAGCAGTTCTTCCATGAAAGCCTTTGGTAAAAGAAATAAATCCTTTTTTGCCAGTTTCAAAAGAGGCTAGTTTTAAGGCGTTTTCGTTTGCTTCAGCACCTGAGTTACAAAGGAAAAGGTCGTAATCAGCATAGCCAGATACTTCTCCCAACTTAGTCGCCAATTCCTTTTGGATCGGGATCTGAACAGAGTTGGAGTAAAAGGCAATGTTATCCAGTTGTTCTTTGATTCTTTTAGTATAATGTGGATGGCTATGCCCTATAGAGATTACTGCATGGCCACCGTATAAGTCTAAATATTCTGTGCCTTGATCATCCCAGATTTTACTGCCAGCAGCTTTCACTGGGGTAACGTTGATCAAAGGATATACGTCAAATGGTTTCATCTTTTAGTGGGTTAAAAAGCTACGCTTTTAAGTTTTAAGCCTTCTTTTTCATCCAGCCCAAAAGCCAGGTTATAGTTTTGCACCGCTTGTCCAGATGCGCCTTTCAATAGGTTGTCAATGGCAGAATATACCACCAATTGATCAGCTTCCTTTTTTAAGTGAACGATGCACTTGTTGGTGCTGACTACTTGTTTTAGGTCAATGTCCATTTCGGAAACGTGGGTAAAGGCTGCTTTTTTATAAAATTCGTTATAAACTTTATATGCATCTTCCAAAGAACCTTCATATGGAAAGTAAGCAGTAATCCAGATGCCTCTTGAGAAATTACCTCTATAGGGTACAAACAAAAGGTTTTGATCAAACCCCTCTTGAAGCTGACTAAAAGTCTGTTTGATTTCTTTTAGGTGCTGATGTGTGAAGAGTTTATAAACCGAAACATTTTGGTTTCTCTGACTAAAGTGAGTAGTCTCGCTCAGTTTTTTACCAGCGCCAGTACTTCCTGTTATCCCTGTGATATGGATGTCTTTTTTGGCCAATCCAGCAGCTATAGCGGGAGCTAAAGCCAATTGGATGCCGGTAGCAAAACAGCCAGGGTTGGCAATTCGTTTAGCCCCTTTTGTTTTATGCGCATTGACCTCAGGAAGACCATAAAGGAAACCATTGGATTCGTTCCTAAAGTCGGTACTCAGGTCAATGATAACTGTATTATCATCGAATTTATTTTCTTCTAGAAAGCTTTTGGCTTGTCCATGTGGTAAGCCCAAAAACACTGCGTCAAGTCCTTCTGTCTTTACTTCATCTGTAAAGACCAAATCGGAATCCCCGATCAGATCTGGGTGTACTTCGTCTATTTTTTTACCTTTTTGGCTGTTGCTATGGATATAGACCAACTCACAATTGGGGTGATTGATCAGGATGCGTAATAATTCACCTCCCGTATATCCAGCAGCGCCAATAATGGCTGTTTTGATTTTAATCATTTTCTAAGGTTTGATTCACTTTATGGAAAATAGCCGTTTGGTTACCAAGGATTTTTGTAAACCCTTTGACATCCTCTGCGGTATAGCCTTTGTTCATTTCACCATAGCTACCAAATTTAGCCGACATCAGGTCATGTGCTGATTCGATGCCGATTAATTGGAATTGGTAAGGTTTTAGGGCTACCTTTACTTCTCCAGTAACAAAAGTCTGCGTGTCTTGAAGGAAAGATTCTAAGTTTCTCATGACAGGGTCCAAATAATGCCCTTCATGAAGATGGTTTCCGTAGAATTCAGACAATTGGTTTTTCCAGAAGGTTTGCCACTTCGTTAAGGTGTGTTTTTCCAATAGTTGATGCGCTTTGATAATAATCAATGGAGCAGCAGCCTCAAAACCTACACGTCCTTTAATACCAATAATGGTGTCTCCTACGTGGATGTCTCTTCCGATAGCGTATGGATCAGCCAATTCCTGTACCTTTAAAATTGCCTCTACAGAATTATCATATTTTTTCCCATTGACACCTTTTAGCTCTCCAGATTCAAATTGGAGCGTAATGGTTTCAGGCTCGGTTTTGGTCAACTGAGTAGGGTAGGCTTCCTCAGGTAGAGTACCGCCTGAAGTCAATGTTTCTTTGCCGCCAACAGAAGTTCCCCAAATTCCTTTATTAATGGAATATGCCGCTTTTTCAAAGTTCATTTCTACTCCGTGTTTTTTGAGGTATTCGATTTCAGCTTCACGGCTTAACTTCAAATCTCGGATCGGAGTGATAATTTCTGCCTCAGGCAAAATAGTTTGGAAGATCATATCAAAGCGTACTTGATCATTTCCAGCTCCTGTACTTCCATGAGCTACTGATTTTGCTCCGATTTTTTTAGCATATTCAGCTAGGGCTTTGGCTTGCAAAATTCTTTCCGCACTAACAGAAAGAGGATAGGTTTGGTTTTTTAACACATTACCGAAAACCAAATATTTGATTACTTCCTGATAATAAGTTTGGGTAACATCCAAAACTTCAAAAGAGGCAATCCCTAATTTGCCAGCCCTTTCCTCAGTAGCTTTTAACTCTTCTTCACTGAATCCTCCAGTATTAACCAATACGGCATGAACTTCATAGCCTTTTTCTTTGGACAGGTGGATAGCGCAAAAAGTGGTGTCCAAACCACCGCTGTATGCTAAAACAACTTTTTTCATTTTATATTAATTCTAATGTTTTATTCGTCTTTTTTTTTACACTCGTAAATACGGCGCGTTTCATTCGTACCAATCGTTCGAACAAATTAAGGTTTTTACCAAAGTCTTTTTTAAGGGCAACCTCTTTTTTCTTTTGGTCTTTTGGCACATAAAGCATGGCCGTGCAAAGACAGTTTTGACGGTTTTTGCTCTTTAGTATTTCATAATTTACGCAGCTTTGACAGCCTTTCCAGAAGTCCTCATCATCTGTTAAGTCGGAATAACTCACCGGTACATAGCCTAATTCAGAGTTGATTTTCATGACAGCAGCTCCAGTGGTAAGGCCAAAAATTTTGGCATTAGGGTACTTGGAACGGCTTAGCTTGAAGACCGCTTTTTTAATTTCACGGGCAAGACCTGATTTTCTGAAATTAGGAGAGACTATTAGGCCCGAGTTGGCCACGAACTTACCATGACTCCAGGCTTCAATGTAGCAGAAACCTGCCCATTCTCCCTCTTTGGAAAGGGCGATAACGGCTTTCCCTTCCATCATCTTTTGGGTGATATAGTCAGGGGAACGTTTTGCGATACCTGTGCCACGTGCTTGAGCTGATAATGCCATCTCATCCACGATGGTCTGAGCATATTTACAGTGCTGCACTCCCGCAGGCTGTATGATGAATTGACTTTTTGCCATTTTTGGTATTTATCGAGAAGTCATAAGTGGCTATAATCCCGATATTGTCTTGCCAACTGTTTGACTCCAGAATGTTCAAAGAAATAATTATGCTTGGGGTAGTAAGACCTCCGCGTAGGAAGTCCATTATAATAGTAGGGACTAGGCCCTAAAAAGATTCCTGAAGTTTTTCCTAGGAGAAAAAAGTGGCATAGCAATGCTGTTGATGGAAAGAATGTCCATCATATTATTGTGCGCTGCTATGTTGATTAAATTGCTCATTTTTCTAATGCGGTACAAATGTTCAAATTAAAGATTAAATATACAAAACATTTTTAGATAAATTTTATCAATCAGGGCTTCTGTCTACAGTTTAGCCTGAATACCGCAATGATCAAATAATTTTATTTTGAGGCTTTATAGTTGGGTACAGTTAATCCTTTGGTCTTAGAGTCTAAACAGAAATATTTTTAAATCAATAGTCCATTTAATGGATGTAGGCTGAAACTTTATTTCAATCTTGGATGAAGTGTAAATAGAAGTTTAACAACTTTAAATTTTCTTTAAGATTACGGCAATTGAGATCATAGCCTAAATGGTCAAAAAAGTGATTTTTTGTAAAATATTGATAATTAAAGGATTGAATGTTTCTTTATCAAATTAATTTGACTAAATTTGTCAAAAAATAAAATGTCAAATGAGAACATTAGCAACTATTTTGATGGAAAGCAGGGAAAGGTTAGGTTTAACCTTAAAAGAAGCTGTAAGCGTTACAAGAATAGATTCAGGGTTGCTAAGTAAGTTCGAGCGGGGCAAAAGGTTACCATCCGAAAAAAACTTGTTGAGCTTGGCAGAGGCTTATAGATTGTCTTTTGCCGATTTGAAGAAAGTTTGGTTGGCAGAGAAGGTGTTGAGTTTGGTTCAGTATGAAGTGGATTCAGCTGAGATATTGGCTTTGGCTGAAAGCAGGGTTGAATACCTTGCTGGGAAGCAATCACTCACACTGCAGGAGATTCCTTCAGAGATTTCATCCAAACTAGAGAAGATAGATTTCTTAAAAGTAAAATGGCAGAATAAAAGGCCTTTGGGCGCAATTCAGCTTCAAAAGATGAAAGAGTATTTTAATGTGGCCTATACCTTTGAGAGTAATAGGATCGAAGGAAATACCTTGACATTGCAAGAGACCCATTTAGTAGTTAATGAAGGGATTACTGTTGGAGGTAAATCTATGAGAGAACATTTGGAGGCAATTAACCATGCAGAGGCTGTTGATTATCTGGAGAAGCTGGTGGTGGATAAAGTGGAGCTTTACAGGAGGACTCTATTAGACCTTCACTATTTGGTTTTAAAGGGAATCGATAGAGATAATGCCGGAAAATATAGGGCAGTTCCCGTAAGGATCAGTGGTAGCCAGCATGTTCCACCACAGCCTTATTTGATTGATAAGATGA
The DNA here is from genome assembly GCF_015533855.1 of Echinicola sp. 20G. Taxonomy (GTDB): domain Bacteria; phylum Bacteroidota; class Bacteroidia; order Cytophagales; family Cyclobacteriaceae; genus Echinicola. The sequence continues at coordinate 5,003,080 of NZ_AP024154.1, read as the reverse complement.
TGGAGGATTACTTTTTTCATTACCAAAAGCAAAAGAATATTTTGCATCCTGTTTTATTAGCAGCAGAGCTTCATGAGCATTTGGTGAGTATTCACCCTTTTGTGGATGGAAATGGAAGAACCAGCCGATTGATTATGAATTTGATCTTGGTTGGAAATGGTTATACCATAGCTAATCTCAAAGGAGACAATGCTTCTAGGCTGGCCTATTATCGTGCTTTGGAAGAAGTGCAAGTGAACAATGATCCTGTGCCATTTTACCATCTAGTGGCAGATGCTGTTTTGGAATCTTTGAAATTGCATTTGGAGATGGTTTAAAAACAGTAAAGGTGACTTTGAAATTTTAAAGTCACCTTTACTTTCATGTTTGACTTAAAATCAGTAAGACCAATTTTAAGATGTACAGGAATTAAGGACAAATAAAATAAATGCTTTTTTTATTAATTAAGTATTCAGCTGATCTAATGTTATAAAACATACATGAGAATAAATAATATGGCGAGCAATATGGCTACCCATTGATAAATTGGACTTCTTTTAGGAAATTCATATTTACAGATGGGACAGGTATTGGCTTTGACATCTACCTCCATGGCGCAGGAAGGGCATTCTTTAGTTTTCATAATTTTTGAACTCAAATGCTTAAAAATTGATTTACCCATAAGATAATCAAAAAACACTATGAAGATAGAAATCTGGTCGGACATCATGTGTCCGTTTTGTTACATTGGAAAAAGAAGGTTAGAAGCTGCATTGGAGGAATTTCCTCACAAAGACGAGGTAGAGGTGGAATGGAAAAGCTTTTTGCTCAATCCTGAAATGAAAACAAATACAGACCAAAGTATAGCCGAATATCTAGCCGAAACAAAAGGTTGGACTGTAGAACAAGCTGAAGAAGCTGGGGAGCAGGTGACAACGATGGCTAAGGAAGAAGGTTTGGATTATGATTTCAGTAAGGTGGTAGTGGCCAATGCCCGCAAAGCACATCGATTATTACAATATGCGAAGATCAATGGTAAAGGAGGGGGGCTAAAGGAAAGGTTGTTCCATGCCTATTTTACCGAAGGTGCAAACATGGATGATCAGGCGACTTTAATCAATTTGGCTAAAGAAGTAGGGTTGGAAGAAGAAAAAGTCAAGGAAGCTATTCAATCCAAGGATTATGATGCGGCAGTCAACCATGATATCTATGAATCTCAGCAGTTAGGGGTTAGAGGAGTTCCGTTTTTTGTGTTGGACCAGAAGTTTGGTGTATCTGGGGCGCAGCCTAAGGAGACTTTCATCCAAGCATTAGAAACGGCTTGGAAAGAGCAGCAGGATAAGCCTAATTTAAAGTCTGTGACAGGTGATGAAAATGGAGCTGCTTGTGATTTGGATGGCAATTGTGACTAAAGCCAAGTTAAGGATTGATAATCACCTAGAAGATTACAAGATTGTTTGATTATTGAAATCAAATGATGTCCCTAGAAACAGATTAAAATCCAACATATCCTGAAAAGAAATTTAACCTATCCTAAAGGGGCCGCAGCTAAATGTTAATGTTTGCCTGCGGCCCTTACTTTTCTGTATGATCCATTGTAGGTATGAATTTGTTAATCTGCACCCATTAGGGGAGTCTTTGAAGTTTTCTTTGGCTCTCTCTCAAGTTGATAAGCTGGAAGGCTGCAAACAAAACAAAAAGAACCAAGACCAATGGGATAACTGTAGGCGTAAATGGAAGTTGAAACTCAAGAGAACCCATGGATTTCTTGATTATATCTTTTAAAAAAAAATACGCTTCCCATAATGGTCAAGAAACTAAGTAGCGTAACGGCAATTTGCCAAAAAGGAAAACGGATAGCAACCTGAGGTTGCTTTATTCTGCCCATCAGCTTTTCGATGAACCCATCGGAAGTTGTCTCCAAACTTTCCTTGATCCATTTTTTGGTTATATCATCCTGGTCGTTCATAAGAGATTCTTTTTTTGTTGGCCAATCACTTTTTCCAATTCTGCATGGAATTGTTTTCGTGCCCTGTGGAGCAAGACCTTTATGTTGGCTTGGCTCATCCCGGTAATTTCCTGAATGCGCTGTTCATCCAAATAAAACAGCTTAAGCATCAATGACTCTTGGGGCTTTAGGTTATCTATTACCATGTGAACGATTTCCTTCCTTTCCTTTGCTTGAAGGATATCGAAACTATCAAAGGCAGTTGTCGTCGCATTGGAATGTTCATCTTCTAAAAGGACGTTTGATCTTTTTTTTGATTTTAGAATGGCCGTATAGCTGGTGCTTACCACTGTGCGATACAGCCAGGTGGAAAAAGAGGAGTTAAAATTGAATCTTTTTCATTTTACAGAATTTGATTTGTTGGTAATCTTCGGAAATGTAGAGGTTAGACAAGCTGTCTTGAGAAAAGGTTACAGGAAAAGGATTTTTTGTGGAACTTCGAGTGATTGGTGTTATGCTGATTGGCTGTTGGTTTTACTTCAGATCATGAATTATTCCACCTTTCTTTATAATTTTGCCTCAAATCAATCCCATATATTGTGGCTACTAAAGTTCTTTTCATTACGCCTCCATTCACCCAGTTGAATACTCCTTATCCAGCAACGGCTTATCTTAAGGGTTACCTTAATACGTTGAAGATTGATTCAAATCAGGCGGATTTGGGCTTGGAAGTGATTTTAGCCTTGTTCTCAAAAGAAGGACTCAAGCAGGTTTTTGAATTAGTGGAAGAGCAGGGGTTTCAATATTCAGACAATGTAAATCGAATATTGAGGATGAAGGCCGCTTATTTGCAGACTATAGATACGGTGATTGATTTTTTACAGGATAAGAACCCAACCCTGGCTTATCATATTTCCGAGGGGAATTTTTTGCCCCAAGCTGGCCGTTTTGAACAATTGGGAGATGTGGACTGGGCTTTTGGCAGTATGGGCTTGCGAGACAAGGCACGTTATCTGGCGACATTGTACCTAGAAGATTTGGGAGATTTGATTACTGAAGCTATCGATCCTCATTTTGGTTTTAGTCGCTATGCGGAAAGTTTGGGCATGTCGGCTGGCAGTTTTGATGAAATGGAGGAAGCTCTTCAGGAACCAGTGAGTCTGATTGACGTTATGTTGCTAGAGTTGTTGGAGGAAAAAATAAAAAAATACCAGCCTGAGTCGGTAGCTTTTTCAGTTCCTTTCCCAGGGAATCTTTATGGAGCATTGAAGTGTGGTCAATACCTAAAGGCAAATCATCCTAACATTAAAGTATGGATGGGTGGAGGCTACCCAAATACAGAGTTGAGAAGTTTGAAAGATGCTCGAATTTTCGATTATGTAGATTATATCACCTTGGATGATGGAGAAGCGCCAGTTCGTTTGTTGTTGGAACATTTGGAAGGGAAACTGCCTTTGGAAGCTTTGAAGAGAACATTTGTTTGTTTGGAAGGAGAGGTGAAAATGATCAATGGGGCTACAGAGAAAGATGTACCTCAGCGGGATGTGGGAACTCCTGATTATAGTGACTTGCCTTTGGGTGAATATCTTTCGGTGATTGAGGTAGCCAATCCGATGCATCGCTTATGGAGTGATGGCCGATGGAATAAGTTGACCCTGGCCCATGGCTGTTATTGGGGGAAATGTACATTCTGTGATATCTCCTTGGATTATATTGGTCGCTACGAACCCATTACTGCTGCTATCCTTTGTGATAGAATAGAGAAAATTATGGAGCAAACGGGAACCAATGGTTTCCACTTTGTAGATGAAGCGGCGCCACCTGCTTTGATGCGGGATTTGGCTCTTGAGATATTGAGAAGGGGGCTTGTGGTCGTTTGGTGGACCAATATCCGTTTTGAAAGTAATTTTACTGCTGATCTTTGCCGATTGTTGAGGGCTTCTGGCTGTATTGCCATTTCAGGAGGGTTGGAAGTTGCTTCTGATCGATTGCTTGGCTTGATCAAAAAGGGAGTAACTGTAGCGCAAGTGGCGCAAGTTACCCATCATCTTACACAAGCGGGGATTATGGTGCATGCTTATTTGATGTATGGTTATCCTACCCAAACTGCTCAGGAAACCATAGATTCCTTGGAAATGGTGCGTCAGCTTTTTGAGGAAGGTGTTTTGCAATCAGGTTTCTGGCACCGTTTTGCCATGACTGCCCATAGCCCAGTTGGCTTGGATCCAAAGGCTTTTGGCGTTTATAGAACTGACTTAGCTTTAGCACCTTTTGCCAATAATGAAGTGGATTATGAGGATCCAATTGGGGTGGATCATGGAACCTTTTCTGAAGGTCTAAGAAAGTCTCTTTTCAATTATATGCATGGAGTAGGTTTTGATATACCTTTGAAAGAATGGTTTGGTTTTAAAGTTCCAGTAACAACGATACCTAACAACTATATCCAAAGGCAAATTACAGAGGAAGCAGACTTGACCTATAAGAAGCATCATAGAATTGTTTGGATCGGGGCGCAGCCTGATATACAGAATTCGGAAGAACCTGGTTTTGTAGAGTTGGTCTTTTCGGGTAAGCAAGAAGATTTTGCTATGGAGTTGCCAGAGGAATTTGCAGAATCGGTGGCCAGCCTACTTGGAAGGGTTTCCTATGACCAACCTTTGAGTATGCTTAAAGAAATTTGGGAAGATTATGAAGCCAAGGTCGGCGATTTTGAAGAATTGGTGGAATCGGAAGTTTGGGAGATATTGAGAGAGCAGGGTTTGTTGGTTTTTTAGTGACGATTTGAACCATTGAGAACATAAAAAAATAAAGGGGATTTGACGAGTTGGGGTTTACAACTCTCTTTATTCTTGACTGAATCTTTTTTGTTTCTTGTAGTTTCGGTAAAATTTAATGATGCTGCAAGTGGCCCAGAAATAATTTAAAATTAGTAGGATGTTCTTATTTTGAAAAATGGTTTCAGTCAATAAATCGGAGATCACCAAAAACGTTAAAATGGTAATTATAAAATAAATAAACATCCATATCCTCAAATGATTTCGAGTTGGAGTATTGGTCAAATTTTCCACTTTTAGGTGCATGTAAAAGTTGGTTGTTCTTGAATTTTATTTGCTGTTATTAAGATAAGATGTTGTTACTCACAAAAAAACAATTCATTGATATTTAAATTTTCAAATCAGTTTTAATCAGAAATTTAAGTAAGTATCTATTGTTATTTTTAGATACCATTTGGGTAAGATAGAACCTATAGGAGAGGATCAGTCGAATGAAAATTCAAATTAGTTATGGAGGATAAAACCCTCCATAGCTAAAGCTATTGTCTAATGGGGTGAATTGATTAATTCTATACCTTTCAGGATATATTGGTCTTTCAAGAAATTGGAAGTGGTTTCTTCAACATAATAATCTATTTTTAAGCCTTTTCTTTGTGCCTCTGTTCCATCAGGGTAAAAAGCGCCCAAACTTGTGAAATTAATAGCTGACTTATCTGGTAAAGTAAACGAGGCGATATTCATTTGGGCTCCAGCGGTGTTTTCTCCAACTGTTGTACAATTTGGTGAAGCCTGAATGGCCATGCCAATATATTCCGCTTGGCTCATTGTGGTTTTATTTACCAATAAAATGACTTTTCCCTTGTAATACTTGGAATTATGGTAGCCTGCTATGAAAGGATCTTTAATGATTTTTAACGGAACTTTATCAAAATAGGCCAAGGAAGGTCTGTGGGGAATCGGTGAAATGGTGCTGATGAATCGTTTCTTTTTTGGATATAGGTATTTTGCAAGTGTATTGAGGGAGATGTTTTTTGGATAATTTCTTAAATCAATGATGATTCCTTTTGTGCCGGAAAAATCCTTGAATGCGGTTTTCAGTTCATCGTTTGAAATAGTTTTTAGGTTCAGGTAACCAATATTGTCTTCTAGGGTTTTCCATTTTTCAGTGGGAGCGGATGGTTTGAGAAAGGAGTGATCATTTGTTCTACTAGGATAGTCCAGGTTAAGTGATGTTTTTATGATTTGATCATCCCGCTTGATGCTCAGCTCCAGATTTTTGTTATTGCTGAAAATCATCCAGTTTGCCCATTTTTTTAAGTAGGTATCATTTGAGGACGAAAGAAATGGCTTTACTTTTTCGTTTAAGCTAGCTTGAATACTTTTTCGGTTTACCTCAAAAATTAGGTCACCAAGCATTAAATCTTTGCTCTTTATTAGATTTTTATCCACTGAGGTCACTACCAAAGTGTCATTAATTATACTCACACCAAATGGTGGTTTATATGCCAATAAAGAATCACTTAATTCTTTACTATAGTAAAAGCTATGTGAATCATTTAAATGTGTAAAAAGATTAGCTTTGGTTTTTTCATAGTCAAATTTCGATTTACAATCGGAGAATTTTACGATGAATTCATCCAATATCTCCACCCAATTTTCATCCATGAGGTATTTATTGACATAGTAATATTGCATTACATTCCAGAAGCTAAAGAGAGATAAAAGCCGATGGCTTTTAAAGGTGTAATTAAAATTGTCAAAGCCTTTTTCATTATCAAAGGTGGGAATTGAAGAGAAAATATGTCCTGTGATATAATGGCTTTTGATATTGGTATTGTCCCTTAGTTTGGACAAATGAGAATACAGGTCAGGAGAGGATGTATACTTTTCAATCCAGTCATAATCATAGTTTTTAGTAAAAAAGCCTTTAAGGTTTGTTGAGCTTTTAATTTTGCCTGGGTCTACACTGTTTACAAAATCAAGTAAAAATATATTCAGTTCTGTTTGACTTTTAACTTCTTCCAGTCCGTTGATTTTGTCTATAAATACTTTGTCCCAATCGTACTGTCCTTTACTCACATGGGGATGGTGATATTTCATCAGTCCCCAGACCAGCCCAAACTGCTTTACTTTTTCGGTTTCGCTAAGTGACTCTATGGTTAGGGAGCTTGCATCGAAAATAAAACAAAGTGTGAGAATGACGGCCATCAAATAACTTTTTGAATTCATAAGATTGCTTAAAATTTAAAAATGAACATTGAATAGAATTCAGCTACAGTTTCTGAAAAAGGACTGGTGAATAAAATATAAAAGATGTTAAAGCAGTAAGTTCGTGGTTTGTCGTTGGTTACGTAAAGGTTTTTGTTTGTTAAATTTTGTAAAAAGAGATAATGGATGCTTTTAAAAAATAGGATTCCTTGAAGATAAAAGGAGGATTTTAAATCCTCCTTAGCTTATAAATAAAATGAATTAATCCTCGATAATATCTTCCAGTTCCCTCAAATCCACTGGAACTACTCGTGAAACCCCGGCCTCGATCATGGTAATACCGTAAATGATATCTGTACTGGCCATGGTCCGCTTATTATGGGTCACGATAATAAACTGGGACTCATGGGAAAACTTTTGGATGATCTGGTTGAACTTATCAATATTGGCATCATCCAGTGGGGCATCCACCTCATCAAAGATACAGAATGGTGCAGGCTTCAATAGGTAAATCGAAAAGAGTAGGGAAGTGGCCGTTAAGGTCTTCTCTCCACCTGAAAGTTGGTTGATCGTTAATGGCCGCTTGCCTTTAGGTTTGGCCATGATCTCAATGGTGCTGTCCAGTGGATTGTCTGGATCAGTCAACCTCAGGTCACAATCATCTTCTGCAGTAAACAGTGAGCGGAATACTTTGATAAAGTTGGTCTTGATCTGATCAAAGGCTGTCAAGAAAGTTTCCTTTGCCACAGCATCAATTTCTTTGATGGTATCTACCAAAGAATTTTTGGCTTTCTCTAAATCTTCTTTTTGGGTGGTGATAAAGGTATGGCGCTCTTTGATCTCATCATAGGCTTCCATGGCCATAGGGTTGATGGGGCCAATCTTTTCCAATCGCTGCTTGGCTTTTTGAACTTCCTCGCGAATTTCCTCAACATCCTTGCTCTGATACTCTTCGGCCACTTCAGGGTCTTCTTGCATCATGCCATCCAAATCAATTTCAAATTCCACACTCAGCCTTTCTTTCATACTGCTGAGTTTCAGTTTGACTTCATTGAGGGATTCCTGCAGTTCCATGATGATGGCATCTATGCCCTCTTTTTGCTTTTGCAGCTCACGAATGGCCTTTTCCATTTCATCGATATAGCCACGGGAAGCATAGTAGTTTTTCTCTGCTTCCGTCACGCCTGATTCGATGGACTCTTTCTCGGTATACAATTCGATCAATTCATCATCTTTGATCTCATTGTTGTCCAAAAGACCTTTTATTTCCTGATCCACATTGCTCAATTCGGATTGGGACTTTTCGATTCTTTCTTTGCTGTTCTCAAAAGCACTTTTTTTGAACGAAATTTCCTGTTCCAAACTGTTGACCTTGTTAAGGTGCTGGTGGTATTGGATGTTTTCCTGGTTGTAATTGCTAGACCTTACGGCAAGACTTTCTTCCTCGGTAAGCAATTGCTCGTTGATGATCTCGAGCTCTTCTTCCATACCGTCAAAACCTTGTTTTTGTTCATCCAGTTGTGGTCCAATTTCATTGACTTCTTCCGAAAGACTGTCAATTTTTTCCAAAATATCTTCCCTCTTATTGGCATTGGTAGAGAGCATTTCGGCCAACTGTTCCTTCTTGGTTTTGATGGAGATATATTGTTGGTTGACCTCACTGATTTCTGCTTGGAGGCCTTCAATATCTTTTTTATAAGAAACTTCTTTAAGCTTCATCAGGTCACTAACCTTTCTATCCAAATTGGAGCGGGCGGTGCTGACTTTCTTGTTCAGTTCCTTGATTTCCACTTCCAGCTTTTCCAGGTTTTTGGCCCGACCTATTCGCTTGCCTTCAAAAAGTCCTACGGACCCACCTGAAATACTGAATTTACGCTTAGTGTATTTGCCACTTTCAGTGATGAAAATGGTGTCATCATCGTGCGGAATATCCTTGATTTCACCTTGGACAATGTAGACATCGTCCAAGATGTAGCTGATCAGTTTACTGTACTTTTCATCATATTCAATGATTTCCGTTGCAGCAATAGCATTGGCGAACAGTTTGTTCTGTGAGGGTTTGAACCTTTCAAAATGTTCCAACACAAAGAAATTGGCCTTTCCTCTGGCCGCATCACTCAATAAGTTTACTGCAGCAATGGCCTGGGCCTCTGTGTCCACCACATAATAGTTCATGTAGCTTTCCAGGTAGTTTTCTATGCTGACGCGATAGTTTTCACTGGTCGTTAGAATATCTGAAAGGAGAGGGGTGTCTTTACCCCAACTGGAATTCTTTTTTAGGAACTTAATCGCTTCAGGAAAGCCTTCTAAATTTTCTACCAAAGACTTGGTGAGGTTGAACTCATTGGATTTGGCATCCAATTTCCTTCCTAGTTGGGTAACTTCTTCCCTGATCAGTTCAATGGTATGGTTAGATTCTTCGATCTTTTGGTTTTGATCTTCTTCTTTGGCCTTTATTTGGGAGAGTTGATCTGTTTTGCTATCCAACTCATCCTTTAGTACAACCAATTTTTCTTCAAAATCAGCAAGGTTGGCCTCTTGGCTGTTGTCGTCAGAAGCGGTCTTTTCCAATTCCTGTTTTAAGGAGCTAAGCTGAATTTGCTTGATCTCTAGGTCTTTGCTTAGTTGGTAGATAGCATCCTTGCGGGAGGAGAAATCCTTACTAAGGACCTTTTGTCTTTCCTGAAGAATGGCATGGGCAGATTTTTGTTCTTCATAATCAGCCTTTAAGTTTTCTACCGTTAGTTCCTTTTCCGCTAAAAGCTTTTCTGCGACTTCTTTTTCCTGTTCCAAAGAACGGATACTGAAGCCCGCACGGTCATTGGATTTACGGTCCTGATCGATCTGCTCACGCAATTTCATGGAGCGATCTTCCAAAAAGCGAAGTCTTTCGTTTTTTATTTTCTTCTCACTTTCAAACGTCCTGATTTTATTGACATGCTCGTTGAGCGTCTTCTGGCGAGTAGAAAGCAGTTTTTCTTTATGGATTAGATCAGACTTGGTTTTTTCCAATTCTGCCTCTTTGGTTGTGATTTGGTTATTGAGTTGAAGCTTTCGGTCATTTTCAGCCGTAATTCTTTCATTGGCTCCGATAAGATTATCGGTATGCGTTTTGACACTGATCTTAGCCAATGCAATACTGGAAGCCTTATAAGATTTTTTGATCTCAAAATACTTGGCGGCCTGCTTAGCTTGCTTTTCGAGTGATTTGAGGTTCTTTTCAATTTCATAGAGCAAATCCTCAACACGGTCCAAGTCGGCATCAGTATCCTCTAGCTTTTTCAGGGTTTCCTTTTTACGCGTCTTGAACTTGGAAATACCGGCAGCTTCTTCAAATAGGTCTCTTCTTGAATTGTTTTTATCATTGAGCAGCTCATCGATCATTTTCAGTTCGATGATAGCATAGCTGTTGGATTGGATTCCTGTGTCCATAAAGAGGTTGTTGATGTCCTTAAGACGACAGGCAATTCCATTAAGTAAATACTCACTTTCTCCAGACCTGTAATACCGACGGGTGATGGTCACATGCGTGTACTCCGTAGGAAGGAGGTTTTTGGTGTTTTCAAAAGTAAGGGAAACCTCAGCAAGATTGGTGGGCTTTCTGTTTTTGGTACCATTGAAAATCACATTTTCCATTTTGTCTGAGCGCAGCATTCTGGTTTTTTGTTCTCCCAGCACCCAGCGGATCGAATCCACTACATTGGACTTGCCACAGCCATTGGGGCCTACAATACCTGTAATGCCCTTGTCAAAATGAATGGTGACCTTGTCCCCAAAACTTTTAAAACCCCTGATCTCAAGCTTGGTTAGCTGCATGTATGCTCAATAAAATAGATTAAGACAAACAAAATTAATCAGATCAGGGTAATAAGCAAGTGTACATCGTTGTTACTTCATGGCAAGGACAGCTTAAAAAGTCAATAAGGGAATTTGGAGAGGTTTACTTGTTCTTGTCTGAGAAGATGAAAGCAATTTTAAGGAAATGAATAACTCTTTGTATTTCTGAGTGAAAGCAGTTGTAGCTAGTTTTCCTTATGTAGAGATTGGATTTTTTTTGTACCTTGCTCTTAACCAAAAATAGTTGATCGGTGGATAACGGAACTTTGATTTATATCGTTTTGACGATAGTTTTTTTTATTTTCAATGCTTTGACCAAAAAGAAAAAGCCTACGGGAGATGAAGCTACTGGAGAGCAGGGCTTGCCTGCTGATGAGCAACCTCGCAAAAAGCCTACAACTTTTGAAGAACTTTTGAGGGAAATCCGCCAAGGACAACAAAAAGAGGAGCTTGAGGAGGAAGAGGCAAATCAGCAGGAGGTCTATGAGTATCACCCGCCTGTAGAAAAGCCATCCTATGAAAAATTGGAGAAAGTTCCCGAACCAAAAAGAAGACAGCCTGAAATCCAATATTATGAAGGGACCTATCAGGCAGACCATACGGAAAAAGGCAAATCCTTGGTAAAGCTGGATGATCAGGTGAAAATCAATTCTGATGAGCAAATTTTGAAAGAAGTGGAAGATGTGGCAGAGGAATCGGCCAGTTATAACCGATATAGAAGAATGCTGAAAGATCCTCAGTCTTTGAGAGATGCCGTAGTAGTTTCGGAGATTTTAAAGAGAAAGACTTTTTAGGGAAGAAAAGTGCTAGATACACCATAAACACAAACAGGAGCCATTGGCTCCTTTTTTTGTGCCCATAATCAAGAAATAAGGGCAATTGTGAATTTCAGTGGAATTTCAGCTGCATTTGGAGTGATTTTTTTATATTGTGTGTTAGTGGTTGTTGGTTATAATCGTCTGTTTTTGAGTTGGTTGTGATTGTTTTTGAAGGGTGTGTTGTTTGTTTACAAAATGACTTTTTTCATTTTGTTTAAAATTCATTTTATATCCAAAAAGGGTAGTGGGAATTTGGTAAACTTTTGAATATGTCTAATGGCAGAGAAAAACTGGAAATCTATCTTTCTTATGCTTGGAATAAGGAAAGTGAAGCTATTGCCGATGCTTTGGAGGATGAGTTGACCAGGCGGGGTGCACGCTTTATGCGCGACAAATCAGAATTACAGTACAAGGGAAGGATCCAGGATTTTATGGATCAGATTGGGCAGGGGAAATATGTAATACTGATCATCAGTAACGACTATTTTAAGTCGGAATATTGCATGTATGAGTTGTTGAAAATTTTTGAGAATAAATCATTCTACGAAAGGATTTATCCGATCGTTTTGGATGAGGTCAACATTTCGGATGCAGCAGACAGGGTGGAGTTGGTCAAATATTGGGAAGTGAAATCCAAGCAATTGGATGAGAAGATTAGGAAACTGGAGCAGCTCAGCAATATTCAGGGAATCACTGAAGACCTGAACCTATACCAAGCAATCAGAAATAATATTGCAAAGCTGACAAGCATTTTAAAGGATATCAATTACCTCAATACCCAAAAGCATATAAAATCTGATTTTTCTCAGATCATCAGCTTAATAGAGGAGAAGCATGATGCTGATTTTGGAGAGTTTAGTGTCAGGCCAGGAATCAAATATGTAGGAGGGATTTTGGCCGCTTTGATCGTTGTTTGTCTGGGAGTTTGGCTTTGGTTGGGAAGAAACCAAGCGCCTATGGTAGAAAGAGGGAATTTAGGGATTCCCGACAGTTTGCTTAGGGAAGTACCCGTAAATGATGAAAAAGAAGGTGAAACGCCTCAAAACAAGCCTATGGTCAAGTCAGATGAAATTCATCCTGAAGAAAGTGAACGTAAAGCTTTTGAGGTAAACTTGGTCGTGCCTTCAAGGATGAGTCAAGCGGAAGTGTGGGTGGATGGAGGGCCTGGTGTTGTTTTAGAGAGAAACTTGATTTTTATCAAACTGGAAGTCAAAGAAAAAAAGGGAACTCACCGCATAGAACTCAGAGGCAAAACAGATACTTGTAAGGTTGACCGTGTAATCAAAAATGATATTGAGGAATTAAGCATGTGCAATTGATTGAGTCAAAAATCATGATGGAATGAAAAAGATAAATTGGATTTTGCTGTGTCTTGTAATCTGTGATATCGGGATAGAAGGAGCTTTGGCTAAAACCTCCAATGTGGCTGATTCGGTGGTTTATGTCTGGGACTTTGCAGTGAGTGATGCTGAGATGGAGGATATTGGGACGCTTTTTACAGAGGATTTTGAGACAGAACTGATTAGTTATGGAACATATACGGTGCTGGAACGGCGCAATTATAATAGGGTGATTGCCCATAGGGATATGGAACGGCGAATATCTGCCATGAATACCGTTTCTGAAGCCAGTAGGGATAGTTTACGGGCTGTCAGCGCAGACGCAGTGGTATTTGGAGAGGTGTTCGATGATGTGCAAAGTGGTGAGTACGAGGTGACGGTGACTTTTCAGGATTTGGATGGAGTCATTCTTAGAAAAGGTAGTATTCTGATCAAGCGAGGTATTATCAATGACAATAGAAGCCGCAAAGAAGCCATGCGAAACCTAGTGACCATGCTTCATGAAAAGGAAAATCTTGAAATAAAAAGGGAGCAATATGAGTTTATCTCTTCCTGGCTGTCCAGCTATTTGGTCAAAGTAAAAGATGTGAACAGCCATTTTAAGCAGGTTTCCCAATATGCCTTTACCAACAGTGACTACCTGTCCGAAATCCATAAGATCGTTGGAGACTATAATGAAGTATTTACAGAACTCAATGAGAAAGGCCCCTCATACATACTTGATTTCAAAGAAACGTGGGGAGAAGATTTAGGGGGTGAATTGCAGGGTATTCATGACATGATCATGAATGACATCCATAAGCAAGAGATTTTGGGCTTAAATGAAGTACTGTTGGAAATTATAGATTATTCAGGGCTCAGCAAAAAAGAAAAGAAGAGTAAAAAGGAAGAAATCTTAAAGGATTCGGAGAAGATCACCGACGAATTGGATAGAAAGATTGGTGTTTTGGAAGTGAAAGAGAGTGTCTTTCTTTCCCAACTGAAGAAGCAGATTTAATACGAGTTAGTATGACCAACGAAAACAAAATTGAACCATGAGAATTTCAAATTTTATCAGAATCGGCATTTTTGTCCTTTTCTTAGGGCTTAATGTGAGTTGTGGGGTAGAGGCAGTAGTCTTTATTCCGTTGTTTAGCGCTACTTGGCCTGACATCAATGATGAAGATCACTTTATAGAATTGAGGCCTGATTCAGAGAACCAAAATGTAGAATCCGGGATTTTCGCAGGTACCGAACAGCATTTTGGAAACCAGTTTGATCTGGATGGAAACCTCCTTAGTGGCAAATTCAGTGGATATAATATAGAATTTATCATCCAACGTGGAAGCGGGGATATCAAATATTCAGGCGTTTTTATCACCGATGACAATGAGAATATCATCAGAATAGAACTGACCTCGGAAAAAGGCGATCCTTTGATTCTGGCCTTTTAGAGCATCATAAAATTAGCTCGAATAATAAGTTATACTATCCATATTTTCCCTTTAAGGTTTGGGAGATGTTGGAGGGGTGACATTGTTATTTTTAATGTAATTGTTCCAAGTGGTGTTTTCTTTGCTGATAAGACTTTCAATCTTGCTGACAAAATTCGGATAACTTGATGTGGGATCGGAATAAGGGTCAGCATTGGTTAAGAAAAGGTATTTTTCGTGTTTTAGCATTTCGGCGGTAGTTCGATATTCGATCCATTTTTTTTCCAATTTGAGGATGGAAGCCAGACCAGTGAGCACGGTTACCAATACGCCAAGGACAGCAATGGTCAAAGGAAGTATTTTGCCATCAGAATCCAACCCTGCAAAAAAAGGAATCAGTGCAGCAAAAACAATGGTTAGTCCTTCTTTCCAGATAAAGAGGTTCTTATTGTGCAAGGCTTTTCTTTCGTACCAGTCCATTTGAAAGTCTACTCTTTCTTCTATGTATTCTTCAGGTGTCATGGTTTTGTATGGCTTTAAGTGAAATGATTGAACAAATACTGGCTTAATTACTTTAATATAACGATATCCTGAAAAATCCTCCATATCCCACATAAGAGATTTTGTGTTTTATACTATTTTACTTTTAAATGACTGTTGGACTATTTGGTTTATTGTCAGTGTGTTATTTTTGTGAGAGGACTTTTATCCAATGTGTTGCTAATGAGTTTTAAGGTTGGAAAGGCAAAGTATACCCAAAGAAATAAATGGCAATTATGCCCTGATCACTGGAGCCTGTAAGGGTATTGGAAGGGCTATGGCTTGTGAGTGTGCCTCCAAAGGAATGAATATGCTTTTAGTGTCCGATGACCAAGTGGCTCTGGACCAATTGATGCAAGATCTTTGCCAATGGTATGAGGTTGACAGTCGTGTTTTTTGCATCGATTTGGCCAAAAAACAGGCACCATTAAAAGTTTTTGAATGGGTGATGGAAAATGCTTTTCCAATAAATGTATTGATCAACAATGTAGGAATTGGCAAAAGTGGGACTTTTAGTAAAATGGAAATCAAGGATGCCAATTATATGATAACATTGAACAACCGCGTTTTTACAGAACTCACCTATCATTTCTTAAAACTATTACAACAACAGCCAAAAGCGTACATTTTGAATATGAGCAGTATAGAGGCGACGCTTCCTTTGCCTTACAAAGCAGTGTATACCGGGACTAAAAACTTTGTTTATGCATTTTCACTGGCCCTAAGAGAAGAATTAAAGCCAACCAAGGTGTCTGTCAGTGTGATTTGTCCTGGGCCTGTCTTAACCAATGCAGATGGATTGGGCAGAATGAATGCCCATGGAAAACGATCAAAGTTACTGTTGATGATGCCAGGTCAAGTGGCCAAAATAGCCATTGATGGAATGCTGAAAGGCAAATCCGTGATAGTGCCTGGGTATTTAAATGCATTTTTCTTTTGGGTAGGCAGCAAGCTTCCTAGGTCAATAAAAATGCCACTGTTAGAAAAGCTGTTTAGGGTTTATAAGACCTAGTCAAAAAACTTATCGATTTTACATAACTGCTTACTAAGCTCCCATAGTTTTGATGCTTGCTCCACTGAGTGAGAAGATTTAGAGGAAGGTTTAGGTTTTTGGCTTTCCCAGTAAAGACCACTTGGTGCTAAGCCCTTATCTGCAAGGGCTAGAAAGACAGGGGTTTCCGCTGCTTTTCCCGGTGACTTTCCCGTTAGCCGTCTAAGTTTCCACATGATGCTATGAAACGGATTGGTGTGTTTTACGCCAATATCTGTTTTGACCAAACCTGGAGAAACGCAGAAGGTGGAGATGTTATTGACAGGCTTTCTTCTTTCCAGTTCGAATACAAATAAAAGGTTGGCCAATTTTGACTGTCCATAAGCTTTCAGTCCGTGATATTCATCGGTTAGGTTGGGATTTTCAAAATTGATTTTACCATATTGGTGTGAATTGGATCCCATGCAGATTATTCTGGCATCCTGTGACTTGGCAAGTTGGGGGTAGAGTAAATGGGTAAGAAGAAAATAAGCGAGATGATTGACTGCAAATTGCTCTTCGATACCATCTTCTGTCAGTCTAGCTTCTGAAGTCCAGACCCCTGCATTATTGATCAGGACGTCAATCGTTGGGTGAGTCTGCCTAATTTTTTCTGAAGTGACTCTGATTTGTTTTTGGGAAGAAAGGTCAGTGGCGTAAAAGTAAATTTCTGATGATGGGTAGGTTGATTGCAACTGATTCAGTAGTTTTTCTCCTTTTGTAGCATTTCGGGCAATCAGGATCAAGATTACTCCCTTTTGGGCAAGCCCTTTCGCAATTCCTAGCCCTATTCCAGAAGTAGCCCCGGTCACAATACAGGTTTTTTTGTCCATGGGTTAGTGTTTGTTGGATTATTTCTAAATCTATGGATTTTATACAAAATACTTATAATTGTTTGAATACTATGGGGATATGAAAGTAGTTTCTTAACTTTTGATGGTTTTAAAACTAATCGTAAGACAATTATGGTAGTGCTCCGCTTTTTCCTTTTCTGGATTCTTTGTTCCATAATCAGTATTTGTTCTTTATTCGCCCAAAACTTAAAAGTAAGTGAAAACCATCATTACCTTGAGCGTGATGGTAAACCCTTTTTTTGGTTAGGGGATACCGCTTGGGAACTCTTTCATCGCTTAAACAGGGAAGAAGTCACTCTCTACTTAGAGGATCGGGCTTCCAAAGGGTTTACAGTAATCCAGGCGGTGGTTTTGGCTGAATTAGGTGGTTTGACCGTTCCAAATGCCTACGGCGCACTTCCCCTTGATAACCAAGACCCCAACCATCTAAATGAAGCGTACTTTGAACATGTAGATTTTGTGATCCGGAAAGCCAATAGCTTGGGTATGTTTGTCGGTTTATTGCCAACTTGGGGGGATAAATTCAATAAGAAATGGGGAGTAGGGCCAGAGATTTTTAATGAGGAGAATGCCTTAGTATTTGGGAAAACATTAGCAGAGAGGTATAAAGATGACCAAGTGATCTGGATATTGGGAGGGGATAGAAACCCAGAAAATCCAACACATTATCAGGTAATCGAAGCTTTGGCCAAAGGGATTAATCAAGTGGCCAAAGGGAAACAGTTGATCACTTATCACCCTCAAGGTTGGGGCAATTCTTCAGATTTTTTTGCCGATGCTGAGTGGATAGATCTTCACCTTTTTCAGTCTGGACATGGGGCAAGAGATGCTGCCAATTATCAGTTCAATAGAAAAAATCTTTCTTTACAAAACTTAAAACCAACCATTGACGGAGAGCCTAGGTATGAAGAACACCCAGTAAACTGGAAAGGAACAGAGTTAGGCTGGTTTGATGACTTTGATGTTAGACAGGCAGCATATTGGAGTATGCTATCTGGGGCGGCAGGGCACACTTATGGAAATCACAATATTTGGCAAATGTGGGAAGAAGGTAGAGCACCAATTTCTATGGCGAGGACCCATTGGCAAACCGCTCTCCACCATATTGGTTCAATGCAGATGGGAATGATGAGAACATTTTTTGAAAAGATCAAATGGTATCAGTTGGTTCCAAACCAATCCTTGATTATGAATGAAAACCCTGAAGGTGCATCCTATCAAATGGCTGCTATTAGGGAAGATGGTAAGTTGGCAGTTGTCTACACCCCTTATGGAAAGTCAATTCAAATGGATTTTTCAAAACTTAATGGGGAGAGTTTTGAGACGTATTGGTTTAATCCAAGAGATGGAAATAGGATTCAGAGCAAGGAACTGATGGAAGGTCAAGAAGAATTGTTTGCTCCTCACTCAGCTGGAAGAGGAAGTGATTGGGTCTTGGTGGTGGAGGCGAAATAGAAAAAGCCGCCGATAATATCCAGCGGCCTTCTTCTTAGGATTAAAAATAAAAAGTAAAGTATATTTTTACTTTCATGATTGAAAAAGTGAAACAGTAATTCTAATGTACGGGTATTTTTTTTAAAATAAAATACCGTAATCACGGTATTTTATAGGTTTTATAGTGTAAATAAAGCTTTCTTTCGGTAGAAGAATTTGTTTTTAAGCCTTGTTTTTGAACTGCTGTAACGATTTAAAAGGCCCGGAATTGACTCTGCTTCTCACTAAGGATTGATTGAAAAGAAATTTTGAGATAAATACACGTAGCCTTCTATAAAAATTAATTTATTGTATTTTTGCAGTAAATAGAAGAAAAGAGCACATGTTTGATAATCTTAGTTTTAAACTAGATAGAGCATTTAAGACCCTGAAAGGTACAGGGAAGATTACTGAAATCAATGTGGCCACCACGGTCAAGGAGATTAGAAGGGCCCTGATAGATGCGGATGTTAACTATAAAGTAGCCAAAGAAGTTACTGACACCATCAAGGAAGAAGCTTTGGGAAGGGATGTATTGATCTCAGTTTCTCCTGGGCAACTCTTGGTGAAAATTACCCAAGAAGAGCTGACCAAATTGATGGGAGGCTCCAAAGAAGATATTAACCTGAAGGGTGATCCTGGAATTGTGTTGATATCAGGTCTGCAAGGGTCTGGTAAGACGACTTTCTCCGGTAAGTTGGCCACTCATCTTAAGAAGCAGGGTCGCCAAGTGCTTTTGGTAGCTTGTGATATCTATCGTCCTGCGGCCATTGAGCAGCTGAAGACTTTGGGTGAGCAGATAGGAGTGGAGGTTTACGCTGAACCTGAAAATAAAAATGCTTTGGAGATTGCTTCCAGAGCGATAGAATATGCCAAGAAAAATGGCAAGAAAACGGTCATTGTCGATACTGCTGGACGTCTGGCAGTAGATGAGCAGATGATGAATGAAATTGCCGAATTGAAAGAAAATCTGAAGCCAGCCGAGACCCTTTTTGTGGTAGATTCCATGACGGGTCAGGATGCGGTGAATACAGCAAAGACTTTCGATGAGCGGTTGAATTTCGATGGTGTTGTTTTGACCAAATTAGATGGTGATACCCGTGGTGGTGCTGCCATTTCCATTCGTCACGTTGTAGATAAACCGATCAAGTTTATATCTACAGGTGAGAAGATGGAAAACCTTGATGTTTTCTATCCTGACCGTATGGCCCAGCGTATCCTAGGTATGGGAGACGTTGTTTCTTTGGTAGAAAGGGCGCAGCAGTCTTTTGATGAGGATGAAGCCAAAAGAATCAATGCCAAGATCCGTAAGAACCAATTCAACTTTGATGATTTCCTTTCCCAATTGGAGCAAATCAAAAAGATGGGTAACCTGAAAGACTTGATGGGCATGATTCCTGGTATGGGCAAAGCCATTAAAGGTTTGGATATTGATGATGATTCCTTTAAACCTATTGAAGCCATTATCAGAAGTATGACACCTTTGGAAAGAGAGAATCCTGATGTAATCGATGGAAGCAGAAGAAAGCGTATTGCTAATGGGAGCGGTAGAACTATTCAGGAGGTGAATAACCTGATGAAGCAGTTTTCTGATATGAGAAAGCTGATGAAGCAAATGAACAAAATGGGTGGGGCACAACGCGCTTTGGGTAATTTAATGCCTAAGGCAGGAGGAAGAAGATAGGCCTTTACCAATTAATTGAGATAGAGCATAAAAAAATCCACGGAACTAAGTTCCGTGGATTTTTTTATGGATAACAATTTTATTGTTTATGCTTCTACTTTTCCTGAAAGATTAGCCACTTTCATGATTTCATGTAAGTCTTCGTCAGTGATTTCTTTTTTTCTATCAGCAAACTCCAAGAATAATTCGTAAACTTCGTCTAACTGAAGTTTGGTCAAGGTATATCCGATCTTATGGGATCTGTAAGCAAGGGCTGCCCTTCCACTTCTTGCAGTCAGGACAATAAGGGATTCATTGACTCCCACTTCTGCTGGATCGATGATTTCATAAGTTTCTCTGTTTTTGATCACACCATCTTGGTGGATTCCTGAAGAGTGGGCAAAAGCATTGGATCCTACAATGGCTTTATTAGGCTGCACATACATTCCCATTCTTTCTGAAACCAATTTGGACACTGGGTTCAAAAGTTTGGAGTTGATATTATTGTATACATCTAAGCGAGGATGCTGTTTCATGATCATGGCCACTTCTTCAAGGGAAGTATTACCGGCTCTTTCTCCGATACCATTAATGGTGCATTCGATTTGTCTCGCACCATTCATTACTGCGGAGATAGAGTTTGCAGTAGCCAATCCAAGGTCGTTGTGGCAATGTGCAGAGATGATGACATTCTCGATGCCTCTTACATTGTCCATCAAATATTTGATTTTGGCACCATATTCATCTGGCAAACAGTAACCGGTAGTGTCTGGAATGTTCAGTACAGTAGCTCCAGCCTTGATGACTGCTTCGCAAACCCTTGCCAAATATTCATTGTCAGTTCGTCCAGCATCTTCAGCATAAAACTCCACATCTTCCACAAAAGATTTAGCATGTTTGACAGCCGCAACTGCTCTTTCCAGAATTTGATCTGGAGTACTCTTGAATTTATATTTGATATGGGAAGCAGAGGTGCCTATACCCGTGTGGATTCGAGGTCTTTTAGCATATTTAAGCGCTTCAGCTGCCACTTCAATGTCCTTCTGCACGCCCCTAGATAGTCCACATATGATTGGCTCTGAAACACTTTTTGAAATCTCCACAACTGATTTGAAGTCGCCTGGGCTGGAAATAGGAAAGCCTGCCTCGATAACATCTACACCGAGGAGTTCTAGCTGCCTGGCGATCTCAATTTTTTGAGGAGTGTTCAACTTACAGCCAGGGACTTGCTCTCCGTCCCTAAGGGTAGTGTCAAAGATCAGTACTTGTCGTTTATCCATAATGTTTCTGTTTTATCTAAAATCTAAAGTAAAATCTTATGGTTTGATTGTAAATTGACTTAACTTTATATGTCCAACGTTCAAATTGATTTTTATTTATTTAAATAACTGAAAATCAATCTATTATATTAAAAAATTGTATGAAGTCAAACGGTGAAAAAGATACTGTATTTATTTTAATCAAGTCATTGACGGCATCTGAGAAGAGGGGGTTCAAGCTTTATGCAAAACGCTTTGGAGCAAATGAAAATGCCAAGTACATCAAGCTCTTTGATACCTTGGATAAAATGGAGACTTATGATGAGCAGTTGTTGTTAAAAAAAGCTCCGGTGAGCAAGAAGCAGTTGGCCAATATGAAAGCCCATTTGTACAAGCAAATCTTGGTCAGTCTCCGAGTGATTTATGCAGATCAAAATGTGGAGCTTCAATTAAATGAGCAGATCGATTTTGCAAGAATATTATACAACAAAGGTTTGTATAACCAAAGTTTGAAACTGTTGGACAAGGCAAAAGGGATTGCGCAGAAGTACTTTTTGGATACTATTATGTTGAGAATCGTTGAGTTGGAAAAGGTCATCGAGTCACAGCATATTACGCGGAGTATGCGGGACCGGGCAGAGGTTTTGGCCAATGAAGCTAAGCACTTGATCAGTAGTGCGTCGAAAAAGAATTCTTTGAGTAACCTTTCTTTGCAATTGTATGGGCTTTATCTCAAGGTGGGGCATGTAAAAGACGAATTTGACCGAAAATTGGTGGAGGCATATTATCTTAAAAACATGCCTGAATATGATCTTCAGGAGTTGAATTTTTACGAGAAACTATATCTCTATCAAGCTCAGGTTTGGTTTTATCATATTCTACAAGACTTTCCTCTTTGTTACCGAGCCGCCCAAAAGTGGGTGAGCTTGTATCAGGAGCATCCTCAGATGAAAAAAGTAGCCACAGGAAATTACCTTAAGGCTTACCATTACCTGTTGGATACTTTGTTTTACCTGCAGCAGTATGAACGCTTTATGTTAGTTTTTGAACAGTTTAAGGAGAGTCTGGAAAATGATGACTTTAAGATGGATGAGAATTGTAGGATCTTGACTTTTCTGTATTATTATTCCAATAGTATCAACTACCATTTTTTGATTGGTGATTTTACAGCAGGAGTCAATGCTGTGATTCCGTCCTTATTGAAAGAGATGAAAGCACTGAGGTCAAAATTGGATGTACATCATGTGATTGTGTTACACTATAAAATTGCCTGTTTGTACTTTGGGAGTGGTGACAATTTGAATGCAATCAAGCATTTGGATGAAGTGATTTATCATACAGGTGACGGTCTGAGAGAAGATTTGCAGTGTTTTGCCCATATCTTGAAGTTAATTGCCAGTTATGAGGAAGGGTTAGATGATAAACTTGATCAGCAGATTAAAAATGTATACCGATTTCTGATCAAGATGCAGGACCTGCATTTGGTACAACAGGAAATGATGAACTTTATTCGTAACCTGAATAGAATTTATGATTATCAGTTAAAGTCTGCATTCATTGAACTTCGCGATAATCTGATCCAATATGAAAATCATCCTTACGAAAAACGGGCATTTCTATATTTGGACATCATTTCTTGGTTGGACAGTAAGATTCAAGGACGTCCAGTTCAGGAAGTAATCAGGGAAAAATACCAGCAAAGAATGGTAAAGGAAAAGTGAAATCCTTAAATGAAACCATAACCTACGTCAATACACCTTTTTGTCTTCATTGTTTTTCCATTCCTCAAAGACTTTAAGCGCATCTGATTCCGGTGTATGGTACATGGGGATTTTCCGATCAGCAGGAGGAATAGGGAGCTCTTGATAGATAAAATCATCATCGAAACCTGCATCAGCGGCTTCTTTTCTAGTGTTGGCATAAAATACCTTTTTGGGTCTTGCCCAATAGATAGCTCCAAGGCACATTGGGCAAGGTTCACAAGAGGTATAGATTTCACAGCCTTCCAGTTGGAAGGTTCTTAAGGTCTTACAGGCCTCCCTAATGGCGACTACTTCAGCATGTGCTGTGGGGTCATTGGTACTCAGGACTTGGTTGTTCCCTTTTCCGATGACCACACCGTCTTTGACGATGACGCAGCCAAAGGGGCCTCCTTTTCCGGATACCATTCCTTTTCTTGAAAGGTTGATGGCCATTTCCATAAAAGTTTTATGCAAGTCTGTCATATATGCCTTTGTGAGTTTCAAACAACCATTTAAAAGTCAACTAAATTAAAATAAGTTCATCAAAAAAGAAATCCCAAAAATTAATTAAATAGGGTAAACATTAGCCAATCCATTTATTGACAAATTGGAGAAAAGTATCTTTATAATTGTCACTTACGGCAATGGTTGTGCTGCCCATGTTGACGGTATTTCTTGTGATGGATTCAATGTGGTCCAATGAAATGATATAGGATCTGTGAATGCGCATAAAGTGTTGTTCTGGTAATAAGTCCTCCATGTTTTTCAGGCTGGTGAGTGAGAGGAGAGGTGAAGATTTTCCCACTAGGTGTACCTTTACATAGTCTTTATAGCCTTCGACATAGATAATGTCTTTTAGCATAACTTTTACCAATTGGTATTCTACCTTGAGGAAGATATAACTTTGGCTGTTTTCCTCCGTGGAAGTTGGCATTGGGTGAGCCTTTCTTTCAAAATACTGGTATGCTTTTGTGCTGGCCTTCAAGAATTCTTCATAGCTGTAAGGCTTAAGCAGATAGTCCAAAGCGTCTACTTTATATCCTTCAATGGCGAATTGGTTATAGGCTGTGGTGAAAATTATTCTTGTGTCCGAACTGGATTTGTTACTTTCCAATACCCTGGCCAACTCCATTCCCGAAAGGTCAGGCATCTGAATATCCAAGAAGATCAGGTCAACTTTATTTCGATGGATATGTGCCAACGCATCAATGGCATTTTCGAATTTTGCCTCTAAGGATAAGAATGATGTTTGCTCGATAAAGCTGCAGAGCATTTCCAAAGCTAGAGGTTCATCATCAACAGCAATACACTTAATTTTCATGCGAGGTTGATTTTTAAAATGACACGATATTCTTTTTCAGGATTTTCACTATCAATCTTAAGGGTATGTCTTTGGGCATAAAGCAGGGATAGTCGCCTTTGTGTATTGGTCATGCCAATGCCCTTATGATGTGATTCTGGACTATTTGGATTGGTAGGAATGATTTTGTTGGTGGTTTCTAAAATCAGGGTATTTTCCACTACTTTGATGGCAATATTGATGATACTTTCCTGTTTGGAACTTATTCCATGTTTAAAACAATTTTCTACAAATGGTAAAAGTAACATGGGAGCGATGACACGATCTTCCACCTTTTCTTGGATATCCAACTGGACTTGTACTTTATCAGAAACTCGAAGCCTCATCAGCTCAATAAAGTCCTTAATGAAACCAATTTCCTTACTGAGCAGGGTTTGGTCTTTTTCGGTTTCATAAAGCACGTAGCGCATCATCCTTGACAACTTGTGCAAGGCGATACGGGCCCTTTCCACATCTATGTTAGTTAAAGAATAGATGTTGTTCAAGGTGTTGAAAAAGAAATGGGGGTTGATTTGAGCTTTAAGATAGGAGAGCTCAGAATTGATTCTTTGTTGATCCAATTGCCTTCTGAGTGCCTCATCCGTTTGCCATTTTTGAACAGCTGCCACACTTGTGCTGATCCCCAAACCAAGAAACAAGACCAAAAGAATGAAAACATTGATGAATTCATCTTTTTGGACAAATGGCTTGTCATCATCAGGATGGAATGCCTTGTGCATCAATTCAGGTAGGTGAATACTGTTTTCAAAGTATTCAATGACAAACATGATTAGTAGACAAAGCCCTACACTGGTGATAATAAAAAAGCCAAGCTTTTTATTGAAAAGCAATTTGGGAACCAGGTAATCTTTATTGAAATAAAACAGGCAAACCAGAGCGAGCATAAAAATAATTTGTCGCCACCAAAACTCCTCTGGTAAGGTGGTTTTCCATGACAAAGGCCCCAGTAAAAACAGAAAGGTACCCATTAACGCCCAAACAAGGATATGGATAAGAATGGAGATGTTTTTATGAAGAAATGGGGACTTGTTCATACAATGTGCTTGTTTTCCAATCTAAACTTAAAACAAACTTAGCAAAACAAGAAGGTATAATCGGCCAATTCACTGTTTTTGCCTACAGATTCGGTGTTTGGTACTTTGGATTTGATTTCAATAGCCCTAAAAACGAATGGTCTATTGAAATCATGGATTGGTCGATAAAGAAAGGCAAGCCATCTATCTCTTTTTTTAGTATTTCATATAAAAGGTACTTTAGTTTTGAATTTTGTCCAAGCAACTCTGAAACGGTTGTGCAGAAATCAAAATTGAACTTTCAAACCTAATAAGTGATAAATGAAATCTTTTATTAAAATTTTAAGCGCAATGAGCCTTTTGCTACTTTATAGTCAAGTGGCCATTGCACAGGAAAGCGCCTCATCAGGTGCCAGTAAGTACCAAATTGTAGGGACAGTGGTGGAAGGAGATGCTACCACTCCAGTATCTTACGCTACAGTTCAATTGTTGGAAGCTTCCACAGACAAGCAAATAGTGGGAGCGGCTGCTGATGGTGAAGGTAAATTTTACCTTACAGGCTTTACTCCTGGAACCTATAAGTTACAAATCAATTTTGTGGGCTTCGCTCCTTATATCAAATCGGGAATTTCAGTTAAGGAAGGTCAAAAGATGTTGGATTTAGGGAAATTGACCATGGAAGAGGAATCAGTTTCTTTAGAGGAAGTTACCGTTCAGGGACAAAGGGAACTGATTACTGAAAAGGTAGATAGAACCATTTATAATGCTGAAAACGATAAGACTACAGTAGGTGGTGATGCAACAGATGTATTGAGAAGAGTGCCTATGCTTTCAGTTGATTTGGATGGAAATGTGTCGATGAGAGGAAGCAATAATTTGGTGGTACTTATTGATAACAAACCTTCTACTATGTCTGCTAGCAGCATTGCTGATGCATTGAAACAGATTCCTGCCGATGAGATCAAGTCTGTAGAAGTCATTACTTCACCGTCTGCTAAATATGATGCAGAAGGTTCTGGGGGGGTGATCAATATTGTAACCAAGAAAAACAACCTGCAAGGAACTTCACTAAGTATCAACACCAGTGCGGGAATGAGAGGCTCTAACCTTGGTTTGAATGCCAGTGCCAGAAAAGGAAAGTGGGGCTTCAACTTGGGCGGATTTGGTAGAACGGGCTATAATATCAAGGGAGGTTTTGAGAACAACCAAATGGTAACCAATCCTGACGAATCTATTTCCAATATTACGCAAAGTTCAGATACCCGAAACAATATGTTGATGGGTAGGTATAATTTCGGCGCAGATTATGAAATAGATAAATACAATTGGTTAGCGGCTTCTGTGAACTTCGGAATGTTCAATCGAAAAGCTAAGCAGGATAATTTACTGACAGAAAATTATTTGGATGATGAATTGGTGAGTGCTTTGATGAGAAGGGTAAATACAGAAGACCTTTCCAATACGGTGGACATCAGCCTGAACTACACGAAGACTTTTGAAAAGCCTCAAAAGGAGTTCAGCATCATGACCCTTTATAGTCGAAACAACCGGACAAATGACTTTGTACAAGCACTGTTGGATGGTGATTTTCAGGATGTGGAGTCTAGGATCAAGAATGAAAATGCCAGCAATAACCAAGAGTTTACCGTTCAGGTGGATTATGTGACTCCCTTGGGAGACGGTGAAAACCAAATCCTGGAGTATGGTGCCAAGAATATTCTTAGAAGAGTAAACAGTGATTATGCTTATTTCACTGCTGAAGGAGCTGATGGTGAATATCAGGAAAGTGATAATGCTCAATACAGCAACGTTTTTGATTATGACCAAAACGTGACTGCAGGGTATTTGTCTTTCACACAAGGTTTCTTAAAGCATTATACCATCAAGGCAGGAGCAAGGTATGAATATACTACAATCAATGCAGATTTTCAGAACGGGGAAGTAGACGGTGATATACCCAATTATGGTGTTTTGGTACCTAGCGTGAACTTGAGCCGAAAACTTGAGAATGGAAACATGATCAAAGCGGCCTATAACAGAAGAATTCAAAGACCATCTTTACAATTCCTCAACCCTAACATTCAGAGTTCTAATCCAACTCAAATTTCTCAAGGTAATCCATTGTTGGATCCAGAATATACCGACAATTACGAATTGTCCTATAGTACTTATCTAAACGAAGCCAGTATCAATATTTCATCTTTCTTTAGAAATACCAATGGCTCTATTCAACCTCTGAGAACTGTGCAAGATGATGGGGTAATTTATACCACCTATGAGAATATAGGTAGTGAGAGGTCAATAGGTTTAAACTTGTTTGCCAATATCAATATATCCAATAAACTGTCGTTCAATGGAGGAATAGATACCTACTATACCATGATAGATAATAATGTAGGCAACCCACTTTACAATGCTTCCAACGAAGGATTTGTCGTGAGTGGAAGAATGTTCGGTAATTACAACATCACCGACAGTTGGGTAGTGCAAGCCTTTACTTTTGCGAGAGGAAGAAGAGTCAATTTACAAGGTTATGACAGTGGTTTTGGAATATATGGCTTGAATATCAATAAGCAGTTTGCAGAAAAAAGAGGAAGTGTTGGTCTAGGTGCGGAGAACTTCTTTACTCCTGAATTTAAGATGAAAAGTGAAATCATCTCACCTACCATTACCCAGCACAGCACTAATATCATGCGTAATATGAATTTCAAAATCAATTTTAGTTATAGAATTGGAAAAATGAGTGTGGCACCTCGTCGTAAAAAGAAGTCCATCGAAAATGAAGACCTCAAAGGAGGTGATAGCGGTGGAGGGAATATGATGGGAGCCCAATAAGATTATCATGTGGGTTAATTAAATAGAAAAAGCACATCGGACATCCGATGTGCTTTTCTTTTATCTTGAATTATTGAGTTTTACCAGCCTGTGTTTTGAGGCAGTAAGTTCTCGTCAATATTGATTTCGTTTTGAGGGACTGGCCACATCAATAGTTTAGGGTCGTAAACTCTCTCATGTCCCACTACACTGGTGACGTTTTCCATGGATGCTTGAAGGTCTGCTGCTCCGTATCTTAGGATGTCAAAATAGTAGTGGCCTTCAAAAGCAAGCTCCAACCTTCTTTCTTTTTTGATGGCAGTTCTCAATTGATCCTTAGTCAAGCCGGTAGGAAGATCATCCAATCCAGCCCTGTTTCGGATTTGGTTGACGGCATCATAGGCAATGGTAGTAGGACCATTCAATTCGTTTTCAGCCTCTGCCAAATTCAATAGAATTTCAGCATATCTGATCACTACGAAATTAGCGTCACCATCGTCTGTAATGGTTGGATCTTCTATAACTCCTTTGATCAAGGCAAATCCAGTTTCAGTTCTAATAGGATCAAAAGCTTCACCAGCAAAGCTTTGTCCTGGCTGAAGAACAGTAATGTCTTTTCTGATATCACCTTCTTCATAAACGTCGACCATTTCTTGAAGGGGAGAATAAGGAGCAGCTCCAAATGCAGGAATGGCTCCAGAGCTTGCATTAAAAGCGCTTCCCACTCCACCAGTACCAGTTTTACCTAAAAACTGTACTTCAAAAATTGATTCTGTGCTATTGTTTTCCAAAGTTGGCAAGAACATATCCTTATAGCTTCCTGTTGGCAATAGGTCATATCCTAAAGCTTTGACTTGATTGGCAGCTTGGATTGCTTCACTAAACTGTTTATTATACAGGTACACTCTTGATTTCAAAGCAGTAGCAGCTCCTTTTGTCGCCCTACCAAGGTCAGAAGGTCCATAAGATGGTGGTAAGTTATTGATGGCAAAATCAAGATCAGTAATAATTTGAGCCACTACTTCTGATTTTGAATCTCTTGGAACCAATGATTCCTCTACAGTTTGCTTAGTAAGGATCAATGGTACATCTCCATAGAGATTGGTCAAGTGGAAGTAAAACAAAGCCCTTAAGAAGCTAGCTTCTCCTAAAATTCTGCTTTTGGTATTTTCATCCATAGTAATTTCAGGAACATTAAGCAGTACTTCATTAGCCCTTACAATACCCTCATAAGATTTTCTCCAGAAGTTCAATGGCCAAACACTGGAAGCGTCAAACCCTCTACCTTCACTGATTTCAAGGTAATAGTTGAAGGAATATTGTGAGTAGGCGTTGTCAGCCAAAGCGTCAGAGTGCCTCATAAAATCCCTGTACATATGGTTATGCGCAAGGACATTATAAACACCGTTGATACCTAAAGTGGCATCATCACTTGTTGCCCAGAATTCGGGAGCACCGATTGAATTAAGCGGATAACGTTCTAAATCAGCACATCCCAAGCAAAGCGCAGTCAGAATAAATGCAATATATTTTTTCATGATTTTCACTTTTGAGATTTAGAAAGAAAGATTAACACCCATGGTAAAGGACTTAGCTTGCGGATAACTGTCATTGACATTGTTGAAAGTCATCGCATCTTCAGGATCGTACCCTTCCACAAACTTGGTGAAGGTTAAAAGATTTTGTCCTGATACATAAACCCTTGCATTGGAAAGGCCAAGTTTAGAAATAGTTTCTACTGGTATAGTATAACCCAATTCAATGTGTTTCATTCTCAAGTAAGAAGCATCTACAATGGCAGAGCTAATGGCAGGTCCAACAAATAGCGAGTTATTATATTTGTAACCAGTGGCAACTCTTGGAATGTCTGTATCTGTGTTTTCTGGAGTCCATCTGTCCAAGAATGCAGTAGTTAGGTTGCTATAGCCTCTCAATCCATCAGTACCATAAACACCATTTTCTACGTCCCTGCCCAATACACCTTGGAACAATACGCGGAAATTGAAGCCTTTATAATCAGCAGTCAAGGTCATACCAAATGTATTCCTGATATTTGGGTTGCCAATGATCACTCGGTCATCAGCGTCCACTACACCATCACCGTTGGTGTCTTCATAGATATAATCACCAGCGCTTACTAAAGAGCCTCCTGGCTGGGCTCCAAATGTTTCTGCATCTTGTGCTTCTGCATCAGATTGGAAAATACCAGTAATCACATGTCCATAGAATGAGTTGATAGGATACCCCTCTTTGGTCAAGACCTTGTTGGCAGAAAGAAACTCACTATCCAATTTCAATACCTTGTTGTCATTATGAGACCAGTTTCCAGAAACGGAGTACTGGAATTCACTGCCTATGTTTCCATAGTAGTTCAGTGAAAATTCATAACCTCGGTTTTCTACTTCTCCTTGGTTTTGAACAGGAGGAGATAGGTTACCCAAAGTGGCTACTACTGGAGGGCTTAACAAGACATCAAGCGACTTTCTTACATAGTAGTCTGCAGTAAGGGAAAGTTTGTAATTAAATAAGGTGGCATCCAAACCAATATCAGAAGTTTGGGTGGTCTCCCATTTTACATTTGGGTTGGCCAAAGCCCTAGCTGCAGCTCCACCTACCAATGAATTCCCAAATACGTAAGGTTGGTCTAGGTTAATGGTGGCGATACTAGGATAGTTACCAATGTTCTGGTTTCCTAATCGTCCCCAGCTGGCTCTCAACTTTAATTCGTTAACATCCTTTAAGCTTGACATAAAGTCTTCCTTGGCCATATTCCACCCTACAGAGAATGAAGGGAAAGTACCGAATCTATTGTTCTCTCCAAATCTAGAAGAACCATCGTAACGTACATTGAATTCAGCCAAATATTTACCTTCATAGTCATAGTTTACACGACCAAAGAATGATTCCAAAGCCCATTCACTGGCATTACCAGCAACACTTGGATTCAAGGAAGCTACATCCAATTCTGTTAAAAGACTGTTGTTATAGCCTTCATTGGATGCAGAAAGAAAATCCTGTCTATAGGCTTGGCTGGTATAACCCAACATACCACCGATAGTTGATTTACCTAACGTTTTGGTATATCTACCTGTCAATTCAAAAGTAGAAGTGGTACTTAGTAGGTCAGTTTCTCTATATTCACCTAGTCCATTAGAGGTGAAAATGCTTTCTCCATCGGATACAGTCATTTTGCTTCTGAAGAAGCTTTGTTTTCTGTCTTGTACGTACACAGAGCCATTTGCACGGAAAATCATGTCTTTCACTGGCTCTAACTCAAAATAAAGGTTAGGCGTAGCTCTATAATATTTGGTGTTGTCATTACCACCTTCTGTTGCTAAGCCAATTGGATGGATGCCACCATCAGTTCTTCCCGCTAATACTACATTGCCCGCTGAAATATAGCCATTGTCATATCGAAGTGGGTTAAGTGGTGCTTTTCTGATCATATCTCTGATAAACTGAGTCACCCCGAGACCTCCGTAATTCGGTTCATTACTATCAGTCAAACTACCGGAAATATTGAAGCCAGTTCTTACCATATCGGAAACTTTTACATCCACATTGGACCTGAAGTTGTACCTTTTGGAGTTGGTTTCAATGACCACACCTTCTTGATCTTGGTATCCAGCAGAGAACATGTATTTGACATATTCTGTACCACCAGTTACAGAGAAATAGTGGTTTTGTAATGGTGCACCTGTACGATATCCTTCATCAAAGAAACCAGTTCTTGAATATCTTGTGTCACCTCCATTAAGGAATAGGTCTAATTCCTCTTCTGTGTATACTTCTGGTCTACCCGTATTGGTCTGTGCCTCATTTTTCAAGCGGGCAAAGTCATAAGAACTTAGCATGCTTGGTGTAGTGGTGGCATTTTGGAAAGCAATGTATGAATTGATCGATACTTTTGGTTTACCTGACTTACCTCTTTTGGTTGTTACCAAGATCACACCGTTGGCTGCTCTTGCACCGTAGATAGCCGCAGATGCCGCATCTTTCAATACGGAAAAACTTTCGATATCATTTGGATGAACATCATTCAGAGTAGATTGCACACCATCTACCAAAACCAAAGGTGCTGAATCACTGTTTTGCCCATCTACAGAAGTTCTTACAGTACCAATACCTCTGATTTGTATGGTAGGGGCATCATTACCTGGTTGAGCTGACCCTTGGATCAGCTGTACCCCAGATACACGACCTGATAGGGCATTAGCTGCACTGGTAACACTTTGGCTACCAATATCCTCACTGGATAGTGTGCCTACAGCTCCCGTTAAGTTTTTCTTCTTTTGGGTACCATAACCTACCACGATTACCTCATCCAAAGAGGAGCCTGTTAATGCAATATCTATTACATTTTTGCTACCCACAGCTACTTCTTGGGAAGTATATCCAATAAAGCTGAATACCAAAGTGGCACTCTCAGAGACAGATAGGGAGTACTTTCCATCCATGTCTGTAATGGTACCTGAAGCTTGTCCTTTTACCAGAATATTTGCCCCTGGTAATGGCTCACCTGATTCTCCATCAGTTACGGTCCCTGTGATCGTTACATTTTGTGCGAATGTAATGCTGACCACAAAGAACGCAATGAGTGTAAATAGTTTTTTCATAAGCGTTTGTTTATTGATCTGTTTAAATAGTTTCAATTCTTGGGAAGGAAGTGTTTACTTATCAGTAGTTTGGATTACTTGGCATTAGGGGTCTTGCCACATTGATAAAGTGATTGTTTTGTTGCACAATCATCCTGTTCCACAATATTTTGTTAATTATGGAGAGGCACTTCTTCTGAAGGGTTATTTTGATTTTTTTGTGATGTTTCTACTAATATATAGTTAGTAGGTCAATTGACCAAAAGAAATTAAATAAAAATTTTAAACTTTCGTTTATTAATTTATTATATCTTGTTGATTTTGAAACCCTTTATTAGTCTTTTGTATTATTTTTTATTTACCTTTTTGTGTAGAATAATATTGAAAAATGTAAAAGAGAGAGTTTTTAAGCTTAGTGAAAAATTGATCAAAAAAAAGCGGCCGATGTACTAACATCGGCCGCTTCAGGCATATTAAAAACTTACGTTTTATTTAGTATAAGTAACTTGCTTTACAGCTTCAATTGTTCTTTTTACGTTTGGAAGGGTTGCTTCGATATATGTAGGAGAGTAGCTCAAAGGAATATCCATTGAATTGACCCTTAATACTGGAGCATCCAGATGATCGAACATGTTTTTCTGAACATTGAATGCGATATCAGTAGCCAAAGAGGAAATTGGATTTGCTTCTTCCACTACCACGCATCTATTGGTCTTTTTCACAGATTCATATACAGTAGCATAATCGATTGGCCTCACTGTTCTCAAATCAATCACTTCTGCTTCGATGCCATCTTTGGACAATTCTTCAGCAGCTTCCAAAGCTACTTTCATGATTTTACCAAAAGAAACGATGGTTACGTCACTGCCTTTTCTCTTGATGTCTGCTACTCCAATTGGAAGTAAATATTCTCCCTCAGGAACTTCTCCTTTGTCAGAATACATCAATTCAGACTCCATAAAAATAACTGGATCATCATCTCTGATTGCAGCTTTTAAAAGTCCTTTGGCATCGTAAGGATTACTAGGAACCACTACTTTAAGACCAGGAGTGTTGGCAAACCAATTTTCGAAGTTAGAAGAGTGGGTAGCACCCAGCTGACCTGCATTACCAGTAGGGCCTCTAAAGACTACAGGTACATTGTATTGACCACCTGACATGGCATACATCTTTGCTGCAGAATTGATGATTTGGTCAATAGCCACCAAAGAAAAGTTGAAAGTCATGAATTCAATGATCGGTCTCAGACCGTTCATTCCAGCACCAACTCCCAAACCGGCAAAGCCAAGTTCTGAGATAGGGGTGTCATAAACCCTTTCTGGTCCAAATTCATCTAACATGCCTTGGGTTACTTTGTAGGCTCCATTGTATTCAGCCACTTCCTCTCCCATGAGAAACACGTTCTTATCGCGTCTCATTTCTTCGGACATGGCCTCTCTTAATGCTTCTCTAAATTGTATTATTCTCATTTTTTAGCCAAAATTTTCGCTCGTAAAAATAGAAAGTAATCCTTCAATTACCAAGTCCATTAAAGAATTAACCGATATTTAGAAAAGATTCATTCTTAACCGATGTAGACAGTTTTGATGTTCATGAATTCTTTGATGCCGTTTTCTGCCAACTCACGGCCATAACCGGAATTTTTGATCCCACCAAATGGTAAATGTGGGTTTGAAGCCACTATGGAGTTGATAAATACTGCTCCAGATTCAATTTGCCTAGAAAGCCGATCCGCTTTTTCAGGGTCTTTTGTCCATAGGGCGGAACCAAGCCCAAAATCAGAATCGTTTGC
Organism: Echinicola sp. 20G; assembly: GCF_015533855.1. Taxonomy (GTDB): domain Bacteria; phylum Bacteroidota; class Bacteroidia; order Cytophagales; family Cyclobacteriaceae; genus Echinicola. The sequence goes on along the minus strand of NZ_AP024154.1, from coordinate 4,968,629 downwards.
CAAAGAAATGGCTTCGTTTTCATCTTTTACCTTAAACACAGAAGCAACTGGTCCAAAAAGTTCCTCTTTGTAGGCAGGCATTTCAGGAGTTAAATTACCAAGAATGTAAGGCTTGAAGAAAGCCTTTCCTGTCTCCGGCTTCATACCTTCTAAAATAACTTCTGCTCCTTTCTCAATGGAGGACTTTACTTGTTTATAAAGTTCTTCCGCTAAATCTGGTCTGGCCATGCAGGCATATCCAGCATTTTCGTCCAAAGGATCTCCTTGGGAGTAGGATGCAATATGAGATTTAAAGGCTTCAATAAAGGCATCATAGACAGGCTCTTCTATGATAAATCGTTTGGCAGCAATACAGCTTTGGCCAAAGTTGATCATTCTACCTTTGGCGGCCACCTTGGCAGCTTCCTCAATATCAGCATCCTTGAGTACTATAAAAGGGTCACTGCCACCAAGCTCCAATACAGTTTTTTTGATGTGCTTTCCAGCTTGGGAAGCTATTTTTTGTCCAGCTTTTTCACTTCCTGTTAAAGTGACGGCTTTGACATGAGGATGGTCAATGATTTTTTCTACTTTATCAGAACCGATCAATAAGGTCTGAAAAACACTCTTAGGAAAACCCGCTTCAGTAAATACTTCTTCAATGGCTAAGGCACATTGGGGCACATTGGAAGCGTGTTTTAAGAGGCCTGTATTTCCCGCAGTAAGATTAGGAGCCGCAAATCTGAACACCTGCCAAAAGGGGAAGTTCCAGGGCATGACGGCTAAAATTACGCCCAAAGGGTTATAGACAACCTTGGCCTTTTTCTGGTCTGGAAGATCAATAGGCTCATCAGACAGGAATTCCTCTGCCTTTTCAGCGTAGTATTCACAAACCCATGCACATTTTTCTACTTCAGCTTTGGACTCAGTAATGACCTTTCCCATTTCAAGGCTGATAATTTTGGCGTACTTATCCTGATTATTTCGTAGGACCATTCCTGCCTTTTTCATCAGTTCGCAGCGGTCAGAGAGGGGAATATTTCTCCATTTGAGGTAGGCCTGTTGTCCATGCTGGATAGCTTCTTCAACTTCCTGATCTGTATGTTCTTGAAATTCTTTTAAAAGCTTACCAGTGTAAGGATTGATCGATTTCATATGTTGTCAGTTTATATTAAATGAAGTCAAAAATTTACATGGTAGTACAAGCATAAACCATTCCTAAGAGCTTTTGGGAAGGATTTATTGGCCAATTTCGGGCAACTTTATTTACCAATGATTTTTTTGATCAGCTTATAAACCATTAAGGCAATGAAACCTATAATAAGTCCTGTTACAAAATCTTTGATGAAAGCGGGGATGCTAGGGGCGAAATGGTGGAGAAATTCAATACTGTGAGTGAAGATTCCTCCAGCAACCAATAGCAAAGCCAAGGTGCCGATAAATCCTAAAGCTTTGATGACCAAAGGAAGTGCACTTACCAATGCTTTTCCAAGTCCAAAAATAAAACCTGATTTCTTTTGGCTCCTGGCCATGAGCTTATAGCCAGCTTCGTCCATTCTAACAATCAGCGCAACAATACCATAGACCCCAACAGTGGCCAAAATGGCAATAAAAGTGACAATAATAATTTGGTTGATAAGCGGTTCACCCACTACGGCTCCCAAAGCAATGATGATAATTTCCACGGAGAGGATAAAATCAGTGACTATGGCTGACTTAATACGCTCTTTTTCCAAAGCGAGGATTTCTTCTTTGGTACGGGTTTCTTTGATGGCCTCTTTCTTAGACTGATGATGGGGCACAAAGAGGTGGTAAACTTTTTCCGCTCCTTCAAAGGCCAAATAAATTCCCCCAACGATCAGGATTATCGTGATGGCTGAGGGTAAAAAAGAACTCAGTAAAAATGCTACCGGCAAGATGATGAGCTTATTGACCAAGGAACCTTTGGTAATGGCCCAAAGAACCGGAATTTCTCTTGAGGAAGCAAAACCAGAGGCTTTTTCAGCATTTACAGCCAAGTCATCTCCCAAGATTCCTGCTGTTTTTTTAGTTGCTATTTTGGTCATGGAAGCCACATCGTCCATCAGTGTGGCGATGTCGTCTAGAATTGCAAAAAAACCTGATGCCATAAAGTGTTATTGTTTTTAAAAAACCAAAAATAGCAAATACTTCTAAGAAATGAACTGCCTTCTGTTAATTGTTGATTTCGCTTTTATGGGGTGATTTATTTCTATTTCTTTGTTACACAAAATATATTATTGTCTTGAATAAAGCAGTAAAAAATTATGGTAAAAGTAGGCTTGATTTCAGATTCCCACAGTTTTATAGATGATAAAACCCTTGCTCATTTGGAGGATGTGGATGAAATATGGCATGCAGGAGATATTGGTTCCGAAAAAGTAATGGAAGTTTTGCCCAAAGGAAAAAAGGTAAGGGCTGTATTTGGTAATATTGATGATGCCAGCATTCAGGAAAGATTTCCTGAAGAATTGGTTTTTGAGGTGGAAAATGCTCGGGTCATGATGATCCATATTGGAGGCAAACCTCCGAGGTATGCTACGGGAGTCAAAAAGAGGATCAAGGAAATCAGGCCGACGATTTTTATTTGTGGCCATTCTCACATCTGCAAGGTAGAGTTTGACAAAGAGTTAAACTGTCTTTATATGAATCCCGGTGCAATTGGCAATCATGGCTTCCATCAAGTAAAAACCATGCTGAAGTTTGAATTGGTAGCAGGCCAACCAAAAAATCTTCGGGTCGTTGAATTAGGTAAAAGGGGAAGTTTAAACCACCCATAAGAGGGTTTATTGGAACTAAATTTGCATAATCAAATGATATCCATCAAGACATCAACGCATGTTGCTATATGAAGAAATAGCCTTTTATGAAATGAATGCTTGGCTCAGGAAAGTCAAAAAGCATCCATCTATATTTAATCGGATGACGAAAGGCATCCAGCATAAGATTAATGATATAATTCCAGACAAAATCCATCAAGCCATTACTTTTGCCATCGAAAAGATGGTGAAAGGAGTTCTTTTTGGTTCCACCTACATCAACACTACCATTCCAGGAGAAGTGGCTTTTGAAAAACGGGAAGCTAAAATAAAGCATAAAATAAAGTGGTATCAGCGAACGGCTTCAGTGGAAGGAGCGGTGACTGGCGCAGGGGGGATTTTAATGGGCTTTGTGGATTTTCCTGCTTTTTTGGCCATTAAAATGAAAATGCTGTTTGAGGTTGCATCAATGTATGGACATGATGTCAAAGACTTTAAAGAGCGCTTATTTATTCTTCATGTTTTCCAACTGGCATTTTGTAGTCAACAGAAAAGACTGGAAGTGATTAAAGTATTGGAGAATTGGTCAAGCCACAAATCGACTTTGCCGGATCAAGGGGACTCTTTTGATTGGAGGAGTTTTCAGATAGAGTACAGGGATTATATGGATTTGGCCAAATTGGCCCAGCTGATTCCTGTAATTGGTGCGGGTGTAGGAGCGATTGCCAATTGGCAGTTGTCAGACCATTTGGGAAAAACAGCCATGCAATGTTACCGAATGAGGTATTTTGAACAGAAAGGTATTATCGAATAAACATAGGAAAGGCTGCCCAATGGCAGCCTTTTGATTTTATCGGTTATTGAAATTTCTTAATTTAATTTGGGTGAATTTCCTTTTAGTATCTAGAGGGAAATCTCCTTTCATCATCCAGTCATAGTAATTAGGTTCTTCCTGCAGCACTTTTTCAACCGGTTTGCCTTTGTGCTTGCCGAAGTTAAAGCATTCCACACCTTCATCGTTGAAAATGAACCTTCCGGCTAGATCCACCATTTTTTCATTGATCAGGGCATGAATTTTTTTCATGTCATTTTGTATGATGCCAAGTTTATTGCCTTGCAGGTCTATGGCTTCTTCATTTTCATATCGTTCCACTTGAGCCTTGAAAACCTCGTAAGTAGCGATCGTGTCTGCCTCTGCACTGTGGGCATTTTCTAAGGTCTTGCCACAGTAAAATTTATAGGCCGCCGACAGATTCCTTTTTTCCATCATATGGAAGATTTTCTGAGCATCCAGCAAATTTCTTTTTTCAATGTCAAAGTCAATTCCTGCTCTTAAAAATTCCTCTACCAAAAGGGGGATGTCAAATTTGAGTACATTAAAACCAGCCAAATCGGCACCTTCCAAAAACTGATGCATTTCTTTTGCGATATCCTTAAACGTTGGAGCGTCCTTGATGTCTTCGTCATAGATGCCATGAATCAAAGAAACCTCTTTTGGAATTGGGATTGTTGGATTTACCTTTTCAGTCCTGATTTCCTCTTTTCCGTTTGGATGAACTTTTATAATGGATATTTCTACAATCCTATCCGTAGAAATATTGATCCCCGTGGCCTCAAGATCAAAAAATGCAACTGGTGATTTTAAGTTTAAATTCATTTTTTAAATGTTTATCGATGGATTACATGACTTCCTTTACATAAGGGAGAAATCCATCATTCCAAGCTTTTAAGAGCGAAATTTATTTACTTCCAAAGATAAGGATAAGGTTTTAAAATTATAATTAATTAGAAGGGGATAATATGGCCCCAGCTTTTCATTTGCTTTGATAAGGCTGTAAAAAGAGGTTGTTCAGCAGCCGTTAAAAAAAGAACTACCGTTCAAACCAGATACCTACCAAATAATCAAACATAAGGATTTAAAAGATAATATTTTCAATAGGTTAGTACAGAAGCGGTGACAAAGCAGTTTTTTTTTAATAAATTGGGCAGTTAAAAGGAGAGAAAACTTTGGTGGGAATAGCCAGCTGCCAGAGTGTTTTGCACAGAACAAACATTAACCCAAATTATAGTTATGACTAAACTGAATAAGCTAGTTGCTGCGGCATTGATGCTTTTATTGGCTGGGCCTAAAGTATCTATGTCACAGGAGCAAAAGCAACCCAATATCATTTTTATTCTTACGGATGATCTTGGATATGGAGATCTTGGTGCTTTTTTTCAAAATGCCAGAAAGGATAAGGGGGATAGAAGCGAACCGTGGATATTAACCCCTGAGTTGGACAGAATGGCTGCAGAAGGAGCGATGCTGACCAATCACTATACTGCTGCCCCAGTGTGTGCGCCATCCAGGGCCTCTATCTTAATGGGCGTAAACCAAGGTCATGCCCATGTACGCGACAATCAATTTGATAAGTATTTGGGAGATAATTACACCGTAGCTGAGGTGCTGAAGTCGGTTGGTTATGAAACTGTTGCAATTGGTAAGTGGGGGCTTCAGGGTGGGGGAGAAGGTCCTGATTGGCCATCGCACCCACTGAAAAAAGGCTTTGATCATTATTTTGGATATATCAGACATCGAGACGGGCATGAGCATTATCCTGTAGAGGGAGTGTATAGAGGTGCCAAGGAGGTCTATGAAGATTATAAAATCGTCCAAGGCTTGGATAAATGTTATACAGGAGACTTGTTTACTGCTAAGGCTAAAAAATACATTGTTGACCACCAAGAGCGCAAAGGTGACCAACCGTTTTTTATGTTCCTGGCTTATGACACACCCCATGCTGTACTTGAATTGCCTACTCAGGATTATCCAGCAGGTGGTGGCCTTAAAGGTGGCATGCAATGGACAGGAACTCCAGGAAACATGATCAACACGGCATCAGGAGAAGTGGATTCCTTTATTTATCCAGAGTTTGCTTCGGCTACTTATGATGATGATAAAAATGAGGCGACTCCAGAAAAGCCTTGGCCGGATACTTATAAGCGATATGCTACAGTCAATAGAAGGATAGATGATCAAGTAGGGGATTTGTTACAATTATTGAAGGATCTGGCCATTGATGAAAACACATTAGTGGTATTTACCTCAGACAATGGCCCTTCTAGGGAATCGTACCTTCCAAAGGAGTATGTGGATTATACTCCTGAATTCTTCAATAATTTTGCAGAGTTTGATGGAATAAAAAGAGATGTTTATGAAGGAGGACTTCGTACGGCCACAATCGTTCATTGGCCTGGAAGTATCAAAGAAAATACGGTGGTAGATGAACCTAGCATTTCTTATGATTGGTTGCCTACTTTTGCGGATGCCGCAGGTACAGCAGCACCGGTGAGATCAGATGGGGTTTCTTTATTACCTTCCTTGACAGGAAAAGGGAAACAGAAAGAGAGCCAAGTGTATGTGGAATATTTTCAAAATGGGAATGTACCACGATATGCTGAATTTACCGAAGAACACCAAGGTAAGAAGCGGGGACAGATGCAGATGATCAGAAAAGGCAATATGGTAGGTGTCCGATACAATATTGCTGATCAAGCGGATGATTTTGAAATTTATGACGTGACCGCTGACCCTCAGCAAGCACAAAATATAGCAGCTTCTCAAAGCGCAATGCAAGCTGAATTTAAGCAAATGGTACTAAGGAGAAGAATAGCTAACCCGGAGGCCAAGAGACCTTATGATGAAGCTTTGGTGCCAGCTTTGGAGGTAATGAAAGTAAGGTCAGGCTTATTGCTAAATACTTACAAGGTGAATACAGATTACATCCCACAAGTGGTAGGAAAGGCAAAAGCCAGTGAAAAAGTGGTTTCTATTTCTGATTCAGAATTGTCTGACAAAGGTAATCTGGCCGTTTTTGAAGGGTACATAGAAGTGCCAGAAAGTGGAGAATATAGATTTTCTACCAGTAAAACTGAACAAAAAGTTTACATGAGAATTCATGACATTGGTGTATTGGATGGAAATTACCACAATCAAGACCAACCTGAAGGAAAAGTATTTTTGGAAAAAGGGCTGCACCCAATTAAGTTTTATTACTTAAATAAGAAAGGCAAAAATTCCGCTTCAGTCAAACTAAACTGGAGCATAGCCAATCAAAGTGATCAGGAGGTACCTAATAGTGCTTTCTTTAGGTAAAGTATTTCTTTAAACTGTTTATAATCAGTTAATTAATTTAAAACATGAATATCGAAAATCTTAAAATTTTTACACTTGCAGTTTTTATCTTAGGAAGCTCATGGGCCTGCAAGCAAGAGTCTAAAACAGTAGAAGAACCAAGTACTGACAAAAAACCTAATATAGTCGTTATCTATATGGATGATTTGGGCTATGGTGATGTCAGTGCTTATGGCGCCACTGAATTAAGCACACCCAATATGGATAAATTGGCCAATGGAGGTGTGCGTTTTACCAATGGCTATGCTACATCTGCCACCTGTACACCAAGCCGCTACGCTTTGTTGACCGGAATGTATCCTTGGAGAAACAAAAATGCCAAAATACTTCCAGGAACCGCTCCGCTTTTGATCGATACAGAGCAACTTACCCTACCTAAGATGCTGAAGGAACAAGGTTATTATACGGGAATTGTGGGTAAATGGCACCTTGGATTGGGCAGTGGCAATGTGAACTGGAATGAAAAAATCAGCCCGAGCCCTAATGAAGTAGGTTTTGATTACAGTCATATTTTGGCCGCTACACAGGATCGGGTTCCAACCGTTTATATCGAAAATGGGCATGTAGTTAATTTGGATCCCAATGATCCTATTGAAGTTAGCTATCAAAAGAATTTTGAAGGTGAACCTACCGGAAAAGATAATCCAGAAATGTTGACGATGAAATGGCACCATGGCCATAATAATAGCATTGTCAATGGTGTTCCGCGAATTGGTTTTATGAAGGGTGGTGAAGCAGCTAAATGGAGCGATGTAGATATGGCAGACCATTTCTTGGCCAAGGCACAAGACTATGTAAAGCAACATAAAGATGAACCTTTTTTCTTGTACTATGCTTTGCAACAACCTCACGTACCGCGTACGCCACATCCTAGATTTGAAGGTACTTCTGGTATGGGACCAAGAGGGGATGTGATCCTGGAAGCAGACTGGTGTGTTGGAGAGTTTTTGAAAACTTTGGAAAAAGAAGGACTGATGGAGAATACCTTGATTGTTTTCTCCAGCGACAATGGGCCTGTGTTGAATGACGGGTATTATGATGATGCAGTAGAAAAGTTGGGAGACCATACACCTGCTGGCCCACTAAGAGGAGGTAAATACAGCCTTTTCGAAGCGGGAACCCGAGTGCCATTTATGGTATATTGGAAAGGCAAAATTGAACCTAAGGTGTCTGATGCATTGGTTTGTCAGGTGGATTTATTGACTTCATTAGCTGACTTGGTAGGAAGTAACCAAAAAGGTCAGGATAGTGAAGATTTATTGGAGGCATTTATGGGAAATTCTGAAGATGGAAGAGATCAATTGGTCTTAGAAGCCACTTCCCGTACAGCCTTGAGACAAGGAGATTGGATTATGATCCCTCCTTATGATGGCCCAGCAGTAATTAAATCTGTAAATATCGAAATAGGTAATTCTGATGAATATCAACTTTACAATCTGAAAGAAGATATTGGCCAGCAAAATAACTTGGCAGCAAGTAATCCGAAAAAATTGGAAGAAATGAAAGCCAAATTCCAAGAAATCAGAGGGGCGGAAAATACAGAAACTGAAGCGCTGGAATTGAAGTAGTGGATTTTAAAATTTAACAGTAAGAGGCCTGATTTTAACAGGCCTCTTACTGTTTTAATCAATATAGATTGTGAAGTAACTTTTGGCAACTTACTTATTTTTATTTAAGGTCTTTCCCGTTCAAAACTGCCATTTTCAAACCGGACTTGAAATTCAGATTCAAACAATTTGCTGGGGACATAATAGTCTGTTGAAATTACTTGGGCTCCGGAGCTTTTTGCTTGCTCAAATCGATTGTAATCGTTGCGCCTGGCTTCTAGGGTTCCTGCATCTGCGCGGGTTCTGATCATATACCCCTTGCTTACCAGATCTTTGATATAATCATGGTTTTTAACAGGATCATTGATGATTCTAAAACCTGCATTTGGATTTCCTTCCTTAACATTGACAAACAATGCAGCATTTTGGAGGTTGGGATGCTTTTCGAGGTAGCGATTGATCTTGGCTTCCTTTTCATCCAAAACAAAGAGAAAGCGGCCTCTTACCTCATCCAAAGCAGGCCATCCATTTGTAGTGACAGCTTCCTCCAAAGAGACATGGTCTCCGCGAACCAAATCAGGGGTGATTAGCTTTTCAGCAGGCATGACAGTGCGGATTTCCAAATCGATACTATCCAAAGCTGCGGCAGTAAAGGGCAAAGCAGGGGTGATCTCCGGAGAGTTGTCATCTTTGGCATTGATGAGAATAATAATCGGGCTGTGCTCAGGGTTTTGCTTGCTCCATCTTAAAAGCTCTTTTAAGCCGTCTTTAAAAAGCAAATGGTGACTACGGAAGTCAATATCCTGAACATGGAACATCTTTAACCCTGGTTCATTAAGCTTATCGGCCTCATCAAAAGGGAGAGTGGAAATGCCTGTAGCATTAAGAAGGGTGATGGCTTTTGGGTGTTGGTACCTTCCTCCTTGTGGGTCGTGGAAAACATCCATTTCCAGGTTTCGAAGCCCTAAGTCCAGTTGATCTGAAAGAGGGATATGTTCATATGCCAAGGATAGTGCGGTCATAGAATCTTTTTGGGCGATAAAGTCCAAAACCGGCTTTTCGATACAGATTTTGTAGCTGTTGTGACTCCCGATAACCTGCAGCTCATTCATTTTTTGAAGTTCCTTTTGGTCAGTATGGGATTGCTCACAGGCCAGTAAAAGTACTGCCAGTGTGAGCATTTCTAAAATGGATAATGTTTTCATTTTGATCTTTTCCGATTTGTTAAAATTGCTCCGCTAATTTGCTAAGGTTTATTTCGGTTAGGCTGATCTTTAAGTAAACAAAATGTTATGATTTGTGTAAGGCCCATGAACTATTTTGAAAAATGCTTTAAGCTTTAAATTGGAAGTTAAGTCATAATATTCAAGGTTCTTATAGCCGAATTGATACCAGTAAGCTTAAAACTTTGTTAATATGATCAGGAGCTAAAAGTCTGAAGACCGAAGCAATTCATATCGAATAGTAATTTTCCTCAACGCTTATGATTCAAATCGCAAAGTGAAAACAGTTTCTTTATTGGGCACAGAGTTTACTTCAAGGTTTCCACGATGCATGTTCATGATCTGCCTTGAGATGGCCAGTCCAATGCCGCTTCCTTGATTTTTGGTAGTAAAAAATGGTACAAAAATATTCTCTAAAGAGGCGGGCTGGATACCTGGGCCGAAGTCGACCACCTGGATAAAAGGATGGTTGGACATGGTTCTACCTGCTTTGAGTTGAACAACTTTATTGTCAGATTTTTCCAATGCTTCTCTGGCATTTTTGACCAAGTTGATCAGAATCATCAGAATTTGCTCACGATCAGCATGGATGCACAGCTCTTGGGGAATGATCTCGCTTATCAATTGAATATGATTTTGCTCCAAACTTTCTTTTAGTAAGGTACTGATGTCTTCAAAAAGAGCTTGTACGCTGAAATGCGATTTTTCTGGTTTAGGAATACTGGTATAATCCCGATAGGCATTGACAAAACCCACCAAGCCTCGGCTCCTTCCGGAAATGGTCTGTAAGCCTTCCTGAAGATCCTCAAAACCGTCATCCAAAATGATATGTTTACCATCTTTTATATAGACATCTTCCTCCAAAATGGTTTGAAGGGAATTGACCAAAGTGGCAATAGGTGTGATGGAATTCATGATTTCATGGCGGAGCACTTTGGTCAGGTTTTGCCAAGCGTCCAACTCCTGCTGCTTTAGGGCTGCACTGATGTCCTGAAAGGAAAGTAAAAACCATTGTTTTCCACCCATTTTCAATTCGGTACAGCGTACATTGAGATGCAGTGAACCATTGATTTTGGTGGACAGGTCCTCACCAGTCTTAAGGGAAAGGATTTGCTCCAAAAACTCAGGGGAGATTTTTTTTAGGTCATGGATATCCTTAAACTGGGTAATTTGCAAAAGGTGCTTGGCAGCATTGTTGACCAAACCAATTTTTCCAGTAGTACTATAAGAGATGATGCCAATATTGATATGTTGGATGATGATTCGCAGAAAAAGTACTTGTTCTTCTTTTTCCGCCCGGGTTTTTTTAAACTCATCCATCACCTTGTTAAAAGCTTGGTTCAATTGCCTGTAAGAACCTCCCAGTTGACTGTCATGGGTAAAGGAAGAGGTGAAATCAGCATATTGGATGGACTCGAGAAATCGGGTAATTTTTTCATTGGTTCTCTGGTTGTACTTAATCAGCTCAAAAACTTGAAGTATCAGAATACCCAAAAGCAATACCGGACCCAAAATTACATTTAGTTTAAATAGGAGGTAAGCCCCTGATAGAATAGTCAGGAGGATTAACAAAACCCTGGTGATAATATGTGCTATGGCCGACTTATAAACCATATTTTTCGAGTCTACGATACAGTGAAGACCTGGTAAGTCCCAATTCTTGGGCGGCTTTTGTGATGTGCCCATTATGCTTTTGCAATGCCTTTCGGATCAATATTCTCTCCACATCTTCAATATTCAAATGATCCAAACTGACGGTCTCGCTAGACCTATCCACATCTCCTGAGCTTTGAAAAAAGAGGTCCTCGGGCTGTAGGACATGCTTATTGCTCATGATAACTGCCCTTTCGATGCCGTGCTGAAGCTCCCTGATGTTACCCGGCCATTGGTATTTCTGCATGCGTTTGAGCAAGGAATCACTGGCTTTACGGATATCCTTGCTGTATTTTTTGGCGTAAAATCCGATGAAGTGGTCAGTAAGTAAAGGAATATCCTCTGTTCGATCCCTTAGGGGAGGTAAGTTGATTTCAATGGTGTTGAGTCGATAAAGCAAATCCTGCCTGAAAGTGTTTTCCCTGATCATATCTGGCAAAGGCATATTGGTCGCTGAAATAAGCCTGATATTGATTTCTTTTTGTTGGTTGCTGCCTACTTTGGTGACTGTCCGATTCTGTAAAACTGCCAAAAGCTTGGATTGGGAGGCCATGGGAATATTGCCGATTTCATCCAAAAACAAGGTTCCTTTATCCGCCTGCTCAAAGCGCCCAATCCGATCTTCCCGTGCGTCAGTAAATGCTCCTTTCTTGTGTCCAAATAGTTCACTTTCAAAAAGTGAAGGGGTGATAGCGCCTAAATCCACTCCCACAAAGGCTTCCCTTGACCTTTTGGAGTGGCGGTGAATGGCCCTGGCAATCAGTTCCTTTCCAGTTCCATTTTCTCCCAAAATCATAACATTGGCATCTGTGGCAGCTACTTTTTCAATTGTATCGAAAACCTTTTGCATGGCTGGGCTCTGACCGATAATATCCTTGAATTTGCGGTCGATATCTGCGTAGATCAGTTGTTGCTGATTTTTAAGGTCCGCCACTTCCAGTTTTGACTGACGTAGCTTCAGGGCAGCATGCAAAGTGGCCAAAAGTTTATCATTGTCCCAAGGTTTCAGGACAAAATCCGTTGCCCCTTCTTTGATGGCTTTTACCGCCAAATTAATATCTCCATAGGCCGTGATCAGTACAACTACCGCAGAGGGGTCGATGGATAAAATTCTGTCCAAATGTTGAAAACCTTCCTGTCCGCTGCTGACGTCTTTGGTAAAGTTCATGTCCAGCATGATCACATCATATTGCTCATTATGGAGCAAGATGGGCAGCAGGTCAGGGTTGGTCTCCGTGTCTACTTTTACAAAGTGCCTCTTTAAAAAAATCTTGGCTGCTTTGAGCAAATCCTCATTGTCATCAATGATCAATAAGTTCCCTGTTTTTGATGTTCGCATTTTAAATATCTAATTGTATCAGGATAAGGTGACAGCCAACCTGTCGAGCCAATTAATCCAAACGGCATACCGAAAGCCAAAAAGAACGATTAATATTTTGAATATAGTCGTTTCCGGACAATATAAGCAGTTTTTATTTTTTGCAAGGAAGGGAAGCTATTCTCATCTGTTTTCATGCTTTTGATTTTTTCGTCCGCCAGCGAACGAAAATGTTCGATGAGAAACAGCGCTAATTTATGAAAAGTCCTTTTTTGAGCATTTTAGACCGTTTTTCACTGGCATGTAAATTGGCAAAGACCTATTGCCCATCAAAGGGAAATTAGTTTTTGCACATGGATAGAAAAATTGAAAAGAAGACCTGGACTCCAAAGTTTATCGCCATGATCATTATTGGTGTGGCGGTATTGTCCCTAATAGTTTACCAGTTGCTGTTTGCTGATAATAGAAGTTCGCTGTATGTGGAGAAAGAAAGATTATCTATAGCCACCGTAAGCGAGGGAGAATACAAGGATTATATCACCGTATCTGGTACCATGCAACCGGCAGAGACCTTTTACTTGGATGCGATAGAAGGAGGGATTATACAAGAAGTGGTGAGGGAGTCTGGAGCCTTGGTAGAGGTAGGTGATACTATTTTGACTTTGACCAATTCCAATTTGCAACTGGATGTGATGCAAAGGGAAACCATGTTGTACGAACAAATCAATAATCTTCGCCAAACAAGATTATTATTGGATCAAAATGATCTTAACCAACAAGGCCAGTTAGCTGAGATTGATTATCAAATTAGCTTGCTAAAACCCCAGTACAAACGGTTCAAGGAGTTGCATGATAGGAAGTTGGCGTCGGACAGAGAGCTAGAGGAGGTAAAAGAAGAATATGAATACAATATCAAGAGAAGGCAACTGACCTATGAGTCTTATAAGAATGACTCCATCGCTCGGTCCATTCAGCTGCAACAGTTGAAAGCTTCTGAGGCCAGAATGCAAAAGTCCCTGGAAGGGGTAGGCCATATTTTGGATAACCTGATCATCACTGCACCCATTAATGGGCAGTTGGCTACGGAAAAAATAGAAATAGGCCAGTCCATTCAGTCTGGTGAAAGATATGGACAGATAGACATCTTGAATGAATTTAAGGTGAGGGTACAGATAGATGAACTGTATTTGCCGAGGGTGAGAAAAGGACTCAGGGGAAACTTCTCTTTTTCTGGAGATAATTACGCTGTCGAAATTGCAAAAATCTATCCGAGCATTTCTGAGGGTAGGTTTGAAGTGGATATGCTGTTTCTGGAGGGAACACCTCCTGGTGTGAGAAGAGGGCAATCTGTTCGTATCAAGCTGGAGCTTGGTGACAGTGAAAGGCTGTTGCTATTGCCTACTGGAGGCTTCTACAAGGATACAGGAGGGAACTGGGTTTTTGTTTTGAACAATTCCGGGGAGAAAGCTCAAAAGAGAAACATAAGACTTGGGAGAAAAAATCCAGATCATTTCGAAGTGCTGGAAGGCCTTAATGAGGGAGATAGAGTGGTGGTGTCAGGCTACGAAAATTTCGGAGACAATGAGGTGCTGCTTTTGAAGTAGGAAGAACGAAGTGGGAAGAGGGAAGTAGGAAGGACGAAGTAATAGGGGCCGAATAGTTAAACATTTGAAAAAGCATTGGGAGAAGGATTTTATCTAGTGTATAAGCTATTATCCTTTTGGTCAAAAATTGAACAAAAAACAATAAAATATAATCTACGATGTTTCTGGCTCAAACTTAGGACATCGGACATCTGACAACGATATGCAAAACGTCATTAAAACAACCGCCCTGAAAAAGCTCTATGCTACTGAGGAGATAGAGACCACTGCTTTGGAAAGCATTGATATCGAAATCAAACAAGGGGAGTTTGTGGCCATTATGGGCCCTTCAGGATGTGGAAAATCCACCTTGCTGAATATCCTGGGATTATTGGATAACCCGGATGAAGGAGAATACCATTTTCTGGACCATGAAGTGGCCAAATTCTCTGAAAGAAAACGCTCTCAGTTAAGAAAGGGTAATATCGGTTTTGTCTTTCAAAGCTTCAACCTGATTGATGAATTGACGGTTTTCGAAAATGTGGAACTCGCACTGCTTTATTTAAAGGTGCCTGCGAATGAGCGAAAACAAAAAGTGGAACAGGTACTCGAAAGGATGAATATCATGCACAGGAGGAACCACTTTCCACAGCAACTTTCTGGAGGTCAGCAACAGCGGGTGGCCATTGCCAGGGCCATTATCACCAAGCCAGCCATCATCCTTGCCGATGAACCTACCGGTAACCTGGATTCTGCCAATGGGGAAGAAGTAATGAGGCTCCTGGAAGAATTGAACAACGAAGGAACCACCATTGTGATGGTTACCCACTCCCCACATGATGCCAATTATGCCCACCGTGTGATTAATCTGTTTGATGGTAAGGTGGTGACGGAGAATATCCGTGAGCAATTCCATATTTAAGTACGAAGGAGGAAGTATGAAGATCGAAGACAACTTCTAAATACAAGCTACTTACTACTAAATACTAGTTACTAGAAATCATACCATTCAGTTATGCTTAAACATTACCTAACATTGGTCATTCGAAATTTCAGAAAGCAAAAGACAACCTTTCTGATCAACCTGATTGGGCTTTCTTTCGGCTTAGCCTGTGTTTTCTTGATCTATATGTGGATTCAGGATGAAACTAATGTGAATCAGTATAATGAGCATAAGGACCAGTTGTTTCTAGTACTTACCAATCATGACAATGAAGGAGGGACAGTTACAATCCAATACGGGCCAGGTCTATTGGCGGATGCTTTGGAGGAAGAACTTCCTGAGGTGGAAAAAGCAGCTGCTACTTCTCCCTTCATTGAAGATGTTTCATTTTCTTATGGAGATGAAAAAATAGGATCCGATGGCTTGTTTGCTGAACAGGATATGTTGTCCATGTTTACCATTCCGATTCTATATGGAAATCCATCCGCTGGATTGACAGATATAAACAATGTGATGGTTTCTGAAAGCATGGCCAAAAAGCTTTTTAATGATCCAAAAGAAGCACTGGGTAAAAGCTTGGAATGGCAGGTTTTTGATTTTTCGAATGAAGTGACTATCAGCGGTGTTTATCAAGACTTTCCTCAAAGCTCAACCTTGAGGCCTGAGTTTTTGATGGCTTTTGATTATTTCAAGCAGATGCTGGGAGGTGGGATTCATTGGGATAATCACAATGCCGTAAGTTATGTTTTGCTGAAAAAAGAAACAGATGTTGATTTTTTTAACCAAAAAATCGATGGGTTTATAAAGTCAAAACTCGCGGATTCCAATGTTCGCCCAATGGTACAAAACTTTGGTGACACCTATTTGCACGGGAATTACGAAAATGGAAAAGTGGCAGGCGGAAGGGTTCAATATGTTTATTTGTTTAGTATCATCGCCTTGTTAGTTTTGGCTATTGCCTGCGTGAATTTTATCAACCTTACTACCGCCAAGGCCATTAGCCGAAGCAAGGAGGTAGGGATCAAAAAAGCCATTGGTGCTGATAGAAAGCAGCTGATCTACCAGTTTTTGATAGAGGTAATTTCTCTCACCTCAGCGGCTTTGTTATTGGCTTTGATTTTAGTGTATTTTCTGCTTCCCCAGTTCAATCAAATCACCCACAAATACCTTAGCCTAAATTTGTCTTTTCAGCAATGGGCTATCATTGCAGGGATAGGGTTATTTACAGCATTGATGTCGGGAATTTATCCTGCTTTTTACCTTTCTGGATTTAAGCCTTCAAGTGTTTTAAAAGGGATTCAGCGCGGAACCTTTGGTGAGATGTTGGCAAGAAGGGGCTTAGTGGTTTTCCAGTTTACAGTTTCTCTCATCATGATTATCTCCATCATGGTGGTGGGAAAACAAATTTCCCATGTAAAGCAACAAAGCCTAGGTTATCAAAGGGGAAATGTCTTGAATATTACTCCATATGGACTGTCTGGGCAGCGATTTGAGACATTTGTGGAGCGCGTAAAGGATGTGCCCGGTGTACAACAGGCCTCAGGAATCTTTCATTCCATGATGGGGGCTGGTAGTTCAACCATCGGCTTGACATGGCCAGGGAAGGACCCCAACACTAATGTGAAATTCGAAAACATCTCCGTTGGCTATGACCTTATTGAGACCTTAAATATGACCATGCTTGAGGGGAGGTCGTTTTCAAAAGATTATGCAGCAGAAGATACCAAGATAATTCTTAATGAAGCAGCGATCAAGGCAATGGGTATGAAAGATCCCATTGGGAAAACAGTCAACTTGTGGGGAGCTGACAAGGAAATTATAGGCGTGGTAAAGGATTTCAATTTTGAATCTCTTCGTGAAAATGTAAAACCTGCATTCCTGAAATATAAGCCAGAAACCGCACAGCATATTATGGTGAAGATCAACTCAGAAAATACCCAAGCTACCATTAAGGGCATAGAAAGCCTTTATCATGAGGTAAGCCCGGGGGATGTGTTTGAGTATAAATTTTTGGATGAAAACTATCAGTCACAGTATGAGGCAGAGCAAAGGGTAGAGACCTTGGCCATGTACTTCGGTGGGCTGGCCATTTTGATTTCTTGCTTGGGCCTATTTGGATTGGCAGTATTTTCTGCTGAAAAGCGCAAAAAAGAAATAGGTGTTCGAAAAGTATTGGGCGCTTCTATTGGAACTATTGTCAAGTTGATGACAGGTGAATTTGCTAAGCTGATTTTAGTGGCTATCACCATTGCAGTTCCCATTTCCTGGTGGGCAAGCAGACAGTGGTTGGCAGGTTTTGCTTATCGTACATCGTTGGATTGGTGGCTGTTTATGGTGGCAGCTGTCGTGATTATGCTGATCGCCATGCTCACGGTGGGCACACAAGCTTTCCGAGCGGCCAATGTAAATCCAGTGAATTCATTGAGAGATGAATGAAGCTTGGAGAACGAAGCCTGCCTGTGGCAGACAGGTGGGAAGTTTGAAGAACGAAGATATTTAACTCATTACCTGTCTGCCGACAAAGCAGACTAAAGACTAATAACACAATGCTAAAACATCACCTCATATTATTCTTTCGCAATTTCAAGAGGCATAAAGATACCTTTTTAGTGAATCTTTTGGGCCTTGCTGCTGGGCTTGCCTGTACCTTGATGATTTACTTATGGGTAAATGATGAGTTCTCAGTGGATAAGTTCCATCAAAATGATGGTCAGATCTTTCAGGTAATGATGAAATCGGTTTCTGCCAATGGAGTGGAGGTAGGAACGAATAACCCTACGGGCTTGACTGGGATCT
The DNA here is from genome assembly GCF_015533855.1 of Echinicola sp. 20G. Taxonomy (GTDB): domain Bacteria; phylum Bacteroidota; class Bacteroidia; order Cytophagales; family Cyclobacteriaceae; genus Echinicola. The sequence continues at coordinate 4,950,636 of NZ_AP024154.1, read as the reverse complement.
TAATGGACGAGGTACCTGAAATAGAATTGGCTGTTTCCGAAGGGATAATTCCGATGGAATACCCGCTGATAGTAAAGGAGAATGTTTATAAAAGCTTCGGTGCATATGTTAGTCCTGAGTATTTTCAGGTCTTTTCCTATCCTGTGCTGGCTGGGAACGGTGCACACTTTTTGGAGGATAAGTCAGGAATAGTAGTTTCCAAGGAGCTGGCCAATAGGATTTTCGGCGAGGGAAAAAACGTATTGGGAGAAATGATTACGATTGACGGAAAAGGAGAATATCAAATTTCCGGTGTTTTCGAAACCCCTTCTAATTCAACCAGAAATTTTGATTTTTTAATACCTCTGGCTACTGCTTTTGATCATTACCCCAATCTTAAGGAAGACTGGTCAAGCGTTTGGGTAAACACTTTTGTTCTGGCGCAAAAAGGGACTGACCGTTCAGTTATCGATGAAAAAATAAAAGGAATAGTCACCAAATATACGGGAGTCCAAAGTGAATCCTTGTTTTTGAGGAAATTTTCGGATGCCTATCTCTACGGTAATTATGAAAATGGGTTGCAAGTGGGGGGAAGAATTAGCTATGTCAAGTTGTTCGCCCTAATTGCCTTATTTATCCTGATATTGGCCTGTATCAATTTTATGAACCTTTCCACAGCCAAAGCTTCTCAAAGGTTAAAAGAAATCCGAGTCAAGAAGGCCATGGGAGCAGAAAGAAAAACCTTGGTTTTGCAGTACTTGGCTGAATCTGTTTTTATGTCTTTCTCGGCTTTGGTTTTGGCGGTAGTTGTAGTGATGCTGCTTTTACCTCAGTTCAATGAGCTTACCGGGAAAGCGCTTAGCTTGACTTTAAACGGGCCTATGGTAGGGGCATTTTTGGGGATTACCTTATTAGCTGGTTTACTGGCGGGAGCTTACCCAGCGATTTATCTTTCTGGAATAAATCCCTTAAAGTCGACTTTAGGCAAGGGAGGCAGCCCGAATGAATTGTGGGTTAGAAAAGGGCTAATAGTTTTTCAGTTTACCTTATCTGTGGTTTTGGCAGTAGCAGTGTTGGTGGTCCATAGGCAAATAGAGTTGATTCAAACAAAGCAACTTGGGTACAACAAGGAAAATGTTATGTACTTTCCCATTGAAGGAGAGGTGACCAACCACTTGGAATCATTCCTCGAAGAAGTGACAGAAGTCCCCGGGGTAAAAGGCGCTTCCAGTATGTTTATGACTTTTTTAGGAAATATCAATGGAACAAATGATGTCTCCTGGTCCGGCAAAGAAGAAGGAGAGCGAGTAGATATGGAGTACCGTCGTGTCAACTATGGATTGACAGAATTGCTAGACTTAGAGGTGCTGAAAGGAAGAAGTTTTGACAAGAAAAGATCAGATGCTGACGCAATAATTTTCAATGAATCAGCAGTCAATGCCATGGGATTGGAAAACCCTGTTGGACAAAAGGTGAGACTCTGGGGAAATGAACGCGAAATCATTGGAGTAGTCAAAGATTTTCACTTCAAGTCCTTGCACGAAAAGGTGAAGCCGCTGTTCCTTTTCATCAACCCGGAAAGGACCAACTATGTGGCGCTAAAACTAGAAGCGGGAAACCAACAAAATACAATAGCTTCACTGAAAAAGTTTTATAAATCTTTTAATCCTGGATATGCCCTAGATTATCGATTTCTGGATGAGGCTTATCAGGAACAATATGTTTCAGAGCAGCGTGTCTCCACCTTATCAAAATATTTTACGGGTTTGGCCATATTGATTTCCTGCTTGGGACTCTTTGGCTTGGCTGTGTTCAGTGCCGAGAAACGCAAAAAGGAAATCGGTGTGCGCAAAGTGTTGGGAGCATCAATCGGTACCATTTTGAAATTGATGACAGGTGAGTTTGCCAAACTGGTTTTGGTAGCATTTGCAATAGCTGTCCCTATTTCTTGGTGGGCAAGCAAGCAGTGGTTGGCAGGTTTTGCTTATCGTACATCGTTGGATTGGTGGCTGTTTATGGTGGCAGCTGTCGTGATTATGCTGATCGCCATGCTCACGGTGGGCACACAAGCTTTCCGAGCGGCCAATGTAAACCCAGTGAATTCATTGAGAGATGAATGAAGAACGAAGTTTGAAGTAAGTCTCAATACTTATGACCCAATACTAAATACTATAAAAAGCCATGTGGAAGAACTATTTTAAAATCGCTTGGAGAAACCTTTTGAAAAAGAAGGTATATGCCTCTATCAATATTTTAGGTTTGGCAGTTGGCATGGCCTGTTGTTTGGTGATCTCCATGTATATCATGGATGAACTGTCCTATGATCAATATCATGAAAAGAAGGACAGGATTTATCGGGTGATCCATGGCAACAGTTCCCCTGAGGCAGATGAGGGAGAAGTAGAATCCTATTGGGTATGGGGCAATGCACCGATAGGACCAGCGCTGAAGGAAGAATTTCCTGATATAGAAAAAGTCGTGCAGTTTTCGGGAAGGGCAGATCTTCTCTTAAGCTATGGAGAGGATACTTATCAAGAAGAAGGAGTGCTTTTTATTGACTCCACAGCATTTGATGTTTTTAGTTGGAAAATGATTGAAGGTGATGCCAAAAGGGCATTGGTAGCGCCATATAGTATTGTTTTAACAGAAAGCACGGCCAAAAAGTATTTTGGGAATGAAGATCCATTGGGCAAGACCCTGAAAGGAAGTGAATCTGCTGGACGTTCAAATGCGGGTGATTATACCGTGACAGGGGTAATGGAAGATGTTCCGGACAATTCACACTTTAAGTTCAATGCGCTTCTCTCAATGAGCACGTTTAGACAGTCGCGGCCAGGGATTTTTGATGAATGGGGCTATGTGGATTCTTATACTTATTTCTTGGCAAGTGAGCATTTTAACCCAGAAGCATTCCAACAAAAAGTCCCTGAGTTTTTGAAAAGAAGAAGAGGGGATTTAGGAGATCGCTATACCATCGCTCTTGAACCTTTGGGAGATGTCTACCTTAACTCAAAAGTACAAAGACAACCAGGGGAAACAGGTAGCATGTCCAATATCTATATATTCTCCGTAATTGGCATTTTTATTCTGGTGATTGCCATCATCAATTTTATGAACCTTTCCACGGCACGGTCCATGGAGAGAGCCAAAGAGGTGGGAATCAGAAAGTCTGTTGGGGCTGATAAGATGAGCCTGGTGCTTCAATTTATGGGGGAATCATTGATCATAGTTTGTATAGCTTCGGTAATAGGTTGGCTTTTGCTCATTTTGGGTTTTCCGATGGTGGAGAACTTGACAGGAAAGGTTTTGGAACTTAACCAAATTATCAGCTGGCAAAATATCATATTATTTCTTGGACTAATGGTATTGATAGGTCTTTTGGCAGGTTCCTATCCTGCATTGGTACTTTCCAGCTTTAAGCCTGTATCTGTCCTAAAAGGCATCAACAAAGCCAATGCAAGTGGTGTGAACTTGAGAAAGGCATTGGTGATCTTCCAGTTCAGCTTATCGGTGGCCTTGATTGCAGGGACCTTGATTGTATATTTCCAGATGAACCACCTTTTGGATAAGGACATGGGCTTTGATAAAGAACAGATGCTGGTAGTGGACTATAATTATGATGGACAGGTCAATACCATGTCTTCAGCATTGAAACAGGAGCTGGAGAAGGAACCAAGCATACTTTCAGTAGCCTTTTCCAGAAGTGTGCCTGGAAGTCATTTTCCTAACGCAGGCACCACGATCGAATCACCAGAAGGAGAAATGAAAAACTATTCTCCACCTATTTTTCAAGTAGGGATCGATTTTGTGGACCATTTTGACATCGAATTGATCGCCGGTCGATCTTATTCCAGGGATTATCCTTCTGATTCTACCTCATCATTGATCATCAATGAAGCGGCAGCCAAGGCATTTGGGTATGCCAACCCTGCGGATATAATAGGGAGAAAATTTGAGCAGTGGGGACATGAAGGAGAGGTCATTGGTGTAGTGAAGGATTTTAATTATATCTCCCTTCATAGGAATATTGAACCACTTACCCTGCCTTTTGAAGCCTATGCAAGTCGCTATATGAGTGTCAAAGTAAAACCTGAAGATTTAGGAAATACAATTGCCCATGTAGAAAAAGTATGGGCAGAGCTGGCTCCCCATCGCCCATTTGTCTATAGTTTTTTGGATGATGATTTTAACAGTCAGTACCAATCAGATTTCAGGTTCAAGCAATTGTTTACCACCTTTTCGGTGATAGCGATTTTGATTGCCTGTTTGGGATTATTGGGTTTGGCCACCTATACAGCGGAAATGCGTACCAAGGAAATTGGAATCAGGAAAGTCTTAGGTGCAGAGGTGTTCAGCATTGTCACCTTATTGTCCAAGGACTTTGTCAAGCTGGTGCTGGTAGCCATTGCCATCGCAACGCCGGTATCATGGTATGTGATGAACAAATGGTTGATGGGCTTTGCCTATCAGATAGAAATTCATTGGTGGATCTTCGCGGTGGCAGGATTGATGGCCGTAATGGTTGCGATTTTAACCATCAGTTTCCAATCCATCAAATCAGCCTTGATCAATCCCGTGAACTCGCTTCGAAGCGAATAATTTAGATGATAGACTTTAGACACTAGATAAAAGATTATAGAACAAAGAATGATTGAAGTTTGAAGGCCAAAGAGGGAAGAACGATCTGAATGATACGATGACTCAATACTCTCTACTCTCTACTTAATACTAATAATGCCATGTTAAAACATCACTTAATAATATTTATTCGGAATATCAGAAAAGACAGAAGTACTTTTTTGATCAACTTGATTGGGCTTTCTACTGGTTTGGCCTGTGTCCTGCTGATTTATCTGTGGGTGAACGATGAAACGAAAATGGACAAGTTCCATGAAAATCATGATCGCATATACCAGGTCATTGAACATGTGGAGTTTTCTGATGGTGTGCAGACTTTCATCGAAACATCTGGTCCAATGGCCGAGTTATTGGCCGATGAAATGCCAGAAGTGGAGTATGCAGCTTCATCTATTCCACCCGATTGGTTTGGTAAACATTTGCTTACTGTGGGGGAGAAAAACCTTAAAGCAGTTGGACAGTTGGTGAGCAAAGATTACTTCAATATTTTTTCTTATCCATTAATCCAAGGGGACAAAGACCAGGTCATGGCAGATCCAAATTCCATTATCATCTCTAGGGAACTGGCGACTAATCTATTTGGTACTACAGAAAATGTAGTTGGTGAAGCGGTGGAATTTGAGCATGACAGGACCTTTCAGGTTTCTGGGATCTTTGAGAATGTACCTTCGAACTCTACCTTGCAATTTGATTTTGTTTTATCAACCGAAGCTTCAAAAGAAATTCCCCCTTGGACTTCGCTCCATACTTGGAACAGTACAGGACCCAAGGTGTATGTTTTGGTGAGGGAAGGAGCTGATATACAGTTGCTTAACAGCAAGGTGGAAAAGATCAGGAAAAGCAGGAACGAGCAGACCATTCAAACAGCGACATTGGTGTCTTTTTCGGATCATTACCTCCATGGGAATTATGAAAATGGAAAACAGGTGGGGGGCCGGATAGAATATGTAAAGCTATTCTCTCTGATTGCTTTGATAATTTTGGTGATCGCTTGTATCAATTTTATGAATTTGTCCACAGCCCGCGCTTCTAAAAGGCTAAAAGAGATAGGAATAAAGAAAGCAGTAGGGGCAGACAGAGAGAGCTTTATTTTTCAGTTCCTTACTGAGTCTGTTGCCATGTCACTCTTGGCTTTGGTACTAGCGGTAGGGCTGGTGATGCTTTTTCTCCCTCAGTTCAATGTTATTGTTGGTAAGCAACTGGGGCTGAGTTTAGATATTCCTCTTTTTCTAACTGCTTTAGGTATTGCCATTTTTGCCGGATTGATAGCTGGTAGTTATCCTGCCCTCTATTTATCCAAGTTTAGTGCAATTAAGGTCCTCAAAGGCAAGCTGAATAGTTCATTTGGAGAATTTATGACCCGTAAAGGATTGGTAGTTGTCCAGTTTGTTTTATCCATTGTTTTGATTGTATCTGTATTGGTGGTTTACAGGCAAATTGAGTTTGTTCAAAGCCAAAATATGGGCTATGACCAGGATCATATTGTGACCATGGAAGTTGAAGGGGATATCAAGAAGCAGCTGCAGGCATTTATGTCCGAAGCAAAAAAACTTCCGGGTATAAAGAATGCCTCAAGTACGACACACCCTATGATTGGTAAGAACTGGAGCACATCGATAAGCTGGGAGGGGAAAGAGGACAACGATGCAACCCAATTTATCATTTTCGGAGTGGATTATGATTTTATCGAGACCATGGGCATGGAGGTATTGGAAGGCCGAAGTTTTAGCCGGGAATATGGTGCAGATAGTATGGGGATCATTTTTAACGAAACAGCCATCAAGACCATGGGAATAGAAGACCCGATAGGTAAAACTGTTGCAAACGGCAGGGCTACCATTATTGGGGTGGTTAAGGATTTTCATTTTAAGTCTTTGAAGGAAAAAGTGGATCCGATATTTATTAGGATGATGCCTGAGGCGGTCAGACATATTATGGTGAGTGTTGAGGGAGGACAGGAAAAAGCTGCTCTAGAGGGACTCCAAAACTTGTATCAGACATTTAATCCTGGATATCCTTTTGAATACAGGTTTTTGGATGAGGATTTCCAAGTGCAATATGAGTCGGAACAAAGGGTAGCCACACTATCCAAATATTTTGCAGGGCTGGCTATCATTATCTCCTGCCTCGGTTTGTTTGGCCTTTCTGCACATACAGCCGAACAGCGCACCAAGGAGATAGGCATTCGAAAGGTCCTTGGAGCATCGGTAAGCGGGGTAGTAGCGCTGCTGTCCAAAGACTTTATCAGGCTGATATTAATCGCAATTCTTATCGCTACCCCTATAGCTTGGTATATGATGTACCGATGGCTTCAGGATTTCGCATATAGAATTGACTTGCAGTGGTGGATGTTTGCTGGTGCTGGCCTAGCGGCTATAGTAATTGCCTTGCTAACGGTAAGTTCTCAGGCGATCAAGGCGGCCTTGATGAACCCGGTAAACTCGTTGCGAAGCGAGTGAATGGAGATTCTAGTATCAAGATTTTAGACACTAGACATGAGATGTAAGGTTTTAGAATAAAGAGGAAAGACAGGAGTAGGAAGACCGAAACTGGAAGTCTCAGTACTCAAGACTCAATACTAGATACTCATTACTATAAAAAGCCATGTGGAAGAACTATATAAAAATTTCTTGGAGAAACCTTTTGAACAAAAAGGGCTTTGCGTTCATCAATATTGGTGGATTGGCGATCGGTATGGCCAGTGCTCTTCTGATACTGCTCTTGGTGCAGCATGAATGGAGCATGGACAGGTTCCATAGCAAAAAAGATAGGGTATTCCGTGCCATGAACAAGGCAGAGTTCAATGGAGAAGTTCATGTTTGGGGAAGCACGCCTAAACCTCTTGGCCCTGCACTGAAAGAGGAATACCCAGAGATAGAAGCAATTTCCAGACTTTCTGATATGGGAGATATTCTATTTACTGTGGACAATCTGAAAGTCATGGCAAAAGGAGCCTTTGTGGATACAGATTTTTTAAGAATGTTTGATTTTCCTTTGATAGCGGGGGACAAACAGTCTGTTTTTAAAAATCCAACAGATATTGTGATTACCCAGGACTTTGCTAAACGACTGTTTGGTTCAGCTGATGCTCTGGGCAAAACTGTTTTGGTCAATAATGCAGAAACTTTTACGGTCACAGGCTTATTGGATGATCTACCTTCAAATACCCAATTCGAATTTGATTACTTGGTCCCTTGGTCTTACATGGAAAAGCTAGGTTGGTCGGATGATTATTGGGGAAATAATTCTGTAGAAACTTATGTGGAATTACATGCTCAAGCTGATCCACTGCTAGTTGGAGAAAAAATTAAAGGAATTACCAAGAGACATAGTGAGGACGAGGACACAGAAGTGATCTTACATGCCATGCCTAACTGGTGGTTGTATTCCAAGTTTGAAAACGGAGAGATAGCTGGAGGAAGGATTGAGATGATTCGCTTATATGGAATAATTGCAGGATTTATTCTCCTGATTGCTTGTATCAATTTTATGAATCTTACTACTGCCAGAAGTGAAAAACGAGCCAAGGAAGTTGGCATTCGAAAAGTGGTAGGAGCAGGCAAAATGGCTTTGGTTTACCAGTTTTTGATTGAGTCCATTATTATTTCTGCCATGGCCGGGGTGATTGCTTTGGGGATTGTTCAGTTGATATTGCCTTATTTCAATCTGATGATGGAAAGGAGCTTGGCCATTGACTATGCTAGTTTATGGTTTTGGCTTGGAGTGTTGGGCTTTGTTTTACTGACTGGAGTATTGGCAGGTAGTTATCCCGCTTTCTTTTTATCGTCTTTTATGCCGAGCAAAGTACTAAAAGGAACTTTTAGAAAAGTACATGCCAAGGTTAATCCTCGTAAAATTCTGGTTGTATTACAGTTTACCATTGCCATTATTTTGATGGTAAGCACCTTGGTCATTCATAAGCAAATTAGCCATGGCAAAGATCGTGAAAATGGCTATGATAGAAATAACCTGATTTATATTCCCCTCACCGACGATATCAAACAACATTATGGGGTGATCAAACAGGAGTTGATGAATGCTCGGACGGTGAAATCCATGACCCGTACACTTTCCCCATTGACAGAAATTTGGAGCAACACTTGGGGAATTGGGTGGGAAGGAAAGGATCCGAATGACAAGACTGTATTTAATCGTTTCCATGTAGATGAAGGCATTGTCAAGACGGCTGGCTTGACCTTGGTAAGTGGACGAGACTTGGATTTGGAAAGGTTTCCAAGTGATTCTTTGGCCATGCTATTAAATGAAAGTGCGGTAAAAGCGATGGGCTTTGAGGAACCTCTAGGGCAAATTGTCACTGACAGCAACACAGATTACCATGTGGTGGGAGTGGTGAAAGATTTTATAATGATTGACCCTTTTGAGCGGATTGAGCCATTGATGTTGGCTGGTGTGAGGAGCGGCAATTGGACGAATGTGGCTCATCTCAAATTTAACCCCAACTTATCGACAGCTGAAGCTTTGGAAAGTACCAAGGAAGTGTTTGGCAAGTACAATCCTGATTTTCCTTTTGAATACACCTTTGTGGACGAAGCCTATGCCAAGAAATTCGAGGAATCACAGCGGTCCGCGCAACTGGCGGCAAGTTTTGCCTTTCTGACCATATTTATTTCCTGCTTGGGATTATTTGGGTTGTCGGCTTATATGGCTGAGACCCGCACCAAGGAAATTGGGATACGAAAGGTGCTGGGTGCCTCTGTGGCATCATTGACCTCACTTCTCTCCAAGGATTTTGTCTTGCTGGTTTTGATTTCCTGTGTGATCGCTTTTCCGGTTGCTTGGTGGGCGATGAGCCAATTCCTGAAATCCTTTGCTTATAGGATCAACTTGGACTGGTGGCTTTTTGCCTTAGCAGGTATAGGAGCAGTACTGATTGCGCTGTTGACGGTCAGCTCGCAAGCCATCAAAACGGCATTGATGAATCCGGTAAACTCATTGAAGGATGAGTAAGGTAAGTTTCTGGTGTCAAGAATTTAGATGATAGACATGAGACTTAAGAATAAAGAACGATGAAGTGGGAAGTACGAAGAGGGAAGGATGAAGCCTGGCTGGTGGCAGACAGGTGGGAAGACCGAAGTACGAAGGGGGGAAATCAGATATGAAAGCACTTAGCTCAGGACTCAATACTAATTACTTAATACTAAAAGATGCTTAGAAACTATCTAAAAATTGCTTGGAGAAACCTGCTGAGGAATAAGCTCAGGGCAACCATTCATATTCTAGGGTTGGCATTGGGAATAGCTGCTTGCTTTGTGATTTACAGTATGCTTTCCTATGAGTATGGTTTTAATCAGGATATTCCTGATCAGGATAAGATTTTTCGCATCACCACAGTTACCTCCCATGGAGATGACCGATGGCCGAATAGTGGTGTGCCCTTTCCCATGGGGGAGACTGTCAGCAATGAAGTTGAAGGAATCCAATCTTTGGTAAGGATTTATGACAATGCCTATGCCATGGTCGGTTTACCAGATAAGCCAACCACCTTTGGAAGGCAACAACATGTGGTGTATGCTGAGGATAATTATTTCGAGATTTTCCCATCTCGCTGGCTGGGGGGAAATCCGGAGAAGGCACTTCATCTTCCCAATTCAGTAGTATTGACACAGCGTACGGTAAAAAAGTATTTTGGAGAAATTTCAGTTCAGGAAGCCTTAGGGAAAGAATTGATCTATAATGACAGCATTTCAGTGCAAGTGACTGGTATCATTGAAGATATTAAGGAGAACAATGACCTTATTTACACAGACTATATTTCGCTGAGTACTTTGACCAGTTCTGCATCTATGAGGAAGTCTATCAATGCGGAGAACTGGGATAATGTGAATTCCGCTTCTCAACTCTATGTAAAACTTAGCCATCCAAATCAACTCGCTAGCTATGAAACCAGCTTGGATCAGATCATTGACAAATACCTAAGTAATGAAGAAGGCTGGTCTACAGAGTTTTTCATAGAGCCCTTGTCCGATCTTCATTTTACGGTAAATCCAAACCATACAGCCAATAAGTTTACCCTAATGGGCTTGAGCATTATGGCAGTCTTTATCTTGATGATTGCCTGCATGAACTTTATCAATTTGGAAACTGCCCAAGCTATTGTCAGGGCGAGGGAAATTGGAATCAGAAAAACTTTAGGGAGCAACCGGCTCCAGTTAATGCTGCAATTTTTTAGCGAAACCTTGGTGATTGCTTTTTTAGCGATGGTGCTGGCACTTCTGTTGACAGAGTTTTCAGTACATTATTTTGCTGAAATGATTCCTCCCGGGATGAAAATCGACTACTTATCCCTAGAGAATGTTTTGTTCCTTTTGGGCTTGGTGATTTTTGTTACTTTGATGTCTGCCATTTACCCCGCATTTATGCTGACAAGATATAGCCCTGTTAAAGCCATAAAGAATGAGGTCAAAGGAATTCATCAAAACAAGTGGGGGTATTTTGTTCGCAAAAACCTGACAGTGCTTCAGTTTACCCTATCCATAGGCTTTGTCATTGGGGTTTTGGTTATCTCACACCAGTTGAAGTACCTGGCCAATGAATCCATGGGCTTTAATAAAGAACTGGTTCTTTATGCCGATACACCATTTTTGGATGAATCAGGGCGAAATGATCAACTTAAAGAACGTTTGGAGCGATTGTCTTTTGTAAAGTCTGTCAGTCTCAGTGGGGATATTTTGGCTTCCAGGTCTTTGTTTACGACCACGATAGAAAGACATAAAGGAGAGGAAATAGAAGAGTTGGGTATCCAGGCAAAAAATGGGGACAGCTTATTTATGGATACTTATGAAGTACCTCTTTTGGTTGGTAAAAGAATCAAGAATGATTCCACTGAGATTTTGATCAATGAAACTTTTATGAAAGACCTTGGGTATGACTTTCCAGCTGATGTGATCGGGGAACAATTGGTATTGTATGGAGAAAGGAATGTGGAAGTGGTCGGGGTGGTGAAGGATTTTAATTCCCGATCTTTATATGAGCAGATCAGACCATTGGTCATATTTTATGAACCGGAATACTTTACCAAAATCAATGTTAAACTTCATGCCAACACAAACTTACAGGAAGCTAAAAGTTTATTGGATAACGAAATGAAGGCGCTTTATCCCGAAGAGGATAATGGATTTAGGTTTTTCGATGAGCTGGTAGCCAATTTTTACCAATCCGAGCAAAAACTACAAGAGGTTTTAAGCTTTGCCACAGTCTTGGCCATTTTGATAAGCGGGATGGGACTATTTGGTCTCTCAGCTTTTACCATTGCCCAGAGAACCAAGGAAATAAGCATTAGAAAGGTTTTGGGAGCATCTGCAAGTCAAATAGTGGTTTTGATTTCCAAAGAATACACGGTATTGATCCTTATAGCCTTTGTTTTAGCGGTCGTACCCACATGGTTGCTATTAGAGGAATGGCTCAAGCAGTTTGCCTACCGTACTCCCATGCCCATAAGTCTTTATTTGTTGGCGGGTTTCTTGGCCTTTTTCCTTTGTGTAGTAATCGTAGGGTTGCATTCCTTGAAGACCATTAACAGAAATCCATCAGAAGTATTGAAAAGTGAATAGCATTAAAAATTAATGAGAATAAGATGATCAAACTAAGTAACATCGATAAGTATGTCGACTCTAAGTTCCAAAGGGTTTTTATTTTAAAAGGAATAGACCTGGAAATTGAGCAGGGGGAATTTGTAACCTTGATGGGGCCAAGTGGTGCCGGAAAGTCCACTCTTCTGAACATCATCGGCCTTCTGGATGATGACTATGTGGGCGATTATGAATTTGAAGGGCAGTTGGTCAATAAAATGAAAGAAAAGCAACGCCACGCACTGCACAAAAAAGAGATAGGCAATATTTTCCAAGCCTATCACCTGATAGATGAGCTGACAGTTTATGAAAATATCGAAACGCCTCTTTTGTATAGAAGCGTCAGTAGCAGTGAAAGAAAAAGTATCGTCGCTGAATTGTTGGACCGGTTTAACATGGTGGCCAAGAAAGATTTGTTTCCTGCTCAGCTCAGTGGCGGTCAACAGCAATTGGTTGGAATCGCCCGAGCGATCGCAGGAAAGCCCCGGATCCTGTTGGCAGATGAGCCAACGGGGAACCTTCATAGTAATCAAGCCAAGCAGATCATGGAAGTGTTTGCAGAGTTGAACAGGGAAGGAACGACCATTATTCAAGCCACCCATGCGGAAGAAAATGCAGTCTATGGCAATCGCTTATTGGAGATTGTAGACGGAAAAATAGAAGAAGATAAGATTTTAATAAAATGAAAATAAGAAAAGCAATTGGTTTGATGGTGGGGCTGCTCCTCGTGGGCAATGCCCTTAAAGCCCAGGATACATTAAAGCTGAATTTTGGGGAGGCGATTAAGCTGGCATTAACGAAAAATGTTGAATATAATACTAAGCTCAACAACCAAGAAACCCAAGAGGCCTTTAGAAAACAGGCTTTTTACAGTAACTTTCCCACTGTAGGAGTGGGCTTGAATTCAAGAAGGGTAACAGGACAACAGACCCAGCAGGTAGATGATGGATTTGTGGTGGATAATTTCACCAACTATTCTACTTCAGCAAGTGTAGATGCCAGCATGCCTATTTTCAATATGTTCCGTAGAATCAATACCTATAAGGCAGAGAAACTAAGGGAAGAGGCTGGAATCATGGATTTGGACCGCTCTGAGCAGGATGTAGTCTTCCAAGTGGCCAATCAATATTTGCAGGTTCTGCTCAGCCAAGAGCTGCTCAAAATAGCTGACGAAAACCTCGAAAACCAACAAGAGCTACTTCGACAAATCGAAGGGTATGTGGATGTAGGGCTGAGAACCCTTTCTGACCAATACAACCAGCAGTCAGAGGTGGCCAGGCTTGAAGCGGTCAAGTATGATGCAGAAATACAGCTGATGAATGATGTGTTTACTTTGGCAGAAACACTCCAAATGGAGAAAGGGGAGGTGCCTGATGTTCAGCCTATTCAGCAAAGTCTTTCTGCAGTGAGCTATGGGGATCAGCGTCTGGACCAATTGCTGGATGTGGCGATGAGCCAGCATCCGGGAATTAAGAGGGAAGAGCTGCTTTATAGTGCTTTTGGTAAGGAAGCCAAAGCTGCCAATGCAGGTTTTTACCCAAGCTTAAACGCATACTATGGATACAGCTCCTTTAGCACATCCATTGTGGACAGAACATTCAATGATCAGTTTTTTGAATTCAACCCAAGCAGTGTGATTGGCATAAGCTTGAACATTCCTGTTTTTTCCAATTTCAATAACAAAGCCAGTTTGACCAGGAGTAAAATGGCCGTTAAAAACCAACTGATCGTCCAAGAGGCCATAGTGAAAAAGGTCTATCAGCAAGTACGATTGGCCCATGCCAATTACCAAGCAGCCCTCAAGAAAACAGAGACGACAAAAGTACAGTTGAATGCTGCTGAAGAAGCTGCGCTAGTCATTGGAGAAAGGTTTAAGCTAGGCCTGAACAACTTTGTGGATTTGGCTACCGCCAACCGTCAACTGGTGCAAGCCCAATCGGATATGGCCCAGGCTAGATATACCCAGTACTTTCAGGATATTTTACTAATGTATGCTGTTGGGGTCTTGGAGACAGGTAATCTTAGAAAGATGTAAACTTAAGTTTTTATGAAAAGGGACACACTGCTATGGAAAGATTTTATGGCGTGATTGCCCCTTTAAGGTGTCGTTATTGCACCGTTGTTTTGTGATAGATAGGATCGATATTTGTAGGTATAGGATTAATGTTTAACCTAATAACCAAAACAATGGAAAAGATCACGGTAACAACTAAAGTAAATGCACCAGTAGACACGGTATGGGCTTATTGGACGAGCCCTGAACATATTACCAAGTGGAATGCCGCTTCCGATGATTGGCATACCCCCCATTCAAGCAATGACCTTAGAGAAGGAGGCGTATTTACTTCTCGAATGGAGTCAAAGGATGGCAGCATGGGCTTTGATTTTTCAGGAACTTATAATAAAGTGGAGGAAGGAGCTCTTTTGTCTTACGCCATGGAAGATGGAAGGGAAGTGGAGGTGATTTTTACACCAGAGGGAAATAGCACTTTGGTGAAAGAAACATTTGATCCAGAGCAAACAAATCCAGTGGAAATGCAAAAAGGGGGCTGGCAGGCTATTTTGGATAATTTCAAAAAGTATGTTGAGTCAAAAATCTGATTGTCATTTTTAAAGTTTTGTTCCAATCAAATAACCCAATTACACCATGAGTATTGTTCAAAAAAGTCAAAATATCGTTCCCTTTTTATGGTATGATAAAGAGGCGGAAGAGGCGATAAAACTATACACCGATCTATTTCCAAATTCCGAAATCAATTTCATAAAAAGGTGGCCTGAAGGAACGCCATTTCCCGCAGGGACCATTCAGATGAGCAGTTTTACTATTGATGGTTTGAAGGTTTATGCCTTTGATGCGGGCCCAACATTTAAATTCAATGAGTCGGTTTCGCTTTTTGTAAAGTGTAAAGACCAAAATGAGGTAGACCGATATTGGGATAGCTTGACAGCTGATGGTGGTCAAGAATCACAATGTGGTTGGCTCAAGGATAAATTTGGGATGTCCTGGCAGATTGTTCCCGAAGCTCTTGTGGAAATGATGGAATCCCAAGATCACCGACGGGTACAGCAGATGATGGAAGTAATGATGCAAATGAAAAAGCTGAAAGTGGCAGAGCTGGAGGCTGCCTTTAATAAGTAGTCATAAGACAACATGTTTTTGAATATTAAACCATTATCATCTGACTTGGGAAAGTGTCCTCTCTAAGTCTATTCGAATACCTAAAGTAAGGACGTTAAAATTCTTTTCTCCAAAATGATCACGGTTGTTGCTGGTATTAAATCTGGTCTCACTGTAGAAAAACGCATGTCTTAGTGGCTTGTATTCAAATCCAAGAATAAAATATTCAGTTTTGAAAAATTCATTGAGAGGAAGTCCTGTTATTTTGGGAATATATTGATTGTAACCTATAGTTATACTAAATGGATTGAATGTATATTTGGAGAAGACCTCAATACCTTTCGCATCGAATACTACTGCAGCCAAATCTTCATTGATATAGCTTCTACGAAAATCCCCATTAGATTGCTTGCTATATACTAACCCAAAATCCCATGAGTGATTAACATAAGAAATTCCAAAAGCCATGTATTGAGGGTCGTTTCCAAAACCCAAGGTGTTTTCTTTTAAGGTGTCTTGCATCATCAAAGTGTAGTAGGTTCCTCCCACTTTAAGGCCTGATAGAATTTCGAATTGGCCAGATAAACCATATCCATCAATGAAATGATCGTTATAGGCGTTTTCTGCTTGAAATTGTAATCCAATGGCCAAGCGGCCAAATTGATTTCTATAAGTAATAGCCTGATCTGCTCTCCCAGTCCCTGTAGTTCCCCCATCTGTACCTGCAGTATAAGTGGAGGTTCCATTCCCTCCAAATACATTAAATTTGTCGGTATAACCTGTAATATCATAGTAGACTCCCCATTGTTTACCAATGGTAATGGTTCCGACTTGATTGATTTCTACTCCTAGATAGCCCAATCGTGTCCCAAATACCTGATTGGTTTGATTGTTTTCTACATCAATAAAACCTCCGCTAGTGGAAGCATCCAAGTTGAATGACTGGTCTCCCTTAAACATGTTTAAGGAGAGTTCTGAACCGGCAAAAAAGACTGAATTTCCTTTGGCTACTGATAGTTCAAACCCGATTCTTGAAGCATTTTCTTGCAATTCCAACTCTCCATTATAGACTGAAAAATGTCCTCTGAAACTCCCGTAGGGCCTGATAGAAAGGGTTAATGAGTCTTCGTTTGATTGAGCTTTTAGGTTTGAGAAAACTCCTAGAGCCAATAGAAAAAAAAGTAATCTAGTTTTCATTACTCCAAATAAAGTTAAAAGATATATTTAGCTTAAATTTCATGTATTCTCTAACATTTTTATTCAATCAAGAACAATAAGCAGTTAAGGTTGAAAATTCAATTAACTGAAGGATGGGTATTCGATTTTGTGTCTCTAGCTCATTCTATTAAATAAAAGCATATAAGCGTTACTTTGTATCTTTTTAGTAGAGCCTCATGTTGAATGGAATGCTGTGGTCATTTTTCTGCCAACTATTAAATGACCTGTTTAAATTTAAGTTTTTTAAATGATTAATTTAGAGGTGGTGAGTTTTGTTTTTTGATAAATAAAGGTAACAATATGATAATACTCAGGATGTTTATATAAAAATGGATTGATATAATGATAATATAGCTCTTTTTTAAAAAGAATTTGCAAGCATTACTTTTGAGATCCTAAACCTTAATGCAATATGCGCTTTAGAATTAATCCATTGTTTCAATTGCTCACCCTCGGGTTTGTAATGCTTTTTTTCAGGCTATCAGGTCAAACCATAGAGATCAAACCCTATCTGCAAAATGCAGGTCCTAACGAAATTACCATTATGTGGCAGACAGACTTTGGTGAGGAAAGTGTTGTGGAGTGGGGCCAGACCCCTGAGCTTGGTAATCAAACAGAAGGTGGAGCTTTTGATGTGAATTTCAGCGAGGTAAGACTTCATGAGGTGACACTTTCAGGCTTGGAAAGGTTTACGGGATATTTTTACCGGGTCAAAACAGGAAAGGCTGTTTCAGATGTCTATCAGTTTAAGACACCTCCTTTTGCAAGTGACCAAAAATCATTCAGCTTAGTAGCCATGAGTGATATGCAGATAGATAGCAATGAGCCTGATAAATTTGGGGAGATAGTCAATGAGGGTATTTTGGCATATATGGATCAAGAGTTTGAAGGAAATGTTCCTGAAAACTTGGCCATGGTGCTCATTCCTGGTGACCTGGTTCAGAATGGCGCTAAATATTACCAATGGCAAGAGCATTTTTTTAATCCTGCAGAAAAGCTGTTTTCGGAAGTTCCTGTATATCCCGTTTTGGGGAACCACGAAAATCAGTCAGTCTATTACTTTAAGTATTTCAGTCTTCCCGAAAACGGAAGTCCCGAGTATGCCGAAAATTGGTGGTACAAGGATTATGGCAATACCCGAATCTTTGGATTAAACTCCAATGTGGAAGATGGAATAGGAGGGTCGGATTATCAGTTAAAATGGTTAGATAAAGTGCTGGAAAAAACAGCTGGAATGGAGGAGATAGATTTTGTCTTTGCTCAAATGCACCATCCCCACAAATCTGAGTTATGGATTCCCGGAGAATCTGATTTTGCAGGTGAAGTAGTCAAGCGATTGGAAAAGTTTACGGAAGAGACTGGTAAGCCAAGTATACATTTTTTTGGACACACCCACGGTTATTCTAGAGGCCAATCCAAAGATCATAAACACCTATGGATCAACGTAGCGAGTGCTGGTGGAGCACTGGACAATTGGGGGGAGTTTGAAGGAAGGGATTATGATGAATTTACTGTGACCCAAGATGAATATGGCTTTGTGATGGTGGAAGTGGATGCCAATCCATCAGATCCTAAATTTGTGGTAAAAAGAATCAGTAGAGGAAATCAGTACAAGTTTAGGAAAAATGAACAGACCGACTCCATTACAGTTTGGAAATATGACAGAAATCCCAAAAAGCCAAAACCAATAGGGCCAGTAAAGGAGAAAGTGGGTTCTAGAAGGATTCAACTGAAAGCGGGAGAGTTTTCGAGCGATAGAAGAGGTGCTTTTCATGCAGCTTCAAATTGGCAGATCAGTACCTCAGCAGATTTTAAGACTTTGGTCTTGGACAGTTGGAAGCAGTTTGAAAATTGGTATTATAATGAAAATCAGCAAAAAGACGATGACCTAACAGATGAGACAGTTTATAAGTTGCTTAACGAAGGGCAAGAATATTACTGGCGCGTGAGGTACAGGGACCAGAACCTAAATTGGAGTGATTGGTCAGAAGCAGCTTCGTTTAAAGTTGTCGGTGGAGAAAAATAATTGGTGGATCTAAATACTAATTGGATTGGAGGATTTCTCGAATTTTGTCAATTGAAATAGGTTTAACAATAAAGCTATTGATGATTTGGTATTGGGTTGCCTTCTCCTTGTCTTTTGGGTCTATGGAACTTGAAATGATATAAACCACTACTGATGGCTCAGACAAAAGCTTGGTGAATTCATCCAGAAACTTCCATCCATTCCAAATGGGCATATTAATGTCCAATAAGATCAAATCAGGTAGGCTTTCACCATCGGAAATGACTTGGGACAAGTTTTCATAAGCTTCTTTGCCATTTTCATAAAAAATGGTCTCAACATCGAATTTTCCAAATTCGATGATTTTTTTGAGTCCAAATGTGTAAATGGGATCATCATCGATGATACATAGGCTTTTTGACTTTTTCATTTTTTAAATAAATTTTGAATTTTGAGCCTTTATTTACTTCACTTTCAACTTCTATCCGTCCGCCTAAAGCTTCTATCTGACTTTTGGTAATGAATAAACCAATACCACGTGCTTCTGGATGTCGGTGAAATGTTTTGTACATCCCAAATAGTTGGGAACCATATTGTTCAAGATCAATTCCCTTTCCATTATCTTCGAATACAATTACTTTGAATTGCGAGGAATGGAAAGAGGATATTTTAATATAACTGTCTACGTTTTCAGATCGGTACTTGATCCCATTGGTCAGCAGATTAAGAACGATGCTGTCAATATAGGCAGGTAGGCCTAGGATTACTTCGTCAGGCTTTATTTCATTGATAATATTAACTTGTGCAGCACCCGCGATTGCAGCTACATTTTCAATCGCCGACTTTATGGAATTAGATAATGAAATGGCTTGGAGGTTTTCTTCAAGCGTAGTCTGTATCATGGCCACTTCATTTAAGTGCTGAATGGTTTGGGCCAAGTTATTAGATGCTGTTTTTAATAGTTTATATTCTTCCTTTTCGGTTAGTTTCTCATTTTCATGAGTCAGTAGGTCAATCATAAAACCTAGATTGCTGGAGTGAGACCTTAGGTTATGGGAAACGATATGGGCAAAATTCTTGAGCCTGTTATTTTGTTCTTGGCTGGTTTTTAGCAAAGACTGGATTTTGTTTTTTGCTTCTTTTAATTCAGAAATATCAATGATTTGGGAAACCACATATAGGATTTTTCCTTCGTTATTCCTTACAATGGAAACTGCCAAAATGATGTATATGATATGGCCATCCTTATGGAAATACCTCTTTTCCATTTGATAATGGTCCCTCTTTCCATCCATCAATTCCTGAAAAAGCACCAGGTCTGCATCCAAATCTGCAGGAAAAGTGATGTCCTGAAAGGTCAATTGTCTAAGCTCTTCTTGCGTATACCCTACTATTTCACAAAGTTTATTATTCACTTTTAGCCATTGGCCCTTTTCGTTGAGTATGGCCATGCCAATAGCGGCATGTTCAAAATTGGAACGGAATGACTCCTCACTGATCCTCAGCTTTTCTCTTTCTTCACGTAGTTTGAGCTCATTGGTTTTTCTCAAATCAATATCTTGGACTGTCCCATAAATTTGGGTACACTTGTTCGCTATGACTTGAGGTATTCCCACAATTTTCACCCACTTGATTTTTTCTTTTGAAATGGAAATAGGCAATTCCAATTCATAGGACTTCCCATTTGTAATGGCATTTTGATAGGCATTAAGCAGGCTTGTCTTGCTTTTTCCTTCTGAGAAAAAAGCAAGAGTGTCATTTATGGTGGGAGTAAAATCTCTCCCTACCTCAAGAATCTCTTTGGTCAAGGAACTCCATAAAACTTTTTCTGTGATAAAATCTATTTCCCAATAACCTATAGAAGCAGCAGCATTGCACCTTTTGAGGATCTCTTCATGTTTTTTAAGAGAGGACACTTCATTGTGTGCCCCTAATAATCTAATTGCTTTGCCATTATGATCCCTTATCGCCATACCGCGGCACCTGACCCATACTGTATGGCCATTTTTATGCTTGTATCTTACAATTTGATCATAAGGATGATTGGGGTCTTCGCAATGCTTTTTGAAGTTTTCAAGCGCTACTTTTAGGTCATCTTGATGGATGATGCCTTGCCATGCAGATGATTTGTGAGGCATTTGTTCAGGATCGTATCCCAAGGTTGTCCAAAACTTACTGTCCATCCATTCGTTTTCAGGGTTTTCAACGTCCCAATACCACAACCCGTCCAGTGCCGATTCTCGAATGAAATCAAAAATATGATGGTCGGATATAAGTAAATTATAAAGTTCCTTATGCAAATAATTCATTTATATAATTGTGGTTTTTGTATTTTCAATACTTCACCTGAAGATGAAAAACTGAAAACAATTCAAACTATTATAGTCCGTTTAATGTCTAAAAATTAATCGGTCAAACTCAGTAATTACTCCATTGACTAAAGCTTAAATAGGTTTTTGTACCTGATTTAAGGGTTAATTATAGTATTACAATATACTATTTTGTTGTTTTTAAGAGATGCTTTGCTTTGTATAATTTTCAAAATAACTTGAAAAACTATCGGGTTTAAAAGTAAAGTCATCAGTTAATCTTTTAAAACCAGTCCTTCTTTTTGAAATAAATCAACATTCCAACAGCCACTATAATCATAACTCCCCACATGATATAATAACTGTATTCATAATGTAATTCAGGGACTACATCGAAGTTAGTGCCATAAATGCCGGCAATAAAAGTGAGAGGGATGAAGATAACTGAAAAAATGGTCAGGAATTTCATAATATCATTCAGCTTTGAACTGATGGTAGTATGGTAAATATTCAACTGATCAGATAACATCTCTCTATAGCTGTCTGAGGTATCATTGGCTTGGTTGATATTATCCTGTAATTCCCGAAAGTGGATTTCATTGTCATCATCGATAAGCTCAGAATCCAGCTTGGCCAAAGACAAAATCATCTCTCTGGCAGGCTTGATGTTTTTCCTGATAAAATTCAGTTCTCGTTTGTATGTATTGATCTCTTCAATGACATCCTTTTTGGGGTCAATTAATAAGCTTTCTTCCAAGGCCTCTATTTTTTCCCCTAAAATCCCTAAAATATAGATGTAATTATCAATAACAATATCCAAAAGTGCAAAAGCCAAGTAGTCTGTGCCTGAACTCCTAATTCGCTTTCTGTTTTTTCGGATACGTTCCCTGACTGGATCAAAGACATCTCCTTTTTTCTCTTGGAATGAAATCAACATACTTTCGGTCAGAATAAGGCTTAGGTTTTCCACAGAGATTCTGTTGGTGTCAGGGTCTTGTTGCAGCATTTTAATTGAAATCAGAATACAGTCATCAAATTCTTGCACTGTAGGTCGGGCCTGTGTATCCATGACGGTGGAAAGTATCAGTTGCTCCAACTCAAAACCATCTGAAATATTTTTCATCAGGTCAGCATCGTGAAGCCCATCTACATTGAGCCAAGTAACTGTTTCCTTTTTGGAATAAGGGAAAGCTTCCGCAATGTTTTGGATACTTTTTTCCTCTAATGACTCGCTGTCAAAGTCAATGATGTTGAGCAGGGTGTTTTCTGATTTTCGAACTCCTCTAAAGTATAGGGCATCAGGAGACATCCCAATTTCCTGTTTTTGCTTTTTAATAAAATTAAAAGGGTTATGTGGTAAAGATATCTTGGGAGTTTTCATTTTTAAAAATGCGTTTTGAAGAGTCAAATGTTCGGTACAATATAAAGTTTCTTTACGTTATTCTCCAACACATAAATATTGGCAGTTTTTTGTGATGATCATCCATTAATAATTTCCAGTACCAATTCCTTGGTCAAAGGCTTACCCTTGGCCCTGTTTTTTATTTCCTGAAAAGCAAACCTAAAATCACAGCCGGCTTTCCACTCGCTACACCCGTAGGCTGTTTTCCCCTTGATGAGAGTGCCTTTTTTACACTTAGGACATGCTGGGATCTTGCTTTTTGTGGTTGAAGGAGCAGCAATACTTTGTTCAAAAATAACTTCATTGCTTTCATTTAGTTTTAGAATTCCTTCGATTTTTTCTCCTGCTTGCTTAAAGCCTTTTAGCTTGGTGGTAGCTTTCTTTTCAATCAAGCGCTGCACTTGTTTGTCAGTTAATTTCTTTTCCATGAAGGTAAATCCAATTCGAAACTTACATCCTGTCTTCCACTGACTACAGCCATAAGCTGATTTACCTTTGATGATTTTTCCTTGGCCACATTTAGGACAGGTTACTTCCTCTAGGCTTTTGCTAGCTTTCTTAGCAGCGGGGCTGTCTTTTTTTGGTATATCTTTTTGAGGCTTTTGGGACTCGGGGGCAGCAAGTCTCGGTTTTCCAGTTTCCTGACGCACCTCATGCACCAATTCAGCGACCATCTTTTTCATTTCCACGATAAACTGGATAGCACTGAATTCACCTTCTTCGATTTCCTTCAAATGCTTCTCCCATTGACCTGTCAATTCAGCGGATTTCAGCAGTTCATTTTGAATGGTTCCAATCAGCTGGATGCCCATATCGGTTGGAACTACCAGCTTTTTCCTTCTTTCGATATATTTTCTCCTAAATAAAGTTTCAATGATGCTGGCCCTGGTAGATGGCCTTCCAATACCATTGGCTTTCATCAGGTCTCGGAGTTCTTCATCTTCAACCTGCTTGCCTGCAGTTTCCATGGCACGAAGCAGTGAAGCTTCAGTGTAATTCTTTGGAGGTTTGGTGGTCTTTTCAGTGAATGAAGGTTCATGAGGCCCATGTTCTCCTTTCTCGAAAGAAGGTAAAATACCTTCTTCCTCTTCTTCCTTATTGTCTTCTTCGTTGTTCTTTTTGTTGTCCTTTGGAAACAATACCCTCCAACCTTCATCAAGGATTTCTTTACCTTTTGCTTGAAAGCTCACTTTTTCCACTTCTGCACTTACCTGTGTTTTGGCCACTTTACAGTCAGGATAAAAAACGGCCAAAAATCGCCTTACAATGATGTCATATACTTTTTGCTGGGCATTGTCCAATGGCTTTTGCTCTCCAGTTGGAATGATGGCATGGTGGTCGGTTACTTTTTTGTCATTAAATACCTTAGGGGATTTTCTGAGCTTTTTATTTAATAATGGTGTAGTAAATTCCGCATAATTGCTCAGCCCTTTAAGTATACCGGGAACCTTGGGGTACATGTCATTGGGTAGAAAGGTGGTGTCTACCCTTGGATAAGTGACTGCCTTCATCTCATAAAGGCGCTGCACGATTTTCAAAGTGGTGTCGGCGGTAAAACTGAACTTGTTGTTACAATAAACTTGCAAACTGGTTAGGTCAAAGAGCTTGGGTGCATATTCTTTACCTTCCTTTTTTTCAATCTCAGTGATAAAAAGGTCTTTACCAGTAACCTGCGCAAGTAACTTTTCCCCGTCTTCTTTGGTGAAAAATTTACCCTCTGTGCTGTTGAACTTGGTTTCACGATAAAGGGTCTGCAGTTCCCAATAAGGCTGGGGGGTGAAATTTTCAATTTCATGGTGGCGATTGACCAACATAGCCAGGGTAGGGGTCTGGACCCTGCCGATAGACAGGACTTGCTTAAATCCTCCATACTTAAGTGTATATAATCTCGTGGCATTCATTCCCAGCAACCAATCGCCAATGGCCCTTGAGCTACCTGCATAATACAAGTTGTCAAAATCTTCGGAAGGTTTTAGGCTTTCAAAACCAGCTTGTATGGCTTCTGTGGTAAGTGATGAAATCCATAAGCGTTGTACTTTACCTTGATAGTTGGCTTGCTTGAGTACCCAGCGTTGAATCAGTTCTCCTTCTTGGCCAGCATCGCCACAGTTAATGACCAGATCGGCCGATTTGAAGAGTTGCTCTATGATTTTGAATTGCTTTTTGACCCCGCTGTCCTGAATGATTTTAGTTTCAAACTTCTTGGGCAGCATAGGAAGGGTGTAGAGGTCCCATCTTTTCCAGCTGGACTCATAGTCTTCTGGAGGAAAAAGGGTACAAAAATGTCCAAATGTCCAGGTCACTTGATAACCATTCCCCTCAAAATATCCATCTTTTCTACTGGTGGCACCGATTACCTGGGCTATTTCTTTTGCAACACTTGGTTTCTCCGCAATACAAACTTTCATATACACAATTTAACCTGAGGTGATTGAAATGATACACCTCATTTATACTTTTAAAAATAGGGATGTAATAATATTAACCACAACATTTTTTAAACTTCTTACCACTTCCACATGGACAAGGTGAATTCCTGGAAGCTTTCAAGGTTGGTACTGGCAGTGGCTTAGGAAAACTCCCGTTGACGTAAAACCATTGTCCGTCCTTTTTGGAAAAGGAGGATATTTCATGGTGGATATGTGGTTTTGATAACGTGTCAGTGTAGTGGGCTTTGAATTCTACCACTCCTTCAAGATCATTTTCCAATCCCTTTTGGGTAGAGATAATCTCCAGCTTGTTCCATTGGTTGGAGGTAGACCATTCTTTAATATCGCGAAGGTCAATTTTATTTCTTACGGACGGATGTGTGGTTTGGAAGATGTATTCGGCATTTCCCAAACTGTAAGCTGTATAGCGTGATCTCATCAACTTTTCAGCAGTGGTGGCAGAAAAGTTCATAATGATAGGCTCACAGCAGTTCGATAGGTCATTACCCGATCCGCAGGGACATTTACTCATAAGGTTGGCTTATTTTTAAATCAGTACAAAGATATCCATTGAGGTGTGGATATATAGCAGTTTTAGGTGTAAAATCCTCCTAATGGGAAGAGGATGGGGCTAAGAGAATGATTTAGCTTATGTTAAATAATCATTATGCTATGATTAATTACTGGAGATAGCCATATGAAAGGGGTAAATTTACATTTGAATCTTAAGATCCTTGCATGTCAAATGTACTTATTACCATAATTATCCAATGCCTAATTTCTGTCTTTCTGATTTACAACGGTAAAAACAAAAATCAGAGGGTGGTTTTTCTGCTTTTGTATCTTTTGGTGATCTCCTTTGATTTTATTCATGAATTATTCATTAATCAATTTTGGGATGCCCAGTTGTCTTCTTTGGAGGATTTACCCAGTAGTTTTCGGTTTTTAAAAGGGCCCTTGCTTTATGCTTTTATCACCAACAAGAGATCAAAAAAAGAGATCTTGCTTCATGCAACTCCGTTTTTTATCACTTTTGTGCTTAATATATCCATTCTGGTGATGCTATTTTTTGGGATGGAAAGTCTGTGGATCAATGATACCTATAGTGTTTTGCATCAAATCTATCCTTATTATTGGCTGGGTTATATTCTATTCTGTACATGGCTTTTGTTTTTTGAATATAAAGAGTATAAGAGTGATTTGATAAAATACACGAGGTATTTAATAGGCTTTTTGCTTTTTACAGTGGGAACCATGTTGTCGGTTTATATGGTCTTTACGGAGTTTTCGAGAAGTCACAAATTATTGCTTAACCAAATCTATTCTTTATTTTTTTTAGTTCAATTTGCCTTGATCTTGGTGATATATTTGAAAGGATTGGCTAAAAAGAGTGAGAAAGACAAATCTTCTATTTCCATTAATACAAATAAGGAAAAATACAGTTCTTCCACCATGTCGGAAGAGGAGATGGCTCAAATTGTCCATGCTATACAAGATGGCTTTGACAAGGACAAATTGCACCTCAATGAGGATTTGACCATCAATCAACTTGCGGCGCATGTAGATTTTTCAAGACATCAAGTAACGGAAGCCATTTCTATTGGCTTGAAAACAAATTTTTATGACCTATTAAACAGCTATAAAATCAAGACTTTTGTCAGTCTTTTTGAGAAGGATCCAGAGCAAAGTATTACAGATGTGTTTTACAAAAGTGGTTTTAAATCCAAGGCTACTTTTTATAAGTATTTTAAATTGCACTACAATAAAAGCCCAAGAGAGTTTAAAGCAGAGTTAATGAAAAGCGAGAAATCTGCTTAACAAACTCACATTATAATGAGAAGGATAAGAGTTTACAATTTTAGCTGACAAAGAATTTCTTACTCAAAACCGGTTGTGATCCAACAACCGGTTTTGAGAAATGGGTTTTAAGTCTAATCAATGCTTTCCATGACCAATTCCATATTTATAGCAGCACCAGACCTGGTTCCCGCGGCAATGGCAATAGAAAGAGCTCTTTCTGGACTTGTATTATCTCCAGCAGCATAGATCCCTGGCACACTGGTCAGTTGTTTTTCATTGACTTGGAGATACCCGTGTTCATTGATGTTACAGCCTAGCTTTTCAGCTAAGTGGCTTGTTTGGGTAAAGGGAATCTTGGCATATAGCGCAGAAATTTCCAAAGATTCGCCATTTTCAAATCCTATTTTTTCAATATGGCCTGACTGGTGGATGAGCTCATTAATGGGCTGCTCTATCAATGTAATATTTCTGCTTCTTAAAATACGTTTTTGCTCAGCGCTCAACGTAGACTGGCCATTGGTGAGAAGGCTGAGTTGCTGGGTGAGGTTTTGGACCATCAAAGCAAAGTGAAAAGCTAAATCACCATCAGCCATGATTGCAGTGGGTTGGTGCTTGTATTCGTAACCATGACAATATGGACAATGCAAAACTGAAATGCCCCAGCAGTCAGAAAAGCCTTTAATGTCCGGCATGATGTCTTTCACGCCAGTAGCAATGAGGAGTTTTTTAGAAGTGTATTGATCTCCACTTTCTGTACTTACAGCAAAATCGGTCGCATTCTTTTTAGCAGCTACTGCCAGGCCTTTTTGGTAATGGATGGTGGGGTATTGGAACACTTGCTGTTTGGCTTTTTCCAAAAGTTGGAGTGGAGGAGTGCCGTCATGTGTGATAAAATTATGGGATTGTGGTGTCTGCCGATTGCATGGTTGGTTGCCATCGATGATCAAAACATCTCTTAATGACCTCCCTAAAGCCATGGCTGCAGAAAGTCCGGCAAAGCTTCCGCCAATAATAATGACGTCGTAATGGTTATTATTCTTCATTTGATTTAATTTATAGTTGTAAAATTATGCAACAGTATTGCAAATAAAGAGGTTCCAATGTCTTGCCAAATCAATTGTTTTTATGAAGGGAGTAGGCTGACATTGATTTGGGCTAGTACAGAGATTTTAAGTGATTTCATTCATTTTATTTACAATAATTGAATCATTTTAGCTGCTTTTAAAAATGGAATTACTTTTTATTTACTAATGGTTACATGGACATCCTCAAAAACCGCTAAATGCTTAACTTTTTTTAATAATTCATAAGAATAGTTATGATCTTTTTAAAGATTTTGAGAATGATTGTAAATGTGTTCAATCACTTTGAGGTTTGGTGGAATTGTAAAAAGGGGGTATTTCTACTTTTTATACTCCTTATCAGTTTAAGCGGAAGGGCTGATTTGTATGGACAAAACCTACCTTTGGACATGCCTTTATACCAGGACTTCCTAAGAAGGCAACAGATTTTGGATACTGCCCTGCAGGATTTAAGTTTTAATATTAGGCCATTTTACTTGGATAAAATTGCAGAAGGGAAGTATAAACCCCTACTGTTACCGGAATACGCCTACCAACCAAAGAAAAAAAAGTCAATCACTTATCGTTTGATGCCATTGCAGTTGACTCACGTTTTTAATTCAAGCTTTCCATACGGTTGGGGGAAGGGAGCGGTGATATTTGGAAAGGGCCAGGAGATATTATTGAGTGCTGGATTTAGGATGAAAGCAGGTCCTGTCAGTATCCAGTTGTATCCTCAATTACATTATGCACAAAATTCAGCGTTTGAGGAGTATGCATCTGATGCACCGGATTCCTTTTTTAGACGAATGGAGCGGTCAGCTAATGGAATAGATTTACCTATACGCTATGGAGATGGTCCGATCAGCGAGGTTTTGCCAGGTAATTCCCATATAAAAGTAATGTTTGGAAGTTTTGCAGCAGGTATATCCACAGAGAATATTTGGTGGGGTCCTGGTAAGTACAATGCCTTGTTGATAGGGGACAACGCCCAAGGCTTTGCACATGCCACCATTCACAGTACCAAAGCGGTCAAAACATTTCTGGGGTCTTTTGAGGGGCAATATTTTATGGGGAGGTTAGAGGGGTCAGGTTTCGGTAAGTTCAGTGATGGAGCTTATTCCAATATCATAGAAGATATTGTCGAAGATGACTGGAGGTACCTGACTGGTATTACCATTTCATATGCCCCAAAATGGCTGCCAGGGCTTTCTGTAGGTGGAAGTCGTACCTTTCAAATTTACCGGGAAGATATGGGAACAGGCTTAAGGTCTTGGTTGCCTCTATTTTCTCCTTTACCAAAAGATGCAGAAGGGGTCATTGAAAATGTTTATAAAAGAGAAGATCAGGGACTGGAGGTGTATTTAAGATGGGCAGTTCCAAAAGCACACAGTGAAGTTTATTTTGAGTTTATGCGGAATGATCATGCCCTGAATTGGCGTGATGTAGTGCTTAATCCTGAACACTCCAGGGGGTATACCATTGGAGCAAGCAAGTATGTTCCTATGGGAGGAGAGACTTTTTTAGGTTTCAGTTTTGAGATGACCCAAACCCAAAATTCAATCAACAATATAATCAGATGGAACGGTGATCCTAACCGAGGTAGGGGGATCTATGATAACTATCAGGTATTGCATGGACTTACTAATCGCGGTCAGGTGTTGGGCGCAGGTTTGGGAACCAGTGGAAATATACAAATACTAGAGGTGAGTTGGGTAGAGGGATTAAGCAAGGTGGCCCTGCAGTTAGAGCGGTATGCCAGAGACCAAAACTTTTATCATTATGCTAATAGCAATGGAGAAGAAGTTGCTCCATGGATCGATTTTGCGACTGGGTTCAAGTTGGAAGACCGGTTGGGGAACTTGTTGTTTCAAACTCATTTCAGGTATGTAAGGAGTGTGAATTACAATTTTTACGCGCCCAATTTTAATGAAAAAATGGGCAGGTATATTGGAGAATCTGCCTCAAACTTCAATAGCAATATAAAAGTTGCCTACATATTTTAAAATAAAAATCCAGTTTAGAATACGTGCCAGAAAAACCTATATGGTAAAATACCTTTCATTATCAATTTTATAAATTTATTTCAAAACCAATAATTTATTTCATTTAATTAAAATTATTGGTCATTTTATTTACATATAGTTATTTAAAATATGTAAATATTAATGTAATATTTATCTTAACAATATGGTTGATGATAGCGGTACGTACACAGTGTTCAAGCATTTATTGCGTCATATGGAGCCCTTTATAACCTTTTAAACAAACCGGATTTTAGTTTTTGGTTTTTCGATTAGTTACTTCTGTTTTTAACAAAAAAAATAAGTTTTATGAATGGTTCAATTTTACATCTCAAGGAAAGCGAGCGCAACATTGGAGCAATGGATTGTCCTCGCAGTGTAGTTATCAAGGAGAATTCTGGTCGCTCAGGAATGTCCACAAGTTTCACGAAGACTAACTTGGTCATGAAAAGAGTATCAGATGTTATGATTGTATTTCTTTTTATGATATTTGTGGGGATTTGGCTGTTCCCGATCATGGCTATCTTGATCAAACTGGATTCAGAAGGACCTGTGTTTTTTAAACAAAAGAGGCACGGTAAGAACAATAAGTTGTTCTACTGTTACAAGTTCAGGAGCATGGTGGTCAATAAGGAGGCCGACACCAAACAGGCCACTAAGAACGATGTTCGGGTAACCAAGGTGGGGAAATTTATTAGAAAAACAAGTATTGATGAGCTGCCACAGTTGATCAATGTGCTCAAAGGAGAAATGTCGATTGTAGGTCCCCGTCCTCATCCAGTAACATTAAATGAGCAGTTTTCTGATCAGATAGATGGGTTCATGACCAGACACCTTTCCAAGCCAGGTTTAACAGGATTAGCTCAAGCCAAGGGGTATAGAGGAGAAACGGCAGAGTTTTTCCAAATGTACGCCAGATATAGAATGGATATATTTTATTTAAAAAAATGGAATCCATTTTTTGATTATAAGATCATGTGGATGACGTTTATAGGGATACTATTTCACAGAGAAAATGCTTACTAAATCTAAAAGATCAAGAGGATTGTTGATTTGATTTGGGTCCTTCATTTTTGAAGGACTTTTTTTTAAAAGAATTATATCATTTGGAAAATATCTTAATCCCATTCTCAATGCCATTGAGAATGGGATGTAAAAAATAACTGAATTTAATGAGATATCTTGTAACAGGAACAGCTGGCTTTATTGGCTTTCATGTGGCCATAAAGCTATTGGAAAGAGGGGATGAGGTGATTGGAGTCGACTCCATTAATGATTATTATGATGTCAATCTAAAGCTCGCGCGTCTAAGAGCTACGGGTATACCTATTGAAGCACTTGCGTGGGAGAAAAAGGTTCAATCTACTACTTGTCCATTATATACTTTTGTAAAATTAGACCTTTCGAAAAAGGAAGCTTTTATGAGCTTGATGGAGGAATCCTCAGTGGATGTAGTAATTCATTTAGCCGCACAAGCAGGGGTGAGGTATTCTTTAGAATGCCCTGATGCTTATATTCAGGCTAATATTCAAGGTTTTTTGAATGTACTGGAGGGGTGTCGGCATTATCCCGTAAAGCATTTGGTTTATGCCTCCTCTAGTTCCGTCTATGGGGCGAACAAAGCAATGCCTTTTTCGACAGAGCATGCTGTTGATCATCCGGTAAGCTTGTATGCGGCCACCAAAAAATCCAATGAACTGATGGCCCACACCTATAGCCATTTGTTTCACATTCCCACTACAGGGCTGAGGTTTTTTACCGTTTATGGGCCGTGGGGAAGACCTGATATGGCCATGTTTCTCTTTGCTGATGCGATCAAGAAGGGGCAGCCCATCAAAGTCTTTAATCATGGAAAAATGGAGCGCGATTTTACCTATGTAGACGATATAGTGGAGGGGGTTATTAGAGTGGCTGACCAGCCTTCACAAGGGAGTCCAGAATGGGACAAGGAGCCAAAAACCAGTTGCTCTTATGCGCCTTATAAGGTTTATAATATTGGTAACTCTAAACCAGTCCGTTTGATGGATTACATTACCGAGTTGGAGATAGCGATGGGTAAAAAAGCTGATAAAGTCATGATGCCAATGCAGGCTGGAGATGTAGTCTCTACCTATGCAGATGTCTCGGATTTAACCTCTGATACAGGTTATTCCCCTAATACTCCTTTGAGACATGGGGTGGAAAAGTTTGTGGAGTGGTATAAGGACTATTTCAAAATGGCGAATGCACTCACTCGTGATAAATAGGTATAGTATCATAAAGGACAGCGGGATCAATAAAACTTTTATTGATCCCGCTGTCCTTTTAATTTACCGAAAGGATTTTTCGATCTTCTAAGATTCCCTTTAGCTTTTTAAGAAACCCTCTTCTCATGGGGATGATGTGTTGGCCTACGGTTAGTTCCTTTGCGTTAAAGGAATGGATATGGTTAATGTTAATGGTAAATGATTTATGGATTCTCAAGAAAGAATCATGAGGTAGCTTTTCAGTAACGTCTTTCAAAATATCTCTTATCGTGTAAGGTTTCGATACAGTATGTACTTTGGTATATAAGCCATCAGCTTCAAGAAAGGTGATTTCTTCTACAGGGACTGGAACCATAAAGCCTTTGTCTCTAATTTTCAGTGTGTGCTGTTTGGGTTTGAGACTGGGGGTTTCTACATTTTTAAAGGCAAGGTAGAGGCATGTTTTTAAGGTCTCAATATGAAAAGGTTTTAATAAATAACCCTCATAAATGACCTTGGATATCCTGTCTAAGATCATTTTGTCTGAATAGGCTGTTAAAAATATGATAGGTATTTGTGTAGTCTCTTTGATTTTTTTTGCCAGGTCAATTCCGTCGATTTCTCCATCTATCAAAACATCCATGAGGATGAGGTCAGGTTGGGAGCGTTTCAAATAATCAAGTACCATATCTCCATCAGATATAATGGCTGAAACTTTATACCCGATTACCGAAAGGATTTCTTCCAAGTTTTCAGCTAGGTCTAATTCGTCTTCTACTATTAAAATTTTCTTCATAGTGATGGTGGTGAAATAGTGTGGTGCTCGATCCATTTAGCCAAAGGGCACATGTACTCCATCTGACTAGCAAATGGTTATCCCTTTCCAACAGCATCTGTGGATCATTCAGTTGGTTCAAAATTAACATCGGTATGATGTGCCGATAATCAGTCAGGTAATACTATTTGGGTGAATTGCTGATTTTTAGTGGATTGTTGAGCATATTTAAATTTAAAAATAGGCCCGGGTCAAAATTGGGTATGAAACAGTCCTCAATGTGAGTATTTTTTCCACAATTTTTGTAGTGCGGTTGTACCATCTCTGTTAAGAAATAGAGAGGGTGTTTTTAATAAAATAGTCCCTAAAAAGGTGTATTGCATAGTTGGTTATGGTGTTCATAGTGTGGCTCTCTAATAGTTAAATATTAAATGTTATTTAATAGTTATTATGAAATAAAGCGATAATATTTAAAAATGTGATTATTCGTAAATATTATGTGGTTAAATGTAAATTAATGGTACTCCTTTCTGCATTTTATTTTTTGAGTTAAAATATTGGTAATAAATGGGTGTGTTTTATAGATTATTGTCAGTGAATAGTTCTGATTTATAGATGAACTGCAATATTTGTTCCCTTATTGGACGGGGTAAAAATGGTGAAGACTTTCAGGAAAACAAGAAGTTAAAAAATATGGGCAAAATCCTTACTTTAGGGTGTGGATAGTAAAATTAATGATGACAGGATAGTTATTTGTAGATGAAGTACTTAAAGGTAGATATCAATGGAATGTGGATATAGGTTAGCTTGTAGAAACAGGTATAGTCATTTGAAATTACCGCAGATATAATATGTGTTGATACATTTAAAGTGTAAACTTTAATTTTCCAGTTATATTAGTAATTAAGATAGTTTGTGAAACACAATTTCTCAATACTCTTACTTAAAATGTTGAATTCGAAAAGTTACCCGAAGTGAATAGCAACAGAATTTTTGAATTAGTTTCCAAAATATTACACCAATATTATGAATCCAATCAATCGCTTGGGTTCAGTGATATTATCTCCAAGTTGATCCAAAGCAAGGTCGCTGATAACATCTTTTTAGTTAGAAAAGAATTTTCCGATGGAGCAGAAAAATCGGAAAAGATAGCTCATTTCTTAGATGAGGATAGTATTCAAGAAATAATCACGGACCATAATTTACTCACTGATCTTATGGGTAAAGAGGATCATTTAAATACTTCTCTGGATCAATTATACCGTTCAGGTTTGAAATTGCATATAGGTGAAAAGCAGCTTAACTCCTTATTGATATTTTCTTTAAAGTTAGAGAATATCGATGGTTGGCTTGTGATGGGAAGGTTGGAGGAGAATGGAAGTTTTAGTTTGGAAGAAGTAGCAGGTTTAAAAATTCTATTACATGCTATTTCCAGAAGAAAAACCCTCATTCAAGAAAAGAACTTTGAAGAAAAAAAGCCAAACCATGTTTCAGATGAGGTGTGTCCGGCTAAAGATGGAGAGGATTTACTCAACGGATTCCCATCCCCATCATTTTGGTTTTCTCATGAAAGCCAAAAAGTGGTGTATGCAAACCATGGCTTTTTAGAAGCCTATACGCTGAAAGGAGATGCCGGCGGTAAGCAGATCAATGATTTGGTTCATCTTCCAGATAAGGCTCACAGTTTTTATGAATTGGTAAGTCACCAGAGAGATGTCAAAAATTTGGAGGCAAGAATCTGGAACGAAAGAGATGAGCGTTTTAGGTGGTGCAGCCTCTACGCGGGCCATTTGGATATTCGAGGTGTAAAAGGTGTGGTGGTAACTGTTCATGACATTCAAAAGAGAAAGGATATTGAAAAAAAGGCTGTAAAACTTAACCAATTGCTTAAAGCGGTCAATGAAACTCAAATTAGTTTCTTTGTAAAGGATAATTTCCACAATACCTTAAGGAAGCTTTTGGATGCCATAGTTAAGATCACTGGAAGTGAGTATGGTTTTATTGGGGAGGTATTTAAGGATGAAAATGGAGATCCATATTTAAAGACCCATGTTGTTTCTGAAATTGCTTGGTCAAATGAGATGCTCAAAAAGTTCGGAAACAAATATCATCGCGGATTGGATTTTAGAAATTTGGATACACTTTTTGGGGAATGTCTTAAAACTGGGGAGAATGTAATTGCCAATGAAGTAAAGAAAGATCCTCGAAGTGGAGGAATTCCCATGGGACATATTTACATGAATAGGTTTATGGGCATTCCTGTATATAAGGAGGGGGAGATGGTAGGACTGATGGGCTTTGCCAATAGAAAAGAACCTTATGACTTGGAAGATGTAACTTTTCTCCAACCAATTATCGAAGGTTATGGTAGTTTTATCAAAGCCATCAGGTATACGCGACAAAGGTACAAGTCAGACCTTTTGAGGGAGGAGTCTGAAACAATGTATGAAATATTATCTGAAAATACAGGGGACATATTGATGCTATGTTCTCCGGATTTAAAAGTAACCTATGTGTCGCCATCGGTGGAGAAAGTAATAGGGTACCAACCTGATGATATCGTGGGGAGGATGTTATGGGAGTTTTTTGACTTCGAAAAGGAGGTGTTTCAAGAAGTAGGGACAGAAAAGGTACTAAAGGTGAAGCACAAAGATGGAAGGAGGACAGTTATTCTTGAGTTTTTGTTGAAAGATATGGGGTATGCAGGAACTATGGTAGGTTTTCTAGGAACATTTAGAAATGTTACTGAAAGGGAAACAGCCCTCATGTCCTTACGAAAAAACTTGCATAAAGAAAGGGAGCTCAGTCAGCTCAAATCTCGGTTTATAAGAATGACATCTCATGAACTTAGGACTCCTTTAACCACTTTGCTGAGCAGTGCAGAGCTTATGGGGGTATTGATTGATGGCTTTAAAGATGATGAGCCTATCAAGCACAAAATGAAAAACCATACCCAGAAAATGAGCAATCAGATTAATCGACTCATGAGGTTAATCAATGATATTTTGATTTTAGAAAAGAACACAGCAGGGAAGGACCAAATAAAAAAGGAACATATTGATATTATAGCCTACTTAAAGGAAATTATTGAAAATGACTTTAAGTTAGAGGATAATGAAGCTAACATCGTTTTGGACTTTCCTCTTCAGGAAAGACAAGTTTATTCGGATCCTGTTTGGTTAGGATATATTGTCAAGAATATTTTGGAAAACGCCATTAAATACTCCAAAAGTACAGCAGAAAGGCCCATATTGGGTTTAAAATATGAGGAAGAGGTATTCAAAATAGAGGTACGTGACTTTGGGATTGGAATTCCTTTAGAAGACCAAAAGTATATTTTTGGTTCGTTTTTTAGAGGTAAAAATGCTTCCAATATTAGAGGGGCTGGATTGGGACTGAATATTGTAAAGGAGTTTGTGGATAGACTGGGGGGAGAAATTGGCTTTACAAGTTGTGAAAAAGATGGAACTATGTTTACTGTTACATTGCCGTATGGTAGCAAGACAGAGTATTTGGAAGCGCCTAAGTTAAGATAAGCTAATAATAAGTTTCCTGTAAAAACACAAAGAGACACCTGAAAGGGTGTCTCTTTGTGTTTTATTCAATTAAAGCCTTTTTGAAGTGTGGAATTGTTAAAAAATACATTTCATTATTAATTGATCCGTTTTAATTTGATTGTTTTTGTAAACAAAGAATAATTTTGAAGTCTTTTTTCTCAAGCAAGAGTTAATGTTGACGATTTTTTTAGAAAAATAATGGTTTTGTCCCCTGTTTTTTGCTTTTGAGGTTCTATGGAGATTGTCGGAAATACCAATTGTAATGTCAAATACCTTTGATTTACAAAACAAAACATATGCTTTTTAAAATTTCCCTTTTTGAATCTTTAGTTCCAATTTTCTAATACAAACGAGCCCAAAACGATCACCACTTGACATTTTCTTTGGCAGTTTCACCATTGGGTGACCAGCACCAAGCCCACTACTGACAAGGAGATTTGAAAAGTAACCATGATCATAACTTTATCAACCTATTAAGTTTACCAACTACCATGAATAGAATCATTAGATTAAATACTGTGCTTTCAGTACTGATTTTTTGCTTGGCCGCATTTTCATGTGTTCCCAATAAGAAGTTAATCTACCTGCAGAACCTGGAGGGAAATGAAGCCATCCCTGAAGAATCAATGATCCGGTACGAACAACCTGAGTACAGACTACAATACAATGATATCATTGATATCCAAGTAATGACCCCAGATGATATTATTGAGTCAGGATTCAATAACAGCGCATCAAGCTCCCAAAGTAGCATGATGATGGGGCAGATCGCCTCCTCGGGAGGGGATGTTTATTATATGTCAGGATATTCTGTGGATGTAAATGGTAATGTAAGGATTCCCATCGTTGGGGAAGTCAACGTGATGAACCTTACCGTGGAAGATGTGAGGAAGAAGCTGGAGGTAAAATTGAAAGATTATTTATCCGGTGAGTTTTATGTACGGGTCAAGCTGGGTGGAATTAGGTTTTCTGCCATCGGAGAATTTAGGCATCCAGGGAAATACGTTGTACTTCAGGATAGGATGACCATTTTGGAAGCCATTGCCCAAGCTGGAGACTTGAGTACTGTGGCCAAAAGAAATGAAGTACTACTGATCAGGCAATATCCTGAAGGGAGCAAGCTTCACAGAATTAATCTGACAGACAGACACCTTATTGAATCACCATTTTATTTCATTCAGCCAAACGATCAGCTATATGCTGAACCTATGAAAGTTCGGGAACTGGGGTCAGGAGTCAATGCTACACAGACTTTAACCCTAATAACCACCTCCATTACGGCTGTTGCTTTAGTGCTTAATCTATTTAATTAACCCGTGATTATGAAAGCGAAAAATACGTCCATAAACCAACTACCGGAGCTTACACAGGAAGAGGAAGTAGATGTGAAAACAATGCTTCTTGGCTATTTACGCCATTGGCGGGTTATTCTGGCTTGTGCTGTTACCGCTTTGATTATTGCCTATCTGGTCAGTAAAATGATGATGCCCGTTTATAAAATAACCGGGTCAGTTCTGGTTGATGATGAGTCACAATCATTAGGAACCGATATTTTCGAAAGTGCAGGTATTTTACAACCTAAAAACAATATTGAGAATGAGATTGGCATATTGACTTCTTATGCCCTTACAGAGCAGGTGGTGGAAGCTTTGCAGCTCAATACAAATTATTATGAAGAGGGAATCCTGAGAAAATTACCTAGATATGGGAATGTTCCTTTTGACATCATTGCCGACTGGGAAACACGGCAACTTGTGGGGGGAATGTTTAGAATAGAGGTTATCAGTGAGAAAGAATTTGAACTGAGCATAGAAGATGAAGGTTTTTTGATCTACAACCCAAATGACCCTTATTTTAAAGCTGAAGTAGAAGAGCCACTTTCTGGAATCGAGGGCAAGCACCGTTTCGGTCAAACCATCAGTGGCCCATGCTTTGGGTTCAAAGTCAATGATTTGTCTGCTGAAGTGGGGGACGAGATATTTTTTAAGTTTTCTGATACGCATTCCCAAGTACTAAAAGTTCAGAAAAACATCAATGTGGCCCCCACAAACAAAATGGCAAGTATCCTTCAGATTAGCCTGGAGACACCTGTGAGAAAGCTTGGTGAGGATTACATTGATAAGTTGATGGAGCTGTACCTGCAGCGAGAGTTAAGGGAAAAAAACAAAGCAACAGCCAATACACTGAAGTTTATTGACAGTCAATTAAATGGTATCACCGATTCACTGACTTACTTTGAAAACAGACTTCAGGAATACCGAAGTCAAAACCAAGTGTTTAATCTTAGTGAAGAAGGGGTAATGATTTTTGAGCGACTTCAGGATTATGAAAAGAAGCGCAGTGAAATCGAATTACAGCTTAATTATTATGAAACGCTACAGGAATATTTGACGGGTGATAACCCGGAGGGATTGGTAGCTCCTTCAATAGTGGGCAACTCAGATCCACTTTTGAATTCTTTGGTAATTAAGCTTTCTGAGTTGCAGACAGAAAGAGTGAGGCTAGAGGCCAATTACTCTAAAGATACACCTGCCATAATGCAGATCAAAAGTCAGATAGCCAGTACCCAGAAGTCGGTGTTGGAAAATACCAAATCAGCCATTCACAATACAGAGAACTCTTTGGATGAAATCCAAAGCCGGATCGATAAAGTCGAACGTGAAATCAACTCTTTACCTGAAACTGAAAGAAATCTTTTGGGAATCCAGAGAAAGTTTTCAGTCAATGAAAACATCTACCTCTATTTGCTACAAAAAAGGGCAGAGTCACAAATCATTTTGGCTTCCAATACTCCAAAAAATTCAATTTTGGATAAGGCAAGGGCAGCAGAGAAACCGATAGCGCCAAAAACCAAAATCAATTTGGTCATAGGTCTTTTTCTGGGGATACTCTTCCCCGTTTGTATCATATTCGTCAGAAGCTTTTTAAACAATAAGATAGAAGGCCCTAAAGAATTGGAAGATCAGTTACCAGTCCCACTTCTGGGCTTAGTAGGAAGAAATCCTGTCAAAGGATCTGGGGCAGTAACAGTTATGAACAAACCAAAATCAGCAATTTCGGAAAGCTTTAGAAGCTTAAGAGCTGATATGACATTTCTTAGCCCAGGCACGGATAAACTGTCAATCCTTTTTACATCCTCCATATCTGGTGAGGGGAAAACATTTTGTTCAATCAACATGGCATCAGTGTATGCATTAATGGGGAAGAAAACAGTGTTGGTCGGTTTGGATCTCAGAAAGCCCAAGATTGCTGAGGAGTTTGGTTTGATCAACGATCGTGGAGTCAGCACCTGCTTGAGTATGGGTAAGCCTTGGAAAGAAGTCGTGAAACCTTCAGGCTACGATAATTTGGACATTATTTTATCAGGTCCGATCCCCCCGAATCCGGCAGAACTGTTGGCACAAGGATATTTTAAAGAAATGATTAAGGATATAAAAACCCACTATGATGTGGTTATCCTTGACTGCGCACCTGTAGGTTTGGTTTCGGAAACCAAGGAGCTATTTGCCTTGGCAGATATTAACATTTTTGTGTTTAGACAAAACTACAGCCCTAAAGCCAATATAAAACTGTTGAAAGCTTTGGTGGAAAAGGGTGGAGTGGAAAAGATATACTCCTTATTGAATGATGTTCATTTGGACGTGGGAGAACTTGGGTATTCTTATGGATATGGCTACAATAATAACGGATATGGCTACCATGAAGACGCAAAGCAAGAAAGCAATTGGTTAGGTAAACTGGCAGGTAGAAAGTAATTAAACAATGCTGTTTTTCATCCGAATAGAGCCTCGGTCGCCCCATTGGAAGTAATTGTTTTAGAAAATATAAACAGGATTCCCCAAAAATAACCGGCTTAAAATTGAAGATTTTCAACCTAGTAAAATCGCGTGTTTAAGGGTTTTTTATTCATGTTTTTGGTTAAAATCATTTAGTTATCAATTTTATACATTTCATTATTAAACTATGAAATAGTATAAAAAAACTAATTTTATTTAGTTAAATTAATACTATAATTAAATAAAATATTTTTATAACAAGTGTTTGATTAAGTGTCTGAAAAATGGGACTGACCGGGCGAAGCTGTATCCAACCAGAAGGTTTTTCGGTCAGTTCTATTTTCAAAGTTAACAGTAAAAGTTAGTGGAACTCCCAAAGAAGCAATCAGGGAGAAGACGGGATATTCAAAACTTGAACCTGTGGACTATCCTTTTAAGGAGTCAAAGTTTAAGATCAGTTAAAGCTTATAGTTAATCATTATCGAAGCAAATATGAAAAGAATTCTAGTAACTGGAGGTTCGGGCTTTTTGGGCTCCCATCTCTGTGACAGGCTATTGAAAGAAGGAAATGAAGTGCTTTGCGTAGACAATCTCTTCACTGGTAGAAAGTCAAATATCCATCATTTATTGGATGAAAAGAACTTTGAGTTTCTTCGTCATGACATCACCTTTCCACTTTATGTCGAGGTTGATGAAATTTACAATTTAGCTTGTCCTGCGAGCCCTGTTCATTATCAATTTGACCCAGTTCAGACAGCCAAAACTTCGGTGATCGGCGCTATCAATATGTTGGGATTGGCCAAGCGTTTGAAGGTGAAGATCCTTCAGGCAAGCACTTCAGAAGTGTATGGTGACCCTGAGCTACATCCACAACCGGAGAGTTATAAGGGAAGTGTCAACACTACAGGGATCAGGGCCTGCTATGATGAAGGAAAGCGGTGTGCGGAAACCTTGTTTTTTGACTACCACAGGCAACATCACGTGGATATCAAAGTGATGAGGATTTTCAATACATATGGACCTAGGATGCATCCCAGTGATGGGAGAGTGGTTAGTAACTTTATTGTACAGGCATTGAAAGGGAATGACATTACCATTTTTGGAGATGGGCAGCAGACCAGAAGCTTTTGTTATGTGGATGATTTGATTGAGGGAATGTATAGGCTGATGAATTCACGAGATGGGTTTACAGGTCCGGTAAATATTGGTAATCCAGGAGAATTTACCATGATTGAATTGGCCCAAATCATTTTGGATTTAGTAGGTAGCAAAAGCAAATTGAAGTTCATGCCACTACCTCAGGATGATCCCATGCAGCGGCAACCTATCATCAATATGGCTAAGAAAGAGTTGGATTGGGAGCCAAGAGTTAAGCTCAGGGATGGACTTTCAGAAACCATATACTATTTTGATAAGCTTCTAAATATGACAGCAGTATGAGTAAGGTACTCAATGTAATCCTTTCAGGAGGAGTAGGAAGCAGGCTTTGGCCACTTTCCAGAAAGAGTAGGCCAAAACAGTACCTTCCAATTTTTGAAGGTGAAACCTTATTTCAGAAAACAGTTCTTAGAAATCAGTCTTTATGTGATAGCATTCTAGTTGTGGGCAATAAAGACAACTATAAGCTTTCAGATAAGGACATGGAAGGACTGAACCTCAAGGCATATGACCAGCTGGTGGAGGCTGCTCCTCGGAATACAGCTGCCGCCATTGCATTTGCAGCTTTTCATGCAGGTGAGGATGACTTGCTTTTTGTTACACCCTCTGATCATTTGATTGAAGCGGGAGACAGTTATACCCAAGCGGTCCAAAATGCACTGGAATTGGCGCAAAAAGGAAATATAGTCACCTTTGGTTTGCACCCTACAAAGCCTGAAACGGGATATGGTTACATTGAGAGCCAAGGAGAAGATGTATTGGCTTTTCACGAAAAGCCTGATTTTGAAAAGGCAAAAACATTTATTGAAGCAGGAAGCTTCCTCTGGAATTCTGGAATGTTTTGTTTCAAGGCGGGCATCTTCCTCAATGAGCTAAGGAAATATGAGCCATTATTGTTTGACTATTCCTATGGCGCTTTTATGCTTCGAAAAGGTGTTTTTCTTCCGTCTGCGGAGAGCATGAAAATCCCATCGATCTCAGTGGATTACGCGGTGATGGAGCGCTCCAATAAGATTAAGGTAATTCCTGCTGATTTTATCTGGTCAGACATGGGGTCCTTTGAATCCATTTATGATTACTTTCTGGAAAAGGGACATTTTGTGGATGACTGTGGAAATATGGCAATTGGCATGGATGCCCATACTGAGTTTACCGGGCTCAAAAATACAATCTTGATTTCAACTGAAGATGCAGTATTGGTACTCAAAAAAGAGAATTCCCAGGAAGTAAAAGAAATTTTTCAGCGCTTGGAGCATGACAGGCCAGAATTGGTCATGTAGGAATAGAATGAGATTAGCAATAAACCCAACTAGTATTTTAATCATCATTCAGGTTTTTCTGTTTATTTATGAATGCAGCGAATAGGGTAGTTTTCAATACAGGTATCCAGTATGGAAGAATCCTCATCACCGTAGGACTTTCCCTGTTTACCACACGCATAGTGCTGGATGCATTGGGAGCGGTGGACTATGGGATATTCAACCTCATAGCGGGTATTATCGTGATGCTGTCATTCTTAAAGAATGCCATGGCTACATCCACTCAGCGCTACCTTTCCTTTTATCAAGGAATGAAAGACAGGATTATGCAGGCCAAGATTTTTTGGAACAGCTTGTTTTTCCATTTGATATTAGGCCTGGTTGTTTTGATTTTGTTGGAATTTGCGGGTTTATTTCTTTTTGATGGTTTTCTAAATATTCCTTTGGAAAAGATCGATCAAGCGAAAACAGTTTACCATTTTATGGGATTGAACGTATTTTTCTTAATTCTTTCCGTTCCCTATAATGGCTCCTTAGTAGCTCACGAAAACATGCTTTTTGTGGCTTTGGTAAACATCTTAGAAGTGTTACTAAAATTAGGAATTGCCATTTTGCTCTATTCCACTGAGGGGGACAAGCTGGTTGTATATGGTTTATTGATGGCAGGTATCAGTAGTGTAAGCTTTATTGTATATGCCACCTTTTGTATCAAGGCTTATGATGAATGCAAAGTGAATAACCGGCAAAAATTAGATCGTTCTTTAATTAAAGAATTGGGGGCTTATGCCAGTTGGAATTTATTTGGGTCTGTGTGCAGCCTAGGCAGAACTCAAGGGTTGGCTGTTATTCTGAACCTTTTTTTCGGGGCCTATATCAACTCAGCTTATGCCATTGCCAATCAAGTGGGAGGTCAGTTACTCTTCTTGTCATCCACCATGTTAAAATCTATCAATCCGCAGATCATGAAAAGTGAAGGAAATGGTGATCGAAAGCGGATGCTAAGACTTTCCATGATTGCGAGTAAGTTTGGATTTTTCTTGCTGAGCATGGTTGCTGTCCCCTTTATTTTCGAAATGGACAATATATTAAATGTTTGGTTAAAAGATGTTCCGGATTACGCGACGGTATTTTGTCAGATGGTGCTTGTAGGTTCCATTATCAATCAATTGACAATTGGGCTTCAATCGGCCATACAAGCTACTGGTAAAATCAAGACATATCAAGCAGTTGTTGGTGGGGTCCTGATCTTGAACCTTCCCTTAGCATATGCACTGCTTATGTTGGGTTTTGAAGCTTATGCAGTATTGGTTGGCTATATCATTATTGAGTTTGTTGCTTGCTGTTTAAGGCTTTATTTCTTGAATAGAATAGCTGGATTATCCGTCAATAAATATTTTAAGCGAGTAATTAGCAAGGAGATTGTCCCCCTGTTGACCTTGATCGCAATATGTTATACCACTGTCCAAATAATGGAATTTAATTTTAGGTTTTTGGTCACTACCTCGCTGGCCATAGTTGGGACTTGCTTGGCCATAGTTTATTGGGGATTATGTGAAGATGAAAAAGAGATTCTTTCAAAAGTATTGATGAAAGTTAAAAATAAGTTCATTAAAAAAAAGGAATTGGTTTTTAAATAAAATAGGATGGAATATTTATACTACAAATCCAAAAAAGGAAATTTTGGAGATGACCTTAATGGCTGGTTATGGCCTAAATTATTTGGAACCAATGGTTCTGGGGCTGGCAATGGCTTTTATTTTGTTGGT
Organism: Echinicola sp. 20G; assembly: GCF_015533855.1. Taxonomy (GTDB): domain Bacteria; phylum Bacteroidota; class Bacteroidia; order Cytophagales; family Cyclobacteriaceae; genus Echinicola. Next base: position 4,906,548 of record NZ_AP024154.1, on the reverse strand, counting down.
ATTGGCTCCTTGTTACACAATGACAGCCATGTGGTAAAAGGGCTAGATATTGATCGCAAAAAAGTGGTTTTTGGGACCGGAGTAAAGCCCTCTAAAGTATATGCCAAACTGAAACTCGATGAGAGTTGGGATGTCATGTTTTTAAGAGGTCCTCTTTCTTCGGGAGAGCTTAACAGGAAAGATGATTATATCACCGATGCCGCATATGCGATCAGGCAATTGGTTGATTTTGAGGAGATTCGTCAGCAGCCCAAAAAATACAAAGTCAGTTTGATGCCATATTTTCATTCGACAGATTTTTTTGATTGGAAGAAAATATGTGATCAACTGGGCTATCATTACATTTCTCCTCATTCGGAAGAAGGGGTAGAGTTTACCTTAAAGGAAATAGCGGCATCGGAATGCTTGATTACGGAGGCCATGCATGGAGCTATTATGGCAGATACACTTAGGGTGCCATGGCATAGATTCATTCTATCAACTCCATACACTGAAGGTGGACGAATTTCAGATTTTAAATGGACAGATTGGTTGATGTCCATTGATATTCCATTCCCTCAATCCACTTACATTCCATTTTACCAAAAGGGACCTATCAACAAATTGACCAAGATGATTACCAATAACTTTTTGTCTTTGGAGTATTTGCCAAAGGGAAAAGTAGGAAAAGATGTAGTCAAGAAGCTAAAGGATATTGACCTCTTCTATCTTTCTGAGGATGTCAAGATAAGTGAAATAGACGCTAAAATCCATCAAAAAATAGCTGACTTCAAACTAAGTTACCTGTAATCCAAACTATTTCTTAGCTAGGTACTTATGAATAAATTCGTCATAGCTGGCATTGTTGTCCTTTTTTGCATTATCAAATGGGCATATCACAATTATAATGGAGAGCGATCCAACCAATTCTTGGTAAGTCTTTTTGTGATGCTAGTTTCCTTTAATTTTAGTTATTCGATCTACAATTATTTTGTGGACTTTCATTTCGGGGAAATGGAAGTGGATAAATTAGGAGAGTTTGGAAATGGCTTTAGGATCAACTCTTTTTTTCTAATAGTACCATTATGTATGTTTTTAGGACATTATAAGCTTCCAAAAATAATAAAAGGAAGGAGCTTTTGGATTATGTGTATCATAGGGTTTGTGGTGATTTCTTTATTAAATCCCATCAACCCTTTTCCGCAATCTATCTGGATATTCCTTTTTTATGCTGCTCAACTATTGTTTTCTCTGGCCTATTTAAAAGCGAATTTTGAACGGACCACTATTTTCAAAGGGCTTTACTTTGGGTTGTTGTTTGTGACTGTTTTGCAGTTCATCATTACCTTGTTTTATCCCATTTTGAATATCCAATATTTTGCTACGCTATTTAAAGGAGAGGCTACCATGGAGTCTTCCTTAAAGCGGGAAGGCTATGTATCGGCTATTGGTATTTTTGGTCACCCTGGCCCCTTAGCAATCTATTGTCTTTATGTTGGGGTGTTTTTCTTTGCTTCCTACCTGAATGATTATCGAAAGAAACTTTCTCTAGCGATTTTACTGGCCAATATTTTTATTATCGTATTTACATTCTCCAGAACTACCTATATGACTTCCATTTTAGTTTTGGTATTTATGGTGGTAGCGTTTTTTAGCAAATCGAAGGTGTTTTCTTTTAAAAATATAGCGATAACACTTGTAGGGATTTCAATGATGTTATTTATTCTTTACCTCACACCTCTTAGTGACCTGTTTTTTGGAAGTGATTTTGATAGCCAGATAGAAGTAAGATTGTCCTCTTGGTATCTGGGGTACAAAATCTGGAAGGATGCCCCATGGTTTGGGGTAGGTATTAACTCACATGTTTATTACATGGGACATGTGCTGAGAATTACGGAGGATCTTTTTATTCTTCAGTTTTTGACAACCAACCCTATTCACAATATTCACATGATTGTGCTTACCGAAACCGGGGTGATTGGGTTTGTGCTTTGGATAGCCTTTTTTAGGTCAAAAATATTGGGAAGGCTTAAAGTGATTAAAACAAAAGTAATGTTGGCAGATATTTTGAACCTCACTTTTGTGGGGGTTTTGGTGGCCTTCATATTATATGGATTTTTTGGCTGGGCACCATTTTACAGGGAAATCATGGCCACCGCTTTTATGCTCTGTTATTTTTCCTATTCCAATGATGAGTTGCTAAAGCTTAAGGGAATCATGCTCCAGCAAGAAGAGAATTTATCCATCAAGCAAGCCTAGATAATACTAGAGGAAGACCAAATCTATGAAAAAAGTGTATGTTTTTCCAATGAGAATCCGAGAGGATTTGGAAAAGAAAAGCCCCTATATCAATCACCTGACCAAGTATCTATCAGACCATTTTGAAGTGGTAAATCATGGTCTTCGCCCAAGGCTGGGAGTAATGGATATATTTTTAAGTACCTGGAAGGCAGATGTTTTTATGTTCAATTGGATAGAAAATAAGACAGGATTGCAAGGTTTGATACTGTGGTTTACAGTCTATTGGTTGAAGATGAATCAAAAGAAAATTGTGTGGACACATCATAATGTTCACCCACACAAATCCCAAAGCACCATATGTAAATTGATCATGTCAACGGTAAAAAGTAAGTCTGACAAAATCATTTTTCATACCAAAGAAAGTGAGCGGTATTTTGATCAATTGGAATTGAAAAAAAGCCTTTATTTTTTTCATCCACTGTTTGACCGCTCACCTATGTTTATGGAGAAAGAATCGGAAAAGAAAACAGATGTTTTGGTATGGGGGAGGGTTAGAAAAAGCAAAGGCATAGATGATTTTTTAAAGTTCATGAAAAAAAAGCAGCTATTTGACAAATATTCTGTCAGGGTGGTGGGGAAGTTTGAAAAAGGAACATTTGAAGAATACCAAGCCACATATAATCATCCCAATTTGAAACTGGAAGATCGATTTGTAGATGAGGAGGAACTCAATCAGCTCCATAGTGAAGCCAAGTTCGTGTTTTTTCCATATACTGGTTCGAGTGTTTTGAACTCAGGAGCTTTGATTTCTTCCCTACCTAGGCTTACACCTATAATCGGTCCTCGTGTTGGTGCTTTTAAGGAACTGGCTGAAGAGCAATTGATCCATTCATATGTTTCAATGGAGGATCTGGAGCACTATTTGGAAAGTTACCTTGAGGATGATACCCTTTCAAAAAAACAGCGGATTAAAGCTTTTTTTGAAAATTATACCTGGAGCAATTATGCCAAATTTTTATCGCAAAATGTTTGAATAAGGAGTGCCTAACCCAGCTACTATTATGAATCCAACTAAGACAATCTACTTTCAAGGGAATACCCAGTTTGAAAATACGGGTGATGTCCTGATCAATAAATCCCTTTTGGAAATCTTCCGTTTATATGGCAACATCGTGCTCAATGACCAGAAGTTACCAAACTATTATAAAGAGGCATTAAAGTTAAAGCCAGAAGAATATAGCACCACTGGTCAAGGAGGCTTTTATAATCAACTTTTCAGAAATGCCTTTAAAAGTATTTTCAGGAAGGAAAGTAAAGTGGTGATGGTAGCGGGTCCTCCTGGTCATGTTTTTGGTAACTCCTCAAAAAAAATCAAAAAGAATTTAGAGTATAGTGTATTTCTTTTCCTACTAAAGATAATGGGTGTGAAAATCATCAGGTTGGGCTTTTCCATGGGCCCCATAGGCCAGCAACAGGCCATAAGCGAGCGGATCCGGTCTTGGTTTACCCACCATTACTGGGTTAGGGATTCTATTTCACTCCAGCTAGCTCATCAAATAGGCATTCAAAAGGCACAGTATTTTCCTGACCTGGCCTGGATGTATTCGGCCAATGGGGTTGATCTCTCAAAGGCCAACAAAAGTGAAATAATTTTCAGTTTCAGAGATGGTATTTACAAAGATGACTCAGGGGACAATTATACAGATCAGTTGACCCAAAACTTAATGTACCTTATCGGGCACCTTAAGGACCGATACCGTATTAAAATCACTTACCAAGTCCTTCAGGATTATGCCTTCTGCAAAGCACTCTATGAAAAACTATTAGAGAAGGGTTGTGAAGTGACCTTTATTGAGAAACAGATTACGCTGGATAATGCAGGAGAAGCTTATAAAGATGGAGTAGCCATTATTACCAATAGGCTGCATGGAGCACTACTAGCTGCCAAATATGATGTTTTGCCGATTGTCATGACAGATGTGGACAAGCACTTAAAGATCAAAGGAATCTATCAGGATGCAGGCTTGGACGAACTGTTGCTTGATGCAAACTTGAGCAATGAAGAATTGTTACAGCAAATCAATCTTTTGCTTCTCAAGCGTGAGGCGATCATCCAAAAACTGGATGAGGTAGAGAAGCAGTACCATGTTTATAGTATGGATAACATGGATAAAATTATGCTCACTTAACAAATCCGCAAACTCACAGGACTTTCAAAAGCTTTTTTAAACTGAAACGATTAAACTACACTAAAGCCACCTATATGAAACTACTTTATTTATCCGGAGCTCCGAGGGTTTCTACCCAACTCAAAGCAGACGCTGGAGGGGCTCGGGCTCACATCATGGGCGTTATCAATGGTTTTAAAGATCTTAATTGGGAGGTGTCCGAATATATTGTTGGAGACCGAATCATGAAAAATGGGTCGAAGACAGATTTTCAAAAAAGCCTTTCCAAAAGTTATTTTAAACGTCTCTTGGCAGACATCATCAGGATTACCTACGGGAAATACAATAACCAGCTTTCATTCAAAAAGCATCAGGATATCGACTGCGTATATGAGCGGTTGGGGGCATTTCAATTGATGGGGATGAAGTTTAGGCAACATGGGGTGCCTTGGATTTTGGAAACGAACAGTGTGCTTTATGAAGAGGCCAAAAATGATAGAAAGAGTATTATCCTGGCTGACCTATGCAAAAAAATGGAAGAAAAGGCCTATCAGTCCTGTGATTACCTTATCTGTGTGACAGATGAATTGAAGGGGATGATATTGAATCACTTTGATATAGATCCTTCCAAGATTTTGGTAGTACCCAATGGGGTTGATACCAATCGTTTTGATCCCGAAAAAGTGATTCCTATTCGTAAGCATGAAGAATTTACGGTGGGCTTTGTGGGTTCGGTCATCGCTTGGTGTGGTGTGGATATATTGATCAAGGCAGTGAAAATACTTGAAAAAGAGATGCCTATTAAAGTGACCATTGTTGGAGATGGTCTGGCAAAACAGGACTGGGAGGAAGATTGTCTTCAAAGTGGTTTGGGAGATACGATCAAATTTGTGGGGCGTAAACCTTGGGATCAGGTGCCTGCTTATATCGGTGGCTTTGATGTTTGCTATTCCGGCCAGGTTGCCACACACTCAGGTAAAATGTATCACTCCCCATTGAAGATATACGAATACCTGTCCATGGGAAAGCCTGTAATTGCTGCGAAATTTCAGGATGCGGCTAATATGATCCATGATGGAGAAAATGGTTACTGTTTTGAGTCTGGGAATGTAAATGATTTGGTGGAAAAGTTAAGGGCCTCATATCAGTTGTTTTGTGAAGACAAATTTGACGCTACACAAATCAGAAATAGGGTAGTGGAGTCACACAGCTGGAAATCCCGAATCGAATATATTCTTAAAGAAACCAAAAACTTAAACTAATTATGGCGTATCAATTATTAGGGACAGAAGTAGATGATTTCAATTTGAATTCCCTGCTCGATTTTGTGGTCAAATCCGCCAGGGCGGGTGAAAGAAATATTATCATCAGCCAAAACCTCCATGGTATATACACATACCATAAGAAAAGCTCTGAGGAACTTAAGGAACTGTATTCAATTGCGAAAAAGAGGATTGATGGGATGCCCATTGTGTGGCTCGGAAAAGCCTTGGGATACCCGTTGGAAAAAGAAAACAGGCTTACCTGGGTGGATTTGATGGATCCATTGATGGAAAGAGTACGTGATGAAGGTTTAAAAGTATTCTACCTAGGAGCTGATGAAGCCAGTGTCTCAAAGGGGGTACATGTATTGAAAGAAAGATTTGATGGACTACAGGTTAATTATCGACATGGTTTTTTTGATCAACGAAAAGAATCCACAGAGAACAAGCATGTCATCGCCACCATTAATGCCTACAAACCTGACGTTTTAATTGTTGGAATGGGAATGCCACGACAAGAGAAATGGATCATGGCAAGCAAAGATCAATTGAATGCCCCTGTGATTATGACCTGTGGAGCAGCAATTGAGTATGTGGCAGGAACAGTCAGTACCCCACCGAGGTGGATGGGACGGACCGGTTTGGAGTGGCTGTACCGTTTGCAGGAAAACCCCAACCGGTTTTGGTTCAGGTATTTAATAGAACCTTGGTATGTTTTTAGATTGGCGGCAAATGACCTAAGGAGAGCCCGGTCCAGAGTGTAAAATTATAAGAGGGAAAGCCAGATTGAGGCATGTCCCAATTCCCCATCCTTTTATCATGGCAAATGATTTTGCCGATCACCTTTGATATTCACAAATCATGTTATTTAACTCATTGGATTTTGCGGTTTTTTTACCGCTCGTGTTTTTGATTTATTGGTTTGTCTTTCCCAAGCAACTGAAGCAGCAGAACATCCTATTGCTGATTGCCAGCTATGTGTTTTATGGTTGGTGGGATTGGAGGTTTTTGTCATTGATCCTATTCAGTACAGTTTTGGATTTTGCGGTTGGCAAAAGTATGGGGAAAACAGAGGACCCAACCAATAGAAAGTTACTTCTTACGATCAGTGTTATAGTAAATTTAGGTTTCCTTGGCTTCTTTAAATACTATAACTTCTTTGCAGATAGTTTTGTGCAAGCCTTCAGTTTCTTTGGTTATTCTATTCATCCGAGAGCTTTAAGCATTGTATTACCAGTAGGTATTAGTTTTTATACTTTTCAGACCCTAAGCTATTCCATAGATGTTTACAAGAGGAAATTAGAACCGGCAAAGGATTTTATAAGCTTTGCGACCTTTGTGAGTTTTTTTCCTCAACTTGTAGCTGGGCCTATTGAAAGGGCTACCCATTTGCTGCCTCAGTTTTATAAAAGGAGAAGGTTTGATTTCACATTGGCAGTGGATGGGAGTAAGCAAATGCTGTGGGGTTTTTTTAAGAAGGTCGTCATAGCTGACAATTGTGCAGAATATGTCAATGTAATCTTTCAAAATTATGAAAACTATTCGGCAAGCACCCTAGTTTTGGGAGCAGTACTTTTTGCATTTCAGATCTATGGGGACTTCTCCGGCTACTCAGATATCGCCATTGGACTTTCCAGGTTGTTTGGCTTTGACCTTATGAAAAATTTTGCATTTCCCTATTTTTCAAGGGACATTGCAGAGTTTTGGAGGAGATGGCATATTTCTCTGTCTACTTGGTTTAGGGACTATTTATACATTCCATTAGGCGGTAGTAAAGGGGGGGTATGGATGAAAGTCAGAAATACCTTTATTATCTTTTTGGTCAGTGGTTTTTGGCATGGAGCCAATTGGACCTTTATAGTTTGGGGAGCACTTAATGCATTTTACTTTCTCCCACTGATGTTAGCTGGAAAAAATAGAAGTAATCTCAACCAAGTAGCAGAAGGTAGAATATTCCCCACCCTTATGGAGGCTGGGAAGGTGCTGGTTACCTTTAGTTTGACTTGTTTGGCATGGATTTTTTTTAGGGCAGATAGTGTGGCGATGGCCACGGACTATATTAGCTCTATCTTTTCTCTATCCATTTTGACTAAACCTGATGTTTTTCCGGTAGGGGTAATCGCCTTGGTGTTGTTGTTTGTCATGATCGAATGGCTGGGAAAGGAAGGAGATTTTGCTATTCAAAAAGTGGGTATTAGATGGCGCAGGCCTTTTCGTTATGGAGTGTATTATGGTGTTTTTGCCTTGACCTATTTTGCTGGCAATTTCTCAGATGAAATTGAATTTATATACTTCCAATTCTAAAGTGATATGAAAAAATATTTACAAAAGCTCTTCTCCTTTTTTTTAGGTGTGATGGCCATTAATATCTTAGTGACCTTTGTGGTGGACGGACTCTATTATGAACCTTACACCAAGATGATTCGAGAATCAAAAGACCAAAATATCAAAGGAATAATTTTGGCTGACTCTCATGGCTTGCCCTTAAAACAGAATCTTAGTGATAAAGGAATCGTGAATGTTTCATGGGGAAGCGATTCCTATGAAGACATGGATAATAAGCTGCAGTTTTATTTAGATCATCATGATCTGGAATATGTAATTATCTCTGCTGACAACCACTTGCTTTCCAATTACAGGGAAAACCTTAATAACTTAGAGGCCTCTATAAATTATGTGAATGCCTATGAAACTGACTATAATTTTATAGATTATGCATATCACAAGTATGTGAAAAGGTACTTTTCTCTTGTTAGTCCAAAAAACAGGGATATCTTTTTGGCTCGATTAAAATCTTTTTTGAAGAAGAATTTGGTGCGGAAGAGTTGGGAAGAGAAAGAGGATAAATTAGCCAGAGGAGAAAGAAGAGTAAGGATACATTTCGAAAACCTGAGAAAGTCAGCAGTGCTTTCGGATGACTTGTCTAGGATGATAGAAAGGTGTGAGGCCAAAGGAGTCAAGGTTTTTGGTATTAAATACCCTTTAACTTCTGCATATATCAGAGCTATGGATACTGCGAATTTTGGTGCAGACAGTGTGATGGAAGCCCATGATTGTCGAATTCTGGATTTTCAAAAGGTCTTTATGAAGAGGAACGACCTTTTTTCAGATGAAGATCACCTCAATCCAGAAGGAGGAAAACTATTTTCAGATATGATTACCAATAACCTGCTTGACTCCAGGTTATCGATGAACAAATAATTAGAGGTCTTTGAGTTTCGGCCAATCCATTTCATCCTCAGGTTCTATTTATAGGTGTTTACTGGCCATATTGGGGATAGCTCATATGGTAACCTTAGCAGAAGTCCATTGTCAAACGCTGGAAGAAGTGAATTTTTCCGATAATCCCCATCCAAGGATATTACTTAAAGATCGTGAAGTCGAATTACTTAAAACTACTTTAAATACAGATAAATATTGGAATTCCTTGCATGCTTTAGTGATTTCTGAAGCGGAAAATATAATAAATGAAAAGGAACCTGATATAATTAAATCAGATGGTACCATAGTCAATAATTCGAGGGAGGTGCTGCGAAGAATCTTATTTCTTGGTTATGCCTATAGAGTAATGGGCGATATGAAATTTAAAAAGAAGGCTGTAGCGGAATTGATGAATATTTGCAGGCTGAAAAATTGGAATCCGAAAATCAGCTTGGATATGGCTGAAATGACCATGGCAGCTGCCATTGGCTACGATTGGTTTTACCATGATCTTACAGCTTCAGAAAAGGATAGACTGGTGGAGAGTATATATCAAAAAGGAATCCAAGCTTCTTATGACGAACGATACAATGGTTTTGAAAAGCTACATAACAATTGGAGTCAAGTAATCAATGCTGCTTTGTGTATCGGAGCAGTGGCTATTTTTGAAAAGTATCCTGAAGAAGCAAAGAAAACCGTTCAAAGGGCTTTGGCATTAAGTCAAAATGCCTTGGGTGAGTATTGTCCAGATGGCGTTTACCCTGAAGGCTATATGTATTGGATATATGGTACCTCCTATAGTGCCATGATGTACAGTGTGCTGGAAAGTTTAGGGTTGAATATTGACGATATACTAAATTCTTGTCTACTCAAGTCTGGTCTATTTTATTTGAACATGATTGGTCCATCTGGCCATGCATTTAATTGGAGCGATGTTTTTAACGTTTCCAGTTTAAACCCCGCCATTTTTTGGATAGCCAATAAGACTTCAGATTACAGTTTGTTGTGGAACGAAAAACAGTTGATCCAAAATGGACAATTTAATGGACTTTCCAAATACAGACTTCTTCCAGTGACACTACTGATGGGAGCCTCACAACGCATAAATGAGATACCAAAGCCTCAAAACAAAATGTGGCTAGGTAGAGGTGAAAACTCAATGGCGGTAATGCGATCTTCTTGGGATGAAAAAGAAGCAATTTATTTGGGATTTAAGCTTGGAAACCCTCGTGAGCACCACAGTCACTTGGACATGGGGTCATTTGTCATGGAAGCTTTGGGTGAGCGCTGGGCGATAGACATGCCCATGCAAAATTACCATGCCAATGTGTTTAAAGGTGTGAAGATTTGGGATAACCGTCAAGACGGTGGCAGATGGCAGCTTCTATGCACCAATAATTTTGGTCACAGCACCTTAACCATGGACAGGGATTTAATGGATGTGAAGGGAGAAACGACTCTTTTAAGAAGTGGGGATCAAGATCATTTCCAGTTTGCTATTGGTGATTTATCAAACATATTTTTAAGAAGGGATCGGCAGGTCGTAAGGGGAGTGGGTATAAAGGAAGAAGCTTATGTAATTATTAGGGATGAAATCAGCGATTCGCCGCGATCTCTTGTGGTCACGTGGCAAATGGTCACTACCGCAGACGTAGATATCATTAGTGAAGGAGCCATGTTGACCCAAAATGGCAAAAAGCTCAAGCTAAAGGTGGCATCCCCAGAAAAGGTGGCTGTAAAAGTAATTCCTGCACACTTGAAGAGTCCTCATGGGACAGTAAAAAAGAATATTAAGATTGTCTATTTTGAACTTGAAATCCCCAAGAATCAATCAGCTGCAATTCAAGTCTTTTTGGTCCCACAGCAAGCACTTTATACTGAAAAATTGGAATCCATTCCCCTAAAGGATTGGTAGTCAGTTTATGGTTGATACAATGAATTGACGATAAAGATACCTTCATAAGTATTAATAAGTAGTTAAATAATCCCTATAACCTACAATAACCCAGATACCCTCAGGAATTTCCTGAAGTTTTTATAGCGCTATTGTTTAAAGAAAAGTTTTTGAACCAACAATTTAATTTAATCACATGAAAATTAAGAAAATTTGCTGCATTGGTGCGGGGTACGTGGGTGGCCCGACCATGGCTGTTATAGCCCAAAAATGTCCGGATGTTTATGTAACTGTAGTGGACATCAATGAAGCCAGGATCAAAGCATGGAATGATGAGGATTTGAACAATCTTCCCGTTTATGAACCTGGATTAGATAAGGTGGTGGCAGAGGCCAGAGGAAGGAATCTGCGTTTTTGTACCAATGTAGAAGGAGCCATCCAAGAGGCGGATATGATCTTCATTTCTGTAAATACTCCAACCAAAACTTATGGTGAAGGAAAGGGGCAAGCAGCAGATTTAAAGTGGATAGAATTATGTGCTCGGCAGATTGCAGCTGCAGCTGAATCGGATAAAATTGTTGTGGAGAAGTCAACGCTACCTGTAAGGACTGCAGAGGCAATTCGTGACATCTTGGAAAACACTGGGAACGGCACGAAATTTCAGATTCTATCCAATCCGGAATTCCTTGCGGAAGGTACTGCCATTGAGGACTTAATGGCACCTGACCGCGTTTTGATAGGTGGCGATACGTCCACGGAAGAAGGTTTGGAAGCCATGGAGGCTTTGGTGGAAATATATAATTCTTGGGTTCCTCGTGAGAAAATTCTCACCACCAATGTTTGGTCTTCGGAGCTTTCAAAGCTGACTGCCAATGCCTTTTTGGCCCAAAGGGTTTCTTCCATAAATGCCTTGTCTGAGCTGTGTGAAAATACAGAAGCCAATATCAATGAAGTGTCCAGAGCCATTGGCACGGATAGCCGAATTGGCAATAAGTTCTTGAAAGCCTCGGTAGGGTTCGGGGGATCTTGTTTCCAAAAGGATATCCTTAACCTGGTTTACATCTGTAGAACTTACGGGTTGAAGGATGTGGCTGATTATTGGGAGCAGGTCATCAAGATGAACGATCACCAAAAAGGCCGGTTTGCGAAAAATATCATAAAGTCACTATACAATACGGTAAGCGGGAAGAAGATAGCGTTTCTTGGATGGGCATTTAAAAAGGATACCAATGATACCCGGGAGTCTGCAGCCATCTATGTAGCAGATCACTTGTTAAGTGAGGACGCTAAAATTACAGTGTATGACCCAAAGGTTAGGGAAGAGCAAATGTACTCTGATATTGACTATTTGAATACTCGAAATAAGGTGGACAATAGGAAGTTGATGAATGCGGAACCATGTCCATACGAAGCTTGTAAAGGTGCACATGCCATTGCTGTACTGACCGAATGGGACGAGTTCGTTGATTATGATTGGCAGAAAATTTATGATAATATGCTTAAACCAGCTCAAGTATTTGACGGCCGAAGTATATTGAACAAAGAGAAATTAAGAGACATTGGTTTTAGGGTTTACACCATTGGGACTGCTTGATTGTTTTGATAAACTCTTTAGACTACAAAAACTGAGGAGAATCAAAAGTGAAAAGACTGATTCTCCTCAATAAGCTTGATTAGGATGTGACAAATGCTCCAATCAAGAAGAAGCGACTTTTTCCCATTGGATAGCGTACCAATCAAATTCCATGGGCCAAAGAACCACAAATATTAACTGACAACACATAATAAATTGACTATGGAGAAATTAATGGAAAAGATTTCTTTTCAAGGGAAATCCATGGATGAAGTAACCGAGCAATTGAATAGGTTTGAGAAAGGCTTCCCTTTTATGCCAATCGTGCGTCCTGCACAGGTCAATGATGGAATACTAAAATTTAACAAAAAGGAACTTGATGAATTCTCAAAGCTATACTGCACCTCTAAAGAGGATTTGAAGGTAGTGAAATTTGTGCCTGCCAGCGGTGCAGCCTCCCGGATGTTTAAAAAACTATTTGAATTTTTGGAAAGTGATGGATACCTAAATGCCTATCCCATAGCGGAGGAATTTATCCAAAATATCAAGAAGTTTCCGTTTTATGGTGATTTGGATATCAGCCTGAGAAAAGCAGGAAGTTTTGTTGAACTGGCCATGCAGGAAAAGGATTTTAAGTTGATCATTTCGCATGTCCTTTTCTCAGAAGGATTAGGTTACGGGCAAATGCCAAAAGGGCTTTTAAAGTTTCACCGATATGAGGACCATGAGCGCACACCAGTTCATGAACATTTTATGGAAGGAATCCAATATGGCATCGGAAAGGAAGGAGTAGTGCGACTACATTTTACGGTTTCGAAAGAACACCTTGAAGGATTCATTAAGGAAACAGGAAAGGTAAGAGAACTTCTTGAAAAGAAACTGAAGGTAAGATTTGAGGTTACTTTTTCCCAACAAAAACCTTCTACAGATACCCTGGCAGTAGATTTGGAAAATCAACCTTTCCTAAATGATGATGGCAGTATATTGTTCCGCCCAGGCGGGCATGGCGCCTTGCTCAGCAACCTTCAAGAAATAGATGCTGACCTAGTCTTTATCAAAAACATAGATAATGTAGGGGGAGCAAAGTCTTTGGAGATTACAAAGAAATACAAAATGGCCATGGGTGGCCTATTACTGCACAGGCAGTCCGAAATTTTTAACCTGTTGAATGATTTGAAGGCTGATCAAGTAGGAAGTCAACAAGCTGTAGAAACATTTCTGAAGGATAAAATGGGAGTTGTTTTTCCTGACACCTATTTGCAACTTTCAGCCTTGGAAAAGAAAAAGTATTTGATAGAGAAGCTGGATAGACCCATTAGGGTTTGCGGCATGGTGAGAAATACAGGAGAACCAGGTGGCGGACCATTTTGGGCCAAAAACAAAGATGGGTCTGTGGCACTTCAAATTGTAGAAAAGGCGCAGATTAACCCTTTGTATCAAAAGGCATTGCTGACCGAAAGCACGCATTTCAACCCGGTGGATTTGGTTTGCTCCATCAAAAGACCCAATGGAAAGAATTATCAATTAGCTGATTTCTCCGACCCCGAAACTGGACTCATCAGTGAGAAGTCCAAAAGTGGGAAATCTCTGAAGGCTTTGGAACTGCCAGGTCTATGGAATGGAGCCATGGCCGATTGGAACACACTTTTTGTGGAAGTTCCTCTAGAAACTTTTAATCCGGTAAAAACCATCAATGACCTGCTTAGAAGAGAGCATCAAAATGCTTGATAAATAAAAGCAGATAAACTGCTCACCTAAAATTTCATGGTTAAGGCGTAATTATGGCATTTTACTAATATGTGGTGGAGTGTGTAAAATGCTACCCTCACCTGTTTGTAGTTGGTCAGGTGAGGTTGCCTTACTTAAATAGTCACGCCAAGAAGGCGTACCAATACAGAATTTAATGAACAAACACGTATGGTTATTTTCAAACTAAAGTCTTTATTGAAATCCCTGGCCCTTGTCCTCTCTGGAGTTGCACTGCAGGCCTGCCAGCAAAATGCAGAGCTTGGAGAGGTTTTGGTGTATGAAAATGATTTTTCCCAAGAGAACCTACAAAACATCAGTAACGGAAGGTTAAGGGAGTTTAATGAAAAGCTAGTGCTTGGAAACTTTAGCAATGAGGAAATAGCCTTGACCTTGCATGACCTGCCCGCCCATAAGAACTTGAAAATAGAAATTGAGTTGTTGTTACATGACTCTTGGGATGGTAATGCAGATGCCGTAAGTGGGCCCGATAGTTGGTATTTTAATTTAGATGACCAAACAGCTCTCCATGCGACTTTTTCCAATCAACCATGTGTATCTACTTTTTGCCTGAGTCAATCCTACCCGGATGTTTACGGGAGTCACGAAGACCCCAGAACGGGTGCTGATGAGGTGGAATTGCCGGGCTTGTGCAAATATGCGGATTCTGCCGGTTGGACTTCACAGTACAGCATTTCAAAAATCATCAGGCACAAAGGCAGTAGCATGACATTGGTTTGTGGCGATCAAACTGTACAGAACTATTTGGAAACCTCACATCGATGTGATGAAAGCTGGTCATTGTCAAAAATAGCCGTCATTATAGTAGAATAAAGAAATCGATGAAGATCAACCTAAGCCCTATGTTTCTTTTCAAAAGATCTCTAATCATATTATTTTTTTGGATTGTAAGCCTTGTTAACCTCAAAGCACAGACAACCAATCTAAATGCACCCTACTTGCAGGATTACCTAAGGCGTCAGCAGCTTATAGGTAATTTTAATCCTAATTTCTCCTTCAACATCAGACCTTTGACACCAAGTTTAGGGGACCTAAAAGATAGCGAAGCCCAAAGTACAAGTCTCTACAAAGAGCTTTACGGAGAAGAAGGTACCCAATATTTTGGAAAGGATAAAGGGAGCTTCAAAATGTTACCAGAGATGTTTAGGGGACAGTATAACTCCGATTATGCTTTTGGAGCAAACAATGGAGCCTTGATTCCCAACAGGGGGATACAGGTATTGTTGAGTGCCGGTGTTTATGTGAAATATGGTAGGTGGAGTTTGCAGTTTCAACCTGAGATGGTTACTGCTCAAAACTTGCCTTTCCAAGGATTTCCCGAGGAGCACTGGGGAAGCACTTGGGATGAATATTATGAGTGGTTGAATAGGGGAGATATAGTGGAGAAATATGGCGATTATGCTTATGTGGAGTTTTTGTTGGGACAGTCAAATATCAAGTATAATTATCATTCTTTTTCATTGGGGATTTCCACAGAAAATATTTGGTGGGGCCCCGGCCGGAAAAACTCATTATTGATGGGGAACAATGCACCAGGTTTTTTGCACGCCAGCTTAGAAACCAATAGGCCCATAGAAACCAATATAGGTTATTTTGAGGGGCAGGTCATTGCAGGGCAACTTAAAAATTCAGGATATCCACCACCTGGGTCAGATTATGTTTACCGACAGACTCCTCTTTATATTCCCAAAAGAGATTTAGATTGGCGTTACCTGGCAGGGGTCACGTTGAGTTATCAACCCAAGTGGTTACCAGGTCTCTCAGTAGGCTACAGTAGTGTTTCACAAATGTACCACAACGACATGGATAGCTTTGATGATTACCTGCCTATATTTAACGGAAAAAAAAGAGATAATGGAGTAGAAGACTTGGAGGCAAACCAGCGAAATCAATTAAGCTCTGGATATTTTAGGTGGATGAGTCATGGTGGGTTGTTTGAATTTTACGGGGAGTATGGTTCCAATGGAAACAGCAAAAAGCTGATGGACTTTTTGGTTTATCCTGATGAGAACAGGGCATTTACCTTGGGGTTTACAAACTATATTCGTTTAAAGCAAAAGGATACTTTTTTAGGAGTGAATTTTGAAATTACCCAGACGGGTCAGACAGTCCGTGAGACTATATTGGCCAAAGACAGCTGGTATACACATCCTTATGTAAGGCATGGATATACCCATATGGGACAAGTTTTGGGAGCTGGAAATGGCCCAGGAAGCAATGTGATATTTGCAGAACTTAGTTGGGTTAGGAACTTTACAAAATTCGGTTTACAAATGGAGCGAATCGTTTATAACAATGATTTTTATTACAAAAGGTTTGAAGAGATCAAGGATTGGAGAAGAAAATATGTTGACTATGTCCCAGCTTTGATCGCTGATTTTAAATGGTATAGATTCCTTATTTCCGCTAAAGCCCAATATGTTAAGACTTATAATTACAAATGGTACTTGGAAAATGACCCAAACCAATACTGGGTACCGGGCTTGGACAAAAGTAACTTTGTGGGGAGTTTTAGTTTAGTTTACTTATTGAAATAAAGCATATTATTCCTTTCGCTTTGTAGCAAGTACAAAGACGAATTAGTTTTAGATAGACAAATGAATGGGATAATGATTAAAGGGAAGCCTCATGGCTTCCCTTTTTTTTGTACTGTTTACTGGGTGTTTTTCTTTTATGTTAATGATAAATTTATGTTTCGTGTTTTACCGAATCGTTAAGCGAAACGATTGAAAAATTACAACAATGTAAAAGTTTTATATCGAAGCGATTTTTTCCAGATTCATGGGGTCGTTTTGCTTAAATTCTGTCTCTTTATACTACAAATTGGCAAAACTGCCAAATAATAATTGACATGAAGCCCTTAAAGTCACCTAAAATAACCGCTACCTCCCAAAGGAGGTATTCTGAAAAAGAATATCAAGACATGCCAGATGAGTTGGTATGGGAATCTTTTCGTCTGGGAAACGAAGCAACTTTTAGCTACATCTACAAAAACTTCGCTTCAGATCTTTTTTCTTACGGATTTCAGTTTTGTGGCGATTCCCATTTGGTGGAGGATTGTATGCAGAATGTATTTATCTATCTGCGCAAAAGGAGAGAAAACCTTGGGCAGGTGAAAAGTATCAAATCTTACTTGTTCAAATGTATTCAATATGAAATCATCAAGAGACTCAAAGAAAGAGGCGTATTGGTAGATACCAATGAATACCAGTATAAGAAGGCATTTTGCATCGCACTTTCTCCCGAAACCATCATGATTGAGTCAGAGTCCCAAGAGCAGAAGCGAATGATGATCAATCAGGCGCTAGACCAACTTACAAGCAGACAGCGACAGGCACTTATTTTACTTTATGAAGAAGAAATGAGTTACAGTGAAATCGCCGATATAATGGGCTTTAGTGAAGTCAAGTCAGCCAGAAAATTGGTGTATAGGGCTTTGGCGAGTTTAAAAGAAGTCATTAATCCATCATAATGCAGTCCCATGGATAACAAACAAAAATACATATTGAAGTATAAGGACTATGAGTTGGAAGACTTTTTGGGTGATGAGTACTTCATTTCTTGGGTGAAAAACCCAAATGGTAACAGCAATCATTTTTGGGAAAGATGGATAACAGAGAATGTGGACAAAAGTGAAACCGTCATGCAGGCGGCCACCGTCATAAGGTCCATGGCCTATAAGAATAAGCCCGAACTATCCAACAAGGCCTATGTGGAGATTTTTGAAAATGTGCTCAAATCAGAACCAATAGCCGAGGAGAAGGGATATGAAAAGCCATCCCATCCTAATTCAACATGGGGGACACTTTTTGGTTTTCATAAGATAGCAGCGGCCATTTTACTTATTTTTTGTGCTTGGATTATCTTAGATACCTATGTGGTCAAAGAACCTGTTGAACTGGCACCTCTAAAATGGGAAGTAAGGGAGAACCCTGCTGGCATTAAGTCAACGATAAAGATGGGAGATGGCACGGTGGTCAACCTAAACTCCAACAGTAAACTTACATTTTTGGAGAAATTCCCAGATAGCCTGAGGCTTGTCAAGCTGGAAGGAGAAGCATTTTTTGATGTGCAAAAGGATGGAAGACCTTTTTTGGTGGACTTGGGCAAAACTCAGGTAGAAGTCATGGGAACAACCTTCAATGTAGAAAAACGGCAAGAAGGAAAGCTGTCGGTGGCATTGGTTTCAGGTAAGGTGAAAGTCAAAGATCAATTAGGCAATCAAGTAATCCTCAACCCAATGGAGATGCTCAAGATCAATGAAAACGGAGAAGTATCCCTCACCAGTTTTGATACCACAGAAATAATCGGGTGGAAAGATAAAATTCTGGTGTTCAAAAACAGTAACAAAACAGAGATCATCCAAAAGATCAGTGACTGGTATGGTGTGGAGGTGCTGTGCGACCCAAAGATTAAGGACAATTGGGCCTATAGTGGCGAATACCATAATGAATCCTTGGAAAATGTCCTCAAAGGTATCAAGAGAACCCTCAATATAGACTATAACATCAACGGTAAAAAAGTTGAATTAATCCAAAAATAACCTAACCCTAACTAACATGAAAAATCCCAATTCGAGCTAGCAAAGAGGCAGATAGGATTCTGGGGAGAATGCTACCTGCCGCAAATGTTCCTGTCCTGAACTTTGGTCGGTGCAGACAGGAAGCTTAAGCAGTTATCACTTAAACATTTTAAAACTATGCAAAAAAAAATACTGAGACAACTAATAGTGATGTCTATGAGAATATTATATGGGTTTCTCATTCAGCTGGTCTTTTGCACCGTACTGCTAGCCAATACGAGTAAGGCTCAGAGGAAAACCATTGAGGATGTGACGTTGGATATCCGTTTGCAAAACAGGACTTTGGATGCGGTGTTCAAAGAAGTAGAGCGCAAAACAGATTTTAGGTTTACATTGAATGAAAATGGAATCAACACCTCTCAGCGTGTGGAGGCCGATATCCATAGTGGGACCGTGTATGACCTGTTGGTTACCTTATCCAAGCAGACAGGTTTGAGCTTTACCCAGATCAATGACAATATCCATGTCAACCAAAATACCAAAAGTAAGCAGGTAGAAATCAAAGAAATGGCCGAAGTCACCATCAGCGGAAATGTGGTGGATGACACCGGAGAGCCTATGCCAGGCGTGACCGTGAAAGTGGAAAGTACAGGTAAAGGAACAGTCACCGATATGGATGGTCATTATGAAATTACGGTGGAAGAAGGAGATGTTTTGATCTATTCTTTCATTGGCTTTATGACCCAGCGGGTTGCAGTAGGCAATCAAAGTACCATTGACATTGAAATGCAAGAAGATACCCAGGCCTTGGAGGAGGTAGTGGTGGTCGGTTATGGTACGGTGAAAAAGAGCGATCTGACTGGCTCAGTAGTTTCCCTGAAGTCCGATGAGCAAAACCAAGGAGTCAACACTTCTGTGGACCAATTGCTCAAAGGCAAGGCGGCAGGGGTCAATGTGGTGCAAAACAGTTCAGAGCCTGGAGGGGGAATTTCCATCAGCATCCGAGGTGCCAGTTCGATCAATGCAGGAACAGGTCCCCTCTACGTGATCGATGGATTGCCAATCGACAATTCTTCCATGACCACTTCTGGAGGGGGAAATTACCCGGACATCCGAACGCCCACCAACCCTTTGGCGGCCATCAATCCCAATGATATTGAATCCATTGAGATCCTAAAGGATGCTTCCGCCACAGCTATTTATGGCGCAAGAGGCGCCAATGGGGTCATAATGGTGACCACCAAAAAGGGAAGAGCTGGGGAAATGAGGATCAACTATGATGGCTATGTAGGGGTACAAAATGTGGCCAGGAAGTTAGACATTTTGAGTGCGGAGGAATATCAGATGGTGATGAATGACCTTATAGCAGATGGGGGAGGAATCGCTGATCAAACCGTAGACGTCATTGAAAATGGTGGTACAGATTGGCAGGAAGAACTTTTCAGGACCAGTGCCCCTGTGACCAATCAGAACCTGTCCTTTTCGGGAGGAAATGAAAAGACCAATTATTTCGCGGCCTTGAACTATTTCAACCAACAAGGGGTAGTCAAAAGTTCTTCCTTTGAACGCTACAGTGCCCGGTTGAACTTGGAAAATAAGTTCTCCGATCGATTGACAGTAGGTTTGAATATGAACACCTCCTTTAGTGAGAATGACCAAGTGCCAGCACAATCTTTTGGGGTAAATGAAAACAACGGAGCTCTTTACGCCGCTTATAATTTTGATCCTACCTTAAGTATTTATGGAGATGATGGGCGCTACCGCATTTCTCCTTACATTTCCATCGATAACCCTTTGGCATTGGCATATGGTAAGAATGCATTGATTGAGCGCTACCGTACGATGGCAGTTACCTATGCCAATTATAAAATTCTGCCCGAACTTTCGGTGAAATTGAACCTGGGAACAGATGTGACCAATCAGCGAAAGGATGTGTACATCGATCGCTCAACTAAGGATGGGCTGGCCAATGGTGGAATTGCCACCATCTTTCAAGAGCGACAGTCTAACTATTTGGTGGAGTTTACGACTACCTATGATAAAGTTTTTGACGGGCATCATTTAACAGCTGTGGCCGGTGTGACCACTCAAAATTTTTCTATGGCCAATACATCCAGTCACGGTAAAAGCTTTCCTTCTGACGCCACTGGAACAGACAACATCGGCCTTGGGGATCCTACCCAATTTAACATCAACAGCTTCAAGGCTACCAACAGGTTATTGTCTTATTTAGGAAGGGTGAATTACACCTTGAATGACAAATACCTGTTTACCGGAACATTAAGGATCGATGGTTCATCCAGGTTTGGTGAGAACAATAAGTTTGGTTATTTCCCTTCAGGAGCCTTTGCCTGGAAAATGAAAGAGGAGCCGTTTATGCAAAACTTGGAGGCGTTGAGCACATTCAAATTCAGGGCCAGTTGGGGGCAGACGGGTAATCAGGAAATTGGCAATTATCTTTCCATCAGTACTTTTGTTCCCGGTCCGGATGCGGTATTCAACGATCAAAAGGTGTCCACTACCCAGCCTGCCCGTATTCCCAATGCAGACTTAAAATGGGAGACCACCGAGCAGTGGGATATAGGTTTGGACTTTGGTTTATTCAGGGACAGGATTTTTGGTAGCTTGGATTATTTCAGAAAAAACACTTTTGACATGCTGCTCTATTTACCGATTCCTACATCAACGGGTTATACCAACAGAATCACAAATATTGGAAGTGTGAAAAATTCAGGTATTGAAGCGGCCATCACATCGGTAAACATGGATGGTGAGTTTACATGGACAACCACCCTGAACATGGCAACGGTGAAAAATGAAGTGACCAGCCTAGGAGGAGTAGGACAGATAATTGGAGGTGGTGCTGGTTTTGCCAACCAGATTTGGATCATCAAAGAAGGGTTGCCGATGTACTCTTTTTATGGCTATCAGGTGGATGGAGTCTGGCAGGAAGGAGATGACTTTGACCAAACTACTGACAATGTTGGTCCTGGAGACATGAAGTTTCGGGATGTGAACGGAGATCAAACCGTCAATGCAGATGACAGGGAAGTATTAGGGAATTCCTTTCCGGATTTGACCTATTCCTTGGCCAATACTTTTGAGTACAAAGGGTTTAGTCTTTATGTATTCTTCGAAGGAGTGCATGGCATCAGCATGTTGAACAACAACCTGGTAGATACTTATTTCCCGATCAACTTCAGGAGAAACAAATTTGCAGAACCTTACCTTAACCGCTGGACACCGGAAAACCCTTCCAGTGTGTATCCTTCATTTATCAACCCTACGGCCCAAGGTCAAAAAGAGGTCAACTCTTACACGATTCAGGATGCCTCTTACTTGCGTTTGAACACGGTAACCCTGAACTATACTATTCCAATGCAAAGAAGTAATACCTTCCGTTCTGCTCAAGTATATGTGACAGGAACCAACTTATGGACCATCACCAATTATGATGGAGTGGATCCCGCTGTCAATCCAAACGGCAATGCCAATATTCGGATTGATTACAATGCCTATCCTACGGCAACTTCGTTTTTGTTGGGCGTAAAACTTGGATTTTAAACTGAAAGGGATATGAAAAATTTAAAAATACTAAAGCTAAATATATTGGTGCTTTGTGCTGGATTGATTGGGGGCTGCTCTGAAATGTTGGATGAGGAATTGTATTCCCAAATGGCACCGGAAAATTTCTTGACTACGCAGGAAGGAATCAAATCGACCTTGGATGCGGCCTACGCGGAAGGATACTTGAATGGTTATTCCCATCATAGCGTAAGGAACATTGAAGAATGGTGTACTGATATAGAATGGGAAACTGGTGGCGGTGAAAACCGGACCGCCGTATTGATGATTGACTTTACATGGGATGCTTCTGTGGGATGGATGTATGGGGACATGTGGTTGAAGCCCTATCGTGCGATAAGGAATGCCAATGTGGTCTTGGATAATGTGGAGCTGGCCAATATCAGCGATGCTGACAAAAGCACCTATGCTGCTGAAGCCAAGTTTGTTAGGGCGTTGAGCTACTACTACCTACATACTTGGTTTGGACCGGTTCCCTTGCGGACAGGAGTGGAAGACGAACTGTATTTGTCTCGACCTAGTGAAGAAGAGATGCGGCAATTTATAGAGACAGAATTGTTGGCCGTGATTCCTGATTTGCCTGCTCCGGGTGAAGAGCAAGCTTATGGTAGGGCAACCAATGGTGGAGCGAGAGCATTGCTGACAAAGTTTTACTTGAATACCAAGCAGTGGCAGAAAGCTGCGGACATGGCCCTTGAAGTGATGAATATGGGGGAATATACCCTCTATCCTGATTATGCCATGCTTTTCAGGGTAGAAAATGAGCGGAACAGTGAGTTTATACTTTACTACCCGCAAATCCCACAGGTGCCTGGCAATAACTATATCAATGGGGCTTTTCCTGAAGGTTTTGCCTTTGAGCCCGAAACAGGGCTGACCTTCCAGAATTCCTGGAGAAACTGGGCTGCCCAATACAGGCTCTATGACAGTTTTTACAATTCTTTTGAAGCAGGAGACAAGAGAATGGACCTGATCATCGATAGCTATGTCAACGGTCAAGGAAATACCGTTTCCTTGCTGAACAATAACAACACCCGGTCATTTAAGTATTGGCCAGATCCGGATGGATTGGGAAATGAACATGGCAATGATGTGCCTGGGGTTCGTTATGCAGACATTTTGTTAAGTCGGGCCGAGGCATTGAATGAGCTGAATGGTCCCAACCAAGAATCCATTGACTTGATCAATATGGTCAGGGAAAGGGCAGATGTAGCCCCATTGAGCTTGACAGATTTTGGTTCAACGGAGGCCTTAAGAACTCATTTGCTCGATGAGCGGGCATGGGAATTTTATACAGAAGGCAAAAGGAGGGAAGACCAGATCAGGTTGGGGACTTTTGTTTCTTCCGCTCAAGCGCGGGGTGTCAGCAATGCCAAAGCCACCCATGTGCTTTTTCCTATTCCTCAGGCCGCTTTGGATGCCAATCCAAATTTGGTTCAAAATGATGGATATTAGAAGAAGTAAAAAGTAGCTAGATGATAATATCAAGTATTGCCTACCAAGGTTCTTGAGATCTAAATAAGGGAGATTTGAATCCATGGTACCAGATTAAGGGTGCCGTGGATTCGACTTCTTCAAAAGGCTACTAACTTACCACCGGAGCATATTTGACGGAAATGTTGTAAAATTTGATTATAAATTGAGAGTATTTAAATCCTTGATTTTAGACCTTCGAAAGGATAGGGAAGGAAAAGTTTTCACGCAGTTCCCCATCTTGAATTTATAAAACCGTAACCCTAAATGACCCTAAAAACCAACCAAAGCAGGCAAGTCTATTTCCGCGCCGATATAATGGCAATGCTTTTATTTTTTTTTGGAATGACCTTTACTTTAGAACTCAAGGCTCAAGAAAAACCCAATATGATTGTGTACTTGTCCGACGACTTGGGCTACCTGGATGTATCTGTCTATGGTGCCGAAGTGGTCAAGACACCTGTATTGGAAAAGCTGAGTAAAGAAGGAATGACCTTTAACAACGCTTTTGTGGCATCACCATCCTGTGCTCCTAGTAGGGCAGCTTTGCTCACAGGTTTGATGCCTGCCAGAAGTGGTGCAGAAACCAATCATTCCTTTCCTGAAAAAGGGATTCCTTACTTGATCCAAAACCTCAAAGAGAACGGTTATGCTGTATTTGCCTTTGGAAAGGTGGCCCACTATGGGGGAAATGAGAGGTGTGGTTTTGACTTTCATCATGATCAGCAAGTCAACCTTTACCAAAACATCAGCCAATACTTTGATTCTACCCAAGTGGAGGGACCTGTTTGCATATTTGTGGGGGACAGAAGACCCCATGTTTGGTGGACAGAGGAAATGGATTATGATCCTGAAGAAGTGGATTTGCCTCCCTGTTTTATTGATACCAAAGCTACCCGGGAACATCGGGCAAGGTATTTTACTGATGTAAGTGGAATGGACAATGAAATGGGGGAGGTCTTGGAATACCTAGGGAATATGCTTGGGGAGAATATTTTTACCCTTTTTACCAGTGATCATGGTGCGCAGTGGCCTTTTGCAAAATGGAACCTTTATGATGCCGGTATCCGAACGCCTTTGATCGTGAAATGGCCGGGAGTGATTGAGCCGGGAAGTAAAACAAATGCCATGGTCAGTTGGGTAGATATCCTACCGACCATGCTGAATATTTCAGGCTCAAAGATTCCTGCTGACTTGGACGGAAAACCATTTACGGATGTCCTAAAAGGGGAAGCCGACGAATTCAGGGATTTTATTTACACCACGCACAGCGGAGATGGTAACTTCAATGTTTATCCCATCAGAAGCATTCGGGACCAACGCTATAAGTTGATCATTAACCTGGTTCCTGATGCCTTGCACACCAATCATTCGGATATTTTGAGGAAAGATGGAGCAGGAGCTTATTGGGACAGCTGGGATAAGGAGGCTGCCCATAATCCATTGGCAGCGGCCATTGTCCAGAAGTACTTTGTCCGCCCAGAGGTGGAGTTTTATGACTTGGCCAATGATCCGAATGAGCAATATAACCTTGCGGATGATGAAAAGTACAACGTTCTAATTAAGGAGATGGAAAACCAATTGAAAAGCTGGATGGAGGAGCAAGGGGATCAACAAAAGGTCTACCACAAACCCTATCCAATCGATGGCCCTAAACCAAATGCCAGCACAATAGAAAAAAGAAAAAATGAACAATAAGAAAAATATACTTTTGGCCTTGATATGCTGTTTGATGACCATTCCTGTTTTTGGACAGCAAGATAAAGAGGCAGCCTATGAAGCGCATGACCAAGCGATCTACCTAAAAGATGGTTGGATTCGCGACCCTTATATCCTTCTGGATGAGGACGGTTATTATTATTTGACAGGTACTACACCTTTGCCGAATGACCCTAGGGAAACTACAGAGCCCTACAATACAGGTTTGGATGCCCAAAATATGGAACTCTTTGGCACCCCAAGCATTGTGGGGCATAAGGTCAGGGTTTGGAAAAGCAAGGACCTTTTTGATTGGGAATACCTTGGAGAGCCATTTGATTTGGCAGAAGGGTACTGGGCGAAAAAAATGCCGGATAAATTGAATGAAAAGCCTGCCAGCGATTGGCGTTTGTGGGCTCCTGAAGTATATCATGTCAATGGGCAGTGGATTTATGTACATACTTCTCCTGATCCCGTTCAAGGTGGAGCCAACTTGGCCATTTCTGAAGGGGATAACCCATCAGGGCCTTTTACTTTTCCTATGGGAGATGATATGCGAAATAAACATGACCCGAGCTTGTTCAGAGATGATGATGGTACTTGGTATTTGCTTTGGGGAAATACATTTATTGCACCGATCAAGCCTGGGTTTAAAGGCTTGGCAGCCGAGCCTAAGCGTATTGATCCAGCCAATAGGGTAATTGGCCATGAAGGTGCGACCTTAAGGAAAATAGGCGACAAATATGTGCATTTCGGTACGGCCTGGTCCACTGATAAAATGCGGAAAGGTTCCTATAATCTCTACTACTGTACTTCAGACAATATCACTGGACCTTACGGGCCAAGAAAGTTTGTTGGTCGCTTTTTAGGACATGGGACTCCTTTTCAGGACAAGGAGGGGAGATGGTGGTGTACGGCTTTTTATAATGGAAATGTGCCGCCCGTGGATCGGGAAGGAATTCAGCAAAATGATTTGGGAGAAACTGCCCAAACCATTAATGAGCAGGGAATGACCATTGTTCCTTTGGAAGTGAAAGTGCTGGATAATGGAGAGATTTATATCCGTGCCCTTGATCCAGACTATGCCATGCCAGGACCGGATGAAGCACAGTCTTTTGAGAAGAAATAGCACATTGTGCTAGTAAGTTAAAGACTATTAATTTGGTAAGGTTATTATTGCGGGGAGGTTGGCACAGCTGCGGGGCGGCGGTGGCCTTGTGGGAAGAAGCTTTAGCTGTGTCTTGATTTTTCCCTGCCTACCGGCAGGCAGGTTTGCTTCGTTTCTTTTCATCTAAGGAAAAGAAATGAAGAGTAAAGCCTAGAGTACAGGTTAATTGGTAGAAAAATCATTTCCAATTTCCACTAATTAAAATATTGTTTCAAAACAATAGACTTTGCATAAGTATACAACTAGCACAAGAGGTAAAAAATAATTTAAAACCAATATTGAGTAAATAGAATGAAAAGTACTAAAAACAGGAATTTCACTTTCTTGGCTTGTTGGACCATGCTGGCCTTGTTGCTTTTTAAGATTGGCCCAGTGAAAGCCCAACAGAAAAAACCGAATATCCTTTTGATCTTGGTGGATGACCTTAAGCCCAATTTGGGGGTTTATGGTGATGAACACGCCATCAGTCCCAATATCGACGAATTGGCAAATAGCGGAATGCGTTTTGACCAAGCTTACTGCAACCAGGCGGTTTGTGTGTCTTCCCGGTACAATTTGATTTTGGGCTCCAGATCTACCAGCACAGGACTATATAATTTTGGGAAGGAATTTAGGGATGTGATACCTGATGCCGTAACCATGCCGCAGTACTTTAGATCTGCAGGTTATACCGCTGAATCCATGGGCAAGGTTTTCCACATAGGGCATGGCAACACCAATGATGAAGCTTCTTGGAGCATTCCGCATTGGAAGGAAAAAGTGATCGAATACGTGGATCCAGAAAGTACCCATGGCCAATTGACCAGGGAAGAGGCATATTTTGAAAATACACCGATGTATATCAAAGATACTCCCCCAAATCATGAGTTGCCAAGGGGAGCTGCCTGGGAAAGTCCCGATGTCACCGATGAGGCCTATGCGGATGGTAGAGTAGCGCGTCACGCCATTGACCGTTTACGTTACCACAAGAGCCATGACGACCAACCTTTCTTTATGGCCGTTGGTTTTGCCCGTCCACATCTTCCTTTCAGTGTGCCCAAAAAATACTGGGACCTGTATGATCCTGAAACTTTGCCATTGGCAGACTACGAAAAAAGTCCAGAAAATGCGCCTGAGTTTGCCATGAAACATGGTGGGGAGATCAACCAGTTTTTTCCTATTCCCACCCAGCAGCAATTGTTTGAAAAAGATCTGCAGCGGAAATTGGTTCATGGTTACTATGCCAGCCTGAGCTATATGGATGCGCAAGTAGGTAAGGTGCTCAGGGAATTGGAAAGGTTAGGATTGGATGAAAATACGATTGTGGTGCTTTGGGGAGATCATGGTTGGCACTTGGGAGACCATGGCATCTGGACCAAGCATACCAATTACGAACAAGCGAACAGAATCCCCATCATCTTTAGGGCTCCAGGAGTCACTTCCCCAAACGGAAGCACCAAGCAATTTGCTGAGACGGTGGATATCTTCCCGACTTTGGCAGCACTGGCAGGCTTGGAAAGACCAGACGTACCACAACCCATCGATGGAATCAACTTGATACCGAGCTTGAAAGATGGAGGGGAAATCATCAAAGACCACGCTTATCACGCCTTCAATAGAGGAGGATATTTGGGAGAAGCCATCCGAACTGATCGGTATAGAATGGTGAGATGGACCCATATGAGGGATAAGAATAAAGCGGTGGAATATGAGTTGTATGACTATCAGGATGATCCTCAGGAAACCAAGAACATTGCCGCAGATCAAGCAGAAGTCGTCAAAGAATTGGAAGCCAAGCTCGATCAATATCCCAAAGCGATTGGGCTACCTTAAATGATGAATTTATGAAATTTCCCGCAGATAGCGCTGATGATTGCAGAAGTTGTTTGATACCAATTCAATCAGCGGAAATCTGTGAGAACAATACAAGAATAAAAACTATTTTCTTTTGTGTTGATTGGATATTAATAGCATCTATTATGTTGGGATAATATTTTATAGTTTTTTATTGGGAGTGTTTTTTTCTAATAATTAAGTCTGTCTTCAAGGCTTTACTCTTCATTTCTTTTCCTTAGATGAAAAGAAACGAAGCAAACCTGCCTGCCGGTAGGCAGGGAAAAATCAAGACACAGCTAAAGCTTCTTCCCGCAAGGCTTGCGCCTGCCCGCAGCTGTGTCAACCTCCCCGCAATATTGTTCATTGTATCTAATTAATTGGTACAATGAACAAGCATTATTAATTAATAGTCTATGATAACCATTATGAAAAAAAACAGGATAAGTTACTGCCTTATTGGCCTGATAGTACTCCACTTTGGGTGTGGTGAAAGTAAAACTGAAGAGACCATTCAGGAGAAAAAGCCCAACATCGTCCTGCTCATGTCAGATGATATGGGATATTCGGATTTGGGTTGCTATGGTGGAGAGATCCAAACTCCTAACCTCGATAAACTGGCCAAGAATGGCCTTCGCTTTACCCAGTTTTATAACACTGCCAGGTGTTGTCCGACCCGTGCTTCCTTAATGACCGGGCTACACCCTCACCAGACAGGCATTGGCCATATGACAAATCCACCCCAGAGTGACCACCATGATTATGATATGCCAGGCTATAGGGGATTTTTAAATCAAAATACCATGACCCTAGCCGAATTGCTGAAGTCGGCAGGCTATAGGACCTTGATGGCAGGGAAGTGGCATTTGGGCATGAGTGAGGAAAGCATGTGGCCTATGCAAAGGGGCTTTGACCAATATTATGGGATCCTAGCAGGAGCTAGCAACTATTTTAAACCGGAATACCCCCGTGGAATTACTGCCCAAAACGATACCATTTCGATTTCCGACCCAGATTATTACACGACAGATGCCTTTACCGATCAAGCGATCCAGTTCATTGATGCTCCGGAAGGGGATGGGGAAGCTCCATTTTTTCTGTATTTGGCCTATAATTCACCCCACTGGCCCATTCAGGCTCCGAAGGAGGACATAGACAAATACAGAGATCGCTATAAGAATGGTTGGGGAGCCTTGCGGACAGAGCGTTATGCCAAGATGAAAGCAATGGGTTTGATCCAAGAGGATTGGCCCTTATCCCCTCAGGACTCCAAGGATTGGGAGAGTTTAAGTGAAGAGAAAAAAGAGGAGATGGCCCTGAGAATGGCCATTTATGCCGCCCAAGTGGATCGCATGGATCAGAACATCGGAAAATTGGTGGATTACCTGGAGTCCCAGGGGGAACTGGACAATACCTTGATACTTTTTATGGATGACAATGGTGCCTGTGCAGAAGGAGGTCCTATGGGTGGAGGTCCTGCTGAGCAACTGGAAACCAAGGAAGGTTATTTTCTGACTTATGGCCAATCCTGGGCGAATGCCTCCAATACGCCTTTTAAAGAATACAAACATTGGATCCATGAGGGAGGCATTTCCTCTCCCTTAATTGTCCACTGGCCGGACGGGATGGAAGAAGGCCATAAAGGGACATTGGTGAACCAAGCTGGTTACCTGCCGGATATTATGAGCACTTTGATGGACTTGACCAAAGCTTCTTATCCTTCCGAGAAAAACGGACAGGCATTGCCTGAACTTGCAGGGGAAAGCCTGCTGCCTCTGATCAGTGGAAGGGGAGCAATGAACCGCCAAAAACCATTGTTTTGGGAGCATGAAGGAAATAAGGCCGTTCGGGATGGAAAGTACAAGTTGGTCATGAAATGGAACAATAATGGCCCCCAAA
This sequence comes from Echinicola sp. 20G, assembly GCF_015533855.1. Lineage (GTDB taxonomy): Bacteria > Bacteroidota > Bacteroidia > Cytophagales > Cyclobacteriaceae > Echinicola. Next base: position 4,876,306 of record NZ_AP024154.1, on the reverse strand, counting down.
AGTGGGAACTTTATGATATGGAAAAGGACAGAACCGAACTCCACGATTTGGCTGCTGAGATGCCTGAAAGGGTAGCAGAGATGGAGTCCCTATGGGAAAACTGGGCAGAGAGTAATCAGGTAGAACCATGGGATAAGGTGCAGGCTGTGTTGAAGGGTAAAAAATAAATAGTAGTAAGTATTGAGTCGGGAGTATGGAGACAAGATTAAGTTGTCCCGTGTTGTCACAGCAGTTGTACTGCGGGACTTCTAAGACTGAGCTTCCAGCTCAATGAAGTCACTTGAGCTGGAAGCTCAGTTTTAATCCTACCGGGGCGCAGCCCTCGGTAGAACAGTGTCCGTAATATATATTGGCGTTGTCCCGACAGTTTCACTGCGGGACACCTAATACCGAGCCTGTGGCTCGATCAAAAAAACAATGCTGAAAGTTCTGTTTTTGTGCTGCCAGAGCACAGCCCTCTGTAGAACCTGAATCTATAGCTCAATACTCTATACTCACGACTCAATACTCCAAACTCCAAACTACTTCACCCCCAATGTCCGCAGAAGATTCAGCCAATACTTTTGTTTGCGGCTCATATAGGGGGTAACTTTTGGGTTGTAGGGATAATGGCGTTCTCTGGGGATATTGTTGATCAGCAGGGCAATCAAGAGCAGGATCAGTGCGCCAGTGAAGACTGGACTAAAAACATAGAGATAGCCCAATGCTTTGATTTTTGGAGTGCCAATCACGGCAATCAGGGCGGTGGCCCCTCCCGGAGGATGGAGGGCCTTTAAGATTTGCATCACGATAATGGACATGGAAACAGCCAAAGCACAGGTAAGCCAAAAAATATCCAAATGGCCTATGGTTTTTAAAACGCTGACCCCCACAAAGGCGCTAACAGTATGCCCCAGGATCAGGTTTCTGGGCTGAGCCAAGGGGCTGTTGGTGGCACCATAGACCAACACGGCAGAGGCGCCAAAAGAGCCGATCAGAAAAATATTTTCCAATTGGGAAAGGTGATGCAGTTCCGATTGGACAAAGGCAATCATCCCTATGCCCAGAAAGCCACCAATAAAAGTCCAAAGGTGATCAATGGGATTAAGAATGGTCTGTTTGTAAACCACATATTTGGCTTTCCGGTATCCTCTGCTCAGCTTTTCCAATTTTGGTCTTTTGGTTTGAGCCACAAAAGTAAGAAAGCCTTTTGAAAAGTCTACTGGTTTTGTAGGGAATAATTGGTGTATAGTAGCTAGTATTGAGTCGGGAGTCGGGAGTATGGAGACAGGATTAGGTTTTCCCGACAGTTGCACTGCGGGACGACTAATACCGAGCCTGTGGCTCGATCAAAAAAACAATGCTGAAAGTTCTGTTTTTGTCCTTCCAGAGCACATCCCTCTGTAGAACCTGTATCTGTAGCTCAATACTCTATACTCACGACTCCATACTCCCTCAGCAGTTGCACTGCGGGACTTCTAAAGCTGAACCTTTGGCTCAATGAAGTGCACTTGAGCTGGAAGCTCAGTTTTAATCCTACCGGGGCGCAGCCCTCTGTAGAACAGTGTACGTAATATATATTGGCGTTGTCCCGACAGTTTCACTGCGGGACGACTAATACCGAGCCTGTGGCTCGATCAAAACAATAGTACTGAAAGTCCTGTTTTTGTGCTGCCAGGGCTCAGTCCTCTGTAGAACCTGAATCTATAGCTCAATACTCCATACTCACGACTTCATACTCCCTCAGCAGTTGTACTGCGGGACTTCTAAGACTGAGCTTCCAGCTCAATGAAGTCACTTGAGCTGGAAGCTCAGTTTTAATCCTACCGGGGCGCAGCCCTCGGTAGAACAGTATATGGTATATACATTAACGTTGTCCCGACAGTTTCACTGTGGGACACCTAATACCGAGCCTGTGGCTTGATCAAAAAAACAATGCTGAAAGTTCTGTTTTTGTCCTTCCAGAGCACAGCCCTCGGTAGAACCAGAACCTGTATCCAAAACTCAATTCTCCATACTCAATACTCCATACTACATACTCCTCCCAAATTCCACCTAACCATCGGACAACCCATTAAAAAAATAACCATGAAGAAACCTTTACCGTCTATTTTTACTTATAAACCATAATGACGATTTTTGGATTAAATCTATATCTGCTATTTTACCAGCAAGGACTAAGGCCAAAAGTACGGACTTCAAACTTCGGACTTGGATCTTTTGACCACCTGAGCAAAGGTTTGAAGGTGACTGGTTTTATGGTGGATAATCGGATTGGAATAAATAGCCTAACCCATTTAGACTTTGAAAAAAATACTATTAGTAGAAGATGATACCAATGTCAGTGCCTTTATCAATAAGGGCTTGACAGAGTCCGGTTATGATGTGACCGTGGCCATGGATGGCAACGTGGGCCTGGATCTCGCGCTCTCCAAGAGCTTTAACCTGATCATCTTGGACATCATGTTGCCTTCAAAGAATGGGCTGGATGTTTGCAAGGAAATCAGGACCAATGTGATTGATACGCCCATCTTATTTTTGACTGCACTGGGCAGTACCGAAAATGTGGTGCTGGGCCTGGACTCGGGGGCAGATGATTACCTGGCCAAGCCTTTTAAGTTTATGGAGTTGCAGGCCAGGGTAAGGACATTACTGAGAAGGTCCGGTCTGAAAAATGACGCAGGAGAGGACTCGGAAGGTGAAGAGATTTTTAAATTTTCCGATTTGCTGATCAATGACGATACCAAGACCGTGACCCGGGCTGGCTTTGACATTTCCCTGACATCCACCGAATACCGCTTGCTTTTGATGCTTGTCAAAAACCAAAGAAAGGTGCTTTCCCGGGTGGATATTTTGGAAGAAGTGTGGGGGATAGACTTTGATATGGGGACCAATGTGGTGGATGTTTATATCAATTACCTCCGGAAAAAACTTGAAAAATATGGGGGCAACCGTTTGATCCAAACGGTGATCGGCATGGGCTACGTTTTAAAAGAAGGAGAATGAAAATACAGAACAAGATCATCTATGTCCTGATCATCATCTTTGTCAGCTATACCTTGTTGTTCAGTGCCTTTATTTATTATTCCATTTCCAACTATGCCTTTACGGATTTTTACAAGCGGTTGGAGATCAGGGCGATTACCACGGCCAAGTCCCAGCTCGACCATGAAAGTGATGGGAATATCCTCCAGGAGCTGAGGCAGGAATACCTGGAGAAACTGCAGGATGAGGAAATCAGGATTTTTCCTTTGGAGGACAATCAGGAGATTCCGTCCGACAGTGAGCTGTATAAGTACAAGGCCAGCTTTGTGGAGAAGGTACTGGAAGAGGGAAAGGCCAACTATAATGACAAGAAGACTTTCTACTACGGAACGGTCTACAAGGCCGTCACGGGAGATTCCTATTTGGTAGTGATTTCGGCAGAGAACTACTTTATTACCCACCATGTGCTTTACCTGCGGAACCTACTTTTTACTTCCCTGGCCATCGCCTCGATCATTATCTTTATTGTATCTTTTTTGTTTTCCAGAAAGATCATCCAGCCCATCAATGATATCATCGAGAAGGTAAAAGAGATCAGCTCCGACAACCTGCACCTGAGGTTATCTGTCAACCGGGAAAATGATGATACCGTGAGCATGCTGACCCAGACCTTCAATGATATGCTGAACAGGCTGGAGACTTCCTTTGAGACGCAGAAGAACTTTATCAGCAATGCCTCCCATGAGCTGAATACCCCACTGACCTCCATCATTGGGGAGGCCGATGTGACCTTGAGCAAGATCCGTCAACCGGAAGAATACATCAATTCCCTGCAGACGATTTTGGAGGAGGCCGAAAAGCTGAACAAAAAGACCAAGGCCCTCTTACTGTTGGCCCAAACGGGCTTTGATGGCAAGGGGCAGAAATTCAATAAACTACGGATTGACCAGCTGATCCTGGATGTCAAGGACACTGCCGAGAAGATCAATCCGGGGAGCAAGATCTGTCTGGACTTCAGTTTGTTGCCGGAAAATCCCGAACTGCTGAAAATCAATGCCAATGAAGCCCTGATGCACCTGGCCCTGACCAATATCGTCCTCAATGGCTGCAAGTATTCCGATAACCAAGCCGTCAACGTGGCACTTGGTGTGGCCAATAAAAAGATCATAATGATCATAAAGGACCGAGGCATCGGCATTCCGGAAAACGAACTGAAGTTTATCTATGATCCCTACTTCCGGGCCTCCAATACCAAAAACTACGAAGGCTATGGCATCGGTCTGCCCTTAGCGAGGAATATTATTAAAATCCATAAGGGCGAACTCCTGGTTTCCTCCGCCGAAAATGAAGGCACCACCGTACAGATCACCCTGGATGTTTTCGGCAGCAAAGCAGAGTAAGGTGTGATCTTGCTTCTATATGATTTATAGTGGACTCCAAAATTGGTTTTATTGGAATAATTTCACCCTTATAGTCCTTCCTTACTGGCTTACTTTTTTTCTATAGGTTAAAAAATTAACCCCACCTGCCGCTACGCCAAGGCGCACAGGTACGCATCTATCGAACTAATTCCGCTGGCTCGGAATGCTCACTTTTTTATCAATAGCCTGTCCCGATATCGGGAGAAATGCGAAGCATTGATAAAGACCATCAAGAATAAAATGTTCCTGAATAAAAAGCGGGAAAGCTTAAAAACAAGCCAAAACCTATGCACCTGAGTTCGATTTAAAAGGAAGAGAAATGGGGATACTAAGGTCATTTCGAACCCTTTTGCGCTTGTGTAATTGCAGGAGAAAGGGTGTGGCAATCTCCCTTTTATGAGATTCCCGCAGCTTCCTTCCCACAATCCCACGCCAAGGCTCGGAATGACGTTTTGGAAACTCAAGTTGAGGGTATGCCTATTGTTTCAGGTGCAGAAAAGGGAATGGACATAATCTAAAATCAAACCTATTAAAATAAATAAATTTCAGCAGGTAAAAAATACCTTAATCATGGTATTTAATTTTTTTACGAATTCCTTAATTTTAATAGCTATATCCGATTGCAAATGCTTACAAATATTTAAGAATGGGATAAATGGCCTTAACCTAAAATAGAAGGCCTTTTAGGGTAAGTAACATATAGATAGTGTATGCGCAATGCGTTTAGCCACTCGTTGTGCTTCATACTGAAAAACACTGAGAACAAAACTAAAATTGAATGAATAAAGAAAAAGAAGCTGTATTAAAACAATTACAAACTTGGACAAATAATATTCCTCTAATTGTTCTTGGTAGCGGAGCTTCTGTTCCTTTCAAACTTCCTTCAATGTGGACTTTGGGAGATTTCTTGAAAAGCTCAATAAGTTTTGTAGATTCTGATGACCAAGCTCAATTTGAAAAATTTAAAGATGAATTTGACAAAACTGGTGATTTAGAAACAACACTTACAAAGCTTCAATTAAGAACCAACGTACTTGCTGAAATTGTTGATAAAACTTGGGAACTTGTCAATGAATCAGATTTAAAAGCGTACGAGAAATTCATCAATAAAGAAATTGAATTTCCCTTAGCTGAATTATTAAAATATTTTTTAGACACAGCAGGTAAAAAAGTTTCAATCATAACAACGAATTATGATAGACTAGCTGAATATGCTACTAGTCTTTCTAAAGCCATTGTGTGTAGTGGTTATGCTCAAAGTCATATTGGGCATTTCTCAAACAATATTCAATCCAACAATTTAGCTTCTTTAAATGGCTATAAAGGACAAGTAAACATTTGGAAAGTTCACGGTTCGTTAGACTGGTTTAAGTCTAATGAAGATGAAAATATTCAACTTCCATTAAGACAAAGTATCCCTAAAGACTATCGACCTTTAATTGTAACACCTGGCTTAAGCAAATATTCAGAGACACATAATGAACCATATAGAACAATTTTCACACAAGCAGACTCTGAAATTGAGAATGCGAATGGTTTTTTATGTATTGGCTATGGGTTTAATGACACTCACGTTCAACCAAAACTAATTGAACAAATCAAAAACAATAAGCCAATTATTGTAATAACTAAAGAACTTACTGAAAAAACTAAACAATCAATCATCGATAATAAATGCCAAAAGTACTTACTTATCGAAGAGGCTAATTCTAAAGATACCAAAATCTATTCTTCCAAATTTGGAGAATTTGTAATTGAAGATACTAGTTATTGGGAATTAGGAGAATATTTAAAACTAATCATTTCATAAACAGAGCAATGGCTATATTCCAATTTGAAGAATCTACAAAAATCGGTACAGTTTTTAGTGTTGACACTTCTACTCTAATCGTAAAAGTTGAAGAACTTGAAAAGTTAAGGAAACTACAGGTAAATCATCTAATTGCTATAAAAAGCTCAAAAGCTGGACAGCATCTAATTGGTATTATCAACCGAATTACACGAAAAGTATCAGATGATGAGAATCCAGTTTCTGATGATTTAGGTTTAACCAATTTTTTACTAACAGAAAATATTTTAAAAGTTAACCTAATTGGTACTTTAATAGACAAGCACGGACAGAAAGAAAATGTATTCAAAAGAACTTTAGATACAGTTCCCGAAATTGAAGCAAACTGTTTTCCAATTGATGGAGAAAATATCACAAAGTTTATGCGCACAATATCATCAAAGGAAAATTATGATATTCCTCTTTCATTAGGTAAATACTCAATTGATGAAAATGCAGATGCTTATTTAGACGGAGACAAACTTTTTCAAAGGCACGCTGTAATTGTAGGTAGTACAGGTTCTGGAAAATCTTGGTGCGTAGCAAAATTGGTTGAACAAATTGCTAAACTTCCAATGGCAAATTCAATACTTTTTGACATTCACGGAGAATATAGTGGAGAAGATTTTAAAACCGATGGAATACAACATTTAAGGGTTGCTAATCCCTCTGACTTAGGGAAAACTGGAAATCTGCAAAATAGTGTTTTAATGCTTCCTTATTGGCTTTTGACTTATGAAGAAATGTTAGCAATGTTACTTGATAGAAGTGACAGTAATGCACCGAATCAAGCAATGCTTTTTTCTAAAATAGTCTTTGAAGAAAAATTAGCTTTTTTAGATTCAATTGGAGACACAACATTTAAAGATTCCATAACTATTGACAGCCCAATACCATATAAAATTGATAATGTAATAAGCAAATTAAAAAATCTTGACGAAGAACGTGTTCCCGGAGCAAGAGCAGGTCAAGACAAGGCAGGACCTTTCAATGGAAAATTAACAAGATTTGTACAAAGGCTAGAAGCTAAAAGTCAAGATAAAAGATTAGGTTTCTTGTTTCAAATATCAAATGACGAGTTAGATATTGACTGGATGAATAGCTTATGTAACTTGTTAATGCAAGGTTCTAAACAAAATGACCAAAAATCAGGTGTAAAGGTTATTGATTTTTCAGAAGTTCCTTCAGACGTTTTACCACTTGTTATTGGACTGGTGGCAAGAATTGTATTTACTGTTCAACAATGGACAGTAAATGACAAAAGACATCCTATTTGTCTATTGTGTGATGAAGCTCATTTATACATTCCCGAAAGAACAAGTCAAGATTCTGCTTCCGAACTTGGTTTAAAGAATTTTGAAAGAATTGCAAAAGAAGGTAGAAAATATGGTGTTAGTCTAACTGTTATAAGTCAAAGACCAGCAGAAGTTAACAGAACAGTTCTTAGTCAATGTAATAATTTCATTTCACTAAGGTTATCAAATGCAGAAGACCAATCAGTTATAAAAAGACTATTACCAGATAATCTTTCTGGGCTAACAGATGTATTACCTATTTTGGATATTGGAGAAGCTTTAGTTGTTGGAGATTCATCTCTATTACCTACGAGAATTTTAATCGATGAGCCAACAATTAAACCACAAAGTGCAACAATTGATTTTTGGAAAGAATGGAGTAATGACAAGGCTGAGCAAGATATCCCAAGTGCTGTTATAGGTTTAAGAAAACAGTCCAAATAAAAAGTACGAAAGCACAACAATGTATAAAAATAATAGCGGTATTATCGCTAAAACGAAATTAAGTAAATATAAAAAAGGTCTGTGTTTAACCGAAAAATTAGTGCGTGTAAATCCGCTACTATTCTTATACTAGACCGTTGTATGCCATTTAAAAAGCCAACGCACAAATAGCACATTTGGTTTTTGCTATTACGCGAGGCAACGCTGAAAAACCAAAAGAGCTATTTTAAGGCCTTACTTAATGAAATAAAAGTAAATTAACTTCAAATCAATAGGATCAGAAAACTATCGCCAATTTGACTCTTACTCTTATAATGAATGACTAAAAAGAAACAAAATACACCATACGGTCTGAAGGCATCGAGAGCAAGATACCATCTAATCAATAGAAAGTCTACGGATAGAAAAAGGGCATTTCATGAACTTAAGGAATTACTGGTATTCAGCGACTTATGTCATTCAATGGATTATTTGGAACGGAATCTCCCATCAGAAAGAAATGAATTAATTTACGGTAATCCACTACCAAATGAATATGCATCTCTTGGAAACTTAAAAGAAGCTCCTTATCTAGGTGAGAACATACATGCAGAACTTAACCAAAACTTAATTGGAGTAAGAAAATATCGACATGAAATTAATCTGTTTCTGACTTACAAGGAACTGTATGAAGAAAATCTACTTACTGGCAATTACAGTCAAGCAGAGCAATACTTAGATAAAATTGAAAAAGATGTTTGTTATTCACTCTGGACATTAGAAAATCGATTTGTTCTTTTCGAACTTTCAGGGAAAGCTTCTGAGAATAAAAAATTTTTAAGCTCATTCAACGAAGAAAACAAGGCAAAAGGAATCACAAAATCGTTAGCTCATTATCTAAGTCTAAGAGCCGAACACTCTCTATCTGTAAACCGGTATTTTAATGATTTGGAAATCGCGTTAAGCAACCTTCAAAACAATAACACGAAAGAGGCTTTTAGAAATTATTATCGTTTTAAGCTTACATTTCTAAGTCACATTGATTTTTCAAACTATGCCGCAATTCTTGCACTAGATTTTAGACATAGCATTATTGATCGATACCTAAACCTCACGAGGGTAATGACAAGTTTACTTGCAGTATCTAGCTACCTACAAAAGGACGATCAAAGACATTTAGATATAAAGCGATACTTAAGAAATCGGATCAATTACTTAATAAGAAAAGTAAATGACCCAATACTTTTTAAACTAAAGCTATTTTCAGGAGATTCAATTTTTCCAGCCTTTGATATTAAACAAAGTCAAATTGAACTTAGAACACTTGATAAGTATACTACTGGATTATACGCTGAAGCAGAGAAAGGTTTAATTGAACTACTCAAAAAAAAACCTAACCAATTTGACCTCTACTTGCTTTATGTAAAAACTCTTATCTATCAAAAGAAAGATTTCACCTCGATTGGTAATCCAAAAAGTGTTCAAAACGAAATACTTCAGGCACTATATAAAAGTACTTCAGTTCAAGGCAATCCTGATCAAGCCCGTTTGAACCTGTTAAGAATAGCAAACAATCTGTCGAGTAGCACAATTAGCTATGGAATAACAGATTATGTATTTCATGAAAACGAAGGGAGTAATGAACGCAAACTATTAGCAAAATTCTCCTATAACCTTGCAAATCCTACAATACATGAAATATTCACGACTGATGAAGAAAAAGAAGAATTCCTCGGTATGCTTGCCAGTAGATTTCCAGATTCCATTACAATACAGTTTTTTCAAGAAAAACTAAAAGGAGTTGATTCGCTCATCAAGTATGAACAAAAAATACCAGAAGGTCAGTATAAAATTGAAATGGCAAAAAAACTGCAAGAGAAAAAAAACTTCATTGCAGCAAGTAAAGAATGGGAGTTTCTAATCCAGAACTATCGGGACACAACACCTATATATGAAACGGCTATAATCAATCTTTTCAAGTGTTATTTAATCCTTGATAAACCTGATGATTGTATTAACTTATTTGTAGAAAGCTTCTTTCAAAATAACTACATAATTGAAAAAATTGAAACCAAAGAATTATTAAAAAAAATAAGCTCCAATAGGTTTAGAAATGTTTCAAGATTGATAAACCTACCGATATTTTACACAATAGTGAACGCTGACGATGTTGAGGCGCATATCGCCTACGAACTTTTTAATCAATCCCGAGGAGTTGAGAAGCCATCAGAAATTCTTGATCAATTCAATGAATTTGATGAGAATAAAATGCTTTACTTCTTGGAATTCTGCTGTAGTCCAAAAATTCTGATGCATTCAACGTTTATTGAAAACTCAAAAGAAAGACTCGAGGAAAGGTTGGTTATCTCGAATTATTTAAAATCAAAAAATCCGAATAATAAAAACATTGAAGACGAGATTAAGAGCATTCAAAACATCTTGGTTATTCAGCAGGGCTTAATTGATCTTGATGAAAGCAAGATTTATGTTAATGAGCAAGGTATAATTGATGAAGAATTACAAGATTTTGAAGCCATTTATGAAAGATTTCGAATTATTTCAGGAATTGCTGGTGACAACAAGCTTCTTTATTTGAAAGGTGGTGAATTAACTACTTACACTTCAAATGAAGACACTGAAGTTGAAAAGGTAGAGTATTCAGGAAACCCTGTTTTTGAAATCTATTCTGAGCTTTTTGATGCTATCAAGGACAAGTTTCTTAACAGTCAATATGGGATTGTAGCATACTTAAGTACGAGGATAAGACATGGAGTTTTGATAGGAGAATTACGACCAATTTTTGAAACCCACAACCTAATTACATTAAAGGAAGGAAGTACTTCAAATTATCGAAGAAACTATACTTGGGACCTGGTTTATAGTGCATATTCAAATGAAGATAAGGAGCAATTGCAAATACTACTAGCTGATTTTTCAAGTAAGGTTGACGGGCTCATTTTCGATCTAATCAAAAAACACCTACAAGTATACAAAGCTGAAATCAATGATGAGGGATGGTTCAATTATGACTTTGATCCTAATGAACTTTGGTATCACTCTGTGATAGCTACAGTATCAAGTGGAAGTTTCGAGGATTTCGTAAATCAAATATTCATGGTTCTCTGGAATAGAACCGATGAAAACCTTGAAAACATAAGACATAGAATCGAAAATGAAATTCTAGATAAGTTTAACTCATTCTTCAACGAATTGGAGATCAATTTGATTCATCAATTTGGACAAGACGCAAATCAACAGCTCGTTAAATCAATCAAAGACTGTTCAACCGAAATGCAAACGGTTATGCAGAAAATAAGCAGATGGTTTAGGCGTAGTGAAATTAAAGCATCTGATTTTAAACTTAGCGAAGTTGTTAACATTATAGCAGAGTATACGAATAAAAGTAGTCCTTATAAAAGCCTGAGGATTGAAACAGCAAGTCAAAGTGATCCATCTCTAAAAGGAGAATATAAAACACACTTTGCTGACCTAATACGGATATTTCTAGAGAATATTATAAAACACTCAAAAGAGGATGCTGCGAATATTCCCTGCAAAATAATGACCTCAATCGAAGGTCAAAGTATTCTTCAAATTCAAATATCCAATTTCATAACCAACGAAGAAAGTATTGAGGCTCTTGAAAATCTTTGGAAGGGTAATAAGCTTGATTTTGACAAACTACTGAATGAAGGGAAATCGGGTTATCACAAAGCATACAAAATCATTACTTATGACTTAAAAAATGGCATCAATGACTGTTTGACTACGAGAATTTCCGAAGAGAAAGATTGGTTTTTCGTCAATCTCAGTATCGAAGCAAAAGACATACTAGCATGAGAATACTATTTATAGAAGATCACCCTCTGAAACAAGCCCAAATTCACAAATTCATTAATGAAAAATTGGGTATCAATTCTATTGTTACAAAAAACTCATACATAAGTGGATTGAAAGAATTGATCCGAAATTTCGAAGACTATGACATGCTATTGCTGGATATCAGTATGCCGAACTATGATATTTCTTCTGAAGACAGCGGAGGAGCATGGATGCCCTTGGCTGGGAAAAAAATACTTAAAGAAATGTACTTGAGGGACATCCCTACTAAAGCCATTGTTGTCACAATGCACGGAAGTTTTGATGACGGGACTAAAATAGCCGAGCTCGATAAAGAACTAAAAGATCAGTTTTCTGAAAACTATATAGGTTATGTTTTCTATTCTCAAATTAACGAAGAATGGCAAGAAAAACTCTCTCAACTTTTAAATATTTGAGCTATGATTAAAATTCTTTTGGTTGATGATAATCCGAACAAACAAAACAATGTCAAACAGACAATTCTCGATACTCATGATTTTTCCGAGTCGGATATTGATATAGTCAGTTGTACAAAAGAAGCCAGGAAGCTTCTTTATGACAATTATTTCGATTTAATGATACTAGACCTCGTATTGCCTATCGAATTAAACGGAGAATGCAATGCTAAAAATGGAGTTGATTTTTTAAACGAAATCTCAATAAACCCTTCAATTAAACCTCCTATTCATATAGTTGGAATTTCTGGTTTTCAAGATCAGGTTCTAGAATTTCATGATCAATTTCGAATGAAGCTATGGAATCTTATTGTTTATGAAGAGTCTTCGTCTAACTGGAAAGACCAACTTCATTCCATAATATTTCATCTTGTAAAGACTAGGCAAAAATTCTTATCTGCTTCTCTCGACAAGCAACTCTCTCTCCTTTTTGCCCAGCTTGAAGATGACAATTATCCACTCACTTTTTTAGGATGTGATTGGACAACAATTTGTCAAAACTTAGCTTCAATAGTTGAAAAATCACTGGACGTTCCGTCTCGTTTTAGTAATGGACTAAAGGCTAAAAACATCAACATAGAGTCTCTCAAAATCACTAGTGAATACGATTTTCAGAATTTAGTACATCTAATATTGAGACCGTGGATTCCAAGCACGGAAGCTGAGAATGTGGCTATAATTATTGATGGGAACACCAAAAATGCTGACTTTTCAATCAAGAGTAATTCAATCATCATTGAAGCAAAATACATTGACAGCACAGGAAAGAAAAACGATACATTAAAAACTCTTGAAGGTCTTAAAGATTTTTATAAGATGAATGCAAATGTCAAGTCTTTACTTTTCTTAATTCTTGTAGAGGATTCAGTAAAAATTGATTTTCACAAATTGGAAGATCAATACAGCCAAGTTCTAGCCGAGCCTTCAATTTATGTGAAATTTTTTCTAAATAAACTTTGCTAGGTGATAACATTCATAATCCATACACATTGCCAAGTCGCACGAATCTATCGCACGGCCAATACTTGTCAAGGACATGGAACCTAACTTCTGGACAATCCAATGAATAAAATAAAAACGGCATACAACAATGGCTTCCATGAATAATCAAAAGTTCATTTTTTAGCATTTTTTCTTTTTTTGGGCTGTTTTTGACTTGATTGCCTGTTTTTGGACTGATTGGAAGAAGTCAAGAATGGACAAAGCGCTGCCTTGCGGGTGGATTGTCCACTCGCCTTGTTCTTTACTTCTGCAGTATCAGTCCATACCTTGCGATCATCAGATACAAGCCATGCTTCCATCAGAGATCCATGCTATTTTTATGGTCTCAGTTTCCGGTTAGTTTAGTAAGTGCTCCAGCCCCATACTATAATAGAGTTCCTGATTATTGGACTCACACAGTGTTGAGAGGTCTGGAGCTTTTTGATGGGCTTGATCAAATGGTCTCTGCCACGGACTAAGTTGAATACCCTACCTGGTAAGGTTCACCAGTTTTTAGGACATTATATATTCTGGAAAGTAATTTTCTTGCTATGATCACTATGGCTCGTTTGCCTGTATGCCTTTGAAGCAATTCCTCATATCGGTTCAGCATCACCGGGTCTCGTTGGACAGTAGTCCAGGCACATTCGATCAGTGAGCTTCTCAGTCCTTGATGATGGCGATAAGTCATGTATCCTTTTCGGTCTGATTCACCGCTGGAATGGACCATCGGTTTGAGCCCGATATAGCTGTTGAAGTGTTTGAAATTCCTGAAGCGATGGATATCCTCAATCTCAGTGAGTAACTGGACTGTTGTCAAGGGTCCTATTCCAGGAATCTGCCTCAGCAGCTTGGAGTTTGTCTTGTATTTTGCCTTTCGCTGAAGCGCACGGACAGAAATGGAGACCTTCAAAAAGTGACGGTAGGTAAATTCAAATTGGTCGAGCAATAAATCCATTACAAGTCGGCTGCTGTCCGAAGGGAGTTCAACTACTGCTAGCCAGTCGAGAAAGTCCTTAGTCCAATAAGGATTATCGTATTTAGGAGGTGTTTCTACCCCGTTTTGAAGTAGTTTGTCCTTGATCCTGTTTTTCACCCGGACCAGATCTGCCCAAAGTCTCTTTCGATAACGGAAGAGTTGACGATCCCCTTCGGTTTCAAGTGTTGGAACGTGGATTCCTCGTAATAGTCCTGCCCGGAGTGCTTTGGCCATTTTTCGGCTGTCCACAGGATCGGTTTTTTCACTGCTCTCTTTGTTGGTCGTAGGAAGATCTGCTGGATTGATCACCAGGCATTCATACCCGAAAGAGTTCAGGTCCCTATAGATCCAAAACCCGAACTTACATGCCTCATAACAGCAGATGATCTTATGTTTTGGGAAAAACTTATCCAAATAAGACTTCAGGGCTTTGGGATCAGGTGCCTGACTGAAAGTTTTATGATGGCAATTGGCAGTAAAAATGCAAACGCTCCACTGGCGCTTGTGAACATCAATACCAATGAATAACTTAGGAGAAACTTCGGTGTCCATGATATATTCTTTTTGATTATGTCTTTAAAACGAACCAGATTATATCATGGGAACTATAAAGACATGCCCTTCGGGACACGTTTCATAGCGGAGCCGTTGACAACCATTATAAAATGAATAAGAAAGAACAAATACCTTTAGTTGTTCATAAGGCAATCGAACCTTATTTAGATAAACGAGATGGGCTATTCAAAAGAGTAAGTTCTGAAAAGGATTTAATTCGATTCAAAGGAAGTGCGATAGACTCAAACTTTTTCTTCTACATTAAATCTCACAGAAATCAAAATAACCAAAACCAAATTCAATTAGAATATCAGCCTTTCGCAGCTGAATCTGTTTCACCTAGATTGACTTGGGTTAAATCTGATCAGAAAAGCATTGATGCACACTTTCAAATTTGGTTTAAGTTGTTAAGTGACTTTAAAAACACTAAAACTGTTTTTGATGACCCAATTGAAAAAGGCTTTCAAGAAGACTATTATTCATATTTTGAAATAATTGAGGAAGAAAAGGATAAACCACTAGAACCTTCATCCATACTACCGCTTTATGAGCACTTTGAAGAATTAAAACTCAAACTAAATGAGTACAAGACTGAAGAAAATGCTTCAGCTCTTGAGGATATTAAAGAAGAGATTACCCAGTTAAATGATAGTCTTACAGTTTCGGGACGACAAGAAATTGCAAATAGAATTTGTAGTGTTTGGGCGAAACTGACCAAACTTGGAGTTAAATACATAAAAGAGTTCGTTGAAGTTTCTCGAAAATATGTCATGAAAGAAGCTGCTAAACGTGCTTTTCAATTAGGACAAAAAGGACTCGAATACTTAGAGGACTTAGATAAGTTTTAAATTAAAAAATGGGAAAAAGCACCAGACATTTTGATAGATGGAATACAGTGATGAAGTCAACTTGGACTTACCAAGTGTTTCATAAGTACAATGACGAATTGAACGAAATGTTATGGGCTAACAAAGCGGCTATGAAGCAAACCTATTCCAATTTTAAAACTAATGGAGCAAATTGGACTGACTTAGCTTCTGACCATTTAATATTTGATGTCCCAAAAGGACAAGAAGCGTTTAAAGATCTTAAAAATTGGTCAGACACTTATAACTCCTTTAGTAATTGGACAAATCTGAATGCTCTGTTAGCCTTAAGTTCAAACTTTGAAACTTATTTAGCAACTGTTATTACGTTAGCTATTGAATCTGACCCAGGTATTTTATTTGACTCGCCAAATTCTATTGATGGAATTGTGCTTCTTAAAAATGGTGCTCAAAAAAACATGTTTCATGATTCCGTTATTGAATCTATAACAAAAGGAGATTGGAATGCCAGAACAAGTGCTTATAAGAAGACTTTTGGAATGGTTCCAAGTGGACTTGAATCTCGAGTTGGAGATTTAGACAAGATTCGTAACCTAAGAAATAAAATTGGTCACGCTTTCGGAAGAGACATAGAAGAATCTAGAAATCATGAAGTAAAAGAGACGTTAGCTATGGAAAGTCTATCGGATGAACAATTCAAAAAGAAACAGTATACGATTATGAATGCGGTCAGAGCAATTGACCAACACCTTTTAGATAAGCACATTGGAGAATATCAAACAATTGCTTTTTACCATAGGATTTATGATGGACTTAGAAATGACATCCATCAAAGTGAGAGAGCAGTAATTCTCAAAAAGCAACTTGGACAGTTTGGAGATTTATCAGGAAAAGAGTTTTGCAAAGAATTAGTTAGCTATTATGAAAAAATATAAAAACGGTTGCCAATAACTAAGAATTCGTGTGGCCGGAACGGCCGAACTCTCCTATGGCGGGCAGGCATGAATGCAGTGTTGAACAAGTGGTGCTGGGAAAGGGGTAATTTTGGGGAAAGCTTTTTCGCTTTGTTTATTTTTGGCTGTTTGGGATTGAAAAAGCACGTTACTTTTGGTACTTGTATAAATGGTAGCAGGAGGCATGGTATGGCTTATGGGGTTTGGGACAGTTTTGATGTCTTCCTTAGGTTTTGGATCTACCTGCCCTTTCGGGATAAGCACCATACACTGAACGTTGTGATGCATGCGCCGCGAGATTCTGCAAACATCAAAATCAAGATAAAATACTGGAGGATATTTGATTTTCATCTTAAAGAATTGAAAGATAATGTTGGTGCCAAAAATGTTAATGGTATAGGGGGTACGTTAGGACCCTTGATTTTGACTCCATTTTTATTGGTTACAGTATTTTTTGAATATTTATGGCTGAAAATGTTTGGAGAAAACACGAGTAAATATACTTGATAAATATACTAAAAGGATATACCTTTGTGGTGTAAAAATTAAATATCATGAAAACAATATCTTTAAAAATAGATGATTCGATTTTCGGCGAGACTGAAAAAATACTGGCTCGGATTAAGAAACCACGCAATAGATATATAAACGAAGCGATTGAGTTTTATAATAAGCTTCAACGCAAACAGATTCTTGAGAAAAAACTTAAGAAGGAATCTGGATTAGTTAAAGAGGATTCGATGTCTGTACTTAAAGATTTCGAGGAGATTGATTATGCAGATTAAGCAATTTGAAATTTGGATAGCAGATTTAAATCCGCAGATTGGAACTGAACCGGGTAAAACAAGACCAGTTTTAACGATACAAACAGATCTACTCAACAAGATTCCTCACCCTTCAACTATTGTTTGTCCGATAACAACTAACGTAAAAAAGGATTCTGAGATATTAAGGGTGCACCTTAAAAAAGGAACTGCCAACTTACATCAGGCTTGTGATATTATGATTGACCAGATTCGAGCGATTGATAATAAACGATTGACAAAAAGACTTGGAGTTTTACCGGATGAACTGATTGAATTGGTAAAAGAAAATATTCAAATTGTGCTTGACCTTGAATAATGCACCTGACCACAATTGAGTAGGTGGCCCTGAGTTTTATTTTCATGATTGATAGGTTTTGGTTCTGTCATGAAAAGATCCATAAAGAGTACCTCACCGGCTTCCCCAAATAATCGGGACAAGCTGTCCAACTATGTTTTGACATTTCTTAGTCTTTTTCCATTAGGTGTTCCATTCCTGACTGTTTTTGCATTTATGGTTCCAAACCCCAGTCCAAATTATCTTTACCTAGACAATGAAATCAGAGTGGAAAAGTCGACACAGAGTGTGGTTGCCCACCCGTATATTTCAGTTGTTAAGAACTATACAATTTTTGAAAAGGAAATTGCTGCATTAGAAGCTGACTTTGAAATAGATCAAAAATACTTAGGGATTGAGGATATAAAATCGATTTCAAAGACTGTTCGTAAGGACAATGATAAACTTATTCTAATCTTTGATTTTGGAATTGAGACCGTTGAAAAGGAAATCAATGACTAGGTATTACAAAGTAGATAATTGTACTGGCAGTTGGATTACGCCTAAGCCAATTGAAGTTTCTTGAATATTAAAAATGAACAAATTTAGATTTCTCGTTTTTATTCTATTGTTATCCTGTAAGCAAACTGTTTATAAACAGAAGATTGAAGGTACTGAATTAGCCATAAGTTTATTGGAACATTATATTCTGGCCGATTCCTTACATCTTCGAGGATATATATCTCCAAAATTAAAGGCTTATAAATACTATGAGTTGGAGTTTACATCAGATAGCTTAAGTTTCCCACCTCCTTATGGGTATGAATGGAAAAATGAAACTGCTTTGAATGATGAAATCGGTAATGACACTTACTTCGGGGATTCAGCTTCCAAGAGTCATGTAAAACACCAAATTATTAACGCTAAAGATCAGGTTAAGAAATTTAAGCTCACATCATTTGAAAATAGAAAAGCGGAAATGGAATTCCAGAAGGATTCATCATGGTACGTTTTCTATTTACCTATCTTCAATGAAGATTCATCTGCGGCCTATATGCAGTACGATCACTATCATGGAGGCTTCGGAGAAGGAAATGCAGCCATTTATATAAAGCAAGCAGGGGAGTGGGAATACCATGAGTTTATTCCTGGATGGATAAATTAATTTTTTAATCATTATTGATACGACACTTATGGAGACTTACTGTAAGTTAGTGATACTTTTTACCTGCCTTATAAATTGATGAAGCATGTCCCGACCACTGCAAGTGAAAATCATTTTACATTAGGGTAAATTCTAATCTGATCTTAATCTCATCTTTAAGCCATTTTAATGGACAGGGTATAATTTTGTCCATATCCTTAAAAAAGTGGCTATATGAAGACAAAGACCATCCTTATTCCGACTGATTTTTCTGTAAAATCCTTAAATATCGTCAAATCAGCTTTAAGTATTAACGACGATTGTGAGTTGGAAATCCTTTTGGTGCATGGCATCTACCTGCCGGACTCCATGACGGACCTTTTGCTCTTTTCGAAAAAGAAACTTTTGCAGGACCTGGAGACTGCTGAGTTTAGGGCCAGCTGCCAGATGATTGCCAGCAAGTATGAAAGCCGCTTACTGGAGCTTTCTTTGGATATTTTTTCTGGGTATAACCAAAGTGCTTTTGAAAACTACCTGGAGGCCAATCAGATCGATGAGATCTATGCGCCGACAGACCATGCCTTTAAGCCACGTCACAAGAACAGCTTTGACATGATGCCTTTTATCCACCGTTCCACCACCAACTTGGTGAAAGTGAAACGGATGGAGGTAGGAGAGAACTTTCGTCAAGAACGCAATGAGCTCTCCGGTCTCTTCTTCAGTGAATTGTCATCCCTCTAAACCAATCGCTTATGAAAGTTACATTGATCTACTTGGGCATCTTTATCCTCCTGATGGGCGGGGTGTTCAGCCTAATGGCCAATGACCGGAGCCCCAGTGAAAAACTGCTGGGAGACTGGGAAGAGGTCTCTTGGGAGTATGAGAAACTGGATGCGGCCCAGGGAGAAGAGGAGTGGACACTTTCCAAAAGCATCACGCAGCAATTAAAACAGGAAATCAGCCAAGAGTTGGCCATTCATAAGGCAGAAACTTGGAGTTTCTTTCCCGATGGCAAGATCAGCCTGGAAGGGAAAAATGGTAAAGCCTCCACATTGTCCTGGACATTGAAGGGGAGAGGACATGTCCTCAAGCTTTTTGGCCACGCGGATAGTGTGGAGCACTATCAGATCCAGAAGTTGACCGATGATACCATGGAGATCCATTTCAATACGGATTTGCAAGCCAGGGGAATCATCAAAATGACATTTAAGAAAATCAATCATTCGTAAAGATGCTGAGTAAGTATAGCAACAGTCGGACCTTAGGAGATAATATCAAGCTGGGAGCCTTGACGGCCTTTTCTGCCGGGATGGTCAATGTGATCTCGGTCATTATCTTCTTTGCGTTTACATCGAATGTCACGGGACACTATGCGGTGTTGGCGGAGGAAATCGCCAAGGGGAATTGGTACCAGGCTGGGGTGGTGGCCTCCTGGATATTGCTGTTCTTTTTTGGAGGTTTCACTGCCAACCTTATCATTATCAATTTCAACAAAACCTACACTTACCTGGCCCATGCGGTGCCCATTATCCTGGAAATCATTTGTTTGCTGATTGTGGGCAGCTATATCCAGTTTTATTACCAGGAAACCTTAGTGGAAACGGAGATTTTGGTGGGTTTGATGCTCTTTGCCATGGGGATCCAAAACGGGTTGACAGCCAGTATTTCCAATTCAGCCGTGAAGACCACCCATTTGACCGGCTTGACCACCGATTTGGGTATGCTGTTTTCGATGTTTACCAAAAAGGAATTTCGGGAAAACAAAGCCCTAAGGGGGAAAGCCAAAATACAAATGGCCATCATGACTTCTTACCTGTCTGGCGGGGTTGCGGCTGGTTTGGTTTACCTTAACATCGGGTACAATGTATTCTATATTGTCTGCCTGTTCTTGTTGGTGGTGATCGGATATGATTTTTATAAGCTAAAAGTGTCGATGTATATGAGTGCGCGACAGCCTTTTTTGCGGATCCAGTACCTGTCCGGTATGCATCGGAACAGGAAAAGAAAAAGAAAAGACCTACAAAATGCCTAAAGTAACCGATAGTGGTTTAATGTTTAAGTAGTGTGGAAAGGGGCTGTCTGATTTGGGACAGCCCCTTTTTTAAACTACTCTTGGAGGATACCAAAATAGAAATAAAGGGTCCGATTGACAGGGCCATTGAGATAAGTGTTTTCACCCATGGGACCATAAACGGATGCCCGGCCTGTAATTCCCAGTGCCAGTTTGCTTCCCAGGGCAGGAATGCCATCCAAAAAGGAAATATCGCCGCTAGGAAGGGTGGGATAGCCCCTTGGTCCAGAAATCCCATAGAAGTCAAACAACCTCACATAAAGGTTGCGTTCTTTGGCCACCACATAGAATTTGCCTTGGGCGGTATTGATCTCCATCCAGGCAACATCCCCAAAGTAGCCTTTGAACTCCGGATAGTCCCAAGGAGTAGCCCCCGTGTGGGTGTCGTTATAAAGGTTTTGATGTTGGTTAAATCGGCCTTGGGGACGGTTTTTCCATACCCTGTAAGGACCCTTGCCCAGCCATTTGGCACTGATGACATTGGATTCCGGGTAATCAAAACTGATGCCCGGGTAAGCATATTTTCCTTCTGGAAGTTCGTATTCATAATTCAGCGTTACCCAGCCATTGGAAGCAATGCGCCATTCCGCGAAGTTCATAGGCCCTTCATAGTTTACTTTGAAGACCGCATCTTTGCCCTCTTGCTCATAACTCACCTCAGTGACCTGGCTGCTTCCTTCTGTAAATACTGGACCATTTTGGAAGGAAAGCTCAGGGCCAGATGGTTTTTTGATTTTCACCAACATCCCGTCAGCCTTGTTGAAAGTCAAAGCAAAACCTCCGCCACTGATGGTCAGCAAGCTATCTTGATCCTCTATGGCGGTATCATTTTTCCCTTGATCAGCCATAATGGTTTGGGTCATCAATTTTTTGTTGGGCTGTAATGGCCATGACCAGGTATAGATTTCCTCACCTTGGGGATCATAAGCAGTCAGCATCAAAGCTTCCTGTGCTTTCCAGTTGGCTGGTAGGGGAAGTTTGAAGGCTGTACTGTCGGTGGGTGCTAAATCAGGGCCTTTTAATTCACCAGAACTAATTACCTCTAGGCCGGTTTGTGCTGCGCCTATTCCCTTGAACGTAACCAGTTTCCACTCAAAGTTGATCTCATTGAGGTTGGTGAAATGATAGCGGTTTTCCATTTCCAAAGTCCCGTCCCAAGCATCCAATTCGGATACTTCGTGGATTTTGATCGGCGAATAGATTTCCCGAATGGCGTAAAAGCTACCTTCCTTTTGACGGAAAGGACCCACCAAACCATCAGGGGCATTCAGTCTGTTGACATCAATTTTGTTGTGGATATCTGTACGGATGATTCCCTCATCGGCAAGCACCCAAAGGAAGCCACCTCCAGACATTTTGGAATCCCACATCAGTTCCCAATAATCGGAAAGTCCGGAAGCCCCACCGCCATCATCCTGCCCATGCAAAAATTCTGTGGGCATATAAATCAGGGAGTCTTTCAGTTTGTTTTGAAGGCTTTTGTAATTCTCATAGTGATCGGTGTCGATCCCGTTGTGTGCATTTCCAGGGCGGTGATGGGCATGTAGCACTGGCCTTTTGGAAGGATCATACAGGTCAAAATCATCATCCAGTTCCTTGTTGGTGCCTCCTTCATTGCCATTGCTCCAGAAGATGATGGAAGGGTGGTTGAGGTCCCTTTCAACCAATTCTTTGACCAACTTGGCGCCAGGTTCCGTGTTATAGGCATTTTGCCATCCTGCGAGTTCATCCATCACGTAAAGGCCCAAGGAGTCGCAGTAATCCAAGAAAGAAGGGTCTGGCGGATAATGGGACATCCTTACCGCATTCATGTTCATTTCCTTGATCATCAGGACATCATTCAGGTCGATTTCCGGAGTGAGTGACCTGCCTGTTTCAGGCCAAAAAGCATGTCTGTTAACCCCTTTGAGTTTTATCTTGGTGCCATTTAGGTAGATGCCATCTCCCTCTTTGATTTCGATGGTCCTAAAGCCAAATCGTTCGGTAAGGGTATGGATGGTTTCCCCATTTTGTACCAAAGCCACTTGGACATGGTACAAGTGTGGCGTCTCAGAAGTCCATGCTTGGATATTGTCAAACTGCCTGGACAATCGAATCGTGGAATTGCCTTTTTTGACTTTTTCAGTAATTGTTCCTAGGGTTTGGCCTTTGCTGTCCGTCACGATGGCTTGGAGCTCCGCATTTTTTTTCAAGCCATTAAGGGTTACTTCTGTAGCAAATGATCCATCAGCTTCTGCGATAATAGCAGCTTGCTGGATATGTTGTTGGGGCAGTGCCTGCAGGTAAACTGGTCTGAAGATTCCCCCAAAGATCCAGTAATCTGCGTAACGTTCGGCCCGATTGACCGAGTGATCTGCAGACATTTTACTGACGGTCACCTCGATCAGGTTTTCTTCCCCAAACTTGAGTTTGTCTGTGATGTCATATTTAAAGCGGTAGAAAGCTCCTTGGTGTATTTCTCCTGCCAATTGGCCATTGATCTTGACCTCTGTATCGGTCATGGAACCTTCAAAAACGATTTCCACTTTTTTATTGCTCCAATCAGCAGGAACCTCAAAAGTGCGCTTGTACATGCCCTTTTCATCTGCAAAGCGGAAACTTCTGCCATAGGTGACATAGTCTCTGCCGTAATTATAGGTGCCAAAACCTTCCTGTTCCCAGTGGGCTGGCACGGCAATTTTGGTCCAGTAACCACTGTTTCTGCCACCTGTGCAGTAAAAATCCCAATCTACAGTATGCTTGCTGTCTTTGCCACTGAGCAGCATTTTCTCTGTTTCTTGGGCGGTAAGTTGAAGTGAAAATAAAGTCAATAAAAAGCTTAATCCAAAGGTCAGCCCTTTTTTACAGGCTGTCAGGTTATTAGGTTTCATGTTACATGCTAGGTTTTATCACGCTACAAATAAATGAGAAATTGTGGGACAACTGTTCTGATGTGGATGGATCGATAGTTGGCAGGTAGGACACATAAGGAGTGAGGTAGGAGACTTCTCATACCTCTAAAACTTAAGAAAACCTGAGAGTATTTGTATGATGTATGACAAATTTATAACTTAAGGAAAATTTACGAGTACATGACATTTCAGCAAATAGGACAAGCAAAATCCCTGAGTCAAAGGGTGGAAGAGGAACTTACCCGGGCCATTCGAGAGGGTGAGTACCAGCCCGGGCAAAAAATTCCCACTGAGCATAAGTTGGGGGAGATTTTCCAGGTGAGCCGGACAGCTATTCGGGAAGCCATCAAAACCTTGAGTGCAAAGGGAATAGTAGAAGTTCGGAAAGGTAGCGGGGCATATGTTTCTGAAATCAGCGTACAGAATGCCTCCAAGATGCTGAATATGTTTTTTGAGCTTTCCTCAGATGCTGACTTGATGCTGCAGACCATTGAGGCCAGGCGGGTTTTGGAGCCTAGAATTGCTGCCGAAGCAGCGATAAAGCGAAATAAGGAAGACCTGTTGCTGTTGGAGCAAAACATGATGGAAATGAGGGACTGTCCTTTGGAGGACAAAAAGGCAGAAGCAGAATTGGATAATGACTTTCACCGAATTTTACTGTCGATTACCGGCAACAAAGTACTGGAATTATTGCTGGGGCCTGTTTTTAGCCTTATGCCGAAATACAAGATGAATGTTTTTGCTAAGCCAGCATCAGGAAATTTGGAAGCAGAAAAGGCCATTATGCTTAAGCATCATCAAAATATTTTAGATGCAGTCTCCAGACAGGATCCAGCGGGAGCTCATGAGGCCATAGAAAAGCACCTGCACGAAACCCGTAAAAACTTTCTGCATTTTACCCGATCCGTTGATCGCGCCTAGCCATGAACAGAAAAGAAATTCGCCAAATTATTCTTCAGGAAAAGTTGATTGCCATCCTTCGGTCCAAAAATACCGAAGAGATGGCCACGCTAGTCAGTGGCCTGGTCGCAGGCGGTGTGAAGGTGTTGGAAGTGACTTCCAATTCCAAAGATTTTGAAAAAATGATTGCTGAAAACCGACAGCGTTTTCCTGATGTTTTGATAGGTGCCGGAACCATTATCAATGGAGAGCTTGCCAGGCAATCCGTAGCGGCCGGAGCACAATTTTTGGTTTCGCCCAACACCAATGCTGAAGTGATTGCGGTAGCACATGTGAATGATATTCCTGTGGTCATGGGGGCATTGACCCCGACAGAAATCGGAGAAGCTTTGGATAGGGGGGCTGATGTGATCAAGCTCTTCCCTGCCGGCAACTTTGGGCCGGGTTATTTGAAAGCCATCAAGGCTCCCTTTGACCAAGCGCCTGTTTTTGCAGTGGGAGGGATCCACCTGGACAATTTGGAAGAATGGATGGATGCCGGCGCTGATGGGCTAGGTTTAGGGAGTGTGTTGACCCAATTTGAAGAAGAGCAAATCACCGAAGCATTGGTGGCAGGGAATGCGCGTAAGTTTATCGAAAAAATGAAGCGATATGCATAAAGATCTCAAAATAGAAGAAATAGTCCTTTACAAAGTACCTCCTCGGTGGCTTTTTGTGAAAATTACTACTAAATCCGGCCTTGTGGGTTGGGGAGAGCCAGTGGTAGAAGGCAAGGCAGATACGGTGGCGGCCTGTGTGGAAGAAATGAAACCGTATTTGTTGGGAAGGTCTGCCAATGAAATTGAGGATATTTGGCAGGTACTTTATCGGGGTGGTTTCTATCGGGGTGGTCCGATTCTGATGAGTGCCATTTCTGGTATTGACCAAGCGCTATGGGACCTCAAAGGTAAATACTTGAATGTCCCTGTTTACGAATTGCTGGGAGGTGCGGTGCGTCAAAAGATGAAGATGTATTGCTGGATTGGTGGAGATCATCCAGAAGTGGTTTTGGAGCAGGCACAGGAAAAAGTTGATGCTGGCTATAAGGCAGTGAAGATGAATGCCACGGGCGCCTTGGAATGGGTTGCTTCTGTCCCGGATGTGAAGAAAGTGGCAGACAATATCCGCTTGATTCGGGAAACTTTTGGGGATAAGCTCGATGTGGGATTGGATTTTCACGGTCGCGTCCACAAGCCGATGGTGAAAAGGTTGATAGATGAATTAGGGCCGTATGGTCCCTTGTTTATTGAGGAGCCCGTCCTGCCGGAAAACAATGATGCCTTAAAACATATCTACCAATATTCTTCTATTCCGATCGCTACAGGTGAAAGGATGTTTTCCCGTTGGGATTTTAAGGAAATCCTGCATCAGGGCGTGGTGGACATTATTCAGCCTGACCTGAGCCATGCAGGGGGCATTTCGGAAGTCAGGCGGATCGCTGCCATGGCGGAAGCTTATGATGTGACCCTGGCGCCGCATTGCCCCTTGGGCCCTGTTTCTCTGGCAGCAGCCCTACAAGTGGACTTTGTCTCAGCCAATGCCATCATTCAGGAAAGCAGTTTGGGCATCCATTATAACAAAGGCTTTGACCTGTTGGACTATGTGTCCAATCCGGAAGTCTTTGCGTTGGAGGATGGTTGCATTCAGTTGTTCAATAAGCCTGGCTTAGGGGTGGAAATCAATGAAGAAAAGCTCAAAGAAGGCCAGAAAATAGGACACGCCTGGTCGAATCCCATTTGGAGAAATGACGATGGGAATTTTGCGGAATGGTAATTACTGGATCGAGAAGCTAGATTCAAGATACTAGGCCTAAGATGTAAGTTAAAAGACGTTAGAAGTATGAAGAGAGAGTTGGAGAGGCGGATATATATTATTAGATCTTAGACATTGATTTAACCCTAAACATAATTAACCCATAACCCTAAACCCACATGACCTATTTGATCGCTTTGGTGATTTCCCTGACCCTTTTGGTATTGGGGATTGTGAAATTCAAGGTTCATCCTTTTTTCATGCTTCTCCTGACGGCTTTGGCCTATGGATTTATATCCGGTATGAGCTCTGCGGAAATCATCGATGCGGTCAATAATGGTTTTGGGGATATTTTGGGGAAAATAGGACTTATCATTCTCTTTGGGGTAACCATTGGAACCATCTTGGAAAAGTCGGGAGGGGCCTTGGTCATCGCCAACCGCATTTTGCAATTGATCGGTAAAAAATCATTGCATATGGCCATGATGCTGACAGGCTATTTCCTGTCCATTCCGGTTTTTGCGGACAGTGCCCTGATGATGATGAATCCTTTGAACAAGACCCTTTCCAAGAAAGCCGGAGTTTCCTATGCTGGAACAACCGCGGCCTTATCCATGGGCTTGACGGCTTCCCATGTGATGGTGCCGCCTACGCCGGGACCGATTGCAGCGGCCGGGATATTGGGTGCCAACCTCGGTGATGTGATCAGTTGGGGGCTACTGATCAGTGGGCTTTCCCTGTTTACCTGCTATTGGTATGCGGTGAAGGTGACCTCCAAACTCAAATTGCCCATTACAATGGATGTGGTGACTGCACCAGCGGAGCAGCCTGGACTTTGGAAGTCGGTTATGGCCGTGATTGTTCCCCTGATTTTGATTTTGATCAAGTCGGTATTGGAATATCCGTCGCTGGAACTGGAACCCAATTTCTGGGTAAATGTATTTACCTTTTTAGGAACGCCCGTAATCGCTTTGTTTGTTGGCGTCCTCTTGGCTTTGACGCTTCCCAAAAAACTGGATGAGACAGTTTTTGCCTCGACTGGCTGGATAGGAGAATCCCTGAAAGTGGCCGCACCTATTATATTGATTACGGGAGCGGGGGGGATTTTTGGTAAGATGCTCCAAAACTCCGGCATTGCAGAGGTGATTACTACTGGATTTGATGGGGCTAAATGGGGCTTGTTTTTTCCTTTTTTGTTGGCAGCCTGTCTGAAAACCACCCAAGGTTCTTCAACGGTGGCTTTGGTGACCACGGCTTCCATTTGTGCGCCACTGATGCCAGCTTTGGGTTTGAACCAACCTTTTATGCAGACCATGACGGTGTTGGCCATAGGGGCAGGCTCTTCGGTGGCTTCCCATGTGAATGATAGTTTCTTTTGGGTTTTGACCCAGTTGACTGGTATGAGTGTCAAACAAGGGTATCAGGTGCAAACAGCCGGAACCTTTATCTTTGGCACCACCGCCATGTTTTTGATTTTCCTGATCACCCAATTAATCGGATAGAAAATGAAATACCTGTTGTATACTTGTTTGTTTTGGGGACTTGTTTCCTGTGCTGCTCCCCAAGAGTCTTCGACACAATCTGATGAGGCAAATCCGTCTCAAACTGATCTGAAAGCTGATCGCTTTTCGGTAGAAATAATGGATAAGGCCGCTTTGGAGATCATTGATTCTGCGGCATCCATTCAGGTAATGGCGAGTGGCTTTATATGGACAGAAGGCCCTTTATGGATAGAAGAGGGGCAGTACCTGCTCTTTTCGGATATTCCCCAGAATAAGATCTTTAAAATGAGTGCAAAAGGGGATACCTCTACCTATTTGCTACATTCGGGTTTTGCTGGAGAAGGGTTCTACAGCAACGAACCTGGTTCCAATGCCTTGTTGCTAAATGATCAGGATGAATTGGTGTTGATGCAGCATGGAGAAAGGAGGGTAGCCAAGATGAAGACGGGACTGGATGCTCCAAAGGCTAGTTTTGGAAGTTTGGCCGATAACTACCAAGGTCAGCGTTTAAATAGTCCCAATGATGGGGTTTTTGATGCAGCAGGCAATCTTTATTTTACAGATCCTCCTTATGGACTTCCTCCGGAATATGCTGGAAAGGAACTGAGTTTTCAGGGGATTTATTGTTTGAAGAATACGGGCGAGTTGGTCTTGATGGATTCACTTTCCCGACCCAATGGCATCGACTTGTCTCCGGATGGACGAAAATTATATGTGGCCAATTCTGACGAGAAACATGCTGTTTGGTACCAGTATGATGTGGTGGAAGCTGGAAAAGTAAATAATAAAAAGTTGTTTTATGAGGTGACGGATTTAATTCAATCCGGAGGGGGTAATGGTTTACCGGATGGACTGGAAGTAAGCCGAGAAGGCTTTGTATTTGCTACTGGCCCTGGAGGTCTTTGGATCTTTAGCCCAGAAGGCAAGGCCTTGGCCAGGATCCACACCGGACAACTAACCTCCAATATTGCCTTTACCCCAGACCAAAAACAAATTTACCTTACTGCTCATCAGGATATTTTAAGGGTAGATTTAAAGTGAAAGAGGCTGTTCGGGAATAAAGTCCCGAACAGCTGGTAATTTATGTGCTAATATTAATTTGCGTTTACTTTTGAACTGTTATCTTTTTCGATATTTACATGATTAGGAGCGTTTCTAATAGATAATCTACTCTTTGTCATCTTTAAGTTGATAGACGTAGTGATATTCTGGAGATCAGCTTCAGCTTGATCTAATGAACCAGATAAACTATCAGCAAGTAGGATATGATTTTTGGATTGTCCCGTTGCCATAAGATGTAGCCTCTTCACTTTTATGTCATGGTTCATATCCAACCTACCCCCGCGGTTTTCAATATTTAAGGCATTGTAATTACCATGGACAGCTACTATACTATTTTTAGCCATATCAATATTTTCCAAGTTTTTTACATCAATCAATATAAACTGGGTAGGACTTTGCTCATTAGTTTTGCGACTGATATAGCAGGTATCATTTTCTATCCAGACATGATGGTTTAATTCACTTGAAAGAGTATCTCTAAGACCTTTGAAAAGTACTTTAGAAGTTTCGCTTTTGGTAATTGTGATATGTGTTGGGGTTAGAATTTTAATACTTGAAAAATTCTCAGATAATACCTCTTCTTTCAGTTGAACGATGTCCCTATAATCCAATCCGGGTCTTTTAGAATAGCTATGGGCGACCACAAAACAGGTGGTCAGGACGATCAATGTCAGTAGTGCAAAGCCTAATAGGATTTTATTGCTGGTTTTCATTGGTAGTTGTTTTAAGTATTTCTAATAATGGTTTTAAATCCTCTAGCGACAGTTGGAGGAGTTTGGCTTTATGGACCAAATGGGGTAGCTCATGTTGCAAAAAGTCTTCTTTTTGTCTTTGATAGATTTTTTGAGGCGCATTTTCAGCCACAAAGAAGCCAATGCCCCGTTTATTGTCCAAGATGCCCTGATCCTGAAGGATGCTATAGGTCCGCATGGCAGTGTTGCGGTTGACTTCCATTTCTTCTGCGATTTCCCGCACAGAGGGTACCCGGTCTCCTGGCGTATATTTGCTCTGGAGGATCTGTTCGCAAAGCCAATCGGCTATCTGAAGAAAGATGTTTCTGGATTCGTTAAACTCCATCTTAAACCTCCTTTTCTTTAAATCTAAAATAGGTCGCTACCCATAAAACAAGAGAAAAGAGTATTCCACAGATTAATGTTGTAAACATGGTCAGCGGAATTAGATCGTCAAATAGTTTGGGGTCATTTATGTTTAAGTTAATATCCCAAAACCCTCTTTGAGACGGGTTTAGTATGTTTGAGATAATGGCTAAATAGATGAATACAATTAGGATCATACCCATGATACTAAGGGGGCCGAGCAATATATTCCAACGCTTGAAAATTGTACCGCCAAAAAATACAATTGAAGCTGTTAAAGTATATATCGCAACAACAAAAGATAAGTTGAGGGCAAATGTTTTTGGATTATTTCCAATAAATTGTTCGAAAGAGAACTTTTCAATTTGAGGGAATAATGATGGTTTAAGATTATTCGAGGAAACATAATGTTTATGAATGGCTAAGTAAATTTCACTTGTTACATCTGCAGTAAATTTGAAGAGAATAGGGTAGAGAACGAGAAAAAGGAAAACCCTGACTCCCCATTGTAAAAGGAATTTTTCAAAATTAGAACTAGGTAATAAAAGGTGTTTTAAAGTTTTCTTTTCGTTTTTTAATCCAGGAAAGCTATTTCCCACAATGGCAATTCCATAAATAACAGCTCCCAAGAAGAGAAAGATGTTATAACTGTTACTTTTAAAAGGAATTGAGGTACCCGAGTATCCATGGCCCATCTTTATTTCTCCTGGAAATGCAATCCATAAAACGGTAGCAATTCCCAACATAGCAACCGGAAGGGTAGCAATATAGTGAAGCTTATTGCTATTAAAATCGTATTTAAGCAGGTTCCAAAACCGACTTAAGCTAAAGAATTCATTTTGTGTATTCATGGTTTTGAATTGTGTTTCTTTGTTATTTTGATCCATTTTATACCTCCTGTTTTTTAAAGGTGAAATAGGCAAGCAGCCAACAACAAATAGACCCCATCCCTGTCAATATTATTCCAAAGAACATGCTTAAAGGAATTTGGGTACCAAAGAAGTTCAGGTGAGGTGTAATTTCAATAAGGTCTGAGGCCCAATAGTCTTCTTTATTTTGGGGTAGCACTTTTAAAAGTAAAAGTCCGGCTGTCGCCAAAGCCAATACAGATAATGGCCCAAGGAAGAGGTTATGTTTTTTAAAAACGATACTACCAGCAAATAATATGGATACCCCCAAGAGCGGTAAGGAGAAAAGTGATATAGTAGATAGAAGCGAATGGGATTCGTTTCCTAATAGATCGCTTAATTCAAACTTTCCAATTTTAGGTAACATGGAAAGTGGAACACCGTAATTATTAAACTCTGCCGCCTTGTGAGACAAATAAATGTCAACCGCTAGGTTAGCTGAAATTTTGAAAACTATTGGGTACAAAACCACAAATAGAAACAATCTCACTAGCCACTGGGAAAAATATTTCTCAAAGGTTGATGCAGGTAAGCAAAGTAAGGTATTCATTCCCCTACTACTTTTTAAATTTGGGAAACTGTTTCCCACTATAGTTATCCCAAAAAGGATAAAACCGAGGAAAAAAAAGAAGGTATATGTGCTTTTTTTCCAAGGAGATAGATATATAGCGCTATCAATAGGAAGAAAACCTAGTTTTGCATAGTAGCCATCCGGTTGTTCCGTTTCGGGAAAAGAAATCCATAGTATCACGCCAATGGCTAGCATGGCTGTTGGTATGATGGCCATATAGTAAAGCCTATACTTATTGAAGTCGTATTTAAGCAGGTTCCAAAACCGGCTTAGGCTAAAGAATTCATTTTGTGCATCCATATTCTCAGACTTTCACGGCTTGTGGTAAATGAAGCTGGTTGCTGATCACAGCATTAAAAAGGAGCTCCAAGGAAACTTGGGAAGCTTGTTGGCCAGGTTGAAGCGGAGCAATGAAATGATGGCCTCCCATGCTTTTTTCTACATAGACACTGGTTTCTGATGGAGTTTGTGAAAATCCAAAATGCCATTGGTCTGCAATATCCAGCATATCCTGATCAAAAATGACCTTACCCTGGTTGATGATGACGGCCCTGTCAATCAGGTTTTCTACATCCTTGACTTGATGGGTGCTGATGATAATGGTTTGGTCTTCTTGCATGTGTGCAGTGACCAGCTTTCTAAACAGGCTTTTGGAAGGAATGTCCAGTCCATTGGTGGGTTCATCCAAAAGGATGGTCTTGCAGCCAGAAGCCAAAGCAAAGGCTATCAACAACTTCTTTCTTTGACCATAGGACATGCTGCCCAGTTTTTGGTCGAAGGGCAGGTCAAAGGCTTTTTGTAATTCGGTCATCTTATCGCGGTCAAACTGAGGATAAAATGGCGCTAAGGAATTAATGTACCGTTGGATTCGTGTCTTTTCTGGTAGAAAGTTTTCTTCTGGCAGTAGCATCAAATCTTGCAAAAAGAAAGGAGAACGGTTGAAGGGCTTGAAACCATTGACCTGAATCTCGCCTTGTTTCGGATTGAGTAGTCCACTGATCAATCTCAGTAAGGTGGATTTTCCCGCACCGTTTTTTCCTAAAAGTCCAATGACCTGGCCAGGCTGAACTTCCCAGTCCATTTGATCGAAAAGTTGAGTTTGCTTTTTGTGGGCAAAACTCATGTTTTTTAATAAAATCATTACTTAGTGTTTTAGTGTCATAGTGTATTATGACACTAAATAATGAATTTAATTTTCAGCGTGCAAATCTTCGAATGATTTTTTTCAGAATTTATAAAGTAGGTGAGCAGATCCTTTTGAATTGTTTATTTTAGGTATATGATTCAAGCATATTTTTCATGCAGTGATGACCCAGTTTCCCTTCAGGAAAGGGTGTTGATGGAACTTGACGCTGTTTTGGATTGGAAAGAGCAACATGTTCAGTTGGATTTGATGGTTTTTTCATTTACGGATGAGTTGATATACAGGAAGTTGAGGGAGCTGTTGCTTTTATGCCCTCGCTTGGAAATAAGAATATTGGCAGATTGGGGTAATATATCCAGTGATAAAGACAGAAAGTTGTTGGTGCTGGTGGAGGAGGGACATCCCAATTTACATGTCCGACTTAAATATGATTTTCCTTATCATTGGAATGAAGATAGCCAGAAATTGGAATGGGATTATAAGGCCAGTTACGGTTTTTTGCACCACAAAACCTTGATGGTGAGTGTCGAGAGTGAAGCAAAGGTGATGCTGGCAGGTAGTTATAATTGGACCAAGAAATCCAATAGGAGCTATGAAAACCTGTTAAAAATCACGGCTTCATCCATTACTGATACGCTCTTTGATGCATTTAGGAACGAATTCAATGCCATTTGGGAAGGAGGTGGGCTTTCCCTTACTTTCTTTGAAGCGCAAGAGCATGTTCAAATGATCGAGGCAGCTAATCGAAAGGGATATTTTCCCAATCCCGCCAAAGCTATTGCTGCTCGAATGGTTGAAGATCAATTTTTAGGGGAAACTAGAAAAAGGTTTATAGAGAGCGATTCATTGGTGGCTTTTTCTGGAATGAATCCCTTTGACCAAAAAGTTTATCCTGGTTTTGCCTTCCCAAATAGAACCAGAAAATTTCTGTTAAAAAAAGATGGCGGCTCGGAAAAGGAAGTGCCATTGGATATCACCACGGTTTCTTTGGATATCATTAAAAGGGCCATTCCCCAAACGGTACTTAAAGTGGCGATGTTTGCCTTATCCGCCCGAGTGGCAGAATTCAATGCATTATTAGAAGCTGCGAGAAGAGGAGTGCAGGTAAAGGTTATTTTGGATAGAGGGGCTGGAAAGACCACCGCAGATCGCTTACAGGAAATAGCATCTCGAGAGCATATACCAATTACGGTAAAGATGGGCAAAAGGATGATGCATCAGAAATACATCGTTGACTTCACCCATCAAAATGTCATGACTGGAACGGCCAATATGACGATAGATGCGATAGGTAAGCATGCAGAGCATCGGTTTCTGTTGAAGAACAATCCTGTTGCGCAAAGTTTCTCCGATAATTTTGATATGATGTGGGAAAGGATTGAATGAGGTGGCTACAAAAAATGAGACCGGAGAGCGAACTGCTGACTCCGGTCATTATACCTTGAAAATAATGCTTAGACTATCTTCACTTCTAAAGTAATTAAAATTTGTGTCGAATCAAAATTAATATGTTGGTTTTTAGTGCTTTATTATTGTTTGATCAGCTTATTCATGCTAAATGTAATTACTTGTCCATAGTCCACTTTCAGGTCAAATGAATCTTTTAAGTCTATGTTGTTCAGATAGGCGTTCATTGCCCTGATAGGTCCAGCATGAGTGATGATGACAGCTTGTTGGACATCGGAGCTTTTTAATTCAGTAAGAAAATCCACACAGCGCTGGTAGAGGTCTTGATAAGATTCTCCGTTTTGGCAGGGAGTATTGACAAAGTCCTTCATCCAAGGGTTGATTTCTTCTTTGGGAATGTCATTCCATGCTTTTAGCTCCCATTCTCCAAAATTCAACTCCATTAACCTACTGTCCAAAGTGATAGGGGAACGAAAGAAGTTTACGGCCAGTTTTTTACATCTTGTTAATGGACTGCTAAAAACAGCAAAGTCAGGATTCAAACGGGGAAGGTTTTTCTTAATAAGAGTAACTTCTTCCTCGAAAGTGTCGGCAATTTCAATATCTGATTGTCCATAGCAAATCCCCTTTGCAATTTGAGGAGTAGTATGTCTGATCAGGTGAATTTCCATATTACTAAAATACTCAGGTAGAAAACAACTTCGGTTACTTGTTGTACGGCACCAAGGCAATCTCCAGTGTAGCCACCGATCCATTTGTTGAACCATTTCCCCAGCCACCATTTGGCTACAAAGCAGGGTAAAAGCGCCAAGAAAACTGCATAGTTTTCGAAAAGCGCAAGTGGGAGCAGTCCAAATACTGAGGCTATAAATAAGTCGATGAGGGGTAACTCTCCCTTGGCTATAGGCTTGGATTTACTGCCGATATTATCATTGATCTTGGCATATTCATGACTTTTGAAAAAGGTCAGGGCCATAAATCTACTGACCGAATGGCCAGAAATAAAACAGGCCAAGATCACTTGGTAAAAATCAAAGGAAAAAGCATTCGTTTCGGCCCAACTCACTAATTCAATAAGTGCGAGGAATTTCAATGGAATCATGATGAGCAGTCCGATGGATCCATAAGTTCCTAACCTGCTGTCCTTCATGATGGTGAGGATCTTTTCTTTGGTCCATCCACCTCCAAAACCATCCATGGTATCAGCAAAACCATCTTCATGAAAGGCACCTGTTGTGATGATGGAAACGGCAATGGACAATATTACGGCAAGGTTGATGGACAGTATGTTCAAAAGGCCTATAACTGTCAAGCCAGAAAGACCACCTACAATCCAACCGATCAGTGGGAAATATTTGCGAGAATAAATCAAATACTCCTCGGAGTGATCCACCCAAGACGGGCAAGGGATTCTGGTATAGAACATTACTGCTGTTAAGAAAGCGTGTAATTCTTTCTTCATATTTTGGAATTCGGGTTATATCCTGATTAATCTTTATTTGGCTTGACTGACTCCAGCAGACTCAAAACTTGCCATCTGGTTGAGGAAGGTACAGGCCGCCAAAACGATAGGGTAAGCAACGGCTGCACCGGAACCTTCTCCCAGTCGCATGTTAAGCTGCAATATAGGCTTTGAGTTGAGGAATTCGAGCATTGCCTGATGTCCTTTCTCATCGGAGCAGTGGGTGAATATACAGTAGGGTAGAATATTTGGATTTATTTTTGAAGCAATCAATAGGGCGGCAGTGGTGATAAAACCATCTACCAATATTGTCATTTTTTTTTCTGCAGCCTTCAGCATCCCTCCACAAATTTGTGCTATCTCTAGACCTCCAAAAGTAGTCAAAATAGAAAAATGATCCTCAATGTTGATGTCTTTATGTTTATAAACTGCTTTTTTTAGGGTTTGAAGTTTGTTTTCTTGTTGTTTAATATTAGTGCCAGTGCCCTTACCTACGCAGTTTTCAAGTGGAGTATCACATATGTAATGCATGATAAGTGCCGCAGAAGAAGTATTACCAATACCCATTTCGCCAAAACCAATGACGTTACAGCCATTTGTGAAAATCTCTTCTACAATGTTAGCTCCCTTTTGGATGGCTTTATTAGCCTGTTCTGCACTCATGGCAGGTTCTTCAAGGTAGTTTTTGGTGCCCAAGGCAATTTTTGCATTGACCAAACCGGGGAGATTCCCAAAGTCATGATTTACCCCGGCATCCACTACTTTGATGGCAATATTATTCTGTTTGGCCAAAACATTGATGGCTGCTCCTCCTAAGATAAAATTCATGACCATCTGAAAAGTGACTTCCTGCGGATAAGGATTGACCAATCCGGTTTTTGCAATACCATGGTCTCCGGCAAAAACAACAATATGTGGTTTCTTCAATTCTGGACTGGTGCTTTGCTGTATCAGGCCGATTTGAAGGGCCAGCTCTTCCAGCTGTCCAAGTGCACCAATAGGCTTTGTTTTACCATCAATTTTGGACTGAAGCTTTTCTTTTATTTCTAAGTTAATGGGCGTGATATTGAAGTCGATCATGGTTTGGGAATTAGGTCAATATAATGAAAACCTACTTTATCGGGTGTTTCTTCCTTTTCAGAAAAACAATTGTCATTGCTGTCTTTTGGAGTGTCATAGGTTCTAAAAACCTTTTCTCCCAATTCGAAATTGATGGCTTTGTTGAAAATAGGGCCATCAAAAACAAAGGTGTGAAACTCACCATTTTCTCCACAGGGATCTACACCCTTAGGCAGATCTTTGATAAAATCATGGTCTATGACTCTACCTACAAAATCTTCAGAAAGCAATGGTGCTTTGGTACAAACCACTA
The DNA here is from genome assembly GCF_015533855.1 of Echinicola sp. 20G. GTDB lineage: Bacteria > Bacteroidota > Bacteroidia > Cytophagales > Cyclobacteriaceae > Echinicola. The sequence continues at coordinate 4,839,362 of NZ_AP024154.1, read as the reverse complement.
TGGTCTTGAATCCAAGATCAAGAAATTCATGGATCAGTTCAGTGGTGTTTCTTTTCCAAAGAGGGAAGTGTCCTTTTAAGCCTATCTCTGCCAATCGATCTTCACGGTATTTTTTCAGGTCCTCCAAAAAAATATCACCAAATATGCTGTACGTGATTTTTGCGTCTTTTAACTCTTGCATGGTACTTTTCATGATCTGGTCATATTCAGACATGCTAGGCATCTCAGGAAGTAGTATTTCATGGACAGGAATGCCAATTGCATTTGACTGCGCTTGGAGAAGTTCCCTTCTTACTCCATGCATGGAAATTCGATCATGTTTTGTGTTGACAGTGGTCATAAGTTGGGTGACCTTATACTGCTTTTCATGTAAGATGTGATGTAAGGCCAAGGCACTGTCTTTTCCTCCGCTCCAATTGAATACGCTATTGATCATGTTATTTGAGTTTAATGGGGAGCCCTGAAACCATAAAAGTGGCCTTGTCCGCTTTTTGAGCAATATACTGATTGATCCATCCTTGCAGTTCGGTAAACTTTCTGCCCACTTCTGTTTGTGCGTGCAGGCCCATCCCTATTTCATTGGAAATAATGAAAACAGTGCTTTTTTGGGCATTTTTGAAAAATAGATCCAATTCTGCTTTGCATTTTTCCAGACATTCAGCCACATCATTTTTCGTATCTGCATACCAATTGGTTAACCAAAGTGTGACGCAGTCTATGACCACTATTTTGTCCTTGATATCCACCGTCCCCAAGAATTTATCTTCCTCAATGGTGGTCCATCTTTCATCCCTGTCTGCCAGATGCCTATCCACTCTTTTTTGGAAATCATCATCCCAAATCCGTGAAGTAGCCAAATAATAGAGAGGGAAAGACTCTGCTTCTGCCAGCGTTTGTGCATATCGACTTTTTCCTGATCTTTCTCCTCCTGTAATGTAGTGTACCATTTATTTTTCGATTTTTTGATAGGGACAATTTTGGCAGCCGTTGCCACAACATTTTCCTTGGCGTAAAAGGTACCAGGAAGTAAAGACATAAAAGCCGGCTTCATTGATGGTATAATCAATCCCTTCAATCAATTGCTTCGGAAGTCCCATTTGCTGGATCGTTTTTACTTTTTCTTTGGTAAGTGGAGTGGTCCAACTGTCAATTCTTTGGATGACTTCTTGTTTGAGGCAATCGGGACAGAGACAGCCCTTTTCTTTTTCAATAGGGACAATAGGAGGAAAAGCACTGCACCAGCATTGGTGAGTGCATTCAAATGATTGCTGACAATTGGGACAGTGCTTTTCCTTGATCATGGGTTAAAACTGAAAACGTGCTCCAAGACTGAAAGTTCTTCCTCGGGTTGTATAACCATAAATTGCAGTAAACTCTTCATCCAAGAGGTTGTTGATACCCCCATAGATATTGAGTTTATTTTCCAAGAAGCCTTGCTGTACAAATAGATCAACCAAACCATAGCTATCTAAGTCCAGCTCCCCACCATAGCCCCAATCATAGATGGTTCTTTTGCTGGTAAAGTTATATTTCAAAGAAACTTGGGTGTTTTCAGCTGGGCGCGCATTGAAGGCAAGTCCCCATTTATTTTTTGGGATCCTGTAAAAAGTCTCCGGCTTATCGGTACTGACATGGGCAAAATTGGCAGACATGTCAAAGTACTGATTGACCAGCCAAGAAAAGTCCGCCTCAAAACCTTCCACTCTTCTCTCAGAGGCGGTATTCTGATATTGGCCGGCAATGTAATTCCCCTCATCATCATAAATGGAAACAAAGTCAATAGGCTCTGATTCATCACGGGTAAAGTGTACCAGGTTCAATGTAAATTCATCCCCCACGTAAAAAGAAACGCCTTGCTCATAGTTTAAAGACTCTTCTGGATTCAGGTCTGTGTTACCATAAAGCGGAGAGTTGATCTGGTAGAGGGAAGGGGTAACGTAAGATGTTGATACCGAAGCCAAGACCTTCATAGAGATAGTCTGAGTCACCGCAAACAAGTAGCTGGGATTGACATTATAAATAAACTTAGCATCATACTCAGAATGGGTATTGACCCTAGCGCCAGCATGAATATTGAATCCTGAGTTGGTTTCATAGAACAAAGAAGCATAAGGGTCTATGATGGTAAACTTGTTGCTGTCAAAACTTAAGTCACCAGGCTGTTCATAAGAAAACTGCTGCAAGTTTAGCCCCCAAAGCCCTTTTAATCCCTCAATGATCTGGTGTTCTTGGGTAAGATCCAGCTGTAGGTTTCTGCCTTTATATTCAGAAGGGTAGGAGCTGATAAATTCCCTTTCATTCTGGTTGTAAATTGACTTTAGTTTGATGACCCCTTTTGCATAGGTATAGGAAGGAGTAAGTCCAAACCGTAGTTGGCTGCTAAGTTGTTGGTTATTGGCATCGGTAAAAGTATTATCATCGTAATCCGCTTCCATATCATCATATGCGCTGACAAAGTCCAAGTGAAAACGGTCTGAAAAATCATAGCCCAGTTTGAGCATGGCATTTTTTCTGTCCATTCCATCTTTGCCAAAAGGAGTGGCCGACTGTTCTTCCGAAGCAGAAGTAAAACCTTCTGAAGTAAAATAGTTGCCCGACACCATATAGCTAAACTTTTCATTTTTACCATTGATATTGAGGTTGCCATTGTAAGTGCCAAAGGAACCACCATTAAAGTCCACCGTACCGGCTATCTTTTGTTTGTCCTGTGCAGATTTTAATTTGATATTGATAACAGCTGCGGATGCGCCTGTGCCGTACAATGTGCTGAGACCACCTTTCAGCACCTCAATGGATTCCACTTGACTTAAAGAAAGCAACCTTAGGTCAAAAGTGGAAGAAATATCAGAGGGATCATTGATGGGAAGCCCGTCAATTAGGATAAGGGTATTTTTGCTGCTTGCCCCGCGGACAAAATAGCTAAGGTTAGTTCCTGGAGCACCAAAATTACCATCGATTTGTATTCCAGGTACTTCATTCAAGATGTCAGCTACGGTTTTACCAGCATTTTTCTCAATGTCACTTTGGTCTAACTTGTAGATGGTTTTACCTGACTTTTCTACGGGGATTTCAAACTTGGTGCCGGTCACCACCACTTCTTCTAGCTCTTTGGTTTCCTGAGCTGTAAGGTTGGAACTCAATAAGGAAAGACCCGATAGCAGAATAGCTGTGGTCCACTTTCCTCTTTTGCTCTGTAAGGGAACAATAAATTTGTTCATAGCGTGCTTAATTTTTTAAAATGTTGAATAATGAACACTATGAACTTTCTGGGAAAACTGTAAAACGATCCTCAGCGCTAAGGACGTTTTTCATGGCTTTTCTTGCAATGGGCTTGGAGGGATCTACCTAACCAAATGCCTTTGCAAGGAACGCTCAAGAAATAGGATAGAGACTTAATAAAAAGTATTATCATATTCAAGATCGTTTCACCCGAAAGCTCTGAATTAATTGGTCAATGGCAGGTCTTCTGACTTGCTTCACTCTTGGCAGCCTTCCCACCCGCATTTGCGGACAGTGGCAGAGAGAGCCAAGAGCTTTTGGAAGCTTACAGCTGCGGGTACAGTTCCGGATTCCCACCGGATTCCCTATTAAACCTTTCTCCAAAGAGATTGGTACCAAAAACTTCCGCAAAGGTAGTCAATTTTTGTTTTTATGTTCGGTTGGTATTCAATATGACTTTTGATATGGGGAAATTATGATCGGCAAAGCGCCTTAGATCAGGAAGTTGGCAGTATAAAAAAACCGGATTTGAAAGTGGGTTTGCAAAAGTGGTACAAAAAATTGACAGGGTGATTAGCCTGAAAATAATATTTGCTTGACAGTAGAGATTACTTTATATTAGGTATTACCTGATACCCAAATGACCTTAAGATGATTCGCTTAACTGCTTCTTTTACTCTTTTGTTTGTACTCTGCAGCCTATTTGTCCTGAAGGGTTTTTCACAGACATCCAATTACCTGTTTGGATCTATTTCGGTGGACAATGGTCTTTCTAATAATAATGTCACGGATATTTATAAGGATGATATCGGATATGTTTGGATGGCAACCAATTCAGGATTGAATAGGTATGATGGTCGGAAGTTTAAAGTTTTTAAAAATGAGCCCAATGATACCACATCCATTTCCGAGAACAGCATCAGAAGGATCATGCCAGGCCCGGACAATCAATTGTGGTTGCTGAATCGAAACAATATTTTCGAAGTATATCTCCCCATGTCAGAGAGCTTTGAAAGTGACTTAAGTGTTTTTGCAAGTCAATACCAGTTGGCCAGTGAAAATGTCAATTTAGTTTATAGGGATAAAAATAGCAGGTTTTGGTTTGCCCATCCTAACCTTGGAGTTTCAGTATATGATCCTTCAGACGGCAAAACAACCTATTTAAACCACGAAGAAGGGGAGCCTTATTCCCTTAGTTTTAGTTATGTATCGGCTATTGGAAATAATTCAGAGGGTGATATCTGGTTGGTTTATGCCAATGGTGCAATAGATATTTTGAATGGAGAAACTTTCCAGGTTAAGCGGAAGATAGAGCTCTTTAACAATAAGAAGGCTTTCTTTGAGGATGATTTTGAAATTTTTATTGATAGTGACGATGATGTGTGGATCTACTTATATGAAAATGGGGAAGGTCTATTTTATTATGATCATGCCGCCAATAGGCTGCAACAAATCAATACCAGTTCAATCGCCTATCAGCTGAACAATAATCAGGTTCGCGGAATCATAGAAAACAAGCCTGGTGAAATTTGGGTAGGTACTGACCATGGTGGAATCAACATCATCAACAAGGAGAGCAAAACTATTTCTTACGTGCAACATGATGCTGAAAATCCACACAGCCTAGCTCACAATAGTGTATATGCCCTTTACAAAGATGATTCGGACGTAGTCTGGGTAGGGACCTTCAAAAACGGAATCAACATTTACAATGAGAAACTCATTCGTTTTCCACATGTGAAACATATGTTGACTGGCAACCATTCTCTGCCCTATAACGACATCAATTGTTTTGTGGAGGATGAAAAAGGTAATTTCTACCTAGGTACCAATGGAGGAGGTTTGGTTTTTTATAACAGACAGACAGAAAGGTATAAGGAGTTTAAACATGATAAGAATCATGCTAATAGTTTGCCAGGAAACATCATCGTGGATATGCTGATGGACCGTAATGGAGATTTATGGATAGGAACTTACTTGAATGGGCTAAGTAAATTTGATGGTAAGACTTTTACCAACTACCTTCCTGAGACAGGTAATTCACAAAGTTTATCCGGTGAAAGTGTATGGGAACTGTATGAAGATCATGATGGAAATATATGGGCTGGAACATTAAGAAGTGGTCTTAACCTTTACCTTCCTGATGAGGACGGTTTTGTTCATTTTGGTGAAAATGAGGAAAACTATACGATGCACTGTAATTATATCTCTTCATTGGTTGAGGATAATCAAGGGAATATGTGGATTGGAGGAGGGAACGGCATAGATGTGATCAATTTCAAAACAGGGTCAGCAAAGTATTACAATCAGGTTTTCAATGATTCCTCTTCTTTAGTAGGAAACAATGTTTTGGATATATTCATAGACAGTAAGGAAAAGGTTTGGATAGCGACGACCCAAGGCTTATGTGTCTTTCATCCTGAATCTGGAGGTTTTTCAAGCTTTAGAACTGCTGACGGGCTCCCTGCTGATCATATTTTTAACATTTTAGAAGACAATAATGGGCACCTCTGGTTAAGCACCACAAACGGATTAAGCCAAACTAAGGTCACTTGGGAAGGTGAAAAACCAAAACTTGAATTTAGAAATTTTGGTATTGGAGATGGCTTACAGGGGAATTCTTTCAACGAGAACTCGGCTATGAAAACCTCAAGGGGAGAACTCGTCTTTGGAGGGGCCAATGGCTTCAACATTTTTTATCCGGATAGAATGCAGTTGAATGAAGAAAGTCCGAAAGTGGTGTTTACTGATTTTCATCTTTTCAACTCAAGGATCCCGATTGGGCAGGAAGTTGACGGAAGGGTGTTATTGAAACAATCAATCAATGATACAGGTGAAATCATTTTAAAGCACCATGAGGATGTTTTTTCCATAGAATTTGCTGCGCTAAATTTCATTCATTCCGATAAGAACAAGTACAAGTACCTTTTGGAAGGGTTTGATAATGATTGGGTGGAAATTAATGATGGAGTGACCAAGGTTACTTATACCAACTTAGATCCTGGAAAGTATACTTTCAAGGTTAAAGCAGCCAATAATGATGGTGTTTGGAGCGATCATGCACAAGTGTTGAATATTGAGGTATTGGCTCCATTTTGGAAGACTCCACTGGCGTTTTTGCTTTATTTTATAGTTGTTTCAGCGATTGTTATCTTGATTCAGCGTGAAATTATTGCTAGAGAAAAGGACAAGCTGTTGATTGAGCAGGATAAAGTAGAAGCGAAGAGAATGCAGGAGTTGGATAAAATGAAGACCAAATTTTTTACCAATGTCAGTCATGAATTCCGAACTCCGCTTACTTTGATCTTGGCACCCATAGAAAAACTATTGAGTACTGACAAGTCCGGGCAAAATCGACACCACTATCAAACTATCCATCGCAATGCCAAACGTTTGATGAACCTGATCAACCAATTATTGGATATTAGAAAAATTGAAACCAATGGACTAGACTTTTCTCCTGTAGAAGGAGATGTGATCAATTTCTTGAAAGAAGCAGTGGAGTCTTTTGAGGACTTATCTGAAAAGAAGAATATTGGGTTAAGCTTTGAAAGTAATGTTTCCTCTTTGTTTACTTTTTTTGATGCAGATAAGTTGGAAAAGATCGTCTTCAACTTGTTGTCCAATGCATTCAAGTTTACATATAGAGAAGGCCAAATAAGTGTTTCAGCCCAATATGAAAAGGGAGAAAACTATGAAGGGATATTACATATTGCTGTTCGGGATACAGGCGTGGGGATGAGTAAGGAAGTACAGCAGCGCATATTTGACAGGTTTTATGTAGGAGAGGAAAATTCAGATAGTTTAAATCAAGGAAGTGGAATAGGCTTGTCCATTGTTCAGGAATTCACAAGAATGCATGGTGGTCAGGTACAGTTGGAAAGTGAGTTGGGTAAGGGAAGTAACTTTATCATCAGTTTGCCTCTTGAAGAACTGAGTCCTATAGAAGAACCCCTTATGGATCATGAAGAGGAGGAACAGCTCTCCGTTGAACTTACTGAAATGAAAACCATCCTTTTGGTGGAGGACAATGAGGACTTTTTGCTATACCTCAAATCATGTTTGTCCGAGGAGTATAAGGTAATTACTGCATTGAATGGTGAAGAAGGACTGGAAGTGGCCTTGGAGCATATTCCGGATTTGGTAATCAGTGATGTCATGATGCCAAAGATGAACGGGTTGGCTTTATGTCATACTTTGAAAAAAGATAGGAGGACTTCCCATATTCCAGTAATTCTTTTGACTGCAAAAACTTCTGAAGAACATCAGCTGGAAGGCCTCGATAGTGGAGCCAACCACTACGTGACCAAGCCCTTTAAGATTGAGTTGTTGCTTTTGAGAATTCGCAACCTTCTTGAGGAAAGAAGCCTGCTACAAGAGAGATTTAAGAAGAGGATAGGAGTCATTACCAGTGAGGAAAAGCTGGAATCCCTAGATGATATTTTGATCCAAAAAGCTGTAAGAGTGGTGGAGGATAATATAGATGACCCTGAGTTTTCAGTTGAATTTTTGAGCAAAGAGCTGGCCATGAGCCGTGTTCATCTATATAAAAAGCTGAGTTCACTTACCGGTAAGAAGCCTTTGGAATTTATCAGGATGATCAGACTGGAAAGAGCTACCCAATTGCTTGGAGAGAGTCAATTGAATGTAGCTGAAGTGGCCTATCGGGTAGGGTATAATAATGCCAAGTATTTCACGAAGCACTTCAAAGCGGAGTACAAAGTGTTGCCATCAGTATATGCTCAAAGAAAGGTAGAACTTGCGGAACAGGAGAAAGAGTGAGCTTAGTGAATTGATCCTGATTTGAAAGCCAAATAGATAACCATTATAGTTTTTTAAGCTATTTTGATGATTTTAATCTCAGTTTTAGGCAATCAGTTAAGGACTTGTTTTTAGGAGATGTTGCAATAAAAGTAGCTTTTTGAAATTTTAATATGTGGATTTTTTAAAATAACCTCTTTTAATTGCTGATTTTATAATGAATGGTGTGATTAACATTTGGACCCCTACAAGTAAACATTTTATTACCCTTGGTCTTTTTAATTAATCATACATTAGGTAAGATAATTAACCTAAACCCATTATGATTTATACGGAAAAACCTTTCTACAATAAGGCCAAAATCTTAGCCTTTGTATCTACACTGAACTATCTGATTCTTTTGTCATGCCATTCGGCCTATAAATGGGTGGAGAAAGGCTTCCATGAATTATTTGGAATGTCCGACCCAGTAATGGTTTTGGTAAAGAATATAAATACCTATTAACCTATTGTAGAGAGCTTTTCTGATCCAGAAGGATCGGAAAAGCTTCTTCATCAAATAATAAATAACCTAATCAATAAACCTAATAACTATGAAAAAATGCTTACTGCTAGGGCTCCTATTATTTATGGTAATAGGAATCACACATGCCCAAGTTACAGTAACCGGGAAGGTAAGTTCATCCTCTGAGGGTGAAGGAATCCCCGGTGTCAGCATACTGATCAAAGGAACAAGTACTGGAGTAACAACAGATTTGGAAGGGAATTTTAGTATTCCAGCTACTTCCGAAGATATTTTGGTATTCCGATCCCTTGGTTATCAGATGCAGGAAATTTTGGTAGGAAACCAAACCCAAATCAATGTAGTCCTCAAAGAAGATATTTCTTCTTTGGAGGAATTTGTGGTAGTGGGTTATGGTACCATGAAAAAGTCAGATATGACCAGTGCCCACGTTACGGTGAGTTCTGAAGACATAGAGCGAACAGTGAATACTACTGTAGAGCAAGCACTTCAGGGAAGAGCTGCTGGAGTATATGTTACCCAAAACACAGGTGCTCCTGGTGGAGGGATTTCTGTCAATATCAGAGGGATCAATTCTATAGGGGGAACCAATGAGCCGCTATATGTCATTGATGGCGTGCAAATTCAGCCTAATACCATTTCATATGGCAATACCTCCAGCACTAATCCTTTGGCTGGCTTGAATCCAAGTGATATTGAATCCATGGAGATACTTCAGGGTCCTTCAGCCACTGCTATTTACGGTTCCCGCGCAACGAACGGAGTAGTGCTTATCACAACTAAAAGGGGCAAAAGCGGAGATGTAAAAGTCAATTATACCTATCTCTACAGCTTACAGGATAAACCTGATGCGCTGCCTGTAATGAACCTTCAGCAATATGCCGAGATGGTCAATACAATAAGAGACCTGACTGGAGGAGACCCACCTGCGGCATTTTTGGACCCTTCTCTTTTGGGAGAGGGAACCAATTGGCAGGAGGAATTATTCAAGACAGCTGCTTTGAACAAGCATTCCCTTAGTCTCAACGGTGGGGCAGACAATACCCGATACTATCTTTCAGGAGAGTATTTTGATCAGGAAGGTGTGGCGATAGGCTCTGGATTTGAAAGGTATTCATTAAGGTTGAATTTGGATAACCAAGCTAGAAAGTGGTTAAAGATAGGGCTGAATTTAGCCTTGAATGAAACCAATGAACAGCTGGCAACAGGCAGTAGCGATATCATCAATAATGCCATTCAGATGGCGCCTAATATTCCCGTAACCAATCCTGATGGAAGTTGGGGTGGAGCAGACGCTGTAAACGGTAGTAGTCTGCAATTTACACCACCCAACCCAATTGCACTAGCTAGTTTACTGGATAGAAAACTGAAAAGAAGAGGAGCTTTGGGGGGATTGAACCTGGACATTGATATTATCGAAGGGCTGAAGTTTACCACTCAGATCAATGGAAACATTAGCTACCTAAATGGGCATTATTGGACGCCAACTTATATGTTAGGTTCTGTAAGAAACGATGTTAACTCTTTGACAAGTCGGGCTGAAAACAGTTTTTATTGGAACTGGGCGCAAACCTTAACTTACACCAAGCAGTTGGACAAGCATAATTTTACTGTAATGTTTACCCATGAAGCGCAAGAATCTAATTGGGAAGCGCTGGAAGGAGCCAGACAGAACTTTACCTCCAATGATCTTCCCGTGTTGGGTTTGGGTTCATCACAAGGAGCCACCAACACTGGAAACAAAAACCAATGGGCAATGGAGTCCTATCTGGGAAGAATCAACTATACCTACAATGACAGGTACATTGTTCTAGCCGCTTTGAGGGCTGATGGATCCGCTAATTTTGGGCCGGAAAACCGATGGGGTTATTTCCCTTCTGTGTCCGCGGCATGGAGAGTTTCTGAGGAGGACTTTATGAAAGGTTCAGAGCATATCGATGAACTTAAAATCAGGCTGGAAACGGGATTGACAGGTAATCAAGGTAGTGCCAATGCCATCTATGCACCATTGAGTTCGCCAAGTATTCCTACTCCTTGGGGTGGAGGTTTTTTGGTGACCAGGTATGGAAACCCAGAGTTAGCTTGGGAAGAGACTTTGACCTACAATGCTGGGTTTAACCTTAACTTATTCGATAACCGGGTTCAAATAGAAGGTGATGTTTATAAGAAAATTACCGATAACCTGCTCTTGCCTAACCCGCTTCCTTGGTACATGGGAACGGAAGGAGAAGGTAATATTGGTACACCGACCGTGAATATTGGTGCATTGGAAAATACAGGTTATGCCTTTACCATTAATACCATTAACATCGACAATCGATCAAGTACTTTCAGGTGGACCTCTAATTTTAACTTTTCAGGCTTCAAAACCCAAGTGACCAAGTTTTATTCAGAGTCAGCTTTTATTGACAGGACAGCTTGGTATATGAATGACTTCACCCAAAGGGCAGTGATAGGTTCAGCACCTTGGTTGTTTTATGGTTATAAGTATGATGGTATTTTCCAGTCAGTTGAAGAGATTGAGGGAAGCGCCATTCCAGCAGATAACAATGGCCAACGCTTACCCATCAATGAAGATAACATCTGGGTAGGAGATATCAAGTACCAGGATTTGAATGGGGATAATATTATAGATGAGCGGGATCAAACCTTTATTGGCAACCCTTGGCCCAAATTCACCTTTGGATCCACACAGACTTTTGATTACAAAGGCTTCAAGTTGGATATCTTACTGACAGGGGCTTTGGGAGTGGATGTTTATAATTATGCCAGATTCAATAATACCAACCCTAATAATATCAACTTAGGAAGGAATTTGCTTCAGGAAACTTTTGATTATGCCAAGGTGGAATTGGATGATAATGGAAATCCTTTCTTAAGCAATCCAGATACCAATATTCCAAGGATCACTGCAACTGACCCCAATGGCAATGGTAATAGGATTAGTGATCGCTTTGTAGAAGACGGCTCTTATCTACGTATCAAGAATGTACAGTTGAGCTATGAGTTTCCTACAGAAATCTTGGGCAACCAGAATGTTTTGCGAGGAGCACGCTTGTCCTTTGGGGTTCAAAACTTGGCGACCTTTACCAGTTACAAGGGCTTTGATCCGGAAGTGGGAGCTTATGTAGGAAACAACGTGGAGGCAGCGAATCAGCTGATAGGGGTGGATTATGGTAGGTATCCTTCCACCAGGCTGTACACCTTTAGTCTTGGTATCGACTTCTAAAATTTAAAAGAGAAAGATTATGAAAAAATATATCAAATATAGCAAGGTGCTTTTGGGGGCTGCAGGTCTAATGGTGCTGCTTTGGGGCTGTGGAGATGAGTTTTTGGATCGACCTCCTTTGGATGCGATAGTGGACGCGAACTTCTATCAGAATGATGAACAGGTGTTGGCCGGTACTGCTCCATTGTACAATATCGTCTGGTTTTCCTATAACGATAAAGCATCACATGGTATTGGAGATGCTCGTGGAGGAATCCTCACTACCGGTTCTTATCAATTAGAAAATGTACGGTTTAATACCACAGGGGAAACACCTGAAAATGGAGCATCATGGAGGGCTTTCTATAATGTGGTGGGACAATCCAATACTTTGATCAATAATATCAGAACTTTCAGTGGAGAAAATGTAACTGATCGCATTAGAAATCATGGAATTGCAGAGGGAAGGTTCATGCGTGGTCTAGCCTATGCTTACCTGGTTCAAAACTGGGGTCCTGTACCAATTATCACCAATAATACCACATTGCTTCAGGACACCACCATCGCGCGAAATACTGTAGAGTCTGTTTGGGAATTTATTATCAAAGATTTCCGCTTTGCAGTTGAAAATCTTCCTGAAACTTCTGTGCAGGAAGGTAGGCTCAATAAATGGAGTGCTGAAGGGATGCTGGCCAAGATGTATTTGACCCGCGCTGGGGTTTCTGGAAGTAGGGCTCAAAATGATTTGGATAGTGCTGCTTACTTTGCCAAAAGGGTTATTGACAACAGCGGAGCTGAGTTGATGGATAATTATGAAGATCTCTTCAAGACAGCCAATAACAACAATGCTGAAACTTTGGCCGCCCTGCAATGGACTTACAATGCTCCGAACCTTAATGCTTGGGGAGCACAAAACTCAGTACAGGCTTTCTTGGCCTTTGGTTCTGAAATAACCGGCTTTGGAGATGGCTGGGGAGGAGATATAGGAGGATCGAAATGGATGCTTGAATTGTACGATGATTGGGTATTTGATGAAAGAAGAAAAGCTACATTTATGTTTCCTGGAGATCATTACAATTATATCACTCAGGTGCCTGCTGGTGGTTCTGCCCAAGAATTGCGCGTACCTTCACCCAATGACGATGGAGGAAGAAGTTATGGAAATCGTGCTTGGGTGAAGAAATATGTGGTGGGAAGACCCGAGGATAACGATGGCAAGGTGATTCAACAGGGAACAGAAATCAATACTTATATCTTAAGATTGTCAGATGTTTATTTGGTTTATGCGGAGGCGATTTTGGATAGTAATCCAGGTGAAGCCTTGACCTACTATAATATGGTCAGGGAGAGAGCCGGTGTGCCGACCAAAACATCAGTTACTTGGGAAGATATCTTTTTCGAGAGAATTGTAGAGTTTGCGATGGAAGGGCAGGCATGGTATGAGTTCACTCGTTTACACTATTATAATCCACAGCTTGCCTACCAAATGTTAAGTGGACAAGACAGAGGGACTTTCAGGATATACCCTGACCAAATCCCGGATCCTAATATGTGGGAAATCGAAATTCCAGATAGTGATACCTCTCCAAGGTTCTTTGATGTCAATGGAAGTAATTTCAACTTACCGATTCCATCTGTAGAACTTTCAAAGGCACCAAACCTGAGAAAACCACCGGTTCCATATGATTTCAGTGGACAAGAGTAACGGTAAACCTAAATTAAGCTTTAAAGATGCAGATCATGAATAATAATAAGACAATAATCAATCAGTGGGGCCAATATTGGTCTTTGCTGGTGATGCTGGGCATGGTGCTTTGCTTTTCCTGTACGGATGACGAAGATGCAGTTACTGGGATGCCCATGATTGAACGGATAAGAAACACAGACCCAAGTACAGCAGATAGCTCATTTGTAAATGCGACATTGGGAAGTACTTTGGCCATTTTGGGACAAAACTTGGGTACTACACAGGAAGTCTACCTCAATGACTATCCTTTGGGTGTCAACCCTGCTTATGTTACCAATAGCAATGTGATTGTAACAGTAAACGATAGTGTTCCCACTGTCGCTACTGATCCAAATGTGCCGAATACTTTAAGACTAGTTACTAAAGGAGGAGAGACATCGATACAGTTTCAGACTTTACCTCCGGCACCACAAATCCTGCGGGTTTCCAATCAATATGTGAAGCCAGGTGATGAACTGACCCTTGTTGGGAGGTACTTCTATTTTGTGGATACGGTATATTTCCCAGGTGAAGATGTATTTGTTACAGAAGGTTTTTCTACCAATAGTACTGGAACCACTCTTAAGGTAACTGTTCCTGATGGTGTGGATTACAGTGATGGGTCAAGTGTTTCTATGGTCACCCAAAGTGGAGGCTCTGCTGTGAATCGAAATACCCAAATTTATGATGGAAATGGAATGGTAGCAGATTTTGATACCAACGGAGCTCTAGAATGGCCATGGGGATGGGGTTGGGGGATTTCAGGTAATATGATTGTGCCTTCAATCAATGGAGTAATGGGTATTGAAGGAAATTTTGGAGCCATTGAGCAAGAACTTCCAGCCAATTGGGGTTGGAACAATGACAAGGTGATCAACTTTGCCAATTGGGGTGGTGAGCAGATTTTTCCTACAAGTCCAGAAGATAAATACAACCCTAGCGCGCCTATTGGAAACTTTGATATCAGGCTGGAAATGGCGGTGAATACCACATCTTCTCTGGAAGGAATCAATATGGATTTGTGGTATCCTGACAGTCAGGGTAATGAACTGCAGGTGAGTGTTCCTTTAGTAAATTTTATCACCACTACTGATGGAACTTGGTATACCATTTCGGTAAACGCCAGTCAATTGACGAGTGGGAATATACGATTGGGCACCTATGGAGATATGTTGGCTGGTGGGGCTGATGGTGTGAAACAATTGAGAATTGTCATCCAAAACACTACCGGTTCTGATGTGCCTGTGGTTATGGGAGTGGACAATGTCAGAATAGTAAGAGCAGCGCAATAAGGTCTTAATTCCTTGCGGTTTTTGTTATGTTGAAATTCTCGAAGCGGTATTTACCGCTTCGAGTTTTAATTTTTATATTAACTGGTTTTCAGATTATAATTAAATGCTCCATTAATGTTAAAGCGTTTTATTAAGGGTATTCTTGTTCTTTCGATCTTGACTGGTCTCGCCAGGTGCAAAGAAAAGGAAGAGGAAAAGGTTGATGAAAAATTGTTTCATCTATTGACTCTAGAACAAAGTGGAATAGCTTTTAGCAATGATTTGAGAGAAACTGAAACAGCCAATATATTTCATTACCAATATTTTTATAATGGAGGGGGAGTTGCAGTGGGAGATTTAAACAATGATGGCCTGGAGGATATTTATTTTTCTGGCAATATGGTCAATAACAAACTGTATCTTAATAGAGGCAACTTGAAGTTTCAGGACATTACCTTGGCGGCCAATGTGGCTGGCAGGCCTAGATCATGGACTACAGGAGTTTCCATGGTTGACATTAATGCAGATGGTTGGTTGGATATCTATGTTTGTTATAGTGGAGACTTACCAGAAGAAAATAGAAAAAATCAACTTTTTATCAATCAGGGAGCGGATAAGCAAGGAATCCCTTTTTTTAAAGAAGAAGCCGAAACCTATGGTTTAGCAGAAAGTGCTTATAGTACTTCCGCGGCTTTCTTTGATTTTGATGGTGATCTTGACCTCGATGCAGTTTTGCTCAATCATAACCCCAAACTATTTAGGAATTTAGATGAAATTTCCTTTAACCATCTTTTAAATCAAAGTGAGCCTCTTTTTAGTACCAAGCTAATGGAAAACCAAGAAGGTAAGTTTGTGGATGTTTCTAAGGAAATGGGTTGGGATACTTCGCCATTGTCCTACGGGTTAGGGCTGAGTATAGCTGATTTTAATAATGATGACAAGCCAGATATTTTTGTGGGAAATGATTATTCTGCTCCTGATTACCTCTATATTCAAACGGAAGGAAAAGGGTTTCAGAACAGGCTAAAAGAAAGCTTTGGCCATACCTCACTTTACTCCATGGGAAGCGACGCTGCAGACATCAATAACGACGGTTGGGTTGACTTGATCAGCTTGGACATGCTTCCTGAGAGCAATGAAAGGCAAAAGCTGCTTTTTTCTCCTGATAATTACGAACATTTCAACCTCTTCCTGAAAGTTGGGCTTCACTACCAATATATGCGCAATATGCTGCAGCTGAATAATGGTGACGGTACATTCAGTGAAATCGGTCAATTGGCCGGTGTGTCCAATACAGACTGGAGTTGGGCGCCTTTATGGGCTGATTTTGATCAGGATGGCTGGAAGGACCTGTTTGTCAGCAATGGCTTTGTCAGAGATTTTACCAACCTGGATTTTATAAAGTACCGAAGTTCTTTTTTTGAAGGAGGAGAGCTTTCCAAGTCTGGTGTTTTGGATCTGATCAAGGAAATGCCTTCCTCTGAGGTGGACAATTACATCTTCAGAAATAATCAGGACCTGACTTTCAAGAAAAGTGGCCAATCATGGGGCCTTGACCATCATTCCAATTCAAACGGAGCAGCTTATACAGATTTGGACAACGATGGGGATTTGGACTTGGTCATCAATAATGTCAATCAAGTGGCCTTTGTTTATGAGAATCTTCGGAATGAGTTCCCTGAACATCATTGGCTACAGGTAGAGCTTAAAGGTGGAGAGGTAAACCTCAATGGAATTGGATCAAAAGTATATTTGTACCAAAGTGGGACACAACAAATGCTGGAGCAGATGCCTTTTAGAGGGTATCAATCCAGTGTAAGTCCTGTTTTGACTTTTGGACTTTTATCATCAGAAATAGACTCTGTGAAAGTAGTTTGGCCTAGTAGTAAAGTTCAAGTATTGATCTCCCTCAAGTCCAACCAAAGAGTGGTTATTTTGGAGGATAAAGCTGAGTCATTTTCCAGAGTGAAGCAAATCAATGATCAAGAGTGGGTAAAATCGGATACAGAATTTAATCACCTTCATCGAGATAAGCTTTTTAATGATTTTAAGCGACAGCCACTTCTTCCATATCCATTGAGTAATACTGGGCCAGTTATGGCCAAGGCAGATGTAAACAATGATAAAGTGGATGATGTGTATATAGGCAGTGGGCTGGGACAACCCGGCTATATCTATTTTGGTAGCAAGAATGGGGGATATAATAAAGGAAGCTCAATGGAATTCTCAGAGATGGTTTCAGCGGTACAAACCAATGCTGCTTTTTGTGATATAGATAATGATGGTGATCAGGATTTATTTATAAGAAATGGAGGGTACCATGATTTCCTTGCTGATGATAAACGTCTCAAAGACCAATTGTATATAAATGATGGAAAAGGAGGTTTCATTAATAATTCAAATGCTGTTCCTGAGCTGTATGAAAATGGAAAAGCAGCGGTGTTTATAGATGTCAATGAAGATGGTTTCCAGGATATATTTTTAGGTGGTGGGGCTATTCCAGGCAGGTTTCCGGAATTTTATCCCAGTCGTATTTTGATCAATGACGGTAAAGAGAGTTTTTCGGATCAAACCGATAAGATTGGTTTGGAGATAAGAGAGTTGGGCTTGGTGAGCGATGCTGTTGCTTATGATATCAATCGAGATGGAAAGGAAGAATTGATAGTCCTTGGTGAATGGATGGCAATTAAGGTTTTAGGCACAGAAGAAGGAAAAATGGTTGATTTGTCATCCCTCTATTTTGATAGGGATTACAAAGGGATTTGGAATACTTTGGAGGTGGGAGATTTTGATGGAGATGGAAAACCAGAATTATTAGCAGGGAATTGGGGGCTAAACAGTCAATTAAAGGTTTCTGAGGCTGAGCCAGCAGAATTGATTTATAAGGATTTTGATGGTAATGGTGCAGTGGACCCTATACTCTCGCTTTATTTTGAAGGGAAAATGTTTCCTTATGTAAGTAGGGACGAACTATTGGAGCAAATCAGTAACAAAAGAACCTCATATGAAAGTTATGCCAGTTATGCTCAGGCTAAGGTGGAAGATATTTTTTCATCAAGTGAATTGTCAGGAGCCAAAAAAATGGAAGTCAATACGCTGGAAACCATGCTATTTGAATTAGAAGAAGGGAAATTCATTCCCCAAAATCTTCCCGTAGAGGTGCAGTTTGCACCAATATTTAGTATAAGCCTAATTCCTTCCACTGAAAGTGACAAAAAAGAAATTTGGCTTGGAGGAAACCTTCATCAGTCGAGAATTAAGATAGGGAATATTGATGCCAATTATGGACTTATTATTAGACAGGATGAAACAGGATCGTATCGCAGTAGAAGTCTTAAGCTGACAGGATTTCAAATCAAAGGAGATGTAAGAAGTAGCCTATGGATAGGGGAAGAATTGTGGGTGGGGCAATTTAATCGTGAAGTGAGTCGCTATAAAAGAAAATAGCAAAATTAAGGCCTTCCTGAAATAGGGAAGGCCTTGGTATTATCTTTTCAAGATATCTTCGATTTTATTTAACTCCTCTGTAGTAAAAGCTAGGTTGTCCAAACATTTTAAGGAATCCTCAAGCTGAGAAGTTTTACTAACACCAATCAGCACAGAGGTAACTCTTTCGTCTTTCAATAGCCAAGATAAAGCCATTTGCGCCAAACTTTGTTCCCTTTCCATGGCCAATTGATGTAAGGCCTTGATTTTTTCCAGGGTTTTTTCTGTTATATCCGATTTTTTGAGAAAACCATGGGATTTGGCGGCCCTGGAGTCCTGAGGGATACCTTTTAGATATTTGTCAGTAAGCATCCCTTGAGCCAAAGGAGAAAATGGAATACAGCCCACACCTTCAGTTCCAAGCACTTCCAGTAATCCTCCTTCTACCCACCGTTCAAACATTGAATACTTAGGCTGGTGGATAAGACAAGGGGTACCCAAGTCGCTCAAAATTTTGATGGCTTTTGCAGCATCATCTGCTTGATAATTGGAAATGCCAACATAAAGAGCCTTACCTTGCCGGACAATCAGGTCTAGCGCGGCCATCGTTTCTTCCAAAGGAGTATCTGGATCTGGCCTGTGATGATAGAAAATATCAACATAATCCAGCCCCATTCTTAGAAGGCTTTGATCGAGACTGGAGACCAAGTATTTTTTAGATCCCCACTCTCCATAAGGTCCTTCCCACATATAGTAGCCTGCTTTGGTAGAAATAACCATTTGATCCCGATATGTGGCAAAATCTTCTTTAAGGATTTTGCCAAAGTTCTCTTCAGCTGACCCTGGAGGTGGACCGTAATTATTGGCAAGATCAAAGTGGGTGATACCAGAGTCAAATGCCAGTTGCAAGATTTTTCTGGAGTTTTCCAATACATCTACATGGCCGAAGTTATGCCAAAGGCCCAGAGACAAAGCGGGCAACTTCAAGCCACTTTTTCCACAACGTCTATAAGTCATATTGTCATATCGTTGAGGAGAAGGTTTATAGGTCATAGTTTGATTAGGTTGGTTAATTTGAGATGAAATTCCAATATAATTAAATGACTTTGGATCACCTAAATAATTTTTTTTAGCCTTCTTTTCTTTAAATAAATGGTATAAGGCCAATCTGAAACTGTCTCTTTATAGTTTTGCTTTTTTATAAATTGACTTGGGAATAGGAAGAATTTTAAAAGTTAGGATTAAGTAAAGAATTTATATGAAAGATTTAAAAATATATTTAAAAAGCATTTTTCTATATAAAAAAATTCAAAAAGCTTGTGTGTTTAAAAATTATTCCTGATCTTAGAGCCATAGACAAACAGCAAATGTCAAAAGGATTAAAGGCTGAAGTGTTGTAAGAATTGTTTTAATATGTTTCATTTCAATTGAGAGCAGTATGAACATGGGGCAAAGTCAATTAGCTTCTGAAGAAGCGATGATTTTTAATAACCAAATAGGTGGAGAGAGGGGAGTTTTAGATTTCATGCCATCGATGGAGAAGGAATTTGAAAGGGTTGAACGGATTGTAGGGAAAGAATTGACTAGAGAAGCAGCTTACCACTATTATGACTTTTATGAAATGGCACATGCTATAAAGGCTCAGCTGAAAACTAGAAGTGGTTTTTGTTTTCGGGAGAGGAAGTTTAGCGAGGATAAGATAAGTCAAGGAGAAACTTACTTTAAAAAACTTGACAGAAAAAGTTTATGGAATATTTTACTTGATATAATTGATATTGACCAGATTAACCATGGTTTTTTTGAAAAGAAAATAAAGGATAAAACGGTCTTGAAAATTTTAAAAGCTTACAAAGATTCTTTTCGTTGATTTTTTAATATGTCAAACTTGGTGAAAAAAGGTTCAGGGATGTTTTCTGGACCTTTTTATTTTTTGCAAATGATTTTCAAATGAAAATTGTGACATTTAATTCTAGCTTAAAGGTAATTTTAAGATTATTTGTTAATTAAAGCCACTACCATATTTGCCTTTTCCAAGACCAGTGGCTTGACGCTAATTAACTGTTAAATTTATATTAAAATTCACTTTTTTTTAAATGGGTAAATTTACTTTAGGTAGGTACTGCTTTATGAACTTACGGATCTTATTGATGCGTTATTGTGGGTTTTAAATGCTTTTTATTGTAAATGAAAATACTGTTATTCGGGTATTTTTTTTAATCTAAAATTTTTTAAGTAATGTTGAAAACTACAATTTATGTGGATAAGTTGTTGATAAAAAGATTGTTATGCCTTTGTACTGCCTTTGGTTTTCTTGAATACAATCATTACATTTAAATAAATATAAGTTCTGTATAAAAAAGATACAGTTGATTAAATAATAACAATAAAAACTGCACTGAGTTAGGAATTTTGTAAAAGTGAAATGTATCAGTTAATAAAAAAGAAACTGGTTGTTTAATTTTGAATGTCTTTGCCCAATAACCGAGAGTTTAACCCTAATTATTTATTTAAATTGGACTAATATGTTAATTACATCCACCAATGGATTTATTTCGGTTGTCAATAGTAATGCCGACATAGATCATCTTGTAGTAAGGGCTAAGTATAAAAGTGACCTGTCAAGATTATTTGACGAAAGAAGAATTCAGCCCATAGAACATGAGGTTTTTAGATTTGGTATTTCAATATGTAAGCAGGAATTTGCAGATACTTTGATAAAAATGATCAAGTGTATAGATTATACCAATTTTGAAACACCAATGATAACCATTGACTAAATCGAAACAGTATCGAAAAAATATTACTTTATAACCAAAATAATAACCTATTTTAACATAACATACTCCTGTAACTATTTAAGTTACAGTGTGGATGATTTATGCATTTGAAATCTGTATGGTAAGAGGTGAGATTTATTAAAACAAATCTTAGATTTTTTGTGAAAAGCCTTATTTTTAGTTAAATGATATCTGACCTGAAATTTCTTTAACTTTTAATTCTTTAAGGTATGAAAATCTCACTAGCGTTTGATGTGCATGGGACTTTAGTGGACGCTTCCAAGATTTTGGAACCATTGGAAGATGCTGTAGGAGAGATAGCCTTTGATATGCTTCAAACTTGGAAGTATAAACAGAGAGAGTATGCCTTTAGAAGGAGGTTGATGGAAAACGATGTGGATTTTTCGGTTTGTTCCAAGCAAGCGCTTGACTTTTCATGTTTGCACCACAAGGTTAACCTTAGCACTAAGCAAAAAGAGGGAATATTGGATTATAGCAAAAGATTGCCTGCTTTTCCAGAAGTAAAAAGGGCTTTGGAATCATTAAAAGATCGTCAGTTTCGTTTATTCGCTTTTTCCAATGGCCCACAAAATGAAGTGAGACTACTGCTAAAAAATGCAGGTTTGGCGCCTTTATTTGACAATATATATAGTGTGGAAGGAACAAAGACTTTTAAGCCTGATCCGGCCGTATATGAAAGTTTTCTTAGACATAACCATACTGGTCATCAGTTTACCTGGTTTATTTCCGGAAATTCATTTGACATTATAGGTGCGAAAAATGTTGGGCTAAAGGTGATTTGGGTACAACGTTCCCCTGAAATTGTTTTGGACCCATGGGGGATAGAACCGGATCAGGTTGTGAAAGATTTGACTGGCTTGCTTCCTATATTTGAGCAAAAAGTGAAGAGCTGATTTCTCAAAAATAAGATTTTTTATAACTGCTGGGTAAAAGATTATAAGCGTTTGAAGCAATAATTTTAAACTTGGAATTTTTACTAAGTGGTTTTGGTTATGCTTGATTTTTTAAGAAGCTTTTTATGTTTATGCATTGGGATTGTTTTGTTATTTTGTGATAAAATATTTTTTATTTTTCTTGTGTTTATTGAAGTGTTTATAAATTGAATTTTTTGGATTTTTGATTGAACTAATTTATTGTTCTTAAAGTTACTTTCTCAAGTTCTGCTTTTGTAAATAAAAAATCCCTTGTGATGGAACTAATTTTTGATTTTAACGATTGAATGTTCATTCGGTTTTAGGGAATAAAAAGAATGAATAAAAAAGAACAGATATTTTCTGCCACGCTGGACCTTATTCGTGACCATGGCTTTCATGGATGCCCTATGAGCATGGTGGCAAAAAATTCAAATGTGGCAGCTGGAACGATTTATCATCATTTTGAAAATAAAGATGACTTGATCATGGAGCTTTACCATTATGTGATTCAAAAGCTTATTGATGTAGCAAATGAAAATGATGATCCTTCAATGGATTTTAAGACGAGGTTTATGAATTTTTGGCATGCCATGAAGGCTTTTTATTTACAAGAAAAGTCTGTTCAACGGTTTATCGATCAGTTTTTAAATTCTCCGTTTTATACAGAAGAAATCCAAACTTCGGACAATAAATGGCATCTATGGTTGAGAAGCTTTTTTGAGGATGGAATAAGAAGTGGAGAGCTGAGAAGTGGTGTGAGACCTGAGATTTTGGCCATTATGGTTCATGGAAGTATTATTTCATCAGTAAAAGTCAATTATTATCATTCAAAAAAGGTCAATAAGGACCAACTCAAGTTAGGAGTAATCGCCAATATGGTTTGGGACGGAATTAAAAAACAAGACGAGTAAACAAGAATAATGCCCAAAATCCCTCGATAAATCATTTAGACGATACAGTCAAAGTGCAGGTTTTCAGTTTTGTATAATCTTTATTTTAAGTGTTTTCAAGTTTCAATTTTATGAGAATGAGTAATTATGTGCTCTTGTGGGTGCTAGCAGGAAGTTTCTTTTTGCCACATGCCGTCTTTAGTCAAGATGTCATGGGTGACGGTAGCCAACCTGCGCTGACACTAGAGCAATGCATTCAGTATGCATTAAAAAATGGGCCTAACATGCAACAGGCCTTATTAGACCAGGAGATTGGAGATAGGGAGATAAAGTCCAGCTTGTCCGGATGGTTCCCACAGATATCGGCCAGTGCTTCTGGTACCAGAAACATCAAATTGCAGCAGCAGCCCATTGGAGGGGAGTTGATCACCTTCGGGCAACGGTACAATTCCGGAATACAGTTCCAGGTGGATCAGAATTTGGTCAATAGGGATCAGATTTTTGCTGGCAGGACCTCCAAGTATGTCAAGGACCAGTATGAGCAGAATGCAAAAAATACCGAAATCGCCACTGTGGTAGATGTGAGCAAGGCCTATTACGATATTCTCCTTACCTATGAACAATTAAAAATCTTGAAGGAGAATTTGGTGAGACAGCAAAAGCAGTACAATGATGCCAGAAGCAGGTTTGAATCTGGTTTGGTGGACAAGACGGATTATCAGAGAGCCTTGATCACACTTTCCAATGTGAAGAGTGATCAAAAAAGAGCGCAAGAAAGTGTACAAGCTAAAAAAGCGTATCTGAAACAATTGATGGGATACCCGCTTGATTTAGATATTGCTTTAAGCTACAGCTATGAGAAAATGCAGCAGGAGGCTCTTATGGATACCACTCAAAACCTACTTCCAGAAAATAGGATTGAGTACCAACAGATCATGACTGAAGAAAATTTGGCACAAATGAATACAGGTTATCAGAAGTGGGCTTATTTACCCACTTTATCGGCCAATTACAATTATAACTGGTTGTATTTCAATAACTCTTTTTCTCAACTGTATGATCAGAGCTACCCTACATCAGCCATCGGGTTGACCTTGTCATTGCCTATTTTTCAGGGAGGGAAAAGACACCAGGATATAAGAATTGCTGAGCTACAGCAGGAAAAAGTTTTTGTGGAGAAAACTAATCTTGAAAAGCAGATCAATACGGAATATCAGACAGCACTATCCACCTATAAAAGTAACCTCTATGAGTGGAGAACGATCAAAACCAATATGGACCTGGCGCAAGAAGTCTATGACATCATTAAGCTACAATACGATGAAGGGATCAAAGCTTATGTGGAGCTAATTGTGGCGGAGACTGAATTGAGAACGGCCCAGTTGAATCATTACAATGCCATGTTCAATTTACTGTCCAGCAAGATAGATCTTGACAGGGCTTTGGGAAATATAGGAAATAACTAATTGGAATTTAATTAAGCGGGAAATGAAAAAGTTTTTATACGCAGTTTTAACGGCCGGTATCGCAGGGTTTGTGAGTTCTTGTGGATCAGAGGCCAATACTCAGGCTAGCCGCCAGCCAGGAGCTGTTGCGGTTAAGGCAACAACAGTAAAAAGCGAACATGTAACGGGACTGGATGTTTATCCTGGTACGGTGGTTCCATTAAACGAAATTGAAATTCGTCCTCAGGTGAGCGGATACATTAATAAAATCTTTATCAAGGATGGACAAGAAGTAAACAAGGGACAGAAACTGTATGAAATCGACAGAAGTAAATACCAAGCGGCTTATGAACAGGCCAAAGCCAATTTAAAAAGTGCGAAGGCCAACCTTGTTAGGGTAAAGAGAGATTTGGAGCGGTATGAAGCCCTTGACGCGAAAGAGGCCATTGCCAAGCAACAGTTGGATTATGCAAAGGCTGATATTCTAACTGCAGAATCTCAGGTTGCTTCAGCAGAGGCACAAGTGAAAAGTACAGAGACAGATTACAATTATTCAGTAATTACAGCTCCCTTTGCAGGCACTGTTGGAATTTCACAAGTGAGACTTGGGGCTCAGGTTTCTGCGGGCCAGACTCTTTTGAACTCTCTTTCATCAGATGACCCTGTGTTGGTGGATTTTGTTATCAATGAAAAGAGCATCAGAAGATTCAGTAAAATGATGAAAGATGAAAACCTTCCAGATTCCACTTTTACCATCAGGTTCAATAAAAACGATGTTTATGGACATCATGGAATGCTGACAACAATAGATAGGGCAGTAGGAAGGCAATCGGGCACCATCAATTTGCGTGTTGAGTTTCCAAATCCGGAGAAAGAGCTGGTTCCTGGAATGACTGTGAACCTTCAAGTGCTTAACCAAGATATTGGAGAACAAGTGACCATTCCTTTTAAATCTGTCACTGAGCAAATGGGAGAGTATTTTGTCTACGTGATTGACAATGAGAATACTGTTCATCAACAAAATATTGTTTTAGGGTCAAAAGCGGGAGCTGACATTGTGGTAAGAGAAGGCTTGAAACCAGGACAGAAAATTGTGGTTGAGGGAATTCAGAAGCTCCGCGAAGGGGCAAAAGTAAGTACAGAAGCTCCGGCCCAGCAAAGCAAGTAAACTCTCAAAGTAGAAATTTTATGATATCAGAAGTTTTTATTAAACGCCCGGTGACGGCGATGGTGATCTCTATAGTTATTTTGTTAGTAGGAGCCATCGCTATCGTCAATCTACCGGTAACGCAATACCCGGATATTACACCTCCTGTGGTGTCTGTTTCGGCCAATTATACAGGAGCGGATGCTCAGACTGTAGAGCAAACAGTAGCCACACCCATAGAAACACAGGTGAATGGTACTCCTGGAATGGCTTATATCAGTAGTACCAATACGAGTACAGGCCAAATGAACATGAACGTTACTTTTGATGTTGGGACTGACATTGACATAGCCACGCTTGATGTTCAAAACAGGGTGAGTATTGCTGAGCCTAGGTTGCCTGAAGCAGTAAAAAGGCTTGGAGTGACCGTTAGGAAAAGAAATCCAAGTATCATGATGGTGATAAGTATGTACTCACCCAATGGTACCCACGATACCAAGTTCTTGTCCAATTATACCAATATCTTTGTGAAAGATGCCCTTTTAAGGGTGAAAGGTGTAGGAGATATCAATGCAATTGGGCAGGATTTTAGTATGCGGGTCTGGCTCAAGCCAGATAAATTAGCGCAATACAATATCTCCACGGCAGAAGTCACTGCTGCTATCCAAGAGCAGAACCTTCAGGTGGCGGCTGGTACCGTAGGTGGGATGCCTCAATTGAGTTCCCAGACTTTCGAATACGCGATCACTGTAAATGGAAAGCTGGAGAGACAGGAAGAGTTTGAAGATATTGTTGTAAGAACCAATCCAAATGATGGATCATTGGTTTATTTGAAAGACATTGCTAGGATTGAGTTTGGTGAATTTGATTATGGTAGATTTTCAACAGTAAATGGCGAGCCCGCAGCTATTCTACTGGTTTATCAAGCACCAGGCAGTAATGCGCTTGAAACAGCGGAAGGAATTTATGCGGCTTTGGATGAAATGAAAGCTTCCTTCCCTGCGGATATGGATTATGTAGTGCCTTTTGAATCAGTTTCTGTGGTTCAGGTATCCATTGATGAGGTGCTCCATACCTTGGTAGAAGCCTTGATTCTGGTGATTATTGTAGTCTTCCTGTTCCTTCAAAACTGGAGAGCTACCATCATTCCGATTTTAGCTATCCCTGTTTCAATTGTAGGGACATTTGTGTTCTTTATTCCTTTAGGTTTCACGGTCAATACCTTGACAATGTTTGGATTTGTGCTGGCGATCGGTATTGTGGTGGATGATGCGATTGTGGTGGTGGAAGCTGCCCAGCATTACATAGACTCGGAGCGGATTTCAGCAAAGGAGGCAACCATGAAAGCCATGAAGGACATTACTGCACCAGTTATTGCCATTGCTTTGATTTTGGCGGCGGTATTTATTCCAGTGGGCTTTATTCCAGGAATTGTGGGTAGAATGTATCAACAATTCGCGATTACCATTGCGATTTCAGTATTGCTTTCTGCATTTGTGGCTTTGACCTTGACTCCCGCTTTATGTAGCTTATTGTTAAAGCCAATGGAGATAGATGAAAACTCCAAAGGCATCAACAAGTTCTTTTATAAATTCAATACGTGGTTTGCCAAGGTGACTTCTTCCTATGGAAATGGGGTAAAGAAAAGCATTAAAGCAACCCCATTGGTGTTGATCTTATTGGCTTGTTTATATGCAGGGACTTTTGGCTTGTTCCAGGCCAAACCAACTGGATTCTTGCCTACTGAAGATGAAGGTAGGTTGTTTATTTCCTTGGAGCTACCAGAAAGTGCTTCCACTTCTAGGACCAGAGCGATTATGGATGAAATGGTGGGGATGATTACCTCAACAGATGGTATCAGGAATGTAACTGGGATTGGTGGATTGAATGCTATTAACTTCTCATTTAAGCCAAACAGTGGTACTTTCTTTATTCAGATGGATCCATGGGAAGAAAGAAAAGACCCTTCTAAGCAATTATATGGTTTGATCGGCCAGTTACAGCAAAAGTTTTCAGCGATAAAGGAAGCAAACATTGTTGTAGTACCACCACCTGCCATACCTGGTCTTGGGCAGACCGGTGGTTTCAGTTTTATGCTTGAACAACGTGCTGGTGGAGATATCAAAGAGTTCGAACAAGTTTTGGGGCAGTTTTTGGGAGCAGCCAATCAGAGACCCGAAATTGCTATGGCTTATAGTTTCTTTACAGCAAAAACGCCAGGATATCATGTGACAGTAGATAGAGAAAAGGCCAAAAAATTGGGGGTAGCTGTCTCTGATGTATTCTCTACCATGTCCACTTATATGGGAAGCTCCTATGTAAATGACTTTACGAGGTATGGTCGAAACTTTAGGGTAGTGGCTCAGGCGGATACAGCTTATAGAATGGATATGACCGACTTAGAGCAATATTATGTAATGAACCGGCAAGGCGCATCGGTTCCCATGAGTGCTTTGATAAATTACGAAGTAGTGGAGAATGCTCCTGTGATCAACCACTATAATTTGTTCCGCTCAACGGAAGTAAACGGTAATGCGGCAGTAGGTTACAGTAGTGGGCAGGCTTTGGCTGCTTTGGAAGAAGTGGCTGCTGAGGTGCTACCTGCAGGATACGGATATGATTTCTCTGGTTTGAGTAGGGAGGAGTTGGCTTCCGGAAATACTACAGTATTGATCTTTACTCTATCCATCATACTGGTATCGCTTTTGTTGGCGGCATTGTATGAAAGTTGGTCGGTACCATTTTCTATTCTTTTAGCATTGCCTTTGGGGGCGTTTGGTGCGATTGTGGCGCTTACTTTCTTGCCTAAATTGGATAATAACGTTTATGCCCAGATTGGTTTGGTGACGTTAATCGGTTTGGCTGCGAAGAATGCCATTTTGATTGTGGAGTTTGCCAAAGAAAGAGTAGATAAAGGAATGCCTCTATTGCCTGCCACCATTGAAGCGGTTAAGCTAAGGTTAAGACCAATTGTGATGACCTCACTTGCTTTTATTCTAGGTGTAGTACCATTGGCATTGTCAAATGGCGCAGGTGCCGTCGCAAGACAAACTATTGGATGGACAGTGATTGGAGGGATGTTAGCAGCTACATTCCTAGCCATTTTTATAGTTCCTGTTTTATACGTGGTTATTACTAAAATAGCATATGGAAGCAAGAAGCTGAAAGAGCTAAAAAGCCAATATCAGCCTGAAAGTTAAAATCCCGTTTAATTTTTGATAGAATTCGGCCTGACCAATTTAAGGTGTCAGGCCGTTTTTTTGATTTTTATTAAAAAAAATGATTTTTAAATACATAAATATGTATATTGTGTTTATATTTATGTAAGTTTGTAAAGGAGGAGAAATTAAGATTATAAGGTCTAACATTTTTGAACCTGTTTTTGAATGAGAATTTGTAAAAGTAAATCAGGAAAGTTTTAATAATTAGAACCTCCTTTTGTAAATATTTAAGGATTAAATAATAAATAATATTATCAATTTAAGTTTTTAATGTACCTCTCCAACAAAACAAAATAACTATGGGAGAAACTATCTATCATCACGGGATTGCAATGAATAAAAAAGACTCAAAACTAGAGAACCACCACTCGGAACACGAAGAACTTTTGATCAAAGACGCTCTTTTTGTACGTGACAAAGGATGTTTACGAAAAGTAAAATTCAAAAACATTCTTTGGTTGAAGGGAGACGGTAATTACACTACCTTGGTCACTAAGGAAAAGGTTTATTCTCTTCGTAATATCCTGAAGGAGTTTGAAGCCATTTTGCCTGAAGATGAATTTGTAAGGATTCACAAATCTTACTTGGTAAGGTTGGATCGGATCACGACCATTTCACCGAAGGAAGTAACTATTGAGACTGAAAAAGTTCCTGTAGGAAGAACCTACTATCAGAAACTCATTCATGGGATCAATAAGTTGGGTGCCGGAGCTTAGGGTCTTTTATGGTTCCAAAGTAAACTGCTATCACCATAGCTCAAGAATCTATATTCTTGGGACAGGGCTTCTTTGTATATTTTATTCCATTGGTTTTTTGTAAATGCTGCGACTAACAATATAAGCGTGGATCCAGGTTGGTGGAAATTGGTCAATAATCCATTACAAACTTTGAACTCATAACCTGGCATGATGAAAATTTCTGTACTGCCCGTAATTTCATCTAGTTTTTCAGCCTCCATATGGTTTAGGATTGCGGTTAGGCTTTCTTTGAGAGAAGCAGCTTTGGTATGTTTTTCATAGGGGAATAATTTTGGGATGAGGAATTGCTTATTGTTATCGTTAAGCAATTTTACACCATACCAGTATATGCTTTCCAAAGACCTCATGGAAGTTGTTCCAACTGCTACTATATTGCCATTCTGTTGAAGGAATTTTATGATGTTTTCCTTACGGATTACCACTTGCTCACTATGCATAGGGTGATTGGATACGATTTCGTCCTTGATAGGCTGAAATGTGCCAGCACCTACATGAAGTGTAAGGTAATCCGTTTGGATACCTTTTTGCTCTAGGTTTTTTAAAACTTCTTCCGTAAAGTGAAGGCCGGCGGTGGGAGCAGCTACTGCTCCTTCTTTTTTGGAATACACAGTCTGGTATCTGGGCTTGTCAGCTACAGTTGCCTTTCTGTTCAGGTAAGGAGGAAGCGGGACTTCACCTGCTGCTTCTACAATGCTGGCAAAAGGAATGTGACTTCCATCCCAGGAAATTTCTACAGACCTTGATGCTCTATCGACCAGTTTAGCTTCAATTTTCACCTTTTGGTTGCTGACTTCAATTTCTCCAAGCAACAACTCATTATCTTTCCACTTTTTCAAATTACCAATCATCGCCTGCCAGATTACAGGGCCATGGTGAACCATGATGTCGTTGATGACGGTGCTTGGTGCTACGGGCTGCAAGAGAAAGATTTCAATTTTTGCTCCAGAAGTGCGTTGGAAAATCAATCTTGCAGGAATGACTTTGGTATTGTTGAAGACCATCAAGGTGTTTTGAGGCAAGAGTTCTGCCAACTCATAAAAGCGATGATGTTCGACATTCCCTGATTCAAAGTGGAGCAATTTGGAATGGTCTCTTTTTTCCAAAGGGAACTTGGCAATGCGATCATCTGGTAGTTCGTATTGATAGTCTGATAGTTTGATTTCTGGCCTGCTTTCCATGCGGTAAGTGTACTTCAATAAGATGGTATTCTTTGACAAGCCTAATGGGGAAATGTTTACTTTTCCTGTAGCTTTGTCTTTTCGGACTGCAAATATAAGTTTTTACGATTAGGAGATGAATAAAAAACTGGATAATACTGTCAAGGTCAAGTCAAAGTACTTAAAGCACACACTTGATTTTAAATTCGATGCAGGTACTTCCCGAGGGGTGTTGCGTAAGAAGAATTCATTTTTTATAAAAGTAACTTTTCCAGGAGATAAGAAATTGGAAGGTTGGGGGGAAGCCGGTCCACTTCCAAAATTAAGTGTGGATGATGTTTCGGATTTCGAAAGTATCCTGAAGGTTTATACAAATGGGTTGTCCGATAAAGAAATTGACTGGTCTGAAGCTGGTATTCTTGAATTTTGCAAGGCTTATATAATGGATGCCCATCCGAGTATTCGCTTTGCTTTTGAAACGGCACTACTAGATTTGTTTCATGGCGGTAAAAGGCAAATATTGAAAAATGATTTTTACAGTCAGCATATGCCAATTCCCATCAATGGATTGATTTGGATGGGGGATGAATCATTTATGCTCAAACAAATAGAAGAAAAGCTGGAGCTTGGTTTTTCCTGTATTAAAATGAAAATTGGGGCAATTGACTTTGAGCAGGAATGTAGGCTGTTGGGTTTTATTCGGGAGAGGTTCACCTCAGAGCAAATTACTTTAAGGGTAGATGCCAATGGTGCCTTTAGCCCTCAGGAGGCAATGGATAAATTGGAGAGACTGGCAGAATTTGATCTTCACAGCATCGAGCAACCTATTAAAGCTGGCCAAAGGGATGAGTTGAAAAGGTTATGTAAAGAGAGTCCGCTGGATATAGCTTTGGATGAAGAACTGATAGGGATATACACTAAGGAGGATAGAAGAAAGCTTTTGGAGCATATCAATCCGCAATACATTATTCTCAAACCCACTTTGGTTGGAGGGATAAGGGATACCCGTGAGTGGATCAGTTTGGCAGAGAGCATGGGGATTGGCTGGTGGATGACCTCGGCCTTGGAAAGCAATATTGGACTGAATGCCATTTCACAATTGACAGCCAGTTATGATGTTTATATGCCGCAAGGCTTAGGGACTGGTCAGCTTTATCACAATAATGTAACGTCTCCACTTGAGATTGTTTCTGGCAAAATCCTCTATAATCCTTCAATGGCTTGGGGGAGTATATAAACAAAAAAGCTGCTTAAAATTTAAGCAGCTTTCGGTAATGTCATTAAATGCTATATGTTATGATAACTTTACATTCACTGCATTAAGACCTTTTCTTCCTTCTTTAAGGTCGAAAGTCACATCGTCATCTTCTTTGATTTCGTCTACCAATCCTGAGATGTGTACGAAATACTCTTTAGAAGATTCGTCGTCAATAATAAAACCGAATCCTTTAGATTCATTAAAAAATTTTACTTTTCCTGTGTTCATGATAATAATAATAAATGATAATAGAAATTAATAAGCCAAAGGTAGTGATAGTTTTTACATTATAAGCATCTCAAGAAAATATTTTTTCGACAAATAATGATAAAATAATATTCATAAAATATTAAGCTTACTGATTGTGCAACAGTATTTTATCTTTTGAACCCTTTTAAAATAATTTTTTATACTGTTTTTAATAGATAGATGGTAAATACGAGGTGTTAAATGTTTCATTTTACCAAGAATTACGAATAAGTTCATTATTTCTAAAATGGAACAACTAGCACAGTTTTTTGTTTCTATATTAAGTTGCTAGTTCATTACTTTGTCAGAAAGAAATAAACAGGCTTGTGAATGGTGAAAGCATTTCCTACTTGTTTGATGATGCCGGAATCTGGATTTCGCTCATAAGCTAAGATGGTATTGGAATTTTGGTTGGCAGCAAATAGGAATTTTCCATCATCTGATAAAGCAAAATTCCTAGGGGTCTCACCTCCAGAGCTAATAGTTTGTATTTTGCTCAATGTACCAGTGCTTGGGTCAACTTTGAAACCAATGATTTCATTGGAATCTCCCCTGTTAGAGGCATAAAGGAATTTTCCGTCCTTGGATAATCTGATCTCAGCTGCTCCCTTGGCACCGCTAAAGCCTTGGGGTGTCAAGGGATAAGTATCAACATTGGTGATTTTTCCATTTTCCATATCGTAGTCATACAAACCGACCTCGGAAGTCATTTCATGGATCAGGTAGATTTTTTTTCCGTTTTTATTAAAAACCAAATGTCTAGGGCCTGAGCCAGACTTTACTTCAAAAAAGGCAGGGGAAGAGGGGCTAAGTGGCTGTTCTTGGGAAGGGTCAAAATCATAAATGTTTACCTTGTCCGTTCCAAGATCACTGACGAACACTTGCTCGCCATTGGGATGAAAGACCAAGCTATGGACATGTGGGCTAGATTGTCTGTCTTTGTTAACACCAGAACCAGTATGCTTGATTTCTTGGGCGGCTTTATCCAAATTACCATCTTGGTCAATAGGGATTGCTACTAAATCTCCACTACCATAATTCCCCGCCAATACATAAGACTCGTCTGGACTTAAAGTGACATAACATGGCCCACTTCCTAAGGTAGAGCTAGTACTAATTAGTTTTGTTTCATTTTTGCTTGAATCATATTTGAAAGATCTAACACTGCCACCTTCTTCACCGCCTTCTTCTTGAACGGAAATAATCAAATCCCCTTTTTTATTGGTAATTACAAAAGATGGGTTGTTAATGTCAGATTCCAATAACAAAGAATCAAACTGGTAGTTATTAGGGTTAAAAGAGATCAGGTGAATTCCTTGCTCTGGAGAAGAGGTATAGGTTCCTAGCCAAAAATGAATAGAAGGGACTTGTGAAGCTTCGGCAACTTCATTTGTTTTTTCTTCATTGCTGGCTTTGCCACAGGAATATAGATTCAACATGATCAGGCAAAATAAAAGGGTGTAAAGTGATTTCACAATTTTCAATTTAAAGTTTAGTGAATGAAGTTAAGGAATATTTTCAGATTGGGGATAGATCAGTAAGGCATTAGAGTATAAAAGTGCATTGAATTAAAAACCTAAAAATGTTTTAGGACGGAATAAAAATGGATTTCTATAAATGTATAAAAAATGTTTTAAAATGAAGAATTATCTAAAAAATGGCTAGATTTTTGATTAATAATCAATGAAAACGCTGATTTTATGAATATTTCGCTGTAAATTGAGGTGTTTTTCATCAATATGTTTTTAATTCGACATATTTTGATTAATTTAAAATTTTAAATAAACATTACTTTAAACCATGTCAAATACCTACCAAACTGAGGTAGCCAAGCGGTTTACCATTTACAACAGTTTATTTCTAGACTTACCTTTTGATGACATATACAGGACTGGGACACTGCTTCCCATCTTATCATCTGCCTGTCAAAATGGATTCAGTGAAGGGAAGACCCCCAAAGAGATCATTAACACATTTTTTGAAGGCATGATGTCTTCCAACTCTACCAAAGAGAAACATAACTTACTTTTTCAATTGGTCCAATATATTGAGCGGCAAGTGGTCTTGTTTGACTCTATTGAGGATGCGGCCTTTGAGAAAATCAATGATGTGAAAGGCAAGGGGACGATGAATGCCCTGATTTCAAGAGCTGAAAATGACAAAAAGAAAGAGGAACTGATCAATAAGCTTAGAACCTTTTCCATTCGCCTCACATTGACCGCACACCCAACCCAATTTTATCCGGGCAATGTATTGGCGATCATAACGGATTTAGAAACAGCCATAAGAAACAATGATTTAGGAAGTATTGACCTTTTGCTGAGACAGCTTGGCAAAACAGCGTTCATCAACAAAGAAAAACCGTCACCTTATGAAGAGGCAGTAAGTTTATGTTGGTTCTTGGAGCACGTATTTTATAAAAGCATTCCGGATATTCTTTCAAGGGTATTAAGAAGATTGGAAATTCCATTGCATGAGTGGGACAACCCTAACTTACTAAGAGTCGGCTTTTGGCCGGGAGGCGATAGGGACGGTAATCCATTTGTGACTCATGAGATCACGATGAGTGTGTCTGACAAGCTGCAGGAAACTATCTTAAGATGTTTGTATAGGGATGTCAGAAAAGTGAGAAGAAGATTGACTTTCAAAGGTGTAGAACCGTTGATGTTGGAAGCGGAAAAGGGGATTTATAAGACACTCTACGGTGGAGAAAAGGTTTACAAATCCAAGGAAGAATTGCTGGATGTATTGTTGAAAGCCAGATCAATCATCATTGAATCGCATGATGGTCTTTTCCTTGACTTACTGGATGAATTTATTCTGAAGGTCAATGTTTTTGGTTTGTATTTCGCTTCTATGGATATGAGGCAGGACAGCCGTAAGCATGATGCCCTTTGGGCGGAGATCATCGAGGTGACGGAAGGTACTGATGCGCTGGAAAAATTTCAAGAATCTTCCGAGGAAGAAAAGATCAAAAAGATTTTAGGATACAAGAAGTTGCCTAGTCCAAAATCATTGAAAGATGAATTCCATCAGGAAATGTTGGAAAGTATTTCCTCGATTAGCTACGTGCAAGACAACAATGGTGTAGAAGGCCTTCACAGATATATTATTTCCAATTGTCAGTCTGCATTACACATTTTGGAGGTTTATCAGCTTAATAAACTGAGCCTTGCTCCAAAAGGTGATTTGACCTTGGATATTGTGCCTTTGTTTGAGACAATTGATGATTTGGCTGCAGCTCCTCAAATCATGGAGCAGCTTTACACCAATAAAACATATGCGGCCCATTTGAAGGCCAGAGGAGGAAAGCAAAGCATTATGCTTGGTTTCTCTGATGGAACCAAAGATGGTGGTTACATTAGGGCTAACTGGTCTATTTTAAGAGCCAAGGAAGAATTGACTAAGATGTCCCGCAAATATGAAATCAGCGTTGTCTTCTTTGACGGTAGAGGAGGACCTCCTGCTAGAGGTGGTGGAAATATGCACAATTTCTATGCTTCTCTTGGTGATCAAGTTGAAAACGAAGAAATCCAGGTGACCATTCAGGGACAAACCATTAGTGCCAATTATGGTAAGCCAGTTTCTTGTACTTATAACTTGGAGCAACTGCTAAGTGCTGGGCTTGAAAATCACCTATATCCTACAGTAGAAAACAGGTTGACAGATGAGCAAAGAGCTCTGATTGATGAGATGGCTGATATCAGTTATCAGGCTTACAAGGAATTCAAGAGCCATCCTCAGTTTGTTCCATATTTAGAAAAAGTAACGCCTTTGAAATTTTTTGGTTTGACCAATATTGGTTCAAGACCATTGAAAAGGAGTAAAGGCGAGGGGATGAAGTTTGAAGATCTTCGTGCCATTCCTTTTGTTGGTTCTTGGGCTCAGATGAAACAGAATATTCCAGGATTTTACGGTGTGGGTAAAGCTATTGCCGAAATGGAAAAAAGAGGCAAAAAAGATCAAGTGATTAAACTTTATCAGGATTCTTTGTTCTTTAGATCACTTATGGGGAACTCCATG
This sequence comes from Echinicola sp. 20G, assembly GCF_015533855.1. Classification (GTDB taxonomy): domain Bacteria; phylum Bacteroidota; class Bacteroidia; order Cytophagales; family Cyclobacteriaceae; genus Echinicola. The sequence continues at coordinate 4,803,368 of NZ_AP024154.1, read as the reverse complement.
CAATCACTGGCCAAATCATTCTACCCTTCCACAGCTTATTTGAAAGACAATGAGGTCTATGGGGATTTTTGGAAATTGATGCATGAGGAATATAAGCGGTCATTAGATAAGATCCTTGAGATATCAGATATGGATTCTCTTTTGGAAGATAATGAAGTGAGCAGGAACTCTATTGCCATTAGGGAAAAAATTGTATTGCCTTTGATTACCATCCAACAATATGCTATTCAGGAGATGTTGGATTCAGGAAAGGAAAATGCAGTGCTTCAAAAATTAATTTTGAGAACCATGTTTGGTATTATCAATGCAGCTAGAAACGCTGCCTAATGATAGTGCTGATTATGGGCATAAAAAAAATCCCCGACCAATTAATTGGTCGGGGATTTTTTAATATTTCTAGTTTTATTTCTTCAAGAAAGATGTCAACATCCAGTGGTGTTGTTCAATGCTTTTGATCATTCCAATAAGCATATCTTCAGTGGCTGTATCACCAAGGTCTGCTACTTTACTAGCACATTCATTCATATTTTCAGCTAGAATTTCAAAATCCTTCAAGACTTCCACCACCATTTCGTCTGAAGCAAGATCTGTTCCTACCTCTTCAATTTCTGCTGCTTTCAGATAGTCCTTCATCAAACTCAATGGAGTCATACCAAATACTCTGACTCTTTCGGCGATCAAATCGATATTTTCAAAGGATTCAGTATATAGCTCTTCAAATTTCTCGTGTAGATCAAAGAAATCACCACCAGTAACATTCCAATGGAAGTTTCTCAACTTTTGAAAATGAACATGGTAATTCGCTAATAGCTTATTTAAAGAGTCAACGATTTTTTCAGATTCGTTTTCGTTAAAACCTAATTTCTTGAATACTCTTTTTTCTGTAGTAATCATGGTTTTGTAGTTTTAAAGTTATCTAATGTAATCCGTAATAAAATTAAAATACCTGGCTCCGACTTATTCGGGTTTAGGCATCAAATCAAAGGCAATTGATGATTCATTAACTTGCCTTTGAGACAACTAATTTCAATCATATACTGTGCCAAGATCTATAAAATATTACGTCTTTATAACATAGTATGGTTCAAAAATGTTTGGTTTTAACTGTAATTTAGAATTAGAATAGGTAAAAAGTTCTGAAAATTGAATTATTCAGGGATCGGATTAAATTCTTATTTGTAGAGTACCTGTCTCAGACTCAGTCTTAGGATTTCCCCCATATTATTGCAGTTTAGGAATACGGAAGTTTTATAGTGTTTGGCCAAATCTTGTTTAAGACTTTCAACATTATCTCTGGTAGAAATGATGTCCCGTTCCATGCTGTGAAGGATATCTTCAATCTCTTTGGTGGATGTCTTGAGTCGGAAAGCAATCAAGGCCCTTTCCTCCCTTTGGTATTGGGCCATGGATTCTGGTGTAATGTGTTTGATTCCCAATTGTATCAGCGTGTTGTTTTGCTTAAAATACTGGGGGAGATAAACAGATTTTTTTCCTTCATAAGACTGCTGGTCAAAGTCAATCGCCCTGATCCGATAATGGACTTCTTCAAAATCAGGGGTCACATCCACCACAAAGTTGGAGGAATGCATATCGCCAAGAAGCCTTACAAAACAGCGCTCATTGAATTTGACGAATTCCTTGGAGATTCTGATTGGATTCAGCAATGGATCATGGATGTGTTGACGCATAAACTGCTCGCCAGGTATGCCTGCAATATGCTCCTCGATCAGCGTGTCCTGATAAACCACATAGCTAATCCTATTAGGAGAAAGCAAATGTTCCAATTCGAGCCCATAAACTCTTGAAGCATCAGCAATTTTTACGTAGAAATAATCGAAGTTGTCATTAATGCGATTGACGACCCGAATCCTAAAAGGTTGGGTGTTGCCATAAGTACAAAGATCCACCCTGTCCACATACAAGTGCTCCATCACACTCATGTCGCCCTCGGCTTTTAGAATGGCGTAGATCTTTTTTAGGTTATAGTGGATGTCTACCCGGTCATGTTCATTATAAAAAACCGTTTCCCATAAGGTGTCATTGCCTTTTGAATCATATAGAGAAATTGAGCTCACATACCGAAGTAGCTCTTTGTAATGGACAGGGATGTCCACTTCCCTTCCGTATTTGATAAGGTATCTTCTCAAACCCCTACTGATAGGATAGATATGCTTTTTCTTATCAATCACTTTAAGTCAAAATATTTTGATTAAGCGCGCAGCTCTTTCTCCTGTTGTCTCAACTTTCTATCGAATAAGAACGGACCAAAAGGTAAAACGGAGGCGATTAGTGCAAATAGTGTCCTTCTAAAAGTCCATTCTAAATTTCTGCGAGTTGGGAAAACAGCATAAACATAAACGATGAACAATATTCCATGGACCCAACCTGTATATTTTACGGCCAAGGGCATATCCATGGTGTATTTTAAAGGCATGGCGATGAACAATAGTAAGAGATAGGAAATGCCCTCGGCATAACTGATGGCCCTGAATCTTTTTAATGTTCCAATTTGATGTGCATTATCCATTATTATGAGGTTGTATTTGAGGCTTATTTGTTGATGTTGAAAAAGGCTTGAAGGCTTTTCCATAATTTTCTTTTGAGATTTTCATCTTCAAAGATCACAGGAAGGTCATCTGCAAAGATATATTCTGTATCTCCTTCAGCAGTGATTTCATAGTTTGCTTCCTTAAGTTTGATAATTGGGTGGCTTAACCGCCCAAAGACAATAATCTTATGAGCGTTGAGTTGGTTAAGGGCAGTTGGAGGAAAACTGGACAATTGAACAGAGGAAACCAGCCCAATGTCTTTTAGGGAATAAGAGACGGCCCGTAAAATCTTCAATAAAAAGGCCTTGATGTCCTCAGACATTTCCTCTCCCTGATAGATTATCAATAGCCCTTTTTCGAAATCACCTTCATAAGGCAAGGTAATGATGTCATTGTCTTGGCCATTATTGGAGTTGTTTTCTATGTCAGAAAGGGTAGGAGTTGGTTCGCTAACCATTGCGGTTTCTTCTGGAAGATCCTCACCGTAATTTTTAAATTTATTAGCGAGCAAAAGTTCTTTAGCATCGTCTGGAATAAGGAAAATTTCCTCATCCATAAATAAGCCCAGTTTATTTAAGTCCATTTCTTCCATAGGGCTAAAATGATCAAAATTATATCTGAAAACAACCTTCAGAGACTCATTTCAGCTAAAAAAGAATTGTAAATTTAAGATGTAGAGATACATTTAGGATTTTTAGGACCTCTTTTCTATGGCTTCTTCAAACCCAAAGATAGACTTAAGTTCCACAGCGTCTTTTGGATCCATTCTTTTGGCAAGAACCAGTCTGAGCTGTCTTCTTCTCAAGGCCCCATCAAATAGCTCTTGCTCTTCTTCATTGCTAGGCTCCAATTTTGGAACCTCAATAGGCCTGCCGTTTTGATCTACGGCCACAAAGGTAAAAAATGCCCTATGGGTTTTTGTTTTGGTATTGGCCGGAATATCCTCTGCCCAAACCTCAATGTAAACTTCCATGGAAGAATTAAAGGAGCGGGTAACTTGGGCCTTTAGGGTAACGACATTTCCGAGGGCAATAGGATGTTTAAAAGAGATATTGTCAGCAGATGCTGTAACCACGATGCGGTTGGAATGTTTCTGTGCTGCAATGGCACCAACGATATCCATCCAATGCATCAACTTACCGCCCATAAGGTTGTTAAGGGTATTGGTGTCATTGGGCAACACCATTTCGGTCATGATTACTTCTGATTCCTGTACTTTTTTAACCTTTCCCATTTTAATTATATTTTTTACGAAAATACAAAATATTTTTTCTATAAAACAAATTGAAATAAGTTGTTATAGAATTATATTTTGATTTCACCATCCTTCTTCCCCCAGTAAAGGGACAAATGCAAAATTGTCATAAGCTTCTTGGGTAACCTGTCTGGCAGTCTTTTTGACCAGCTTCATCATTTTTTGACTGTTTCGGTCTCCTACAGGTATGACCAGAATTCCTCCAATTTTCAATTGTTTAAGGAGGCTATTAGGTACTACAGGAGCACCAGCGGTGACAATGATTTTATCAAAGGGGGCTTTTTCAGTCAATCCCAAAGATCCATCTCCATGATAGAAATTAAGGTTTATTCCGATTTTAGGCAAAAACTTTTTGGTCTTTTCGTAGAGCTTTTTATTGTATTCAATGGTATGCACTTCCGCCCCCAATAAATAAAGGATGGCAGCTTGGTACCCAGAACCAGTCCCTATTTCTAATATTTTATCCCCAGGATTGACCTGGAGCAGTTCCGTTTGGAAAGCTACTGTAAAAGGTTGGGAGATGGTCTGTCCTTCTCCAATAGGAAAAGCTTTATCCTCATAGGCATGAGAGTGTAAAGCACTATCAAAGAAAAAATGACGGGGTACCGTACCGATTGCATCCAGTACTTTTTTGTCCATAATACCCTTCCTTTCCAGAATTTTTACCAGTGATTTCCTTTGGCCTTTGTGGATGTAGCTGTCCTCTAATTTCAGCATGCTGTTGATTGAACTTATTTTGTGCTTTACTGCTTTTTAATGCTAAGTTAATGGATTAAATGGCTTAATTTTAATCCTGAAAAGGCAATTTTACTTATTGTCTGATTATATGAACATTAAATTTTAGCTTTTCATGTTTACTGGAATAGTGGAGACAATGGGCGAGATCAAGGCCATCACCAAAGAAGGTACCAATATCCATTTTGATATTCAATCCCCAATTACGGGAGAATTAAAAATTGATCAGTCTGTGGCCCATAATGGTGTTTGTCTGACTGTCGTACAGATAGAAGGAGATGTCTATAGGGTGACGGCAATTGATGAAACGCTTCAAAAAACCAGCCTGAGTGAATGGAGCGTAGGAAAGAAGGTTAACCTCGAGCGATGCATGCCTGCTAATGGACGTTTTGATGGACATATTGTTCAGGGACATGTGGATCAGGTAGGCTTTGTCAAAAAGGTGGATTCCCAAGATGGAAGTTGGCTATTCGACTTTTCTTTTGATGATACCAAAGGAAATGTTACTGTAGAAAAAGGCTCCATTACCATCAATGGCACCAGCTTGACCTGCTTTAATTCTATACCGGGAGGATTTTCAGTAGCAATTATTCCATATACTTACGAACATACCAATTTCCACCAACTAAAGGTAGGGGACAAGGTGAACTTGGAGTTTGATATTGTTGGAAAGTACATCCAAAGGATGATCAAAGGATATTAATTTATGAGTATAGAGTAGTGAGTAGAGAGTATTGAATAATTAGAATTATAAAGGGCAGGATGTAATTCCTGTTTGGGGTTGTAAATACCGAAGAGGAATAAAATGGACTTTGATCAGAATCAATCAAGCTCTTCTTATTCATCCATTTCTTCCACTTTGCGGATGGTGGTCATTTTGATTTTTACCACGATCCACCAAGCAATCAATCCCATCAAGATTCCTATGAATGCCCCTACCAAAACGTCAGCAGGGTAGTGAACTCCTAGGTAAACTCTACTGTAAGAAACTATAACGGCCCAGAGAAACAACCAACCAAAGCCTTTAACTTTTCTGTGAAAGGTAATCAGCATATAGGTGGCCAAGGCAAAAGTGTTGGAAGCATGGGAAGAAGCAAAACCGTACATCCCACCACAATGCTTGTAATTAAACATAATGCCTTCCCACCTTGTATCATGACAAGGTCTGGGCCTTTCAAAGAAAGGTTTCATGAGTCCAGAAGTCAACTGGTCACTGAAAAGGATGGCCAGTGCAATTCCAATAAAAACCCAAATACTGCCTTTACCTAGATTTTTGATAATTAAATAAGCCAAAAAAGCATATAATGGCAACCATATCGCTGTACCAGAAATCCCGTACATGATAGGGTTCAACCAGTCAAAATGCTGGGAATTCAGAAAGAGAAACAACTCCTCGTCCCAATATTTAATTGTTTCTATCACTTATTAATAATTTATCCAGTCAATATCTTTTTTCAACAATGAAAGCGTTTTAGCTTCATCGGATTGCTCTTCCGGAATACTCATGTATTCCCACTCCGCCTGTGGTGGCATGCTCATAAGGATGCTTTCAGTCCTACCATTGGTATCCAAGCCAAACTTGGTTCCTGCATCCCATACCAAATTAAACTCCACATATCGGCCCCTTCTGAGTGCTTGCCACTTTTTGTGCTCATCGGTAAATGGCAAAGCAGCATTTTTGGCCATAAAGTAGCAATAAATTTTGGGGAAGAGGTATCCTAAGGATTTTACAAAGTCAAAAGTTGCTTCAAAGGAATGTTCTTCTGTGGCCGTCAAGCGGTCAAAGAAAATCCCTCCAATACCCCTGGTTTCTTCACGGTGAGGCAAATAGAAGTAGTCATCTGCCCATTTTTTATATTTTTCATAGCAATTTGAATCATATCGGTCGCAGGTGTCTTTTAATTGCTGATGAAAGAACTTGGCATCTTCCTCATCAACATAATGTGGGGTAAGGTCAATCCCTCCTCCAAACCAATAAGTGCCATTGCTCATCTCAAAATACCGGATATTCATATGGATAATTGGTACCATGGGATTATCAGGGTGGATCACAATAGAGACCCCTGTGGCAAAGAAGTCAGCTTGCTCTAGTTTGAGTTTTTTGAGGATTTTATCCGGGGTAGGGCCATGCACCGCTGAAAATGCCACACCACCTTTGCTGATGATATTTCCATTTTTGATGATGCGGGTTCTTCCTCCTCCACCAGCTTCCCTTGTCCAAAGGTCTTCATGGAATTTGGCTTTTCCGTCCCCAGCCTCCAATTCACTGCAAATGTGGTCTTGGATGGTTTTGAACTCTTCAGAGATTTGCTCTTTACTGATTTTATGCATAGTCAATGATTGATCAATTTTAAAATTACTTGATTAGAAAGGATATCCAATACCGATATTGAATACCGTTTGGCCTTTTTCACCCAAAGGTTTTTTAAAGGAAATATTGTCCAATATAAAGCGCTCCCCTTCAGGTTGTGCAGGGTCCACCGCCTTGATCCCCATGTCCAATCTCAAAACAAGGAAATCGAAGTCCATTCTTAGTCCCAAGCCTGTACCAATGGCGATATCCCTGACAAACTTACCAGGTTTGAACTGAGCTCCTTCCCGCGCAGGGTCTTCTTTGATGGTCCAGATGTTTCCTGCATCAATAAAGAATGCTCCATCAAAATAACCAAAAAGCTCCCTTCGAAATTCAAACATGCCCTCCAAGAGTATTTCACCTGGTTGCTCATAGCGGTAATCAAAGTAACCTTCCTCATTGGTGGCAGGAGTAAATGATCCAGGCCCCAAACGTCTGGGTTGCCAGGCCCTGATACTCGTGCTCCCCCCAGCAAAGAAATACTTTTCATAGGGTAAGACTCCATCACTGATTCCATAAGGGACGCCTATTCCTGTGTTGATACGGTAAGCAAAAGTGCTTTTTCTGCTGAGAGGAATGTACCTGCGGAAATCAGACTGGAATTTCAGGAACTGAAAATACTGAAGACTTCGATCTTGAAAGTGTTCTTTGTTAAGAAAGTTGATGGAAGTTCCCCCGCTTTCCATAAATAGCCGCCATAGAGAAGAGCGATTCCTTTGCCACAGACCATATTCATTGAAGTTGATGATGACCTGTCCGGAAATACTACTGACATAAGAAGACTGAAAGGAGTTGATCAGGTTGTTTCCCAACTCCTGCAATTCCAATAGGCGTTCCTCAAAGGCTGGGTCAAGGTTGGAACGGATGAGGTTGGCATCCAGAACATTGATGGTGTACTGCTGCCTTTGGTTTCTTGTAGCCCAATTATAGGCAATGATGGTATTGAAACCTTCCCGGATATATTCAGGCCGATTCACATAGTTGTAACCAATCAGGGTTCTTGTTCTAGGATTGTACCGACCATACTGCTCCAATGCTTTTTGATTGAAAGGAAAGAGGAACTGAGGGAAAATTACCGAAGCAGAAGTACTCAATTCCCTACTGCGATAGACACCTCCGGCAGTGGTAGCTGATACCACTCCTTCCAGGCCGGCGCGAAAGTTGAACTCAAAGATTTCCAGTCCCCTGAAGAGGTTCCTATTTCTCAAAGAGTGGCTAAAGAAAGGACCAGGAAGCTGTTCCGTAATGCTGGCACCCAACTGGTTAGTGATTTGGTATTTTTGATTGGGCTGGGTGAAAATCCGAGTGGTGATATTGTTTCCCAAGGTGTCAAAGGCAATATTGACAAATCTAAAAATATCCAGGTTGGCCAGCTGCCTTTGGGTTTCCAATACTTCTGATTTGTTATACAAATCACCTTTATTGATGAATACCCTTGAGTCAATGATCCTTTCCGAATACCGGTCTTGGTACATGACATAGGTGATGTCATCAAATTCTCGCTTGACCTCCTGATCGGAGATAACGTCAGTAGGAGTGGAGATATCAAAGATGACCGAGTCAATAGTATAGACTTTATGCCTGTCAGCGTAGGTAGGTTTCCTAATAATCTGCTCTATGGATACATTTTTTTCAAGCGTATCTTTATATACATTGTATTCGATATAGGATTTTGAAAAAGTATAATATCCATTGTTTTTCAAAAGGTCCTCAACGCGCTGTCTTTCTTTGGTAAGGTTGTCCTGATTGTATCTTCTTCCTTTTTTGATCAGGTTGTTTTCTTTGTCCTGCCTCAGCAAACGGTAGATATTTTCATCATCAGAGCGGGTATAAATGCTATCAATGATGTACCCTTCATTTTCAGTTACGTCATAGTTTACATAGATTTTTTTTCCTTTGGTATGGTAGGAAGTGGACACTTCCGCATCAAAGAAACCATGGTTGATCAGGTAATTGGTGATTTCTCTTTCTGAAGCATAGGTTTTGGAGCTATCATAGATGGTTTTGGGATTGCCCGTTCTCATAAACCAATTGCCATAGTCCAGTTTTTTGTTGAGGTCTTCTATCCGGTTATTGTATTTAAAATACTTTCTCTCCAATTTGTTGTTTCCGGGAATAGAGTCTAGCTGCAGTTCGATTGCCCTTTGCTTGGCTTCTGTTTCTAATTTTTTATTGGCCAGTTTTGCACTGTCATAGTTCATTTTGCCAATGTTATAGATAAATACCCCAGGGGAAAAATTGAGTATGGGGATTCTGGTATTGGGCGTTTGTTTGATGAGTTCCTTTACTTTCTCCTCATTGCTTTTTTCGACACCTTTTAGGTCCACGTCATAGACCAGGTATTCATCTTCTTTTAGTCCCCGGGTCAAAGAACATGAAGAAAGCAAAAGAAAGGCAAGAAGAAAGTTTATATATTTGGTTTTATTCACAACTCATCGACCTTAATGATCAGCAAAAATACAGTTAAGTTTATTAAATCCTTACAACAGAAAAAATTCCGTAAACAAGAGAATGCTTTTTTTGTAGAAGGATCCAAAAATGTAACGGAATTACTGCTTTCTGATTTTGAAGTTACACATCTTCTTTATACAGACAAATACTTTGAAGAACAGCAAAAGCTGATAGATACCTGCAAGGGCGAGTGCTTTCAAGTGACTCCAAAAAACCTGGAAGCAGCCGGTTCCTTCAAAACCAATGATGGATCTTTGGCTGTGGCCAAACTAAAGGACAACAGTCCTTTTGATATTGAGAAAGGAGAACTGGCCATTGCGTTGGATGATGTTAGGGATCCCGGGAATTTGGGAACAATCATCAGGATTGCAGATTGGTATGGGATCAAGAAACTGATTTTCTCAAAAGAGACAGCGGATTTCTATAACCCTAAAGTGCTGAACTCCAGTATGGGTTCTTTTACGCGAGTATCCTTTTTCTATACTGAGCTCAAGGACTATTTACCTCAACAACAGCTTCCAGTTTATGGAGCTTTTTTGGAAGGAGATAATATCCATTCCAAAACCATCACTGAGGGAGGGATTATCCTAATGGGCAATGAATCCAAGGGGATTTCTGATGTCCTAGCACCTTTGGTTACACAAAAACTGACCATTCCCCGTTTTGGTCATGCAGAGTCTTTGAACGTCGCAATAGCAACAGCCGTGATCTGCGACAATTTTAAAAGAAACAGTTGAGTTTACAGCATGACGCAGTTAAAGAGTATTTTGACCAAAGCCGGATTGAACGGTTTCTTTCTTGCCTTGATCGGGACCATTGTCCTGGCCAATATGTTTCCTGGATGGGGAGCACCTGACAGTATTATTCCCTTTAAGGAGATCACCCATTATGGAGTTTCCCTGATTTTTTTCTTCTATGGGGTAAAGATGGATCCGGTAAAACTCAGGTCCGGTTTGGGCAACTGGAAGCTTCACCTGTTGATTCAAAGTACGACCTTTTTGGTTTTTCCGGCAGTCGTGTTATTGGTGAAAAGTGTTTTTGGGACTGATGATAGTAGCATTTGGTTGGGAGCTTTTTACCTTTCTGCCTTGCCATCCACAGTTTCTGCTTCAGTAGTAATGGTCTCCATTGCTGGTGGAAATATTCCTGCAGCCATTTTCAATGCCAGTATTTCAAGTATTGTGGGAATCTTTGTTACGCCCATTTGGATGGAGTTGTTTTTGGAGGGCAGTGAGATGAACTTTGATCTGTTGGATACTTTTTGGAAGCTGAGTTTACAAGTGTTATTTCCTGTGGTTATAGGTTTTGTGCTACATGGTGTATTGGGCAAGTGGGTGAATAAATACAGTACAGGGTTGAAGTACATGGACCAGTCCATCATTTTGATGATTGTCTTTTCGGCTTTTTCTGCAGCCGTTGGGCAGGGGATGTTTGAGGGACAAAGCTGGGCTTTTCTACTGACTTTGGGCGGGTTGATGCTCTTGCTGTTTTTGGTAATGGCGGCCATGATGTTTGGGATGGGAAAACTGTTGGGATTTAGCCGAGAAGACCAAATCACCGTATTGTTTTGTGGCTCCAAAAAGTCCCTTATTCAGGGAGCGGCCATGGGAAAGGTGCTTTTCCCTGATCCAGTCACCTTTGGTGTGATTCTTTTGCCTTTGATGCTTTACCATGCCTTACAGCTGGTTTCCGGAAGTATGATCGCCCAACAACTGGCCGAAAGGAATAAAGCTGATGAAGGTAGTTGGTCTCAGGGAAATAAGAGGTGAATTGAAAATGTTTGAAACTACAACCTGTTTTTAGCTTGATGGGCAGGTCTTTGGATCAAATGCTTTTCAACAAGATGGATAATTTCCCATGGATCGAGGTTTAAATTGTTAATCGCACATTTGGTTGAGGAGGTGGATGAAGTTAAATACACAACTTCTGTAGTCCTACAAAAAGCAACTAGTTTATTCAAGGTTCTCTTTGGGGTGTTTTTATTGAGTAGAATATTAAATTGTCCATCAATGACGTGTTTCTCCGCTTTTCTTAGCAATTGCTCAAAAGGAAATACTCGGTTGATCTTCATAATATCAAACAGTCTAAAATCAAATCGGAAATTAGTATAGGAATAGTTTCTAGCATTCCTTATCCCAATACCATCGTAAATTTGATGTTTATGGTAATTAAAATGATACCGTCTACCTTTATATGATATTTCAAATGAAACATCATACCCATAGCTAGAAATAGAGCCTGAATATTTTATGTCTTTTTCATCTAATAGAAAAGTTAAACTATCACAATATTTTTTGTTAGCTATGTAAAAAGGAGACTCACTTGGGCTTAGTCTTAGCATAGGTATTCATATAGGTTTTGGTTATCCATAAACTATTGCTAGTACAAAAGGGATGGTGATAATTATTGAAATAATTAAAGGCTTCCAAATCTTTTTCTTTCTGTGTTTCAGTTCTTTCCCTATTCGTCTATTCCAAAATGTTTCACTCAATATGACTGCTCCAGTTAAGTTGAAAACCAAACCCAATTGGGAACTCTTTTCAACCTGATTCAGAATTAAAATCATCAAGATGGTATAGCAAACACCAAATGTTAAGGCCCAAAATCTTGCTTTTCTTTTTTGGACAGTTTTTAGGTTAGACATGAGAAGAAATGCGCCAAAAACTGTAGAGAAAAATACTGAAAAAAAGATAATAGCTTGTTTAGTATACAGTTCAGGAGCACTCGGATCATCTGTAATGTATTTCTTTCTTTTGTTGGAAACAAGCTTCTTGTCCCTGCTTTGATCAACTATAACTTGTTGTATCTCTATACTTTCATTACTTTTTTGACCACGGGCTTCAAGTTCCCAAGAAGCAGCGAGTCGTGCATCTTCAATGTAAGACTTGTCATCCGAAATAATTGCTTTTAGTTCGGTTTCGGATTTCTTTGCCATCGTCTGTGAAAATTGATTTTTATTCATTGAAGTATCTTGAATCATTGAATAGGTGTAAATCACCAAAAATGGACTGTTTGTATTCAGGCAAACATAGTTCATGTATATTTATGATCAAATAACTAGCTTTGGTTTAATTTTGACTAAATGCCTGGAATGATCATTTTACAGGAATGTTTTAGGCATGTTGATTAAGGGAAGGAAATAGTGAAATTTTATAAAACAGGATTTACATCACTGTGTGCTGGTTTTTACTTATTCAATTGTGAGGTAGAGATTTAAGTTTACTTTTTTGTTATAATGAGTTATTGAATATGTGTAATAGCCTTTCAAAAAATCTAGGTCAGTGGAGCATTCTTCAAATTGGGCTGATTACTGTTTCGATCAGGACCGTTTTACTCAACTTAATTTTGGATCACTAGCTCTGGGCTGAAAATGAGTGGATCTCGCTGTTTCAAGACGCGAGCTAACTTATTTTCTTAACGCCCTCCGTAACTGCTCCAAGGGCCGAATTCCTGGATTCCGTTTGTTATTTTGGATTTTCCTAGATACGTAAACTCTTTTGGGTACACATATTATTGAATTATAGTTAATCAATTAAAATTTTTATTTCTTTTTGTGCGAATACTTCTTCTATTCCATTATATACGCTGCTGCAATTTCCTTTAATGATAATCGTTGGGTTGTTGATAAGTTCTGATTTATTTAAACTATCTTTTATGTTTAATTCAGGGATTTCAAAAAATATTTTTTTCTTACTTTCAGTGATGCTCCCTTCAAAAGCCTTATTAAAAGGCTCTGATTTTGAAATGATAAATTCATCTATGTATTTGCTTTCATCTTCAAATAAACTTCGCCCCTCAATGAATTTATCTTTTAAAATTTCTGAGAATCCTAAATTTCCGTCTTCAGTATAAAATGAAATTTTAATATTGTTGAAGTTCTTTAAAATTCTGATTTTCTTTTCCCCTTGTTTGGGAGATATATTAACAATTATTTCAAATTTTTCATTAGGACTATAGGTTTCTTTGTCTGTCTCGAAATACATTTCAGTATCAGAAAAGTCGTTTGCATTGCAACTGAAAGTCAAAATTAAAAGTAAAGAGTAGCTTAGGAGTTTTTTCATTTCTCAAAAGTGTTTTATTTCGGTCAAATTAAACTCTACAAAATAAAAATAAAAGCTGCTACAGACGAAATTGTCCATAGCAGCCTTAAAGTTATTGATCACTTATAGGGTGAATTATTTTCCTTCAGCCCGATTGACTGGATTTAACCTTAGCGGTTGATTGTTGGGCATTCTGACCACATAGTCGGTTCCATAAGCATTTCCGGGCTCAAAGAAGTCTGTGGAAACGACTTGGGCACCACTTTCGAAGGCAGTTTCTGCTCGGCTCATGTCATTGACCTTGGCTTCGTAAGTTTCGATATCCGAGCGGGTCCTGACCATATAACCTTTTTTGACAGCCTCCTCAATATCCCCTTTTCTGACAATGGCATTGTCCAGTAAGAGAAATCCGCAATGGTCTTGTCCTACATCTGCTTTGACAAACATCATACGTCCTTTTAGGGATGGATGGTCTTGCAAGTAGGAATGGTCATTGGATAGCCCTGCACTTCCTGGCAAAAGCAAAAAGATGAACTTGCCCTGAGAAGCTTCCAAAGTTGGCCAGTTTTGGGCCAATACTGCTTCTTCTAGCGTAGCATAATCACCTCGGACATCATCTGGTGTGATGATTTTTTCCCTGCCCAGTACACTTTCCAGTTTATGATCCAGTTGGTCATAGACTTCTGCAGTAAAGGGAAGCACTTCGGTGGAATTGGGAAAGATCGGTAAACCGGCATCTTTGGCCTCGATCATGATGTAAACTGGCGCATGGGTAGGATTCTTATCAGACCAGCTTTTAAGTGCGTTAAGAGCCTGTTCGAAGGTCTTGTAATGCGAAAGGAAATCGATATCCGCTATATGCATCACCTTGAAACCCGGCTGGTCCATTCCAGTGGAATCATAAGGCTGGTAATGGTGAATACCTTTTGCCTTCATTATATCATAGATAGCCGGACGACTAAATCGGTTGCCGCTAGGATCATAAACGATGTCAATGGCCAAGGAACGCATGCCTGCATCCAGCTGGGTAGGGAAATCTGGAAAGTCGTAGGCCAACATTTCCTTGATGGTCATCTGATTGGGATGGTATTCTTTGTATTTGGCCTTGGCCTCCTCACTCATGGTGTTGAAATATTGCCCCATCATCCCTGTGAAAATGGGGTCAATAAAGTTCAAAATGGCAGTGTCCCTTTTTGTAGCATAGCTGTTATGGGTTCCTAAAACTTGTATTTCGTTTATTTTTAGGTCGGCTGGAATTTTCACCCGACCACCTTCAATAGCAATCTCTTTTTGACCACATCCTTGGAAAGCAAGGCAAAGCCCTAAAATGGAGGCTTTGATGGAGTTGGTATATTTCATTGTAGTATTAACTTTTACTTTTAAATGTATCCGATTATTTCTCGGTGTTGGAATTGACTGGGTTTAGCCTCATGGGAAGTTCATTGGGCATTTTGACTACATAGTCGGTTCCGTATGAATTGCCAGGCCTGAAGAAATCAGTAGAGACCACCTGTCCGCCGCTTTCAAAGGCAGCATTCGCGCGGCTCATGTCATTGACTTTGGCTTCATAGGTTTCTATATCAGACCTGGTTCGTACCAGATAGCCTTTTTTAACCGCTTCTTTGATGTCTTCTTGCCTTACAATGGCATTGTCCAAAAGAAGGAAACCAGCATGGTCTTGCCCTCTTTCTGATTGTACAAACATGATCCTGTTTTCCAAAGCAGGGTGGCTTTTTACATAAGGACTTTCAGCTGACATCCCTCCGGCAGAAGGGAGCAACATAAAGACAAACTTTCCAATGGATTCTTTAAGAGTTGGCCAGTTCTGTGCCAAGATACCTTCTTCTAAAGTCTTAAAATCTCCACGCACTTGATCAGGCGTGATGATTTTGTCCTTGCCCAAGACGGAAACGACCAAGTTGTCCAGTTCATCAAAAGCTTGCTCCGTAAAGGGCAATACCTCGGATGAATTGGGGAAAATAGGGAATCCTTGATCCTTGGCTTCTATCATGATGAAGATAGGTGTGTGGCTAGGATGGGCATCCGACCAATTTTTTAGCGTTTCCAACGCCTTTTGGAAAGTAGGATAGTAGGTTCTGAAATCGATATCCGCCATATGCAATACCTTGAAACCAGGTTGGTCTAGTCCTTCGGTATCAAAAGGGGCCAAATCAGTTTTGCCCTTTTGCTTTAGGATCTCATAGGTCGCTGGCTTGTTGAACCTGTTTCCAGTAGGGTCGTAATAGACATCAATCTCCAGAGACCTTAATCCAGCATCCAACTGGGTATTGAAATCAGGGTGCTCATAAGCAAGCATCGAACTGATGGGCATTTCATTGGGATGATATTCTTTGTATTTGGCCCTTTGCTCTGCGGACATGCTGGCTGCAAATTGCCCCATCATCTTTTCAAAAATAGGTTCTACAAGGTTGAACACTGCGGTGTCAACAGGCTTTGCGTAACTATTGTGCGTACCCAATACTTGGATCTGATTGATTTTGATATCGGCGGGAACCTCTACCTGTCCATTCTCTAGCTGAATGGTTTCTTCCTGAGGATTACAGGAAAGTGCGCTCCATAGCAGAGCTGCACTTCCAATAAAATTGAATGTATTTTTCATGATCTTGATTGCTTTTCGAAATTATCTGAGGTTAAAACTCAACCCGATTTGGCCGCGGATTCCTGACCATGCAGCCTCTTCCGGTCTGTCAGACACACCATGGTAATATCGGTTAGGTGCGTTGGTGATGTTGTTGAGCTCAACAAATAGTCTGAAGTTGTCTGACAATAGGTAAGAAGATGAAAAATCAACGGTAAAGTTATTGCCAAACCAACGGTAGTGCTCAGGACCAGCAATGCTTCGGATGGCATTGACATATTTGCCTTTGAAGTTACCGGCAAGGCGGGCCATGAATTTATTGTTTTCATAAAACACAATGGCATTTCCAATGTGGTTGGCTTGCTCTGGCAAAGAGGTCTTGTAACTTCCTGTTTGTTCCCCTTCTGTGAAAGTAGGGATTTCCACTTCTGAGTCGATATAGGAGTAATTAAGTTCTACACCAAAGTTCTTCATGAAGTTATCCATGTTGGTGAAACGCTTGACATAACTCAACTCAATACCATATAACCAGGCACTTTCAAGGTTTTCTGGACGAGACCTTAGGTAATTCAAATCATTGTACACTTCAATGCTTTGATCATCATAGATATAGTTGGAAAGGTCCTTGTAGAAGATACCTGCTGAGAATATCCCCAATTCTTCAGGGTAATACTCAAAGGCAAGATCGTAGTTATTGGAGAAAGTCGGATCCAATTCAGTGTTGCCTTCCGTGATGGTCTGGGTAAGGTTATTGATCTGTACACCAGGGTTCAGCCTGTTAAAGGTTGGCCTTGCGTAAGTACGGGTATAAGCTGCCCTTACAATAGTGTTGTTGTTGGGCTTCATTTTAAGGTGAACCATTGGCAAGAAAGCATTGTAATCTTTTGTGCTGGTCACTTCTTCCACTGTAGACCCATCTTGATCGGTAAGTACCCTAGCACCTGTAAACTCCAAGTGGTTGACTTCATTTCTGATCCCACCAATCAACTCCAGCTTTTCATTAACCTGATAGGTTCCCATAGCATAGGCAGAGATCACTTGCTCTTGGCCCGTATAAGATTGAGGAGCATTGGAAGGAGCGTCTTTTGCCAATACTGTGATCAGTCCATTTTGAGTAGCAAACTCATCCGTGTACATGGCATCGATTTGGTCATTGGTGATTTGGCTGATATTCACCTCGTCATATACATCGCCCAGTTCATTCAGGAAGGTTCCATCATATGGGGTTGATTCTGTTTCCATGTCAGAAAGGAACAGCATGTCAGGACTATTTGGAATGCCTAATAAAGCTCCTTGCATTTTTACGGTGGCAGAAGAATTAAACTCTCTTTCTTTATTCAACAGCTTACCACCAAATTTCAACTGTAGTTTATCATTGGTTTGATGGGTAAAGTCAAATTGCCCAGTATGATCTGTTTCTTTCTTGTCCATTTGTTGCAGGATGATTTGATTTAACCTCATTGAGTTTGGGTCAAGAGGAGCTCCCAAATCGGCTGGTACATTTTCCAAAGAGCCTCCAATGCCCTCAGGAGAGTCCATGGCCAAGTATTTGAAACCATCAGAAGAAAGGCCTTCATAGGTCATAGGCTGTACAAAGTTTACGATAGGATAACCTCTTTCATCTTCGGGTAAGTTATCAGGACTGTTTAACTTGAAGTCAGAAGAAGAGATTTGGTAAGAAGCATCCAATTTTAATCGGTGGCTGATATTGAATTCTCCACCTGCTTTCATAGAGTAAAGGTTTGTTACATAGTCGGCGTGTCTTGCTTGAAGTTGTGCATTGTTATTGTCAAAGTTGAAATAGGCTTCTCTTACTTTCTGCTGATCCAAGTATTGGGAATAGAGTCCTTTAAAATAGATTTTGCTGTTTGGTGAAATGTCGTAGTCCATGCCCAAATTGAATCCAGCTGTCCTTCTTCTGGCTACATAATCCCTCAACTGAAGGTTGTTCATAGAGAAAGACTGTACCGGGTCAGGGTTTGAAAAATTGTATCCAATACCATATCGGTCAATACCTGCTGTCCTGTCCCAAACCACGGCAGATGCAATAAAGCCAAATTTCTCACCGATACGATCTCCATAAATTAGGGAAGTGTTGTAAGATGGGGATTTGGCGTTGGTATTGTAACCACCGGCCACGGTGGCGCTGATCAATTGGTCACTAGGAGAGGACTTGGTGATAAAGTTCATCGAGCCACCGATGGCATCTCCGTCAATATCAGGTGTCAAAGCTTTGTTCAATTGAACATATTGGATCAATTCTGAAGGAAATACATCCAATTGCGTATATCTTTCGTCACTAGCACCGCCAGCACTTGGAAGTCTGTTGCCGTTTAGGGTGATGGAAGTCCAGTGGGTAGGGGCACCTCTTACGATTACCCTTCTACCTTCTCCCATGTCCCTTTCGATGGAGACACCTTGCATCCTTTGTACTGCCTCGGCAGCATTTCTGTCTGGAAGTTTGCCGATGGCATCTGCTGCCAGAACTTCAGAAATAGCGTTGGAGCTTTTCTTCATACTGATCGCTCTCATTTGGGAAGGGTAGTAAGTTCCTTTTACCACTACCTCGGAAAGGCCAGTTGACTCTTCCTCCATTTCTATAAGCCCCAAATTGATATCTTTACCGGCCTCAACACTTAATGGTACTTCTTTGGCATTGTATCCAATAAAAGAGATAACCAAAGTTTGATCTCCGGTATGATGGTTTAGGATTTGGAAGTTGCCGGAGATATCCGAAGTACCGCCAGTTTGGGTTCCTTTAATATAAACCATTGCTCCTGGAAGCGACCCATTTGGATCCACCACAGTACCCGTAATGCTCATGCTTTGACCAAAACTGAGCTGGGCAGTCAGTAGGAACAAAGCCATTAATAATAATCTGATAGGCATCCTTGTTTTCATTTTTTCTTTGCTTGAGTAATTCAGTGAAATTTTCTGCCGCAAAAATGTACAATGAATGCAAATTATGGGTTCACTTCGCGCGATCTGAACCCTTGAAAGTTCAAACTTTAAAAATTGAACTTATAAAATATTGATTATCAATTAGTTATGTATTATTAAGATGTGGTTAAATAATCATTAACTCAAGGAAAACTTACTGGTTTTAGGTGTAATTGATTCTTTTTGGAAGAAGTTTAGTTATAAAAAATGGAAGTTGGGAGGCTTTTTTATGCTTTAAAATTGGATATAATAGGTAGTATAATTTATAAGAAATTTGAGTCTTTAAGGTTGCATAAATGTTTGTCAAATTGATTATTCATTAATCATCAATTTGTCCACTTCCATATATTTTTCTTTAATCGATCCT
Organism: Echinicola sp. 20G; assembly: GCF_015533855.1. GTDB lineage: Bacteria > Bacteroidota > Bacteroidia > Cytophagales > Cyclobacteriaceae > Echinicola. Next base: position 4,784,079 of record NZ_AP024154.1, on the reverse strand, counting down.
AATGCAAAGGCGGCTGCGGAAGCTGTAAAAACAGAAAAATCAAAGGCTCCTTTAATACCCGTTGAAAATGTCATTGATAGTGCAAATATCAATAATAAAACAGCGCTTAGTTTTGCAAAGAATTCTGTCTTAAATCCTACCAATAGACAAAATGCAAAAATAATTTCTAGCGCAGTGACAACTGTGCCAATTATTGAAATCAGCGAGTTTGGAATCCAAGGGCTTATTAATTGAGTATAGTTTATGAAATTTTGCCAATTTCCCCATACCGAAACTTCATCGCTCCACATTCCAAATCGGTCAGCTACAGCAGATAGAAAAGCACTTGATAGGGCTAATCTTAAAAAAAACTTAATTGTTCTGTTATTAATTATCATCGTTTTAACTTGGTTTGATTCTTAGTCAATTGAGTTTAGCATTTTCCTGTTAAGGATAATTAACTCTTCAGTTTATTTTAATTTGACCAAGATGGTTTTTCTTATCAATTAGACTTTTTGGAAGTAACTTTGATCACAAAAAAGAAGTGTCTGAAGCAGCCTCTTCGGCCATTCTTTTGGCGTCTTCTTTTCCAAGGTATTTGTCGATGATGTCGTGCCCCAAATAGAGTAGGGGAGTCAGGACAATGGCTACGGTAAACTTGTAGATGTAGTTGATAATACCCACGGCAATCAGTTGGTCTATGGACCAGTTGCCAAAAACATAAAAAGCAATGCCCAATACCACAAAGGAGTCGATCAGTTGAGATACCAGTGTGGAGCCAGTAGCCCTCAACCAGATCATTTTGGATCCTGTGATTTTTCTGAGTTTTTGGAACACATAAACATCAATCAACTGTCCCAGTAAGAAAGCCGTCAATGAACCAATGATAATTCCCAGCCCTTGTCTGAAAATGGTATCAAAGGCATATTCTATATTAAAAGGCTGCCCTGCGGGATCAGTGCTGTTTACATCCAACCAGAATGGAGCTGGAGGAAGAGAGGTGGCAATGGCGATAAAGACAAAGCCATAAGCAATGAATCCAGCGGTCAGGAAGCTTATTTTTCTTACCCCTTTTTTTCCAAAATACTCATTGATAATATCGGTTGTGATAAAGACAACAGGCCAGATGACTGCTCCGGCTGTAAGATTGAAATCCAAAACATACTTCCCGAAAAATGTCCATCCAGCAGGTTCAAGCCCCAAGGTAGCTTCTCCGGAGAAAATCTTGACACCAATGATTTCTGCTAAAATGGCATTCGTCAGAAAGATCCCACTCAAGACTATAAATAGGGATGTTTTTTTATTGTGGAAAGACTTGTCTGCAGTGGTTTCCATAGGCTAAACGGTATAAGTCAGACCTTCAATACTTAAATGGCTGTTGGTGAACACCGACTCTGCCTCCATCAATAAAGGCTCCAATTCGATATAACGGGTTGAGTAGTGGCCTAGGAGCAGCTTTTTTACTTCTGCCTCTAAGGCAATACTGGCAGCCTGCTTGGCGGTACAATGATAGGTGTCAGCCGCGCGTTCATGTTCACTTTCCATAAAAGTGGATTCATGATAGAGCAAATCCACCCCCTGAATATAGGGAATCAATTCCAGATCATATTTGGTGTCGGAACAAAAGGCGTATTTTCTGGGTGAAGGACTGGGATGGGTAAATTCACTGACAGCATATTTTACATTCCCCTCTTCGTCCAAGAAATCTTTGCCGTTTTTCAGGGTATTAATAGCCTGGATACTGAGTTTGTTTTCTAAGAGTTTTTCCTTGACCAAGTTCTTTTGACCTAGTTTTTCCACAAAAAGAAAGCCGGTACAGGGCAGGCGATGTTTTAAAGGAAAGCTAAATACCTTGAACCTTTTGGCATCAACAAGCTGTTGCTGTTGATCTGAATCAGTGCGGATAAATTTTAATGGGTAATTCAGCTTGGTATTGCCATATTTCAGCTGTGTAGTAATAATTTCATCTAATCCTCTCGGCCCAAAAATTGTCAATGGCTCTTTCCTTTTATTTAAATGAAAAGTGGAGATCACTCCCATCAATCCAAGGTAATGATCTCCATGTAAGTGCGATATAAAGATGTATTTGATCTTCGATGACCTTACTTTATACCGCTGTAATTGAATTTGTGTCGCCTCTCCGCAGTCCACCATCATTAGCTCATTGCCCATGGTGATGATCTGAGAAGTCTGGTTCCTTTCATGTGCAGGAACGGCAGAATTGGAGCCTAAAATGGTTACTGTAAATTCCAAATTTAGTTCTCTTCTTCCTCCTTGCTTCCATCAATTTCGTGGATAAATATCGCATCGGCAGCTTCTTCCTGTGACTCAGCAATATTCAATACTTTGTCCAACATAGAAATTTTGATCAGCTTGGTCACATGCTCTTGAGGGGATGAAATGATGAAAATACCTCCATCTTCACTAAATGCCCTGTGACCAACCAACAAAGCACTTAAGCCACTGGAGTCAGCATATTTTACTTGGCTCATATCCAGGATAAGGTTGTGATAACCTTCTGCATGGACAGTGAGAAGTTCTGATTTCAACACAGGAGAAAGTGGGGAATCCAACTTTTCTTCCTGAAGTGTAAAGATGACGTATTGCTCTTTCTTATCTACTGCGTACTTCATGATTTAGGGTTTGATTTTGGCCATTTTATTGACCTGCTTTTATTTAATGGTGAAGAACTAAATGTTCTCTTCAATGGATTTCTTGATTCTGTCCATCATATTGGTATTGTCCGCTTTGATGAACGCTTCACCGGTAATTTTTTCGTACAACTCAATATAACGTTCCGAAATATCATTTACAATTTTATTTGGCATATTGGGCACTGACTGCCCTTCCTTTCCTTGGAAATTATTGGCAATCAGCCACTGTCTCACAAATTCTTTGGAGAGTTGTTTTTGTGCTTGATTGGCTTCTTGGTTGGCCTCATAACCGTCCGCATAGAAGTACCTTGAAGAATCAGGTGTGTGCACTTCATCGATCAGGTAGATTTTACCTTGGTATTTCCCAAATTCGTATTTGGTGTCCACCAAGATCAATCCCATTTCAGCAGCGATTTCAGTACCTCTTTGAAACAAAGCCCTGGTATATTTTTCCAGCACCGCATAATCTTCAGCACTGACAATTCCCTTTGCTAGGATATCCTCACGGCTGATATCTTCATCATGCCCTTCATCTGCCTTGGTAGTAGGAGTGATGATAGGAACTGGCAGCTTGTCATTTTCCTTGAGTCCTTCTGGAAGGCTTACCCCACAGATACTTCTCTTTCCATCCCTGTATTCTCTCCAAGCATGTCCGGCCAAGTACCCTCTGATAACCATTTCCACTTTAAAAGGTTCGCACTTTTTACCGATAGTCACATTGGGATCAGGTGTGGATGTCACCCAATTAGGAACAATATCGGCAGTGGCCTTTAGGAACTTGGCTGCAATTTGGTTCAAAACCTGGCCTTTGAAAGGAATGGGAAGCGGTAAAACCACATCAAAAGCAGAAATCCTATCTGAGGCAACAACAGCAATTTTATCCTCAAACATATAAACATCCCTTACTTTTCCTTTGTAAAAGCCTGTTTGGTTGGAGAATTCAAAATTGGTCTCTTTTATAGCTGTATTCATGATGATGCTTTTAAATCAAGGTTGGCAGTAAGCCAATTTGCTTCACTGTCCTATTTTTTTGATAATTGAATTTTAAATAACAAAAATAGGGTTTAGGCTGATTTTAACCTTTTAAATGGATAAAATTATTTGATTATTTTGCCTTCTTTGTTAAAGTTTTCTGTTTTGATCAAGGTTCCTTTCTCATCATAATAATTCCATTCCTTATATTTTTTGTTGTACCAAAAGTTTCCGGTTACCAGTAATTGACCTTGCTCATTGTATTGTTGATAAGGGCCGCTTTTCCAGTCAAGCTCAAAGCTAGTCAGTTCCTTTAGTTGGCCATTGTCATAGTAGCTTTTCTCTTCACCATGTTGTTTCCCAGCCCTAAAAGACCGCTCTAAAATTAGCCTTCCTTCCCGATACCTCTGATAGACACCATCCCATTTTCCCTGCTTATAAGGAATGGTTTCTTGTTTGTGACCAGCTTCATCATAAACCGTGACCATTCCATTGGGTAGACCATTTCTAAAATAAATTTTTTTCAGGATTTGGCCATTTTCATGGTAAAACACGTGACTGGCTGTTTGACCTTCACCATCATAACTGATCAATTCTGATTTCTTTCCAGACGGATAATATAGAATTTCGTTACCAGTTGGGAGTCCTTTTTTATAAGAGGCGATTTCTTTGGTGGCGCCATTCGGGTAAAAGGACTTAAAGTTGCCTTCTGGTTTGCCTTTTTTGAATTCTCCCTTTTGATGGATTTTTCCATCTTCATAATAGCTCTCATAAGAGCCATTCTGTATTCCTTCCTTATAGTTGGACTGTTCTTCCATCTGTCCATTGGGGAAATAGGATGTTACAGTTCCATCCAATTCTCCCATGTCATAATTTTCAAGGGTCTTGACCGAACCGTCTTCATAAAAGGATTTTAGTTCTCCATCCATGACACCATGATCATAATGGGAAACGGTCATAATTTGACCATTTTCATAGTACTGGATGTTCTCTCCGTGAGGTTTATTATCTTGAAAATCGGCTTTGATTTTTGGATTGCCACTAGGGTAAAATGTGATCAGCTCACCTTGCATAAGGTCTTCTGAAAAATGCGCTTTTTGTATAAGTTTTCCTTCTTGGTCGAAAGACTTGACCATGCCATTCCTCTTGTCATTATTGTAGGGGATGATTTTGAGGGTATCTTTGGAATTAGGGTAAAAACTCACAAAGAGGCCTTCTTTCTTTCCCTGGCTTAACTGTCCCAAAAGTTGTAGAGAACCATCTTCATAAAAAAAACGGTAAGGCCCTTCAATGAGACCATTTACCGTTTGATACACTTCTTTTATTTGTGTGTTTTCTTCATCATAAAAGGTTTTTACCTCTTCTTGGCCTTTGGCGCTCAGGAAACTGGTAAAGGTCAAAAGAAGGACACAAATAAACTTGAGATGCATAAATATTCCGATAATTAAGTCATTTTTTCAATCACTATGGCGGATGCTCCACCACCGCCATTGCAGATTCCTGCTACTCCAATGGAACCTCCCTTTTGCTCCAAAACGGAATGCAAGGTGGCTATAATTCTAGCTCCGGATGCCCCAAGTGGATGTCCTAAAGAAACAGCACCTCCAAACACATTGAGTTGGTCATTTGACAGGTTCAATTGTTCCTGATTGGCCAAGGCAACTGCAGAAAAAGCTTCGTTGATTTCATAGAAGTCAATGTCACTGCTGCTCAGTCCGGCATTTTTGATGGCTTTGGGAATGGCCAGTGCTGGGGCAGTGGTGAACCAAATGGGATCTCTCGCTGCATCTGCAAAGCCTAAGATTTTGGCAATAGGCTTTAACCCTAGTGCTTCAGCTTTTTCTTTGCTCATCAGCACCAGTGCAGCAGCGCCATCATTCATGGTAGATGCGTTGGCGGCAGTCACTGTTCCTTCTTTATCGAAAACAGGACGAAGGCTAGGGATCTTTTCAAAAATTACATTTTTATATTCTTCATCCTCATCGATCAGGATACTTTCCCCTTTTCTGCCCTTAAGCTCAACTGGGATGACTTCTTCTTTAAAATAACCATTTTTCCATGCTTCAGCAGCCCTTTGATAAGATTGGATGGCATATTGGTCTTGGGCTTCCCTGCTGATTTTCATTTGTTTGGCGGTATTGTCAGCACAGTTGCCCATGGGGAAATTATAATATACCTCATGAAGGCCATCCTTAGCCAGTCCATCTATGAATTCACCATTTCCGAATTTATATCCAAACCTTGCCTTGGGAATGTAGTAGGGCACATTGGACATGCTTTCCATTCCTCCAGCGACAACAACATCGTTTTGCCCAGTCATGATGGATTGGGCGGCAAACATCACCGCTTTCATGCCTGATGCACAGACTTTATTTACGGTAGTACAGGGGACGTTATAGTTGATACCTGCTCCCAATGAGGCCTGTCGAGCAGGAGCTTGCCCCAAATTGGCAGAAAGGACATTTCCCATGATGACCTCTTCAACTGATTCAGGAGATAGTTGGGCTTTCTTCATGGCACCTTTGATGGCATGGGAGCCGAGTTCTACAGCGGTTAGGCTGGATAATTTTCCTCCAAAACTTCCTAATGGAGTCCTTACAGCTGAAATGATATAGACTTCTTTCATTTGGGTTTATGGGTTAAGGTTGTAAAAAGTGGTCTTACCAATCCGGTAGACTTTTATCCGGACGTTTGGTAGGTTTCTTTCTGGTTTGTTGGATGTACTGCAACTCTGCGTTGTTCATGGCATCCAGGATTTGCTCGGCCTGCTCGGGTGAGATATTCATTTGTTGCAGTTTTTGGCGCAACTCTTCCATGGCTTTTTCCCTTTCGGTCAAATCGCTTTTTTGAGTGGACTTTTCATCCATAGGTTCTTCCCGTTCAGATTTTTCCCCTCTTTTTTCATCCATTTTATCGGATTCTTCAGCACCATCCTCTTGGGTTTGCTCTTCACCCTCACCATCTTTGGATTCCTTCTCTTGTTGCGATTGATCTTCCTGCTGCTGATCCTGGTCTCCTTGCTGTTGTTGGTCTTGATCTTTGTTCTGATCCTGTTGCTGCTGATCCTGTTGGTTTTGCTTTTCCTGATCGTCCTTTAACTTTTCTTTAAGTGCATTAAGCTTTGGATCATTAGGGTATTTCTGTAATCCTTCCTGAAGGACTTGTCCCAATTTACTGTAGTCACTGTTGACATATTGTTTGGCTGCTTCATTGAAATAGGTGGCAGCTGACTGGGCATAAGCAGGGTCAGTGCTTAGGATGATACTTGCCAGACATCCAGCAAAAAACAAGCATATTTTAGTTTTCATTGATCTCATTGACATCTCCTAGGTTCTTTATAAACTCCTGATAATGAGAAACAGTTTCATCGATCTCCAAAGCTTTGTTCATCACATCCAGTGCTTCTTTGAATTTGAACTGTTCTACCAGCTTATCAGCCTCCGCTTTCATACGCTTGGCATAATTGGAAGGTTCCTGTTTGTCTTGATCTTGGTTATCCTTTTGATCCTGCTGCTGGTCTTCATTTTGCTCCAACCATCTGGCCAATAACTCATAATTGTATCGAGCGACATCATTGGTAGGATCCTTGATCAAAGCGGTCTTAAATGCCTCTAAAGCTTCTTTGTATTTTTCGCCTCTACCCAAAATTACGCCATTTTGATTGGAAGCAGATGAAGCTATATTGTGCTTGGTGGCACCAACCAATTCCACATATTTTTGTTGTGCATCTTCTTCCTGCTCATTGAATTGATAGCTGAGTGCAAGGTCAAAGTTGGCTTCTTCTGAATTGATACCATGTTCATTGAGCAAGGCCAGATGCTCCCTCACGGATTCCTCATATTCAGCTTTGACATACTTTTCTTCTGCCGAATCTATGGCTTTGTTCTTTTCCGAGATTTGCGTCCAGGAAGAGGGGATCAGAAGTAATGTAGCCAATAATATTTTATTCATAAGAATTCAATGAGTGGGTAAGGATTACATACTAATAGTTCGTAAGGGAAGAATCATGTCAAAAATCGCCAGACCTAGAGCTGCTAACAAAAAGAAGAAGTATTTATTGGCAGAAGCTTCGACTGTTCTGGAACCGGTGACGGTACCTTCCATCTTTTCGATTACCGTAATCAGTTGTGGTATTTCCTGCACTTCATCACTGATCTCAAAGTATTGCCCATTGGTGTCACTGGCGATCCTTTTAAGGGTATTGGTACTCAGTTTGGTTACGGCCGGGCTGTTGGTGGATTCATCCATAATGACACCATTACCTCGAGGGATGGTGCTTCCATTCGCAGTACCTACTCCTAAGCTAAACACTTTGATTCCCTCTTCATTTAACTGGTTGAGTACACTATTGAGGTTGTCTCCAAAGTTTTCTCCATCACTGATCAGTACTATTGATTTTGATTTGGGGTCTTGGTTTTCATCTGTTCTGAATTTCTGCAAGGCCAGCGCCAATGGTGCAGCTATGTCCGTTCCATAATTGGGCACAAGACCAGTATTCAATCCATCAAGGTGGAGTTGGAGTACATTCTGGTCAAAGGTTAGGGGGCATTGCACAAATGCCTCAGAACTGAAGATAATCAGCCCAATGCGATCGGTGCTGAAGTTTTTGATAAGATTTTTAAGCTCATATTTTACCCTTTGCAGCCTGGAAGGTCCAATATCAGCAGCGTTCATGGACTGGGAAAGGTCAATGGCAATAAACAGGTCCTTGCCTTCCTGCTTGATCTCCTTGGTAGCATTGCCAATGGAAGGACCGGCCAAAGCCACCAGAAACAAGAGAAAATAAGCAATTCTCAAGCCCATCTTAATGAGTAGACGGTGCTTTTTGACCTTTAGCCTTTTGTTGATAAGCCAAAAACGATAAAGGTAAATAAGGTAAAGCACACCAAAGATGGTGGCTAAAATCAGTAGTAAAGAAACATCAGGATATGCCCAAATCATGCCTTGAAATTAGGAATTTTATATCAAAACGAAAGAATGGTCATTAAATTATTGAGCACCTAAACAGGGTGATAATTTAATATTATCTATAAATGGTTAATAGATAGGTGTATAGAAGGAGATGGATGGCTCGAGGGTATCTTTATATTTGATATTATCGTAGATATTTGAAGAAATAATTTATTATAGAGGAACAATTACCCAAGATCAAGTAAATACACTTTCTAGATGAAGTACCGGTCAAGTTGCCTGATTTTTCTCGCATTAAGCTTTCTTAGCTTAACGAATGGGGTTTGTCAAAATAATTATTTAATTAAAGGAAATGTGATCGATGCCCAAACCAAGGAAATACTTTTGGGAGCGGCAATATATTGGCAGAGTGCTCAAAACTCAGGGGTGACAAGCAATACTGAAGGTGAGTTTAAAATCAAAACGGCCAAGTTGCCTCGTCAGTTGGTGGTCTCCTTTGTAGGCTATGAAAAACGCATCCTAAGCATTAGTTCTTCCACTTTTGATCAATTTTGGACGGTCAGCTTAGTGCCTGTTGCGCAAGGTTTAGAGGAGGTTGTGATAGAAGGAGGGAGAGAAGCTTCCCTTACTGAAAGTACAGACTTGGGAAGGAATACTTTGCCAATCAGCACATTGAAAAATATCCCTTCTTTGTTTGGAGAGGTGGATGTCCTAAGAAGCCTGCAGCTGCTTCCCGGGATACAGACAGTAGGGGAAGGAACTACTGGTTTGTTTGTGCGGGGAGGATCTTCGGACCAGAACTTGATTCAATTGGATGGTGCCCCTGTCTATAACCCATCCCATTTTTTTGGTTTTTTTTCAGTTTTTAACCCAGACGCCTTGGAGAGTGTTGATCTTTATAAAGGCAATATTCCTGCTAATTATGGTGGAAGACTCTCTTCTGTGGTGGATATCAAAATGAAGGAAGGTAGAAGGGATAGGATTCATGGTGAAGGGGGGATTGGAAACATCAGTTCAAAAATCACTCTCGATGGGCCTTTGTTTTCCGAAAAGTCATCCTTTGTGGTATCGGGAAGGAGAACTTATGTGGATGCATTTTTGGGTCTGTCAAGCAATGAAGACATCAATAGCAATACTTTATATTTTTATGATTTGGGAGGAAAGTTTACTTTTCGTCCTTCGGATAAGGACAAGCTCAGTTTCTCAAGCTACTATGGAAGCGATTATTTAGAAGTAGAAGGTTTATTTGGCTTTGGGTGGAAAAACTGGATCAGTTCAGGTGACTGGAGCCGAACAATCAATGATCAATGGTATTTGGATGTAAATGGTTATTATTCCCAATATGCTTATTCAATTGACATCAAGGACGATGCGAATGGTTTTCTGTGGAAAAACATCCTTTCTGAATCGGGTTTTCGGCCTTCATTGACTTGGCATCCAAGTGATGTTGCTGTTTTTGAAATGGGATTGCATTCCCGGTATTATCATTTTTCACCTGTGAAAATGACTGTTCCATCAGAAAGCAAAGTGGAGCCAATCACAACCAATCCTGAAAACGCTTTACAAAATGATCTCTTTGTTTCCGGTGATATTGATGTTAATTCCAAGCTAAAGATAGAAGGTGGAATTAGGTTAAGCTTGTACAAAAGGATTGGAAAGGGAGTACAATACATTTATGAAAATGAACCAAGTGATCGGGAAGAAGAAATTATTGACACCTTGTACTTTGGTAGTTTTGAAAAGATGAAAGCTTATCAAGCTTTGGAACCTAGGCTTGCTGTTCGATTTAAACTTAAGGAAAATACTGCTGTCAAGGCAGCTTATAATAGGAACTACCAGTATTTGCAAATGGCGGCAAACAATTCGGCCGGGCTGCCTATTGATCGTTGGGTAATGGCCAGTGAGTATATCCAACCCGTAAAAAGCGATCAATATTCTGTAGGGCTGTTCAAAACTTTCAAAGAAGATAGTTGGGAACTTAGCCTTGAAACTTATTACAAGGATTATGAGCATATCATTGATGTCAAGCAAGGGGCAGATATCCTGTTTACAGACAATATTGAATCGCAGGTTTTAAGTGGCAAGGGCTGGTCATATGGCGTGGAGATGATGATCAAAAAGAACTTGGGAAAGACAACAGGTTGGTTAGGCTACACTTATTCCAGGACGTTTCGACAGGTCCCAGGGATCAGTGAAGGTGAAGCCTATAATCCTCGCTATGATAGACCCCATGATGTTTCCTTTGTCTTTCAACGAGAGTTTAGTGAGCGAGTGACGGGAAATATTACGTTTGTATATTCCACAGGACAAGCTGTAAGTTATCCTGTGGGTTCTTATTCTGTGGATAGTCAAGAAATTCCCGTGTATAGCTCCAAAAGAAATGAAGATCGTTTCCCTGATTACCATCGCTTGGATGCATCCGTAATCTTAAAGAATAAAGACAAGGGCAAGAAGTGGCGGGGAAGCTGGAGCTTTAGTATCTATAATTTGTATGGTAGAAAAAACCCTTATTCGTACCAGTTTACTAATATTCTCAATAATGATATCAACTATAGCTCTTCATCAGGTGAGCCGATATACTCGCGCAGGCCTGGTGTGGTAATGACTTATCTGTTTACCTTCCTGCCCTCTGTCTCCTATAACTTTGAATTTTGATCAAATGAAAATCAATCGGTTAATATTTCTGGTTTTTCTACTTTTTTCCTGTCAAGAAGAAGTCATATTGGAGTTGAGGGAAGGGCCTTCCAGTACTGTAATTGAAGGCTTTTGGACAGATACAAGGTCTTTCAACCAAGTTCGGATTACTAAAAGCAAGGGCTATTATGATTCATCATATTATCAGCCTATTTCAAATGCTAAGGTCTCCATATACCATCATGAAAGAAATAGGGAAATTGAGTTCTTTTTTTCCAGTAAAACCGAAACCTACTTGCCAGGAACCAATCTTGATGGAGTAGCGGGCGAGCATTACACCTTGAAAGTTAAGGTAGGCAATAATGAATATGAGTCTTCCGGAGAATTGCTGGAAGCTCCGGAATTGGATAGTTTGAGTTACACTTATCATGAAAAACAGGCGTTCAGGCAGGCAGGATATTATTTGAAGCTACATGGGAAGATACCGTTTGATGAGAACAACTATTATCGCATTAGGGTGGTGAGAAATGATACTTTACTGAACAGAAAGGGAGACTACCTTTTATTTGATGACACTTTTGGCACTGGGGTGATAGAGGATGGTTTTGAATTGGATAATATTCCTTTCAAGAAAGGGGATGAGGCTAAAGTGACCTTGTTCAGATTGAACAAAAGCGCCTATAATTACCTTCAGGATTTAGTGGGCCTGCTTTATAACGATGGAGGTCTTTTTAGCCCACCACCACAAAACCCACAAAGCAATATTGAACTGGTAAAGGGACAAGATCCTGCTTTGGGATATTTTATGGTATCTCCGGTTATATCTGAATCAATTACAATACAATAGCTTTTTTGAGTTTCTCTCAGTAGACTTTTTAAGTGTCCCTTTGTGATTTTTTTGTATTTTTAGGCTTCCAAGTTGTCCAAATGACTTGGGAATAGATAAGCTTAAAAAATTGAATTATCCTCATGTGATTGCTAATCAATTTCTTATGGATTGATGGTTTTCGTTTGGGGGGATTTGTTTAAATAATCCATCTTTGGACGAGTCACAAAAGAAATTTATTGAGATAAAGAAGGTGATCAAGGACAAGAATCCTTCATTGCTAAAATGGATTCCGGGTTTTGTATTGAACTATATTCGGAGAATCGCCCATGAAGATGATGTGAACCGCATGATGGGAGATTACGGCCATTTATATGGACTGGAATTTGTCAATGCACTCATTCATGATTTTGGTGTCAAAATAGAGCTCCTTGGTGCGGAAAATATTCCAATGGAAGAACCTGTTATATTTGCATCCAACCATCCTTTGGGAGGATTGGATGGCATTGCTTTTATGTATGCCCTAGGCAAATACAGACAGGATTTAAGGTTTCTGGTCAATGATATCCTGACCAATATCAAAAACTTTGAGCCTTTGTTTATCCCAGTAAATAAACATGGAAGTCATGGAAGGTCAGCAGCCAAACTTATCGAAGAGACCTATGCTGGAGACCATGCGGTGCTTGTTTTTCCAGCCGGTCTGGTTTCAAGAAAGCAAAAGGAAGGAATCAAGGACTTGGAATGGAAGAAGAGTTTTATCAGTAAAGCCAAGAAGTACCATAAGAATGTGGTACCGGTATATATTGATGGAAAGAACTCCTCTTTCTTTTACAACTTGGCCAATATCAGGAAAAAAATAGGCATCAAAGCAAATATTGAGATGATGTATTTAGCAGATGAAATGTTTGGCCAAAAGAATAAAAAAGTGACCATACATGTAGGAAAACCAATTTCTTACCAGTATTTTGATGAATCAAAAAGTGAAAAGGACTGGGCAGAGGAGGTAAAAGAAGTAGTTTATTCCTTAGCCACAGAAAGTTAAGTTTTTATGCAAGATATTATAGCCCCTGTAGATAAGGATATTTTAAAAAGGGAGTTGACGCTTGAGCGCTTTCTTCGACATACCAATAATGGTGACAATCAGGTTTACTTGGTGAACCACCATAATTCGCCCAATGTCATGCAAGAAATCGGAAGACTCAGAGAGCTGACCTTTAGGGGAGCAGGGGGAGGTACAGGCCTTCCTATTGATATAGATGAAAATGATACCTGTGAAAATTGTTATGAGCAATTGATTGCTTGGAATCCTGTTGAGGAAGAAATCATTGCAGGTTATAGATTGATAGATTGTAACAAAGCTGGGCTTAATGATCACGGTGAGGTAAACCTATCTACCGCCCACCTTTTTAAATTTACGGATAAGTTCAAAAAAGATTATTTGCCATATACCATTGAGTTGGGCAGGTCTTTTGTCCAGCCTAAATACCAGCCGAGGAAAGACAACCGAAAAGGCGTGTTTTCATTGGATAATCTGTGGGACGGATTGGGAGCTGTGGTGGTTTTGCATCCTGAAGTAAAATATTTGTTTGGAAAAGTAACCATGTATCCTCACTTTAATGCAGAGGCCAGAGACTTGTTACTTTACTTTATGAACCATTATTTTCCAGATAAAGAGCACTTGGTAGAACCTTTAACCCCATTACCATACAAGACTGATATCAGTTCTATTGAAGGGGTTTTTGAGGGACTTGACTATAAGGAGGGGTATAAAGAATTGAACACGCGTGTAAGAGCGCTTGGTGAAAATATCCCACCTTTGATCAACACTTATATGAATTTGTCTCCCACCATGAAGACTTTTGGTACAGCTATGAACAATGAATTTGGTGCTGTGGAAGAGACAGGGATTATGATCACTATAGCGGATATCTATGATACCAAAAAAGAGAGACATATAGAAACCTATGAACGTGATAAGGATTTCGACAAAAAAGTAAAAGATTAAGACTTTTATTAAAGAAAGAGTGAAGCCGCTAAAGTTGATTTAGCGGTTTTTTTATGTTCAGTAAGCAGATTGTAACTAATCTTTATTGTTTTTAAAATAAAGATTTATGTATTTATAATTCTTTTTAATATATTTGAAATGCAATTTTTAAATACTTTGCAAACGATATATTTTTACTAAGGCTAATTTCAGTTTTGAAAAACGGAATGTAAAGCTTCCAATTTTTCAAGGTGCTTGGTCAGTTTTTTAACAATAAAATTCAATCTCAATGAACTTCAAACTAAATTTTGTGGGGATTATGTTTTCAGCTATAGCCATTTTTTCATCGTGCTCTAAAGACTTCCCTGAGCCAGTAGCAGGTTCCTCTCCAGTGTCTTTTGGTTTTAAGCTGCCCGATGGAAATATTCAGGCGAGAGAGCAAAGCAATGATTTTAGCCTAGTAGTGAAGGCTTTGGTAACTATCACCAAAGCAGATGGTACAGCTACAGAATATACCAAAACAGAGCTGGAGTTATTTGAGTCGGATGGTGTGTTTTATGCAGAAGAAGTTTTTTTGCCATTTGGAGATTATAAAGTTACGGAGCTGTACTTGTTGGATGGAGAGGGGACGACGCTTTTTGCTGTTCCGGTATCAGGCAAACTTCAAGCCTATATTGATAAACAATTGCCTATTCCTTTTACAGTAGAGAAAAGCAGTTCTATAAAGACGGTGATATTGGAAGTATTGTCTACTTTGGGTTTTACTCCGGAGGAGTTTGGTTTTGATCCTGATGAGATAGTATTTGAGACTGCAGATTTTTTTAGCATTGGCCTTGTAGATAAGGCAAATCCAAGCAATTTCCTGACTGGGGAATTGAGGCTTAAAAGTGTAAAACACGATGAAATTGAGTTGGATTCGATTACACGGATTTTGCTAAAAGAAGATTATTTCAAAGACGGTGCGTTTTCCTTTTATTTAATTTCCGAGGGATACGAGCGCGTAGATGTGGTTTTACAAAAAGACAGCTTACTTAAGTACATAAAAGATCCGCTGCTTATCGAAATGGAAAAGGAGCAGTCCACTTATGCCTTTAGGGCTGGCGTGCAAGCGTTGTCTTCTAGCTATGTTCAAGGTAAAGGCTTTAATGCCATGGAAGACGTGGCTAAGGCACATATTACGATTGTCCAGAAGGATGGAGGAGCTACGGATTATGAAGAGGTGGAGTTGGAGGTGTATGTGGAGTTGGATGTGTATAAAGAGAATAGGGGTTATTTTTTGGAAGAAATTTTCCTGCCAAAAGGAAATTATTCTATTGTTGAATTGTATTTGGAGGATGAGGAAGGTGAGGTGCTTTTTGCTGTTCCCATTGATGGCTACCTGAGAGAATATTACAGGTATAGCCTCCCTCTGTCTCTCCCGGTGACGATTGATGAGGAAATCAACCAAGCTTCATACGCAGTCATGAATACCCAGGGTTTTATGCCCTTTGAGTTTGGCTTTGATCCAGACAAGGTGAAGTTTAAAGATCCGGTGTCACTATTCTTTTACGTGCGGCTACAGGAAAAGGATACTCCTGGTAAACTTCTAACGGGAAGACTGTTGATCGGTGCAAATGGATCAACGGAGAAAGAAATAAACCAAACAACCAGAGTCAATCTCTATGAAGACCATATTGTCAATGATGAGGTCTATCTCAAAGTCCAATCTGAAGGGTATGAAGAATTTAAGTACATTTTCAGCACGGATAGTTTACAGGGGCATGATAGAGAACATCCTTTGGTGATCGAGCTGGTTGAAGAAAACCCTGTAGTTGATGGAGAATATAGCGGCAATTTGGTTTTGGAAACCCAAGCGGATGTGGACAAGTTCTCGAAATATCAAGCTGAGTTCATTAAAGGAAATTTGGAAATAACGGATAAATCCACTGGTGAAGATGTGATCACTGATATTTCAGGCCTGAAAGGCTTGATGAAAATTGGTGGCTCCTTGATACTTGAAAAATGCAGCGGCTTGAAGAGCTTAAATGGCCTAAACAGTCTTGTTGAAATAAATTTAGGCCTTATCATTAGTGAGGTTAACAAACTGGAAAATCTTGAAGGGCTGGAGAACTTACAAAAGGTAAATGGGAGAATTAATATAGAGAAAAACAGTGCGTTAAAAACCTTAAAAGGTATATCCAGTCTAAGCATTATAAAAGAAATAATGGAGATAAGCGAAAATCCTTACCTGGTAAATTTGGAAGGTTTGGAAAACATTCAGGAAATCAAAAGTCTTACACTGAATGACAATAGGCGACTTGCTTCATTAAAAGGATTGGATCATATCAGCGGTTTTTCCGAATTAGTACTGGAGAAAATGGAGGCGTTGGTGAATTTTGATGATTTCGATACGTCAATTGAATCTATTTCGGGATTGCAAATTCTTCAAAATTCAAATCTGGAAAGTTTAGAAGGATTGATGCTTCCTTCCGGTAAAATCCACGGAGGCGTGAGTATTTCCGAATGCTCTTCATTGAGGAGTTTAAGCGGTTTGTACTTTGATGCAGACTTGAGGTTTTCTTTTGAGTTATACGGTAATACGAGGCTAACTGACATCTCAGCTATGTCTTCTATTAAGACAATAGGAAGAAATTTGAAAATAGAGATGTGTCACACATTAGCAAGTCTTCAAGGCCTTGAAAACCTAAATTCAGTGGGAAATGAGTTTGGAAGCAACAAAAATTACGAATTGGAGATTTTTGACAATAGTTTGCTCTATGATTTTTGTTCTTTGACAAACTTGATTACCAAAGGGATAGTTTATGTTTATGATGTGCAGAAGAATGGGTATAATCCCACAAGAAGTGATATCGAAGAAGGAAAATGCTCTGAGGAAGATTGATTTTGGGTTAAAGGGGGGCACTCCAATTAATTAGCCAATTTCCTGATCATGCCTCCAAAAATGGGGCCATGGAAAGGATAGACTGCATACCAATAAATTCTGCCCCAAAGTCCTTTGGGGCGGAAGGTGGCAGTTTGGGTGAGCACACCTTTTTCTATTTTGAATTCCAGCCAAGCATCTCCAGGTACTTTCATCTCCGCATAAAGTAACAACCTTTTTTCCTCCTTTTGAGCATATAATACTCTCCAGAAATCCACCGAATCTCCTGTGTTTATAGTATGGACATGCGTTCTTCCCCTTCTGAGTCCAACGCCACCCACTAATTTGTCCAGAAATCCCCTGAACTTCCAAAGCCAGTTGCCATAATACCAACCAGTATCTCCACCTATTTGCCAAATTTTTTCTAGGGATTGCTGTTCATCATGGACTGGCAAAGACCTCTGGTCCTGCATGCAGCCATGTTTAGGAACTTTAATAAACTCTGAAATATTCTGATCAAAACGACCACTGATCAATGAATCCTTCCAACTAGAGATCACCTCTTGTGATTCAATTTTCGTGAAAGCCCTGCTCAAAGCTGTTTGATAGGGGATAGGGTCAATTTCCAACGCTTGGGCAAGGTTGTTTGGCTTACAAACGACCTCTACCTTCATGCTATCAACCAAAGCCACTGCTAGCTTGTAAGTAGTACTGGTAACGAAAAAAAGCCAATACGAGGAGAGTCGGGGAGTCATAACCGGAACCACCCAAATAGACCTCCTAAGATCCCGATTTTTAGCATAGCCTAATAACATGGCTTTATAGGTTAAGATATCTGGCCCTCCGATATCAAAGTGTTTGTCATAAGTGATTGGGTTGAAAAGAGAACGGCTTAGGTAGGCTATGACATTGCGTATGGCGATGGGTTGGCATTTCGTATGCAACCATCTTGGAGCGATCATTATCGGTAATTTTTCCACCAAGTCCCTGATGATTTCAAAAGATGCACTTCCTGAACCAATAATGATTCCTGCTCTCAGTGCCGTAAAATGATATTTTCCTTTAGACAATTCATCTTCAACAGCCTTTCGAGATAGCAGGTGCTTGGATAGTACTTCGTTATTGATGATACCACCCAAGTAAATTACATGTTGGGCGGTTGTCGTATCCATACATTTTCTAAAGTTCTGGGCCGATTTAAGCTCCAATTCACTGAAATTCTCGGCTGTGGACATGGAATGAATCAAATAATAAGCCCCATCTATATCTTTGGGTATATTGTTTAGGGTATTCTCTTTTAGAAAGTCGACTTCCACGACTTCCACTTGGCCATGAAGTGATGAAGGAAAAGTAAATCTATTCCGGTCCCGTACACAACAAACTACTTGGTGTCCGTGATACACCAAAGCTGGAAGGATTCTTTTTCCAATATATCCTGTAGCGCCTGTCAGTAAGATCTTCACTTGAATAGTTTTTACTATAAGACATTCATGACGGAAAAATGTTTAAAATCAAAATGCCCAAACGCTAGGTTTGGGCATTTTGATTCGTTTTTGACGAGAGACTTTATTATCCAATACTGATTCCCAAAAGCTTATAAAATTCCTTTAGAATAGCAGGGTGGCCAGGCCAAGCTGGGGAGGTAACAAGGTTACCATCCACAATAGCCTCATCAGCTGGGATGTTTTTCCAGGTTCCTCCTGCCAGTTCGATATCAGGACCTACTGCTACATAAGCTGTTAGGGTTCTTCCTTTTAACACTTTTGCCGTGGTGAGAATTTGTATTCCGTGGCAGATGGCTGCAACAGGCTTGTCCTTCTCAAAAAAGTGTTGGGTAATCTTGATTACTTTTTCATTTAGACGGATGTATTCAGGAGCTCTACCTCCAGCTACATAAAGCCCATCATAGTCAGCTGGATCTACCTGGTCAAAATCAGTAGTGATTCCAAATCGGTGTCCTGGGGTTTCCTTGTAAGTTTGATCGCCTACAAAATCATGGACAGCAGTGGGAACTGTATCTCCCTTTTTTCTTTCCGGGGCAATTGTATCGACTTCAAGCCCAACGGAAAGCATGGCTTGAAAAGGCACCATGGCTTCATAGTCTTCTACATAGTCACCAACCAGCATCAAAATTTTCTTAGACATAATTTTAGGGTTAAAAGTATTAAGAAATTTATTTTAGATAATCACCCTTTACAACGCTCTAAGAAGTGCTTTCGTTTTACTTTGTTGATTAATTAATGGTTAAAATGAACATCATGTTTTAGTGTTGAAAAATGTTTATGAAAAAAATGCTAATAGATATTGTATGTTTTGTTAAAATAAAGTTAAAGTTATGTATATTTTTTTAAATTTGTTTTGGCTGATGGCCTAAATAATTAAACCCATAAGGCTTTTATTCTTCAAGCTGACTGTTCAATCTATAAAAAAGAACCTAAATTGAGACCTTTAAAAAATATCCTCACCTTCCTGTTTTGTTTTATCTTTTTTGCAGCCTCGGCCCAGAAAAGAGAAAAATTGAATGTGTTGTTTATGATTGCGGATGACCTTACTGCCACAGCAGTTTCAGCATATGGTAATCCGATAGAAATCACTCCAAATATTGATCAGTTGGCCAAAGAAGGTACTTTATATAGCAGTGCTTATTGTCAATTCCCTATATGCGGACCATCCCGTGCCTCATTTATGTCGGGATACTATCCACACGCTACAGAGACATTTGGATACACCAGTGGAAGGGAGAATTTAGGTCCTGATAAGGTTACTTGGTCGCAGCTCTTTAAGCAGAATGATTATTATACAGCCCGTGTGAGCAAAATTTATCACATGGGGGTTCCCATTGATATAGAGTTGGGGTCTGATGGGGCGGACGATGAGGCCTCTTGGGAAGAACGTTTTAACAGCAAAGGTCCAGAGTGGACAGCAGAAGGAGAGGCTGAATTGGTGCAGGGTAATCCTTATGGAACCTTACCTAGAAAAGGGGGGAATGTCATGACGATTGTAAAAGCCGAAGGAGATGATTTGGTGCATTCTGATGGCCGTACCGCAGAAAAAGCATCTGAACTCATTCGGGCACATAAGGATGAACCTTTCTTCTTGGCTGTTGGCTTTGTAAGACCTCACGTGCCTTTCGTGGCTCCCAAAAACTATTTCCGACCATTCCCTTACCAAGAGATGGTTTTGCCACCAAAAGTAATAGGAGACTGGGATGATATCCCAGCCAATGGGATCAATTACGTGACCAGTGTCAATGCACAGATGTCTGAAGATCAGCAGAAAAAAGCCATTGGGGCTTATTATGCCTCAGTTTCCTACATGGATGCCCAGGTGGGTAAGGTATTGAAAACCTTGAAGGAAGAAGGCCTTGAGGACAATACCATTGTGATTTTTACTTCTGATCATGGTTTTCATTTGGGAGAACATGACTTTTGGATGAAAGTAAGCTTGCATGAGGAATCGGCTAAAGTCCCTTTGATCATCAAGGTACCAGGAAAAGAACCTGCCGTGTGCCATTCTTTTGCTGAGTTAATAGACCTTTATCCAACCATTGCGGAGCTAGCGGGGCTGGAATTGCCAAATGCCATTCAAGGAAAAAGTTTGGTAAAAACGCTGGATGATCCATCTTATCAAGTAAGGGATATGGCTTTTTCGGTTTCCAGATGGAGAGGGAAGCCACTATTCTTGTTAAGGAGTGAGAAATGGGCTTTTATCCAATATGAGGAAGATGGAAATGGAGGAATGGAGTTGTTTGACATGGAAAGGGATCCATTGCAGTTCAATAACCTTGCCCTTAACCCTCAATATAGAGAGGTGGTAAGCGACTTTAAAACAAGACTAAAAGAGAAGTTGGCTGAGGTGAGAGACAATGACCTGGGCAAAACTTATCAATAAGTTAAATAATAGAAAAAATATTTATTAATCATATACACCAATCATGTCAAGAATTTTAATTTGGGTCATTTTGGCCGTAACCATCTTTTCCTGTTCAGCGCCGGAAGAGCAAAAACCACCGAATATAGTGATCATTGTTTCGGATGACCACACACGACAAGCAATCAGTGCTTATGGTAGTCAAATTACCCAAACTCCAAATATTGACCGAATTGCCAATGAAGGTGTATTGTTTAACAATGCCTATGTGACCAATTCAATTTGTGGGCCAAGCCGAGCCGTGTTGCTGACTGGTAAATACAGTCATTTGAACGGTTTCAGAAGAAACACAGATAGCAAATTTAACCCTGGACAGGACCAGTTTGTGAAACATTTACAGGCAGCAGGTTATCAAACCGCTTGGATCGGAAAGTACCACTTAGGTGAAAATCCTCAGGGCTTGGATTATTATGAAATTTTGCCTGGTCAAGGATACTATTTCAACCCTGACTTTATCATTAAAGACAGTACGGAAAGAATTAGAAAAGAAGGTTATGTAAGTGACCTTGTTGAAGATGCAGCAGAAAACTGGCTGGATAGAAGAGACCCTGATAAGCCTTTTTGTGTGATTATTGGCCATAAAGCAACTCATAGAACTTGGATGCCTGACTTGCAGGGCATGGACATGTTTGATGATGTGACTTTTCCTATTCCTGATAACTTTTACGATAATTATGTAGGAAGACAGGCAGCGATGGAAAATGATATGTCTGTGGACAAAACCATGATCATGGGCTATGACCTGAAAATGTTTCCAGATGATACAAAGGACAGAAATGTTACCCGCATGACCCCGGAGCAAAGAGCTCAATTTGATGCGCATTATAAGCCTATTCATGAGGAGTTAAAGGCGATGAACCTTTCAGGAAAGGAATTGGTGGAATGGAAATATCAGCAATACATGAGGGACTATTTGGCCACTGCGGAATCCATGGATAGAAATATTGGCCGTACTTTGGACTACCTTAAAGAACATGGATTGGATGAAAATACCATTGTAATCTATACCTCAGATCAAGGCTTTTACCTTGGAGAGCATGGCTGGTTTGACAAGAGGTTTATGTATGAGGAGTCTTTTAGCACTCCAATGATGATGAAATATCCAGGAGTAATCACGCCAGGTACAAAATCCAACGAAATGGTCATGAATTTGGATATTGCCCCAACCGTTTTGGAAGCTGCGGGGGTGACTATTCCAGAGGACCTTCAAGGAGAGTCGATGCTGCCTGTACTGACCGGTCAAAAAGAAAAGGGAAGGGAAGTTCTTTACTATCATTATTATGAAGTAGGCGAACATAATGTATCTCCGCACTTTGGCGTAAAGACGGACCGCTATAAGATTATCCGTTTTTACAATCAGGTGGATTCTTGGGAATTATTTGACTTGCAAAAAGACCCAAGTGAAATGAACAACGTTTATGGTGAGGAGCAATATGCGGAAGTTCAGAAGGAAATGAAGTCTAAGTTGCTAGAGGCTATCAAGAAATATGAAGATACTGAGGCAGAGGAGACCTTTCACCAAGATATTGACGAAGCTCAAATTAAGAAGAAATAATATCTTTTAGTTTGTGCCTGAAAAGCACTAGGTTCCGGTTGGGGCTTAGTGCTTTTTTGTTTTACAGTTTTTGAATAGGCATTATCCCTTTCGGCAAGTTGAACCACCTGATTAAGTGAATGACATTTACACTGTTGGTTGGAAAGATCTTTTCAAAAATCGGTATCTTTCTTCCAAATTGAAAAAGGTTAACTATGCGGAAATTTTTGTTTGGAGTTTTAATAGGACTTGCACTTTGGGGCATTATTCGTTGGGTATCTAAAGGAGTTGAAGAAAAAAACACGTTAGAAGAGAGCACCAGCCTGATTCAGCAAGAGGTTAACAATGTTAGCAAGTTGATTGTAACAGAAGGTCATTTTTCTCAAGTATATAACTACAAACAGTCTGAAGGGATTTTTGGCAACTTGTGGAGGACAGAAAAGAAAGCCTTGGTTGTGGTGAATGCAGATGTTCAGATTGCCTACGATTTGTCAATGATTGCGTTTCAGATTGATGAGACCTCCAAGACATTATTTATTCAATCCATCCCGGAGCCAGAGTTGAAAATTTTCCCTGATTTCCAATATTATGATGCAGAGGGGGACTATTTTAACCCTTTTGACGCAGATGATTTCAATACCATCAAGACACGAGTAAATGCCTCATTGAAGAAAAAAATCCAAGCCTCAGACCTTAAAGACCAAGCTAAAGGCAGACTCATTGCAGAATTGGCCCGTTTCTATGTATTGACCAATTCTTTAGGGTGGAAGTTGGTTTATGAAGGCGAAGAGGTAATCAATGAAAAGGATTTTCAATTGAAGGCAACTCACTGATAAAATGATCCAACTGAATTAGTTATTAACCATTTGTTTTTGATAATGTAAGGATATGAAGTTTTTACTTTTGATTTCAGTATTAAAATTATATTTTTAAAAAGGAATCAAAAGTAAATTAATTATGAAGTCAATTTTACGGGTTGCATTAGGTATAGTTGGAGTCCTTGGTATAGTTTCTTGCCAATCAGAAAAGGAAGAGCAAAAGTCAGAGATGAAAAGGCCCAATATTATTTATATCTATGCAGATGACTTAGGTTATGGAGAAATTGGACCTAATGGCCAAAGTAAGATTAAAACTCCGAATTTGGATAAAATGGCCAGCGAAGGGATGGTGTTTACCCAGCATTATACCTCATCTCCCGTTTGTGCGCCTGCAAGGTGCGCACTTTTGACAGGAAAGCATACCGGACATTCTTATATCAGGGGAAACAAGCCTGTAATGCCAGCAAGCTTTACAGATCAAATTGAAAATGGTCAACAGCCAATTCCTGCAGGAACCATAACGATAGGGAAAATGCTACAGGATGCGGGTTACAAAACGGCGGGAATAGGAAAGTGGGGCCTAGGTATGGTGGGCAATTCAGGTGAGCCAAGCAAGCAAGGGTTCGATTATTTTTATGGTTTCTTGGACCAACGTCAAGCCCATAACTTTTACCCAACCCACTTGTGGGAAAATGATCAATGGGACAGCCTCAATAACCCCTATATTTTTGTGCATACTCCTTCAGCCAGAAATAGCAAAGGAAGCCAATCAGCGCTGGAACAATTCGAAAAGAGTGATTTGGAATATGGTGATGAAGGTTTTTTCGATGCATACAAAGGCAATGATTATGCAGTGGATAAAATGACAGAAAAAGCGGAAGCTTTTATTCGTGAAAATAAGGATGGAGAGTTTTTCCTTTACTTGCCCTATACGATCCCTCATGTCTCACTACAAGTTCCAGATGAAGCATTGACGCCTTATTTAGGGCAGTTTGAGGAAGAGCCATATTTGGGGCAGCAAGGCTACGCACCACATGAATTTCCAAAGTCAGCTTATGCGGCAATGATCAGTTATTTGGATCAGGAAGTAGGTAAAATCTTTACTTTGTTGGAAGAGCTTGACTTGGATGAAAATACCATGGTGGTGTTTTCCAGTGACAATGGCCCTACTTTCAATGGGGGAGTGGATGCGGCTTATTTTGAAAGTACCGCTGGCCTGAGAGGTTTGAAAATGGATGTTTATGAGGGTGGAATTCGCATGCCTATGATTGCCAGGTGGCCAGGAAAGATCAAATCAGGGAGCGTCAGTGAGCATATTTCAGCCCAATATGATGTGATGGCTACTTTGGGAGAATTGGCCCAAGCTAAAGTGCCTGAGGAAACAGATGGTATCTCTTTTTTACCTACCTTGTTAGGGAACAGTGGAGCGCAAGTAAACCACGAATACCTTTACTTTGAATATCCTGAAAAAAGAGGTCAATTGGCTATTCGTATGGGGAAATGGAAAGGCGTTAAAACTGATGTGGCTAAAAATCTTGAAAGCCCTTGGCAGCTATTTGACTTAGAGTCTGACAGAAATGAGGAAAATGATATTGCAGCGCAACACCCTGAGGTTTTGAAGCAACTAGATGAAATTGTTAAAAAGGAGCATAGATCACCTGAATTTGATAATTGGAATTTTGTGGATAGAATGCTTGGACAAACCGCAGCACAAAATTAAAGTAACCTTGAAAAAATTGACCAAACAAAAACCTATTCTACTTCACTTCCTTATTTTAGGATTGACACTGATTTTAGGCGCATGCTCAAAGAAGGGGGAAGCCACTATGTTGGCACCATCCAAGCCTAATGTGATCCTGATCAATGTAGATGACTTGGGCTGGAAAGATTTGGGTTTTATGGGCAGTGATTATTATGAAACCCCCAACCTAGATAAGCTAAGTCAAGAGGGAATAGTTTTTACGAATGCTTACGCAGGTGCGTCCAATTGTGCTCCTTCAAGAGCCAATATGATCAGTGGCCAGTATGGGCCAAGACACGGTGTTTATACAGTAAGTCCCTCTGATCGGGGTAATTCGAAAACAAGGCAATTGATTCCCACAAAGAACAATGACACATTAGCTGACTCATTGTTTACCCTTGGTGAAATGTTCCATGAGAATGGTTATACCACTGGGACTTTTGGAAAGTGGCATGTCAGTGATGACCCAACTTTGATGGGCTTTGATGTCAATGTAGGAGGGAATCACAGGGGAAACCCAGGGAAGGACGGATATTTTAGTCCTTATAATGTAGAACACTTGGAAGATGGACCAGAAGGGGAATATTTGACAGATCGTCTAACTGATGAGGCCATTCGATTTGTTGAGACAAATCAAGAAAAACCTTTCTTTTTGTATTTGCCTTTTTACACAGTCCATAGTCCTTTAATGGGAAAGCCAGCATTTGTAGAAAAGTACCAGTCCAAAGAAGGTTCGGGAGGGCAGGATAATGCAGTTTATGCAGCCATGGTTGCTTCAATGGATGAAAATGTGGGAAGGTTGCTGAAAGCTGTGGCTGATTTAGGTTTGGAGGAAAACACCATAATCCTATTTACTTCTGACAATGGTGGAATCCGCAAAACATCCAACCAATACCCTTTGCGTGCCGGTAAAGGATCCTATTATGAGGGTGGAATCAGAATACCGATGGTGATCAAATATCCTAATAAGATCAAAGCAGGACAAAAAGTGGATCAACCGGTAATGCAAATGGACTTTTTTCCTACTTTGCAAAGCATCATTGGAGCTGAAAAAAACAACCCAAACTTAGATGGTCAGGACTTGAGCCCTTTGCTGCTTGATGGGGAAAGTTTGGTGGATAGGGATTTATTTTGGCACTTTCCTATTTATTTGGAGGCATATTCCCCTAAGGATGACCAAGCAAGAGACCCTTTGTTCAGGACCCGCCCCGGATCGGTGATCAGATCGGGAAAATGGAAATTGCACGAGTACTTTGAAGATGGCGGCCTTGAACTTTATAATTTAGAGGAAGATCTTACGGAGCAGCACAATGTAGCAGAGGAATTTCCAGAGGTAACCGCTGCTCTTTTTACAAAACTTCAGGAATGGAGAAAAGTGACCGGCGCTCCGGTTCCTACAGAAAGAAACCCAGCATATGATGCTTCATTTGAAAAAAACAAGCAAGCACAAGTAATGCAATAAATTCCAACTCATATGAAAAAATATGCCCTTATTGTCTCCCTGCTTTTAATTCAGCTATCTGTTGCGGCCCAAGAATTGGTCTGGTACGATCCATTGGCAGCTGATGGTCAAATATTAGAAGGTCAAGGTTGGGAGGGAATAGGCTATAATCGGTTACCTGATGATGCTGAGCAGAAAGTGAGGAAACCGGTTTGGGGGTTGTCCAGACATGCGGCAGGAGTCTTGTTGCGGTTTCAATCTGATGCGGCAGAAATCAAGATAAAATATAAGCCTGGTGGTAATCTACAAATGCCCCATATGCCTGCAACCGGTGTGAGTGGCTTGGATTTATACACCAAGAATGATCAAGGGCAATGGATTTGGGTCAGGGGAAAATATAGTTTTGGAAAAGAAGTGAGCTACCAATTCATTACACCAGATTCACCAACCCAAGGGCGCGAATACCAACTTTATCTGCCCTTATATAATCATGTCGATAGCCTTATGATCGGGGTGAATGGGCAAGATAGATTTGAGTTTATTGAGAAAAGAACCGAAAAGCCAGTGGTGGTTTATGGTACTTCCATTGCACAGGGAGCATGTGCCTCACGTCCAGGAATGGCTTGGACGAATATTGTGGGCAGGGAAATGGATATGCCAATGATCAATTTGGCTTTTTCAGGCAATGGTCGGTTGGAGCCAGAATTGATTGAATATATCAATACCATAGACGCGAAAGCCTTTGTGCTGGACTGTTTGCCTAACCTTGGACCTGGAGGTGGCTTTACAGAAGAGGTGGTAAAAGAAAAAATCTTGCAATCAGTAAAATCCCTCAAAGCCCAACATCCTAATACGCCTGTCCTTTTGGTGGAACATGATGGCTATTCAGATGGTTTGATTGATTCTGAACGTGAGCAGACTTACTTATTGCTCAACAAATGGACTGAAGACTGTTTTCAGGAGTTGAAGAAGAGGGGAGTGGATCAGCTTTACCTGTTGACCTATGATGAAATCAATATGGGAAATGATGATTTTGTAGATGGTACCCACCCAACCGATTTGGGAATGCGGCACTATGCAGATGCTTATATCAAAAAGTTTAAAGAGATTTTTTCTGGCAAGTAAAATAGGTCTTACTTGATTTCCTCCCAATCTTGGTTGTTTCGTAAGTCAAATAGTTTTTGATACAACAAATTCAGCCCAAAAGTACCTCGTAGTCCATAGTCAGAAATGGTTTTTACCTGCCCATAATCATAGTGAATGGTGAGAAAAACCTTTTGGTCATCTGTCCAATTCACAGCATATTCGTTTTCCAGTTCAGGAAAATTGATGTAATTCAATATTTGAACGATTTCATCCCACGATTCCTTTTTTATGTTAGTTCTAAAATCCATTTCTTTGGATAGTTCCCCTCTTTTCTCGTTAAAATTGTAAGCTTCTGCATGAAAAGTCGATAAGGATGACGGGAATAGTTCTAAAGAAAATACAGGGCAGGTGCCGAAACAATAGCCAGTTTTGAATTCAATTTTAGTGATTTCATGGGGCATTGGATGGCTATTGGCTTCTATGACATGGCCGAATTTAAAAGTAAGGGTTTTTACTTCAATTGAAGGATTGACATCATGGTCAGAAAAGTACACTTCTGGGGGGAAGTAAAAAGCATCAATCAATGAATCATTTCTGACAGAGGGAAAAATAAAGTCTTGAAAGTAATGTCCATTGGACAAGTTAATTACCTGGACAGAATCTTTATCAAAAGCCATTATTAAATAGGATGTAAATCCATATTGCTCCCCAGTGACCAAAAGGTCTCTATCTTGGTTATTGTCAAAATCTCCTTTAAAGTAACGACCTCTGATGTTTAGGGAGTCAGCTATTCTTTTAATAAGTGTTGGATCATTTTCTGGTTGGAATTCAGAAATGGCTTTCAGTTTGAAGGTCTCAAAAAGCCCTCCAAGCTCGTTTAGAAATAAAATAACATCTTTATCAGAATTCAAATTTTCGATCTTTGATGAAACTGAACTGGTGTCTTCTTGGCTTTTTACCTGATGGGTGCCAAGAATAAACAGCAGTCCAAGCGACAGTGTATATGTCAATGCTGATCGTATCATTTAATAGCTATCTCAAACCTATTAATGGTAATTTGGCTCAAAGAAACAGGATACTTTGACCTTTCAATTTAAGCAAGGTAATATTTTTTCAATAAGATCGAAGTCTGTCAAATATTAGTATATCTTTTTAAAAAGGCCACTGCAAGTCACACTAATGGATATTTACATCGACCCACCTAAGACAAGATACAAGTTGACCCTTTGGACGATTTTTTCAGTTTGTACCCGAAGCAGTGTGATTTGGGAAGTATAGAGATCCATTTGTTGTAAAGTCAGGTCTCTAAGGTCAGATTTACCTACTTTGTAGGAGATTTCTTGCAGCTCATAGGCTTTTTGGTTTTGCTGGACTTCCTCCTTTAGAATTCTTTCTCGTTGATCAACTGTCTGTACCGTTTCCAGGGTGCTTTCTACATCATTAATGGCAGACAACACGGTCTGAGCATACTCGTGGACAGCCTGTTCTTGTTCATACGTTTTGACTTCAAGGTTCTCCTTAAGAATGCCTCCTTGATAAATAGGGGCTACCAAAGAACCACCCAAGCTCCTGATGGGGTTGGAAAACTCAGGGACTAAGGTAAATATATTGCTGTTTACCGCACCAAAACCTCCTGTAAGGCTTATTTGGGGAAGCCGGGCTGCTTTGGCTGACCGAACCCGGTGAAAACTTGCATTGAAGCGGTGCTGGGCCGCCAAGACATCAGGTCTCCGCTCCAATATCTGAAGGGGAATACCGGCTGGGATAATGCTGTTGATTTCCATCAAATCCCCTTCTATGCTTATTAGGCTGGAAGGGTATCTGCCTAATAATAATTCCAGCGCTCTGATTTGATTACTATACGCCAGTTCCAGCAAGCTAAAACCATCTTTGATATTGGTCAGGTTAGCTTTGGCGATCACCAAATCCTTTTCATTGCCAATGCCTACTTGAAAGCGCTTGTCAGCTATTTGTACCAGTTGCTCAGACAGGTCAAGCATTTCCATGGCGAGCTCTTTTTCCAAGTAGATTTCAATGGCCAGATAATAGTTCCGGACCACAGCTGCCGCGATAGAAAGCCTAGCGAAACTTAGCTCCATGGCAGCAGCTTCGTATTCTTGTATTTGGGCGTGTTTGGTATTTCGGAGCTTGCCCCAAATATCAAATTCCCACGCTGCTGAAAATATAGCACCATTCAGTCCACCCCCAAAGTCACCGCCTAGCTTGCTGTTTTCTCGTGCCAGGATATTCAGAGCAGGGCTGAGGGCACTTTTGGCCATCTTTACATAACCCTCAGCTTGCGAAAGACGGGATTCTCCCACGCTCAGGTCCAGGTTGTATTCCAACGCTTCCCCCACCAAAGTATCCAGGGTGGGGTTGGAAAACTCAATCAGCCAATTCTCATTGAATAGAGTGGAGTCGGACTGCGACTCTTGCGCTTGTTGCCAGGTAGATGGTAAGATGAAATTGGCAAAAGCTTGTTCTTGAAGCTCTTCCAGGGCAGGTGGTTCTTTCACCTTGCATGAAAAAGGAGAGATAGTTATACCTATAAAAACAATACCGATAAGGGAAAGATTCTTCATTATATCAGTGCAGTTTAAGTATTAGCCAATCCATTTTTGTACCTACTCTAACGATCACTTTTCTAACCAAATGAATAAGTTTTCCATGCTCCGTATAGATAGCACCTTGCCCAACAGCACCCGGAGCGAGGAAGATATCCTCGTTTTCATCTATTTTTAACCTGACTGCAAAACGTCCCTCATGATAGCCATCTGTCCTGGTATCTGGCAGCCTGCCTGAAGTAGTCAGCTGGCCTTGGGCATTGGCCCAGACAATATGTTCTACCTCACATTTGATAATTCTATTGGGATGTGTACGGATGGCCACTTCTGCTTCATTACCATTTTCCACATATCGAAGCTCATTTTGATGAAATAGGGCAACGACCCATTGCTCATCTTCTATGAAGGTCATCACAGGTTTGATGGGGAATTGAACAGCCATGGCACCGGTGCGAAGCTGGAGGTTGATCACCCTGCCATCTGCTGGGGCTCGGTAGACCGTCTGATCCAGTTCCCACTGGGCATAGGCAATATCTGACTTGGTCTGTACCAATGCAGCTCTTGCCTGTGATATTTCGGCCAATTCACCTTCTTCCGTTTGGGCAGAGAGTTTTTGAATCACTTGGGATTTTTGGGATTCTGCTACTGCGAGTTGAGCCTGAAGGTTGTTTAAGTTGGTTTCTGCTTCTTCATATTCAAATTGTGACCCGGCACCACTTTCCGCCAATTCCTTTGTTTGGGCAAAACGCTTTTTGGCCAGAGTGATTTGGGTGTTGATGACTTGGATCTGACTATTGGCAGTGGTCAACTGGGATTCCAATTCCCTGTCAAATGCCTTTGCTCCAACCAATTTTGCTTCAAGTTCTGGTAGCTTGGCTTCTAGTTTTTTGATTTTTAACTCGAAAGGAGTAGGGTCAATTTTGAACAATACCTCTCCTTTTTTGACATGCTGGTTGGGAGAGATAGGAACTTCAATCACCAGGCCTGTCACTCGTGGTACGATCTCTACATTATAGTTCATGACCCTTACATCATGGGAAGAAGGTGCGACGATATTAAGTATCAAGATTAATAAGGAAATGGCGACAACTGGAATGATAATGACTATGGCTTGCGAAATGGTATTCCAAGGCAAGAGCTTGAACTTGAAAAAGATCAACCAAACTATTCCAGCGTAAATCAGAAGTAATAAAATTTCCATGTTGGTGAATTAAAGGAAAGTGAGAATTGGCTAAATGATGAGAATGGGTTTTCAGGATTTATCCTGATCTTTTTCCTTTTTAAGGTCATCAAAGGTTTCTTCGTGGTAATCTCCTTTGTCTGTTCCATAGGCCATTTTGTAAAAAACGGGCTTGGAGTATGTCCATAGCCAAGCTAGGGGCCATAGTATTCCACCAAAAAATAGGGAGAGTATGCACAAGGTTTTGATGGCTTGGGCCTGTGGGTGATTGCGCTTTTCCGCGATTTTTTCAGGAAGGACATGAATCATCAAAAAGACTGTGATCATGATGATCGGAGCGACGATCAAGGCCAACCAGCTGACCACATCTGCTACTTTGTCTTCAAATGCGCTGGCATGCAAGAATAGGGGAAACAGCCAAAAGAGAGCTGTTAATTTTATGGATTTAGAACTGTAGAAAAACCTTTTCATGATTTCAATGGTTTTGTGGAGCCTAGTGTTTATGAGATCATCTTTAGCAGCATTAAGTAGCAATTGATCTAAATGGAGTTTATAAGGTAGATTC
The DNA here is from genome assembly GCF_015533855.1 of Echinicola sp. 20G. Classification (GTDB taxonomy): domain Bacteria; phylum Bacteroidota; class Bacteroidia; order Cytophagales; family Cyclobacteriaceae; genus Echinicola. Next base: position 4,752,400 of record NZ_AP024154.1, on the reverse strand, counting down.
CTAATCTAACATGTTGTTAGTCAGTAAGATTAATTTAACTAATTATGTTCTAAAGAAGGAATAAAGCATTTATGGCTTGAAAAAGATTATAAATTCATGCAAATTTTAACTATTAGATAGTTTTATCACTAATTGGTGATTAATAGTAGTTTCAATAGGTGAGAGATCGAATTGACTACCTGTTTTAAATCAAAATGTACAAGTTGATCAGTGGTTTTATTAGTTATTTAATTCTTTTACTCAATGACTTTTAGGCTTTCAGGAAACCATTTTCCCTCTAGCACATTTTCATGAGGTACATACATCCGCAGCGTGAGGTTAAATGCAGCATCTTTAGGGGATGGTAACCAATTGCTTTTTGGCCATTTACTATCATAATTGGGTGAAATGTAAAGGGTCAAGGAACCATCTTCTCCATAATCAAAGGTGGAAAAATTGTTGAAATTAAACCTGTTTAGCTCATTGCTGACCACCCTATAGTCAGGAAAGCCAACTAATATTACGGACCAAAATGCATTAACATTTTTGACTGGTAAGTTTTCGGGGGGAAATGTCAGACTATAGCTTTTTCCATTCCCCAGCACTTGACCATCGGCATCTTTAGCCGCAATAAAATAAATAACTTCTTCAGAAGTGTTAGCCCAAATACCTACAAAGTTGGCTGATGTCCTCGTCCAATAATCGCCATTGTAATTGCCCGCTGTAAGTGTTGCCAACCAACCATTTTCAAATTTCCCCGCTTTAGTGGTAGCAAAGGTCAAGAATTGTGGGATTGTTTTGTGTGTGATTATTGAATCTACCTGGGCTTTGCTTTCGGGAGATGAGTCAATGAATTCTTTTACTTTTTGGACAATAGTTCTTATAGAGTCATTAGAGTTCATTTTTACATCAGGAGTTTTTAGAAAGTCTTCAGCATATGAGAAGAGTTCTGTTGTAGGGAGTTCTTTGTTCGTGAATTGAGGGAATGGAATTGTAGGAGCGATATTGGGAGAACCTATTGCACTCATCTTAAAGAGTTGCTGTAAGGATACTGCTTCTTCAAGGGTATCTTGTAACTCTACCCTTGCGAGCATTTTGATCTTTTTAACGGGCACTTCAATGGGGAAGGCATCGTCAGGAAGGTCGATGTCAGAATCTTTAAGGTGGAGCACAAACAAACCATTGGGATGATCTGGGTAATTTCTTTCATTGATATTGGTTATTACTTCTCCCCACCCATCAAGTAATTGTAGAGTGTAATACCGGTCCTTAATTTCTGGAATTTCAATTGTTACAGCACTATGTTCATCGACTGCAATCCATGCTTCCATGTAGGCTACATCTAGGTTTGGGTTCACGAAATCTGCTTTACCTGCTTCATTGTATTTGATGGAATTGTATTCCAAGCCTGTTCCATCAAAATCCATTTGCTCTTGCCTGACCACCAGGGCCCGACTTAAAAGATATACGTAGCTATTAGTGACTTCCTGCTCTGTAACAGTTTCCAGTGAGCCCTTTGAAGTTTTGGAAGTACAAGACCATGATATGCCCAAAGCTAAAATTAAGCATATATTTGATAGGAAAGCTTTTTTACGATTGTTCATTATAAAAGGCATGGATTATTCTTTGGAAATAGCAGGTAGTTTATAACTGCCATCTAAGGCAGGTTCCTGCGGAATATACATTCTCGCAATGATATAAAAAGGGCCATCTGGGGCTGGGAGCCAATTGTTGGCTTTGGATCCTTCAGGTTGCTGATTTTGAATGTATAAGGTAAGGGATCCATCACTGTCGTAGTTCAATCCCTGAGTTCTGTCTCCAATAGAGTAGCGGTTGATAGGGTTTTTTACCATAAGACGTGTGTCTGAGTGATAAATGGTCATTGACCAAAATGCATCAACCGGAGGTGTCTCACCACTTTCAAAATGTAAAACATAGTTGTTTTTGCTGCCATCTAGACTTTCATTGTCACTATCAGCCTCTGCAATGGGGTATATGGCTTCCTCTGGACTGTTGGTGTAGATAAATTTAAAGGCAACTGCAGACCTGAAAAGGTAATTTTGTCCATAATTTCCCATAGGAGGTGTATATTCCCATCCTGATTCACGCGTTCCAAGGCTGCTGGCTTTGTCTACGATTTTTTGATGTGCAGATTGTATCCCTTCTAATATTGCTGCTTGAACATCCTCGTTAAAACCACCAATGTCAAAAGTTTGATAAGGGCCTACATTGATTTTAGAAAAACTTTCCATTAATTCTTTTTCTTCAAAGCCAGGGGCTTGCCATTCCAAAAACTGATTTAAATATTGGAAGAGTTTTGGTTTGGCGTATAGAGAGTCTTGATTATAAATAGGGAAATTTGACTCAAGGTTGGCCTTGGAAGATGATGAAACTCCCAAGTAGTCACTTAATGATGACAACTTAAGACCATCTTGGATGGCGTAGGCTTTTTCATTACCGCTTTGAGTGCCATCAGTAGCGGTTCTGGTGGCTAAAGCTACATACCTACTTCTAGAGACAAAGATCTTATCAAACTTTTCAGTATCAAATCCACCGTCATTATCAGGGCCAACCAAAAGAAATGTGCCTCCATCCTTACCAGTAGTTCTTGTACCGATATAGGCGAAATTGTCCGTAAACATATCCACTAATTGAATTACAAAATAAGTGTCTCCAGTTTTGGGGACTTCGATGACCAAAGGTTCTTCACTAAGGTCCGCCCAAGTGGTTGAATAAAAAGTGTCATTGTTAGGGGAAACCACGGTGGTATAATCTGGATCATACAACTTTTTCCCATGCAAGAAATTATTAAATCCAGAGTAAGCGGGTGATTGCTTCGCTATGCACATTCCAAAAATGGCTTTGTAATTTTCCACAATGCGAAATCCATAAATATAAGCTTCCTCGGCCAGTTTTTTGGCTTCTTCAGCAGTGATCGAAGATGGTAGATTGGAAGTGTTGTCAGGTGGATTGCAAGATACCAAGGCATAAATAAGTGACAATGTGAAGTAGAGTGATAGCGTAAGCTTAGATTGTCCTTTTGGCATATTAAAAATTTTCATAATTGTTTCAATATCATGATTTTGTACAATGTTATTACCGTTCATTAAATTAGAACATATATTGGTGGGCTTTAAAAAGGAATAGGTAGATGATGAAAAGGATTATAAATCCGTGCAAAAATTAGCTGAATTGAAAAACTAAAAAAATGACCAACTTTGGGTACGAAAGAGAGATGGCTATAAAGCAAAAGAGCAATCCCGTATAAGGACTGCTCAAAACTGCAAAAAGCATTTTATTACTAGTTTATTTTTTCATTTTAGTAATCCTGTCCACTTCATTCAACAACAAAGGAAAAGCAGGCCAAGTCATGTTATGTCCATACCCATCCATTTCATAAAGCGTTGTTTCAGTATGTCCAGCTTCTTTCATCATACGCATCAGATAGGCATTTTCTTCATAGCGACCAAGCATTTCCATTTCCCTGTCTCCAGTGATCAGCAAAAGAGGAGGGGCATCGGCGCGAACATGATAAAGGGGAGCTAGTTCATCCACTACCGGTTGGGTTCCTGGTATTCCACGCTCTTCACGTACAGTAAAATGTGTGATAGTATGACCACTAAAGGGGATTAGCCCGGCAATTAAATTAGCATCAATCTGATGTTCTGCCAACCAACTTTTATCTAAACCAACCATGCTGGCCAAGTAACCGCCAGCAGAATGGCCAGAAACAAATATCAGGGAAGGATCACCTCCATATTCGTCAATATGATTAAAAGCCCAGGCAACGGCAGCTGCAGCATCTTCAATGTAGGAGGGAGCTTTTACTTTTGGGTAAAGTCTATAATTGACACCAATGATGGCTAAACCTTTTTCCTTTAAGGCTTCGGGGATTTCTTTTTCGCCTCCAGTTAAGCCTCCTCCATGAAACCAAACAATGGTGGCAAATCCCTTTTTATCTTTGGGATAGTATATGTCCAAAACACATCGCTCGTTGATATAGGCATCTGCAGCACTAATGGCCGCATTATAATATGGGATATTACTTTCAGTGACGTATGAACTGTTTTGAGCATTGGCTATTAAGACGAAGCAAAAAGAAATCGTAAACAATAGGACATTTTTCATAATTATGTTGTTTTTTGATTTGTTAGGTCAAAGGATTGGATGCTTATGTATTTTGTTTTAAAAGGTTTTCTTCGATTATTTCCCAAGTGAAATTTAAAGATAATCTAGAATGGCCTTTTAAGGGATTCTTTGTTTTAAGGTATTTCATTTTTTTCTCTAATAATTTTTGATTTACCTCAACGTCCCTAATTAAAGTATGGTGCGATTCTTCTTGATGTTCCTTATGCTCTCTTACCCAAACCGGATGCCTTTTGATTGTCTTAACCTTTGTTTTCAGGCTCTTTTGTAGTTCCATGAAATAAATGTCTTCATACCCATAGTTTCCACAAAATTCTTCATCAACTCCCAAGGATTTATAGAAGATCGATTTTGAACAGAAAAAAGTATTTGGGTGGATAGTATGTTTTTGTCCATCTTTTAACCTATTGAAATTGAAGATGACTTTTGGAATGGGTTGTTTTAAAAGATAAGCAAGGGTTTCTTCAGGGAAAGTGTGGTCAAGATCGGTAAGGATCAACTTACTTGACTTGGCTAACAGTACCCCTAAATTTCGAGCACCTCCCTGATTCCATTTGATATCGTCCTTTATCCTAGCAACTGTATAATTCAGTTTTTGTGAAGCTATTTTTACCGCTACAGGAGAGCAATCATCTACAAATACAAAAAGAATTTTCTCTAAGACATCAGGCTTGAATTGTTCATATTGCGCAACAAACTTTTCCATAATTTGTGCTTCCTGATTATCAATGTAGACTGGTACTATATATGTTAATTCGATGGACGAATAAGAGTTGAGCATAGAAGTAAATAAACTGTAGCAGAGGTTTTGTTAATAAATCGAAGATACTATATATTTCTAAGTAGCGCTATCTGGTTGATAGTACTATCAATAATAAAGCCTATTGTCGAGAAGGAAAAGTTCAAAAAGTTAATAAATAAAAAAAGCGGCCATTGGCCGCTTTTTAAGGTTGGTTTATGCACTGAACATCAAGGTTCCCTTGGATTGGGAGTTGGCCTTAATGCCTTTTTTCTCTATGGTCTTACCAGTATTACTGTCCTTGACCTTTATGGTATAAGTTCCCTTGGCAAAAACTTTCGGTTCAAAAGTATTGCCCTTGATGGCCAGGCAATAAAGGCTTTCACCGCTTTTCTCTTCGATAATTTCCACCACAGGATTATTCAATCCATTGACCTTGACTTCTGGAAGCCATGCAGCGGCTTTACGTCCGTAATTGTCTTCTTGTGAAACTGTGATCGGCCAGCCAGCATATTGACCTGCTGGATTTTTCAAGGGATGAACATATTTCGGCCAGCATTCAGTTGTGATGGTCCTGTCTTTTTTGTTGAAGGTGACAATCCCATACCCAGTTGCACGGTCATAGACGATGGCTGGTTCACGATGGGTAAGCCTGGGGTTCGCTACAGCTTTTACAGTCATTTTATTACCGAATCCATCTTCAAAGTCTCCGGTGTAAACAGGGTTGCTTTCAGAATGGCTTTCCGGATTGGCCACTGGAGGCCACCATCTTCTAGGCCAAATGTTATTGAGTGCAGGACCTGCAAAGGCAAAGCCCCCATCTCCATGCTGATCGATGCCATATTGGGAGAAACTTGCCAAGTGTTGGTCACCAGCAATATGAAAGGCAAAGCACTTCCTGATCTTATCCACGGCTCGGTCCCGGCCATCTTGTGGCCAGCCATTGCTGTCCATATCTCCTTTGATCTCGTCTCCAAGAACATACTTTCCTGCTTCTGGCACTTCCAGTTTTGGAACAACACTATCATCCTTGGCCTCAACAGGCAAGGTGGCAACGGTGTTAAAGATGGTTTGAGTAACCAATGATTTCATTTGAACATCCTCGGACCAGTTTTGGGCCCAATCATCCAAGAAAGTCAATTGCCTGTCACCTAAAAGTTGGGCGTCTTTTACCCGGTGCTTCTTGATGTCAAAATCAGGGTTTCTGATCCAACCGTTCCAAATATCTGCCTCTTCTGGCAAGACATGTTTAGGAGCTGATTTCCACTTTCTGTCTTCTAAGATGGCAAAGCTGATTCCTCCATAAACCCATTCAGTGTAATACACCTCAATACCTCTTTGGACAGGGGTAGGGTCATAAGGGTCTGGCAGGTGGCTGGTTTGGCATTTTTGCACCATATTGACCCATTTAGGGGCCATTTTATAGCCGCCTGAATCCTGTGCGGGAGCTCCCCAGCTTCCTGAAATATCTGCTGCTTTTCCAGCTTCACCCCAAATGTTTCCATGGTAAACATCATGGTCATCGGGAATGATCGCACAAGGGATATGCCGGAATACTTCCCGGTAGGACCAGCCAAACATGTACCATTTGCGCAGGTAATCCAAAGCGGCCTTATCTACGGGTGAAGTCTGGATACCAAAGCCACCAGTGCCCTCATAGAATTGGTCTCCCACAAAAAGGGCCAGATCAGGCTCATGACAAGCCACATGGGGAGCAACTTCTGCATCTGGAAAACCATAATCACAATTACAGCTAAAGACGGCAGTTTTTACCTCATCTTGGGCCTTTGGCTCTGCAGAAATAGTTCCCTCATAAGCATAGTGCCTTGTTTCACCTTCTATGGGTAATTGAAGTTGGATCCGATAAGGGACGGCTTCTTGGTATGGCCAACTCTCCTGTCTAAAGTGAACCGTTCTGGACATAGGTTCTACTTCAGTGACTCCCATTTCTTTCCAGTTTTCACCGTCCTTTACCTCAAACTTCACCTGATGCTCTGCCACTTTCTCCACAGGCGTTAGTTGCGCAGTCAGCTTAAGTGTTCCTTTGTTGAGGGTATACTGGGCAAAGCAAATTGGACCGTATTCATGTTCACTGCTCGAGATCAATTTACTCCCTGAGATTTTCCAGTCCCCAAAGCTGGCTGCAATAGTGCTTTCTTGAATCTCCTTATAATCATCCTGGATATTGGCTACCAAAGCTATATTTCCTGCCAATTGCTCTTGGGAAAGTTTTTGACTTTCTACTGTTGCAATGCTTGCTCCCGATTTGGAAAGTAAGCTAATGTTTAGCGTAGGAGTGTGGTTAGCTGAACAGCTGACCTTAAGGGTAAACTCTTCACTAAGATCATGCTGAATAGCCGTAAGTTCATTTCCCACTTTCAGTTTGCCGCTAGTGGTTAGGCCTATATCAAAGCCTTTTCCGTGAACCGCAGCTGAGCGGTAATCATCGAATTTTCCTTTTATGCCTAGTCGGATCCCTACATAGTTTTTGTCTGAAACGGGCAGGTCTTTGTTGATTTGAAAATCAATGCTGGTTTCCAAAGTACCAATTTCTTGGGTGGCTTGGGTGGTCAGGCAGTGTAAAGTCCTGTTTGGTCCAGCAACTTGGCATAGCACTCGGCCATCCTGTATTTTCCAGTCCTGTAACCTGTTGCCCCAATATTCAGGGCCAACCCAGTCCATGTCCGGCCAAAGCTGCCAGTCACTTTCAAAGTGCAGGCTGGTATTTTTATCTATAACGTTTTTAATATTCGTAAGAGGAGAAGATAAAAGACCCATACTTGGTGTCAAAGCACCTAAGGCCATTATCTTAAGGGATTTTCTTCTTTTCATATGTTTGTCGCAATAAAATTCTTAGTCCAAAAGGACTGATCAATTAACATATAAATTTGCTATAAAGAAAGGGAAATGAAGATAATTTTTGTTAATAGAAAATAAAATGAAAGAAATAATGAGTTGGTTCTTAAGATTTAAGAATAATTTCTTTCTCAATAAAAATAAGGATTTATCCGCCACAGATAGAAAGGATTAATACGGACTGGTAATGGGTTGGTAATCAAATCTATATCCGTCTATGGATTGTTGGCTTTACCATTTAAGGCTTATAAAAAATAAAACCTCCCAATGATCATCATTGGGAGGTTTGAGTACGCGCGGAAGGATTCGAACCCTCAACCCTCGGAGCCGAAATCCGATATTCTATCCAGTTGAACTACGCGCGCTTGAGGCCGATTTGAAAACAGGCTGCTTTCAAATCGGCTACAAATATAGACTTTTATTATGCGTTTTTAAGCACTTCTTGTACTTTTTCTGCCGCTTCTTTCAAGGTGATTGCTGAAGCTACTTTTAGGCCTGATTCATCAATGATTCTTGCACCTTCTTCCGCATTGGTTCCTTGTAATCTTACAATGATAGGGATTTGGATATCACCAATTGATTTATAGGCTTCTACCACACCGCTAGCAATTCTGTCGCATCTTACAATACCACCGAATACGTTGATCAAGATCGCTTTTACATTTGGATCCTTCAAGATGATTCTGAAACCGGCTTCCACGGTAGTAGCATTGGCTCCACCTCCCACGTCAAGGAAGTTAGCAGGCTCACCACCTGACAATTTGATCATATCCATGGTTGCCATGGCCAGACCAGCACCGTTTACCATACAGCCAACGTTTCCGTCTAGCTTCACATAGTTAAGGTCAGACTTTCCGGCTTCTACTTCCAAAGGATCCTCTTCAGAAAGGTCTCTTAGTTCAGCCAAGTTTCTGTGTCTGTAAAGTGCATTATCGTCCAAGTTTACCTTGGCATCAACGGCCAAAATCTGGTCGTCAGAAGTTTTCAACACAGGGTTGATCTCAAACTGGGAAGAGTCAGTAGCATCATAAGCTTTGTACAAAGCAGAGATAAACTTCACCATTTCCTTCAATGCATTTCCAGTCAAGCCAAGAGCAAAAGCTACTTTTCTAGCTTGGAAACCTTGAAGACCTACTTTAGGGTCGATCCACTCTTTGATGATTTTTTCAGGAGTCTTTTCAGCTACATCCTCGATGTCCATTCCACCTTCGGTAGAGGCCATGATCACATTGCATCCTTTGGCTCTGTCCAATAGGATAGATAGGTAATATTCTTTAGGCTCGGAGTCACCAGGATAATAAACATCCTGAGCTACTAGCACTTTGTTGACAGTTTTTCCTTCAGGACCGGTTTGGTGTGTTACCAAGGTTCCTCCTAGGATGTTTTTGGCTTTTTCAGTCACCTCGTCCAACTTCTTGGCCAAAACCACTCCATTAGAACCGGTTTGCTGAATTTTGCCTTTACCACGTCCACCTGCATGGATTTGTGCTTTGATCACATACCATGAGGTACCTGTTTCTGCGTTGAGTTGCTTGGCTGCTTCTAGTGCTGCTTCAGGAGTATTGGCTACAATACCCTCTTGAATTTTAACACCGTAACCCTTAAGAACTTCTTTAGCTTGATATTCGTGTATATTCATCCTAGCGAAAATTTTTGCCCGAAGTTAAGTACCAAGCTTCGTTTATTCAAGGATTAAGTCGGTCTTTTTCCCAAAATAAATGCATTTTTGAACTTATCCGTCAAATAGTTTTATCTTTGAAATCTCTCAAATTACCGATCATGTTAAAAGCGCAAGGCATACAAAAATATTACGGCGACCTCCATGTTCTTAAGGGTGTGGATGTTAGCATCAGTTCTGGAGAAATCGTTTCAATAGTGGGTGCTTCCGGAGCTGGAAAAAGTACGCTTTTGCACATCTTGGGCACATTGGATAAGGCTGACCAAGGTGAGGTAACCGTTGGGGACAAGGAACTCTCCAAGCTGAAAGGGGATAAGCTAGCCGCTTATCGCAATACAGAAATTGGTTTTATTTTTCAGTTTCACAATCTGCTTCCAGAATTCACAGCTGAGGAAAATATCATTATCCCCGGTTTGATCGCCCAGAAGGACGAAGCCAAGCTTAAACAAAAGGCCAAGGAACTGGCAGTGCTATTGGGAATAGAAGGAAGGATGCAGCACAAGCCTTCAGAACTCAGTGGGGGGGAGCAGCAAAGAGTGGCTGTGGCCAGGGCCTTGATCAACGAACCTAAAATCATCTTTGCGGATGAGCCCAGCGGTAACTTGGACACCCAGAGCGCTGAGGCCCTTCATGAATTGTTTTTTAAGCTGAGAGATCAATTTGGCCAGTCCTTTGTCATTGTCACACACAACAGGGAACTGGCACAGATGGCTGACCGCATGCTGACCATGCAGGATGGCTTGATTATTTCAGAATAAAATTATCACAAGGATTTTTATATGTCCGTGTTATTTCGCAAAATCTTTCACTTCTTCCATCATGGCTTTTACATGAGCTGGACCATCTAGCAAACCCTCATGAAAAGCTACAATTCGATGCTCTTTGTCCAGAAGGTAGGTGATTCTTTTAGGCATTTTAATGATGGGCATCAGGGCATCATATGCTTTGCAAACTTTTCCATCTGTATCACTAAGCAGTTCAAAAGGCAGTTGATGCATTTTTTTGAAGGTTTCATGACTTTCTATGGAATCCCTGCTGATGCCGACGATAGGGATATCCAATGACTTAAATAGTTGAAAATTGTCCCGGAAACTACAGACTTCCTTCGTACAGCCACTGGTCTGGTCTTTTGGGTAAAAGAAGATCAAACATGATTTTCCTTTGAAGTCTTCAGAGAGGGTAAAGGTCTTTTCAGAAGTTGATGACAATGAAAAATTGGGTGCCTTGGTTTGCGTTTTTAATGCCATGAATCAAGCTAGTTTAATTGAAATAATATGCTGTAGTACCTGTGCTGTCTGCACAATTTGATAAACAAAATTTAGAAAAAGTTGTTCATAAAAGATCGTGTTTTTAAGGGCTCGGAAACTTTTTTTAAAAGTTTTGAGCTATTATTACAATTGTATGGAGTCTATTGATATTAGTTAAGAATGATTATTTTTGAGTAATATGGTACCTATTATAGGACCAATTATCTCCATGTTGACCGACATTATTCAGCTGTAAAACTGTGATTTAAGGCAGTTTTCGGTTTCATATAATTAAAGTATTTAGAATGACCACAACGATCATTATCACTTTATGTACCCTATTGCTGATAGCATATTTGTTTGATTATAGCTTTAAGAAAACAAAGATTCCTTCAGTGATTTTGCTATTGCTTTTAGGCTGGCTCGTGAGGCAGGGCACTATGCTCTTTGAGTTAAAGTTGCCTGACCTTTCTTCTATTTTACCGATCCTTGGAACTACAGGTTTGATCTTGATCGTACTGGAGGGCTCTTTGGAACTGGAATTGAACAAGTCAAAAGTGACTTTGATCAAGAAGTCCTTTTTGGGCGCCTTGGCTCCTTTATTGGCGCTTTCTTTTCTGATGGCCTATATCTTTGAGCAATATGGAGGTTATACTTTTAGGGACAGTTTGATCAATGCTATCCCGCTTTGTGTCATCAGTAGTGCCATTGCTATTCCGAGTGTCAGGAACTTGTCCACTTCCAACAAGGAATTCGTGATTTATGAAAGTAGTCTTTCCGACATCCTCGGGGTGGTGTTTTTTAACTTTATCCTCAGAAATGAAACCTTTGGGGTTGATTCCTTTGGAATGTTTGGGTTGCAGTTGGTTGTTATATGTGTCATTTCCTTTGTGGCAACTATTGGTTTATCATTCCTTTTGAGCAGGTTGGAGCACCATATCAAGTTTGTTCCTATTATCCTTTTGACGATATTGATTTATGCGATTTCCTATGTGTACCATTTACCGGCTTTGATCTTTATTTTGATTTTCGGCTTGTCCATTGGTAACTTGAATGAACTACATAACTTGAAGTTTTTTGATGTGTTCAGAACAGATATTTTGAACAAAGAGGTACAGAAATTCAAAGAATTGACGATAGAGGCTACCTTTTTGATCAGGTCTTTGTTCTTCTTGTTATTCGGTTATTTGCTGGAAACATCGGAAATTCTCAATACTACTACTTTGGTTTGGTCGGTTGGAATTGTGGCTCTCATATTTATTTTAAGAGCTTTACAGTTAAAGCTGAGTAACCTGCCGCTTAAGCCTTTGCTATTTGTAGCACCACGGGGCTTGATCACCGTTTTGCTTTTCCTTTCCATCAGTCCTATCAACAATATTGGTATTGTCAATAAGTCCTTGATTATCCAAGTGATTGTGTTGACGGTGCTGGTTATGATGTTTGGCGTGATTATCAGCAATCCTGAAAAAGCCGAAGCGGAACAAAAGAAAGCTGCTGAGGAAAAAGAAAAAGTGGAAGAGGAGCAAAGCACAAAAGCCGTTTAAATTTCATTTCTTAGGAACCATTTCTCCAATTTATTGATTGCAACTAAAATTGAATCGATAAACTAACCTTTTCCATTTTGAGCCAAAAAAGTGTCCAGCACATGCTGCTAGCAGGGATTTTTTTTGCCATCATGCAAGTGATGGTGAAGTACATTCCTCATCTTCCAGCGGTAGAAATTGTATTTTTCAGGTCACTGTTTAGCCTGGTCGCCAGCTATTTGATCCTCAAAAAACAGGATGTTCCCTTGTTTGGCAACAATAAAAAACTACTGATCCTAAGAGGGGCTTCAGGTGCCTTAGGGTTGATCACATTCTTTTATACTTTGCAGAATATCCCATTGGCCAGTGCTGTTACGCTGCAGTACCTATCACCCATTTTCACGACCATTCTAGGCATTTTCATTGTAAAGGAAAAGGTCAAACCTATCCGTTTCTTGTATTTCGCCATTGCTTTTGGAGGAGTTTTGGTCATTGAGGGCTTTGATCCAAGGATATCCTTAACGTATACCGTGATAGGCGTGGCTTCTGGATTCTTTGCAGGGTTGGCCTATAATATCATTAGAAAACTAAAAGGCAGCGAGCATCCATTGGTGATTGTCTTTTACTTCCCTTTGGTCACTTTGCCGATAGTAGGGATTTGGAGCTACTTTAATTGGGTAATGCCAATGGGCTGGGATTGGCTTTTGCTTTTGGGCATAGGTATTTTTACCCAACTGGCCCAATACTATATGACATTAGCTTATCAACATGCCAATCTCGCCAAGATTACGAGCTTAAATTATATTGGAATTGTATATGCATTGTTTTTTGGTTTTATCTTTTTCGGTGAAACCTTTAACTTGCTTACTTATTTAGGGATGGGTTTGGTGCTGTTAGGTGTTATTTTAAATATTAGATCCAAATAAATGAAGATTACCCGGGATTTGTACCAAGGCTCACTGGCCTTATTGACCGACTTTTATCAATTGACCATGGCCTATGCTTATTGGAAGTCTGGAAAGGCAGAACAGGAAGCTGTATTTAATTTGTTTTTTAGAAAAAATCCTTTCCAAAGTGGCTTTACCATAGCGGCTGGTTTGGACTATGTGATCGACTATTGCAGGAATTTCAAGTTTGATGAAAATGACTTGGCTTACCTTCAAGAAATGACATTGGAAAGTGGTGAACCTACGTTTGACCCGAAGTTTATTCAGTATTTGCGTGATTTGGAGTTTTCATGTGACATCGACGCGGTGGAGGAGGGAGCAGTGGTTTTTCCCAATACGCCTCTGATCCGGGTAAAAGGGCCTTTATTGCAATGCCAGCTGCTGGAAACCCCAATGCTCAATATCATTAACTTTCAGACCTTGGTGGCCACCAAAGCGGCTAGAATAACTTTAGAAGCAAAAGGAGATACTGTTCTGGAATTTGGCTTGAGAAGGGCACAGGGCATTGATGGGGCTTTGGCTGCCAGTAGGGCAAGCTACATTGGAGGATGCTCATCCACCAGTAATGTGATGGCTGGAAAACTCTTTGGGATACCTGTTTCGGGTACTCATGCACACAGTTGGATCATGGCATTTGAAAGTGAAATTGAAGCCTTTGAGGCCTATGCGGATGCCTTTCCGGATAATTGTATTTTCCTGGTGGATACTTATGATACCATTAGGGGAGTCCAGAATGCCATCAAAGTGGGCAGGGCTTTGGAAGCCAGAGGAAAGAAGTTGTTGGGGGTGCGAATTGATTCCGGGGATTTGGCTTATTACAGTAATATGGCCAGAGAGCTGTTGGATGAGGCTGGATTCAAGGATACCAAGGTAGTGGCCAGCAATGATCTGGATGAACATATTTTGTCTTCCTTGAAGATGCAGGAAGCTTCCATTGACATTTGGGGAATTGGTACCAAACTAGTAACGGCCTATGACCAGCCAGCTTTAGGGGCGGTTTACAAAATGGCAGCTTTGAAGGACAGCTCAGGCACTTGGGTGCCGAAAGTTAAGGTGTCCCAACAGTCCATTAAGATCAATATTCCTGGTTTCCATAATGTGAAGCGTTTTTATAAAAATGGAAAGGCAGTTTCAGATATGATATTTTTGGAAAGCGATCAGGGGCTTCAAGAAGAAGTTACCATTATAGATCCTTATGACCCAACCAAAAGGAAAAAGATCAAACCGGACAGTATGGAAAGCAAAACCCTGTTGGTTCCCATTTTCAAGAAAGGCGAAAAGGTATACACCCGTCCACAATTGGATGAGATTAGAAATAGGACATTGGCCAATTTGGACCGGTTTGACAAAGCGCACAAGCGATTGATCAATCCACATATTTATCCGGTTGGATTGGAAGAATCCCTATATCACCTGAGAACGGATTTGGTTTTGAAAGCAAAAAACTATAATTAACTTATAGGAATTGCTGAAATAAAAATAAACATTCCTATGGAAGCATTACTGATTGTTGATGTCCAAAATGATTTCCTTCCAGGAGGTGCTTTGGCCGTGAGTGAAGGGGATAAGATCATTCCGATCATCAATAAGCTACAGGAGAAATTTGATTTTATCATTGCCACCCAAGACTGGCACCCGGCTGGGCACAAGAGTTTTGCAGCCAATCATGCAGGGAAAAAGCCCGGAGAAGTGATCAAGCTTGGCGGAACAGACCAGATGCTATGGCCAGTACATTGTGTGCAGGAGAGCAAAGGGGCTGAATTTCATGTGGACCTAGACCGAAGCAAATGGAAAAAGGTTTTTAGAAAAGGGCTTAACCTCATGGTGGATTCTTACAGTGGTTTTTTTGATAACAAGAAAAAGGAAGACACTGGCGTTACTGCATTTCTTCATGAAAATGGCATTACTGATGTCTATGTTACAGGATTGGCAGCAGATTACTGTGTTAAATTTACCGTGCTGGATGCTTTGAAAGAGGGGTTTGATACCTATTTGATCAAGGATGCCACCAAGGCGGTGAACTTGTCTCCAGACGATTATGACATTGCCTTAAAAGAAATGAACAAATCAGGCGCAGAAGTGCTTTTGAGTCAAGCTGTTTCTTTTTAATTCACTTATCTTTAAATTATATCCATAATCCTTTCCCACTTTTAAACGCCTAAAATATGCAACTTCCCATAGTGACAGTAGATGCTTTTACAGACACCCCCTTTTCTGGTAATCCAGCGGCTATTTGCCTCTTACCAGGCCCATTGGCAGAAGAAGGCATGCAACTGATTGCAGCTGAAATGAACTTAAGCGAAACAGCTTTTTTGGAGCAAACAGGGCCTGCTTCTTTTAACTTGAGATGGTTTACACCCATGAAAGAGGTGGATTTGTGTGGTCATGCTACACTGGCCAGCGCCTATATGTTGTACATTGAGGAGGTAGTAGACAGCCAAGAGGAAATTAGTTTTCAGACTAAAAGTGGGGAGCTAAGAGTAAGTATGGTGGAAGAAGAAATCCAGATGGATTTTCCTTTACTGGAAACTAAAGTAGATCAACATCCTTATTTTGTGGATGATTTTTTCGGTCAAAAAGTAGTGGCAGCGGCCTCGTTAAAAGGAAATTGGATTTTGGAACTGGAAAGCTATCATACCTTGGAATATGTAGAGCCAGAATTTAATGTGCTCTCCCTGCACAGTGAGCAAGGTATCATAATCACTGCAAAGGGAAATGATGATTTTGATATTTACTCCCGTTATTTTGCCCCCAATTTAGGTATCAATGAAGATCCCGTAACAGGATTTGCACATTGTGCCCTAATGGACTATTGGTTTAAGAAGGAAGGAAAGAGTAGCTTGAAAGCCTATCAGGCAAGTAAGCGGGAAGGAGAAATGCGACTTATAAAAGAAGGGGATAGGGTCAAAATTTATGGAAAAGCAGTGAAGATTTTTGAAGGTTTTCTGGAAGTTTAACCTGAGTTTTGAGATTGAAAAAAGGAAAGTTTAGTAAAGTAGTCAAATACTTGGTTAAAAATAGTGGTCTTACTATTATATTTTAACTTTGAATAGTTAAATTAATGGAAGTATATTTTTAACCTAACTTATTGAACAATGAAAAAGTTATTACTAGTATTTTCCTTTTTGGTGATGTGTTATGGTTTACAGGCACAGGAACTTGGTATTCGTTTCGGAGATGGTTATAACAATGTAGCGATTGATGGAGTGTTTACTTTAGGGCAGTTTAGTCGGGTACATGCTGACGTTAATTTTGGAAATGGTGTAGGAGTAGAGGCACTTTGGGACTTTTTGTACAGACCTTTAGCTGATGTGGATGGTTTGCATTGGTACGTAGGTGCTGGTCCTGCCTTGTGGATAGATGATCCATTTTATTTCGGTGCGGCTGGTGAAATAGGTGTAGAGTATCATTTTGACTTTCCGCTAGCGATAGGTGTGGACTGGAGACCCATACTTTGGATCATTGAGGATACTGATTTTAGGGCTGACTCCTTCGGGATCAATATCCGATATGTTTTTGGAAATGTGGACCGTTAATCAGAACAAAGGCCAGCTTATCGAGCTGGCCTTTGTTCTGATTATTTATTTTGTCCTTACTTCAAGGATTTTATCATATTCCTCATCGTTAGGTTCCCAAAGTTCAATTTTATTTCCTTCTGGATCCATGATATGGATGAACTTTCCATATTCGTAAGTTTCGATTTCATCTGTGATGGTCACCCCTTCCTTTTTGAGCTCTTTGAGCAATTCTTCTAAATTCTCCACCCGGTAATTGATCATAAATTCCTTTTGTGAAGGCTGAAAGTAGGTGGTTTGATCAGAAAATGGACTCCACTGGGAAAAGCCTTTTTTATCAGGATGGTCACTCTGGCGCCACTCAAAAGTGGTTCCATACTTGTCGGTATTCATGCCCAGGTTTTTGGCATACCATTCTTTCATCTTATCAGGGTCTTGGCATTTGAAAAAGATGCCTCCTATTCCGGTTACTTTTTTCATTATAATTGGGTTTGGTTTGTGGTAATATAAAAATGTATTTGCTGGTTTAAAAGTGCTAGGAGCAATTAAGGCTGGATTATATTAAATCTAAAAAGATGCCTGCTCGATGACTTAGTTTTTGTCAAATATAGCTGGAATGCAAAACGAAAAAAATGAAAAGCCCTTGGAAACACAATTCCAAGGGCTTAATTAAGACTTTCTTATTATCTACAGGTTAGGCTGAGGAGTTGTTCTCAAATAAGGCTTGATTTCTTTATGTCCTTTTGGGAACTTGGCAGGGATATCCTCATTGGCGATGGCCGGTGCAATGACCACATCTTCACCATGCTGCCAGTTGGCAGGCGTGGCCACTGAATAATTAGCGGTCAGCTGCAATGAATCAATCACCCTTAACAGTTCATTGAAGTTTCTTCCTGTACTGGCTGGATAGGTAATGATCAATTTGATCTTTTTATCTGGCCCAATGATAAACACCGACCTTACGGTCAATTTCTCATTCGCATTGGGGTGGATCATATCATAGAGTTCAGATACCTTTCTGTCTTCATCAGCGATGATAGGGTAGTTTACTTCTGTCTGTTGGGTTTCATTGATATCATTTACCCAGCCCTTGTGACTTTCCAGCCCATCCACGCTCAAGGCAATCATTTTGACATTTCTCTTTTCAAAATCCCCTTTTAGCTTAGCAGCTGTTCCCAATTCGGTGGTGCATACAGGAGTATAATCTGCAGGGTGGGAGAAGAGAATTCCCCAGCTATCCCCTAGGTATTCATAAAAGTTGATTTTACCAGCTGTACTATCAGCAGTGAAATCCGGTGCGGTATCTCCTAATCTTAATGACATAATATAATGGTTTTTTTGGTTAAACTTTTAGTCTATAGGTTTTGTAGGAAAACGATAATTGCCACTCAAAAGTTTTCTTTTTAGGGTTTATTTTTTGAATAAAATCCGTTTGATGAAAAAGCAGTACCTGGTTTGTTTTTGAAGTAATTAAATGACCCATACTTTTTGATGTTTGATCATTTGCTTCTGATTGGTAAAGGCAATTTAAGTTGATTAAACCAATGCTTGCGCTTATTCATTTTAAGAGGCATTACCCTTCCTTCATTTCGTTCCAAAATAACTATCCTATGATTTTATCAATAGTTTGCAAGATTGCTAGAGTCCTTTTGGAGTATTATTTTGAACCTAATGGTAAAAACCTATTTGCGAGAGCTTAATAAAAGCAAGGCATCTTCCATTTCATTTGGGGTTTTGATGCTTAATGTCCCTTTGTTTTTCTCTTTAGTAGGTTTGATCTCTTTTCCTGTTTTCGGATCAAACCATTTGATAAAGATATCTTTCTCCCCTTTGAATATTTTAAGGTCAAGGATTACTTCAGCAGGCTCAGGAAAATAAACTAAAAGCTGTTGGTTGCTTTCTGATTGCATGGCTACATTTAAATGGTCTCCATCTCCTTTTCCTTCAAGGAAGACAGATTGGTCTGGTATAAAGTCCCACCAGTTTATAGATTGGAAAAATGCCTGATAGATGAACATACTTTGGGCGCCTTCAGAAAGAAGTGCTTCCTTCCAATCTTCGGTAAAATACTTAGGGTTGGATCCAAAGCTCCAAATATTAGTGTTTCCATAAGTGTGCATTCCACCCGCAAAAGTAGCCCAATAGGCTTGTTTTCTTATTTTATGGGGCGTAATGGGCTTGGTTGGATATTCCGGTCCATCTTCATATGCACCTTCTCCATGCAATACCGGTTTGGTGATTTTATGATTGTAGTCATTGCTTACTATCCCGTAAATTTTGGTGTAGGAGTCCCAAGTCTGAATCATATGGAAGTCTATCCAAGGAGCATTTTCAAAATAGTCAGAAGAAGAATGGCCTCCCCGAACGTGGTAAGTCATCAAGGTTTGGGAGTAATCTTCCGATTGGGCAATACCCTCGGTGATACCTCTGGCCAGTAAATTCCATATAGCCTTTTGGGTGGGACTTTCGGCAAGTACATCTCCTCCCATGCACCAGATGAGGTTGCCTTTATGCTGATAGCGTTTGCCCAAGAATGTACCATATTGATAAGCATTGCCTGGAGTGATAAGGTTGTATGCATCACCTTCTGTCATCCCAAATAAAGGCAAGAATACCAAGGTGAGACCATGTTCTTCCGCTTTGTCGATGATGTAGTCCACATGATCCCAGTAATCATAGGCATTGCTGTCTTCAGGATCGTTACCTTCAGTGATGGCTGGTTTCATTAAGGCTTCATTTGCAAATGCCTTATCACCATAACTGTTTTCGAGCTCAGGAACAATAAAAGGGTTTTTGTGAACTGCAGCGGCATGGATGACCGAATATCCTTGCTCAGCTCTTTCCTTTAAGTAAAAATCTACCTCTTCCCGGTCAAGCTTTTGAAAAAGGCCCCAGGCAGTATCTCCCAGCCAAAAGAAAGGTTTGCCATCCTGTTTTACCAAATATCGACCGTTCTCGCTTACGCTTAATTGACCAAAAGCGGGACACAAAAGTGCTAGGTAGAGTAAGGCAATTAAGCTTGATTGAAGCAGCTTGGTATTATTTTTCTTGTGTTTTTTTGAGGCTTTTTTACTTTTTGAGTAGTACTGAAATATGGTTTTCATGAAGGCTTCCTTTGGGTATTTTCCAACTACTGATTAAACACTTAACTCCTGTGGAGTACCGGGCCAATCTTTGTCGGTTTTATACCAATCGGCCTACTGAATTGCAGTCACTTTGACGACCACAGGGTTACGCCATTGGCGGTCGTTATAAATTCTTTGGGAACGGGTAACTGAAATGTTCATTTCGTTTCCTGTTTGATTTACAGTTGGAGTAGGGGTTGCCTCTTTTTGATACTCCAGTACTTTTCCATTATGACCCAACACAGAAATTTCACTTCTATCAGTTGATTTAAATGCTTTAATGCTGAAGTTCTTGCGTTCACCAAACTTCCATTTGTCCTCATTGATAATAATATAGGCAGTTTTTTTGTCTTTTGAAGTCAAAAACCACATGTTATCTTCTTTGATGATATGATGGGGGATGGTTTCATCGAATACCTCTTGATTGATAAACATCCAAAGTGAGATTTCATTGAGTACTCCCAATTGCTCTGGTGGAAAGTTACCCAAGGCGTCAGGGCCAAAGTTAAGAAGTAAGTTACCCCCCTTAGCTTTGATGTCGATCAATTTTAAGATGGCATCTTTGGCTGTTTTGTAGTTTTCATTGGTGGGTCGGTATTGCCACTGGTCACCAAAGGTGTAGCAAGCTTCCCATGGAGAAGGGATAGGGCTTTCGGGAGATTCTTGTTCTGGCGTGAAAATAGCTCCTCTGGTAACCACCACGTTAGGATTGATCTCCCAACAAACTTTTGCCAATTCTGTTTTGGCAAATTGTTCCATCCCATCCAAAAAGACAATATCTATGTCCCCATAGTTAGTCATGAGCTCCTTCATTTGTCTTTTTACATAGTCGTTGAGCTCAGGGTTTCCACTGGCAAGGGCTTCTTTTCTCACCCTTGAAATAAGGGTTCCTTGCTGGTACAAAAAGTAAAAGTCGTCGGGAGAGAAGTATAGCCCGACAGCCAGGCCAGCCTCTCGACAGGCTTCTACAATCATTTTAGTTACATCTTGACCATATGGGCTGTTCATGATGCCAAAATCAGTTGTTTCGGTATCATACATACAATAGCCATTGTGGTGCTTAGTAGTAAAGACGACATACTTCATTCCGGCCAACTTCGCCGCATTGGCCCATTGTTTGGCATCAAAATTAATGGGATTGAAAGTTTTGGGCAGCTCATTGACATACCTGTTGAGGTAGTCATCTGAGGCTCCCACCATGCTGTGGCTGATGACCATTCCGAGCTGCACATCCATGCTCCAATGGATAAACATCCCAAAGCCTAAATCCGTAAACCACTGTTCCCTTTCCGGCTTGTTGAGGTTCAGTATTTCTTCTTCCTGGGCATGGACAAGATTGCTCAATGTGAAACACAAAACAAACGAAAAAAGAATAGTTATTTTCTTAAAAAGCATCTTCTAGTTTAATTTTATTACTAGTTGCGATATTACTTAAAAATGCTGAAACCAGAAGAGATGAACGCTATATATTGATCTATTTTTTGTTTTGGACCAAAGTGGTATGTTCAATTCCAGATGCCATTGGACGCGGTGAGAATTACAGGAGTTTCATCGGTGATCAATATGGTGTGCTCGTGTTGGGTAACAAATCCTCCTCTGTTTCCCACCAATGTCCATCCGTCAGATAGTTCTACCGCTTGGGTCGAATGGGTAGCAATAAATGTTTCAATGGCCACTGTAGTATTTTTTTGGAACCTTTCTTTATTCCCCTTGACCCTATAGTTTAAAATATTGTCTGGTTTTTCATGGAGGCTTCTGCCCACTCCATGTCCCGCTAAATTCTTGAGAACGCTATAACCTGACTTTTTCGCTTCGGTTTCTATAAGGTAGCCAATATCTGCAATCTTAACACCTCCTTTGATTTGGTGAATGGCTTTATGTAAAATCTCTTTGGAAGCATCTACCAAAGGTTGATGGAAGTAAATGTCTTTCCCAATCACAAATGAACCTCCATTGTCAGACCAAAAACCGTTGAGCTCAGCAGAAACATCGATGTTGATCAAGTCACCTTCTTGAATTATTTTTTGGGTTGAGGGGATTCCATGGGCAGCCTCATTGTTCAGGCTGATACAGGTATAACCTGGAAATCCATAGGTTTCTAATGGTGCTGACTTTGCTCCGAAGCTTTTTAAAATACTGCCTCCAAATTCGTCCAACTCTCTGGTGGACATACCCACTTTGGTATGCTCCCGCATCAGTTTGAGCGTAGTGGCTACAACCTCACTGATTTCTTGCATTCCGATTAATTCTGATGCTGAAGTTATTGACATTATAATTCCTTAAGAATGTTTTGAACCATGAAGGTAGTTCGATAAAACCACAGATGCAATGAACATTGTTTCCAAATCCCTTCACATGCTATTATGTTTTTTAATGACTTTTAATCACTAGGATTGTACCATAATCCAAGATACCAAATAAACTGGCCGTTTCAAGAAATGGCTAGAGCGAAGTAGTTTGGGGATTTTGAACAATATATTCTTAGGCAGTTACTTTATCCTGATTCTTCTGACTTGAAAACAGTTCTCCTTTTTTTAATTTTTTCAGGTAATTTTGCATATCCTTTCTGACCTCACCACTCATGATGTAAAGTCCGATGATATTAGGAAATGACATGGACAAAATCATCATATCGGAGAAGTCTAGCACAGCCCCCAAGCTGACCGAGGCTCCAACTACCACAAAAATAACAAATACCAATTTATAAGCTAATTCTGACTTTTTGCTATTCCCAAACAGGTAGGTCCAAGCTCTTAAGCCATAATAGGACCACGAGACCATGGAGGAGAACGCAAATAAAAATACCGCAACGGCCAATAGGTAGGGAAACCAAGAGATGACACTGGCAAAGGCTTCAGATGTTAGGGCTACTCCTCCCAAACCTTCCACTTCATGTTTTCCGGTGAAAATGATGACCAATGCTGTCAGGGTACATACCACTATGGTGTCCACAAAAGGTTCTAATAGTCCTACGAAGCCTTCAGATGGAGGATGGTTTGTCTTCACAGGGCTATGGGCAATCGCAGCAGAACCAACACCTGCTTCATTGGAAAATACCCCTCTTTGGAAACCGATTACCAAAACACCAATAAAACCACCTTTGAGGGCAGAAGGGTTGAAAGCGCCATCCCAAATAGCAGAAAATGCTTGTCCAATATTACCAATATTGACTAAGATCACTACCAAGGCACCAAAAATATAGAGACCTGCCATAAAAGGAACAATTTTCTCCGTTACCTTGGCAATGCTATCAATTCCGCCAATGATCACAATACCCACCAAGATGGCTAGTACTACACCTACCCAAAAGCCCAAACCTTCCAAAACAGGAAATTGATTGGATAAAATTTCATAGGACTGGTTAGCCTGAAACATGTTTCCACCCCCGAATGAAAATCCTACACAAAGCACGGCAAAGAAGGCAGCAAGGAATTTACCCAAGGACTTAAGGTTTCTTTTTTCCAGTCCATAGCGAAGGTAATTCATGGGGCCGCCAAAAATATTGCCATTGTCAGCAATGGTCCTGTACTTTAGACCAAGTAGGCATTCTACAAACTTGGAAGACATACCCAGGAAGCCGGCCATAATAATCCAAAAGGTGGCTCCAGCTCCGCCAAGGGAAATCGCTATGGCTACACCGGCGATATTACCTAAACCCACCGTGGCAGAAGTCGCTGTGGCAAAGGCCTGAAAGTGGGTTATTTTACCAGGAGCATCATCCTCATTGAATTTACCCGAGGCCAATTGGATAGCGTGCTTAAAACCCCTGATGTTGATAAAACCCATTTTGACGGTGAAGAAAATGGCTCCAAGAACCAGCCAGATAACGATAAATGGTATGGGATGGGTTCGTGCATCTCCATTGGGATGGGTCAATACAACCGGACTATCGTATTTTACCTTCGCAAATACATGTGCGCCCGTTTCAATCAAATCCTCCTTGTTTTCTGCATTGTAAATGGTCTCTCCAGTCTTAACTAAAGGCTGCAAGATGCCCGTAGCAGGTGCATTTACCCTCAATTCTCCTTGGTTTTGAGAAAGAACTACGGCTACTGGTTCTCCTTCATTTACATGGCTACCTGACTGCACCAACCATTGCTTCAAAGTAAACTTGTCTTTCATACCGGCTTCCCAACCAGGTATTTCCACCTCTTTGTTTTGAGCAAAACTCCTTGGATCATAAATTCCAATGGCTTCGAATGGATCCCAAAACAGGATGGTGGTCAAGCCCTCTACCAAAGGGGAAAAAGCTCCATTAAAATGCTCTGTGACAGACTGGGATTTTACTTTTTCCGTTACCTTTTGGGATTTTCCTTCACTGTCGGTAACCTCTAAAGAATATTTAACACCTTCAACTAATCCAGTGGCTTTTGAAGCATCTAGCGGTGTAGATTGATTGCTCCACCTATAAGTGTATGGAGGTTTCCCTCCTTGCACCGATGCCTCCATATAACCATCATTGATCAGTGTAGAAGCGTTGCCGGTAGTCAAAGAAACGTTTAACTCTTGAGCAGAAAGTGGAATAAGCGTAAATAAGAAAAAGCAAGTGAATAAATGTTTCAACATGAAAGTTCAATTTTTAATATAATGATGTGCTGAATAGCTGCCACAAAACCTGATTTATCAACGAGGGAGTATTGACTTTTAATTAATAATTCAGGAAACTACCGTGTTAATTGTTTGATAAGTGTAAAAGGAAATTAATCTGGACAACATTACTAATGGACTGAGTTTAGACTCGAATGACTCCTTTAACTATATTAACAATAGTCAATGGGTTTTGTTATCTCAATATTACATTAAGGCAAAGCCTAAAAAAATAAGTAAAGGTTAGGATGCACTTTCATGCGATCCAGGGTACAGAATAATTTTAGATTTGAGGGAATAAAACGCTTCGAATAAATGTTCATTTTCAAATGTTTTGACGTTTTCTCAGTAAAGGTTTTTTACAATAAACCAGAGTAAGGATTTTATCAGGTAAAGATTTAATTTATAGTACAATAACTCAGCAAAATTAATTCCATTTTTATACTATAATTGATGAAATTACCGGGTTTTTAATAAATTAATGTAATAAAAGAGGCTTGATAATTATAACAATTGCTTTTAGGCAAACCGAGCCAATGTTCTGGACCTAAGGGCCAATAATCCTAAATGTTATCGTTTTTATCATTTCATGATTTAGGTAATACCCATTATTTCAAATAGAATCCAATATGTTCAAGAAGTAGGGGTGATTGGTTTAATCATCCATCAGAAGTTAGTCTTTTAACTCGGAGATGATATGCTCCATGGCTTCTTTGGTAGAGAGAAATTCGTCAATTTTTCCATAGTTGCTATTGGCAGCATAGGCGATGGAGGTGGAGTCATCTGGGAAGTAGAGCATATTGGCATAATACCCTATGGCATCGCCACTGTGCATATAGGCTATCCCCGAAGGAGTTTCGATTCGAAATATCCCTAAGCCATAAGCAATCGGGAAAAACTCAGGGTCCGGCTCTTTAGGGCTTTTCCATGTGAGCATTTGATCTAAATATTCGGCATTGAGTAACTTTTGTCCCATTAAGACTTGAAAGAAGGTATTCAAGTCCTTGGGGTTGGAAATCAGCCCTCCATCAGCCGTGAAATAGTCCCAACCGCTGAAATAGGTAGACTCCACCACCTGAAGCTTGCTGTACAAGTCAATATAGCCTCTCACAATACCATCAGGTACAGGGTCTTTAGCCGCAAATTGTGTCATCGATAAATTTAGGGGCTGGAATATTTTCTCTTCAAATACCTCATAAAAAGGCTTTCCTTCAAATTGCTCTATCAACATCCCCAGCAAGATATACCCTGTGTTGGAATACCTAACATCTGTCCCCGGTTCAAAATAAGCCTTTTTGCCCTCAGCATAAGACAATAATTCATCAGGTGTCCACTCCTTGATCAGGTCATTAAGGGAAGCGGTTTGGAATTTGAGGTTTTGGATATAGTTAAAGATCCCGCTAGAATGTTGGAGAAGTTGTCTGATGGTAGCTTTGTCTGCATTGTCAATTCTTCCAATTACATCAGCCTGAAGGTAATCAGCAATTGGATCGTCCAGGTCCAGTTTGCCTTCTTGTGCCAGCATCAATACCGTGATGGCTGTGAACATTTTTACCGTTGAACCCACTCTTGAAATGTTGCATGGTTTCATATCAATATTGTTGTGCAGGTCGGCTTTGCCACTGGCGCTTATCCAGATTCCAGTTTGCGGTTGATAAACTGACATGGTCATGCCAACCACTCCATTGGAAACTATTTCATCCATTAAGTTTTGGTACTTGGCATTATTTTCATTTTCAGCACTGCTGTCTGAAAAGGTGAAACCGCAAGTGTAAAATGCTGGAGCGATATCATCACCTTCTCTACAGGAGGATAAAAGTAGTATCGCAAATAAAATGGTCAAGGTTCTATTCATGGCTGTGGTCGTTTGTATGCAGGAAGAATTTAATGCCAAGATGTAAGTTGATATGGGTCATGACAGGGATAAATCCCGGAGAGTAGGGGAACTCAGCCCAGGATTGATAGCGAACAAATATTTTAGGACTGGTATCCCGTGATGGATCTAAGTAATAGCCCAAGTCCAAAGAAAGGGAAGGGAAAAGTCTGGAATTCCCCTTATCATTTTGTTTATGGTATGTACCATCCGAAAATGAAAACTCCTCTGATGTAGTAAAAGTGTGCATATATCCCAGACCAAAAAGGCCTGTGATGGCCAAGCCATTTTTTAATCGACATTCGTAGCCCAGTTCACTGTTGAGGCCTACTCCCTGGGCAAGGTAATTATGATAGAAATAGGACAGGTTGGCCGTCTGAAATAGCCTTGATCCGGTTTTGATGTGGTAATTAAATTCTGTTCCTATTTGAATACCTGGGTGTACAGGGCTAGTGAAAAAGCTCGTGAAGGGAATAGCCGTAGCTTGGTTGAATAGGGATAAATTAATGGGTAGGGCCTTGCTTTGCCCGAAGCTAGTTCCTGCGTAAAGCAGAAGTTTGATAAAAATGAGAGGATGCCTAATATTCCACATGACTTGTTTTTTTTTGCAAAACAACACACAGGAGTAGTGGAAAATAAGCCTGTAGGGTATTAATACACCGAACAGGACATTTTAAAAGCTGAAGCGGACATTAGCTTTGCCACCAGTTTCTAAATGCTGTAGCTTTTGTTTTTGGAATAAAAATGTCCTCACCATTAAAGTTTTTCAAAACCACCTTTAAGCGCCTAGTAGCGGTAGGTTCAATGTTTTCAATGGCATCCCGGTGAACAATGAATTGCCTGTTCAACCTGTAAAAGAATTGCTTTGGGAGTTTGGCTTCCCAATCATTTAGGGTGCCATTTTGAAAGAATTGTTTGTCCTGGAATGTGTGTAACCAAAGTGTTTTTTCTGTACTACGGATAAAGGAAATATGATGAACGGGAATCAGGTTTTCTTTGGCGCCTTCCAATATTTTTACCTTTTCCACAGATGTGGTTTCAGTGGATTTACTTCGCAAGTTCTTTTGATAGGCAAAAGAAATATAATTGAGATAAAAAAGGAGGTTGATGATGAATAGGTACAAGAAGGAGAGGGGCAACTCTAAAATTAGAATGCCACTTTGGCGGATATTGATATCAATTGCCTGAAGATAAATTACTTCAAGCCCAATAGAGAAAAAAAGGGGAGCTAGAATGCCTAACAGCACCTGCCAAGAAGCTCGTTTTTTTAAATCTTTTTCCCAAGGATGTTTTTTGTCAAGATAGCGGGTTAACCAAGCCAAATAGAACCCAATTAAGGAAGCAGCAAAGATGGAAAATACCACATCCCATTTGAAAGAGGGGAGTTGGACCAATGTTTTAAAATCATTGTCATTGGCAAAGAAGATGAATGATATGCCGAGTATTGGGTAGATGATCCATCCCAGTTTTCGGTCAAAGTAAGGAGGAGAGATGTTATGGGAATTGTGCAGCATTTACAAACTCATTTTACCAAATGACCGAAGCGCTTTTAGGTCAGGCTGTATCATTATATTTCTCCTTAATTTAATCACAGATTTTATGGAGCTACAAATGCTGCAAGACTCCTTTGCATTATGTTTCAAAGAAAATCAGTCTGTTTCCAAATGGGTCCGAAAGACACAATTCATATTTTGCCCAAGGCGGTTCATTGATTCCAGGATTCAAAAACCGATAGTTTTTTGTCATTAACTCCCTATGGTAGCCTTTAATGTCATCGCACTCAATCCTGATGAAAGTACCCGGTGTGCCGTCTCCATGATGCTCAGACAGGTGTAAAACACAATTGTCTATTGATATTTGCATGTATAAGGGCATACCCTCTTCAAAACGATGCTCCCAGTCGACCTTAAATCCCAAGTAGTCAATATAGAACTCCCTGGACTTTGTCTCATCAAAAATTCGAAGAATGGTTGTGGCTTGATTAAATCTCATTGGGTTATCAGTTTGGTGCGCCCATTATAAATATCATCTTAACAAGATACCACAATAATCAAGGGCTTTAAAAACCACTTATGATCATTCTTCTTTCAATGGTTAAAATGAGAAAGGGCTGTAAACCGAAACATCACTCACCATAACGGATATTATTTAATAAGTGCGGTTTGGAATGGTTATTAGTTTAAAATCAATTACCTAGTTGTATGGCTTATGCAAAATACTTTCCTTACCCATAACTTAATTGGCCTAGGCCGGATTTAGTGTATTAACATAAGTGTTTTTCTTCACCTCATAGTCTCTAATGTCAATCAGTTTTCCTTTTGACGCTATTTTTCCATCTATTGACAATTTTTTTAACCTCCAGTTTAAATAGTCATCTCCAACTTCAAAATCTATATCTACCAGCGTTTCTCCAATTATTCTTGCTGCCGGTTGAAAATTCTCCTTACAATGAGATAGTAAGCAAGAGTCGAAATAATCCGTTTTTTCCATTTTGGGCTGTCCACTATTATCACAAATCCATAATTCTCCATTTCCTGATTTTACTTTATCCCATATCGTTAGGTAATTTTTAAGGTTACCTTTTTCAATTGGCTCAAATTGTTCGAAAAGTTCTTTAACCTGAAAGGATGCAGTTTCTTCCAATGATTTGGGATAAATAGCTGCTCCATGTATTGACTTTACAGGAGTATTGAAATTGGCAACTAAAATAGGTTTGTCGAACGGAAATAAATGATTGATTAGTCTTGCCGTACTTATCCTTTCAGAAGCATAATAGCCTGTCCAAATAAATACTTTATTTATGTTTTCTACATTTTTAAGCATCGACTTCAGACTTATTAAGTCATTTTCTATCAGGGAATTTGGATGGGCACCATGAATTTTTAGAAACCAGTTTTTCCTTTTTGAAATATCTTCATTTACATCTATATCACAGCTTGGCCCAATGTTTAGTTTATCTTCTAAGCTTATTACCTGACTGTTGCTCAGATCAATTGCTTTACTGTCCATCAACGTTCTCTTACCTAACTGTCCAAAGACGATATGAATGTTTTCTTTTTGCATGTTGGCTTCGTATTTTTTAATACCATCAAGGATGGCTGAAATAATTATAGCCTCCAGATGGGAAGTTTATGTTTGATACTTATTAATTGTAATTAAATTATGAATATAGACCAAAAAGTTGATCGTTACAAAGGTAAAAGAAACAGCGGGGCAGGGATGGAGCAGATCACGTCAAAAGTTAACCGAAGCAAAACAAGTGATAATTTGCGCAAAGGGATTCATGCGTGGTGCAAGTAGATCAAAATTTCCCTACAAGCAAGAAATAAAATGATAGCGCAAGCTACTGTTTCATAAAGCCCAATCCTTACTTTTTCCCCTTCCAAAAGGGGAGTTCCCTTATAGCAGTCTTGGGGATACCTTGGGGTCTAGTAGTATATACGTTCCCTTTTGGCTATTTTCCCAGAAATCATGGTGTTTTTCCAATAAAATAAGATTTTGAATATCGATTGGAAACAATATGTAGCTTGTTTGTAATGAAGAGCTTATGATAGAAATTCAAATAATTTCAATTGCTTTATGTTTTGGGAGTTATAAAATTTTAAAAAGTACACCTATGTCCGCAATTGTTTTAAAGACCAACAGCGTATCCAAATGGTTGCCTTGGTGAGGATTTGGCTTACTTCCGTTTTAAAATGTCCCATCTTTCTTTTCTGGTTCAGAAAGAGATAAGTCTCAGGGTTGATGTAGGGGATTCTCTTCACCACAATATTTCTTAGAATCAAATCAGTGTTGATCTGTATTCATCTGTGGTTTAGAAATTTTAAGCTAATACCTGAGCTTTCAGAATTGGCAGTTCCAGCCAGGCGAATACTTGTTTTTTGCATGCAGGTTTATTTATTCAAGGTGTTTTTATAAATTTTACCATCTTTCATAATGAGTAAAAAATTTCTTTCTGGGTCTTGGACTAATAGTATGTTTTTTAATGGGTTACCATTGACTAAAACCAAATCAGCATAAGCCCCTTCAGATATCTCACCCAATTTACCTTCTTGATACGGGTTCCTTTTTCCACTTAAATAGAGTAGTTGGGCATTGTCATAAGTCGCCATTTTCAAAACCTCAAAAGGAGAAAACCACTTAGTCATTTTGGCCAATTGCTTCCCTTGTTTTGCTGCTAAGGATGCGTCAAACAGGCAGTCAGTCCCCCAAGCGAGTTTTATATTATATTTTTTTGCTAGGTTATAAGCTTTATCAGTTCCATTGGTCATCTCTAATTGTTTTATCCTATTGGCCGATCCTTCTGGAAAAGGTATGGCATCATCGTCGTCGAGAAAAGGCTGTAAACTCCACCAAATACCTTTTTCTGCCATTAATTTTACAGTTTCTTCATCGGCAAGTTGCCCGTGGTCAATACATGTTACACCTGCTTCAATAGCCGTCCTTATGGCCTTTGGAGTATAGGCGTGAACAGTAACATAGGTTCCCCAATTTTGGGCTGCTGAGACGGCAGCCTTGAATTCTGCTTCTGTGTACTGTGTTACGTCTAATGGGTCATAGTTTGATGATACACCACCTCCTGCCATCAGTTTTATCTGTGTAGCTCCTTGGCGTAATTGCTCTCTTGTTCTCATTAATACATTGTCCGCTCCGTCTGCAATGGCCACCATACCGTTTCTTTCAGGGTAAGATAACTCACCAATTTTTCGTGGAACATCCATAGGTAACCCGAAATCTCCGTGGCCACCGGTTTGCGAAATAAAGGCACCACTTGAAAAAACTCTTGGCCCTGTGACCAGTCCCATATCGATCGCTTTGGCCAAAGTCAATGAGCCACCTCCTAAATCCCTTACAGTTGTAAAACCTCGTAACAATTGTTTTTCCGATGCTTTGGCAGCCATTAAATTAAGCATGGCATAATCGCTTAACATAGCTTGAGTTTGTGGGACGCTTTCAAATAATAAATGTACATGAGCATCTATTAAGCCTGGCATTAAAAATTTTCCTTGACCATCAATGATTTTTGCTTTACCATTTTGGTCTATGGGGATGCTATTTGTGGAAATCTTTGTAATGATATTGTGTTCTATAAGTACATTTCCTTTTATGGTTTTTTGATCTTTACCATTAAATATCTCAACATTGTTAATGAGGATTTTTGTAGGCTCTTCTTGTGCAAATAATCCTGTACTTATAAGGAAAAGTAATCCTGATATTATTGTTTTTAATTTCATCTTTCGATACGTCATTATAGTTTGTAAATCTTTTTGAGAACTTATACACAATGGTTGGTACCTGTTTTCGGCGCAGATTTAGGAGAGCGTTCCTGCCCGAAGGGCACGGAACTGCGAGACGAGAATCCGAAGTTGGCGTACCACCGATCACTGCCCTGCTTTATGGACTATGTTGAACCAATTTAGCTGATTTAAGAAGATCCGGACAATCATGGCGACTTCCTAAATTAGCTTTATCATAAATTTCAAACATTATAATCTATGAAAAAAAGCCAAACTATCATTCAAATGTTCGTTAAAATGTGCTCGGAATTATCCTGAAGTTCCAGAATAATGGGAGGACATAATAAGGAAGCAATACTTACTACACCCAATGGTGTAAGGGGAAAACCTATGTCCAAAAACCAAAAAACAATTCTGTAATCCCAAAACCTGCAAAGCAGCTTAAAAAATAACTAAGCACTGCCAAAAGCAGGCAAAAGCACCGCTCATATACCGGATTTTTTAAGATCCAATCTCCAAAAACATAAAAGGGAAAAAGCTTTCCCCATAATTACCTCTTTTACACCAGCCTGCCCACTTAAGGAAATGTGGCCGTACCGGCTACATGAATGCTTAGTTATTATGTCATGTATTTATTTTTCATTATCTATTTTATGAAAAAAAACAATCAATTTATCTAATGTCAATCGCTGTTGTTCATCCAAATCAATTTCGGAAGCATTGTCCGTTAATAGTTTACCCAAATATCCAAACTGAGAATGGTTTCCGCCTTTTATTTCTATTAAATCAGTGTTTTTCGGTAGCTTATTTTTATTTTCCATTACTTCAGAAACACTCGCTAATCCATCCAATTCTCCATAAAGCTTGATTGTCGAAATACTCCTGTCCGATAAATCAAAATCTCTCGGATGGGAAGTTCCCAGTAGAAAAAGTCCTTTCATTAGTCCAGTATTTTCATAGACGAATTGAGATGCCATTTTTGCTCCTTGAGAATGTCCGCCAATTATATACTTTCCATTTTTTAGGTTGAACATCGTCTTAATTTTTTTATAATCCCATTGAGGCATCCTCCAATTCATTTTTATAAGGTGACAGGTAATTCCATTTTTTGCAATTTCTCTGCAAATTGGTGCGTACGCTTTTGGGTCTGTCAAACCTCCTTGAAAGAATATAATTTCGTTTTGATTTCTTGAATTGTTTGCTAAAAACGTGATTTTATCACTCGATTGTTCTACTGATACTTTATTGTCATTTTTAAAAGTATCTTCTGGTAAATTTCGTGATTGATAGGTTGTCCATTGCCAAATGAAAAATATAGCAACCAGACTAAACCAAATCAGCCTAAATATATTTCGTTTTTTAACTTTCATAAGTTCACACTAGCAAAGCTACTCCTATTCCAATTAGTAATAAAGAGGCAATTAGTAATGTTTGCAATGTTTTTAATTTCCCTTTTTTTGAGAGCCAAATTCCTAACATAGTTTCTGCTTTTTTGATTAATATTTAATTTTTATACAACGATTAGTAGAAGCGTAGTTACGAGCGATTATCGCTTACACATTATTGTGTGGTCGTATTTCTTTTCAAAACCATTTATCAAACAATCTTCCATTAAATTTATAAATGCCACCATCATTCATTCCGAAAAGTAAGTTTTTGTTTTGGTCTTCGTAAATACTCCAAATCATTTGGGGTTTCAATTTTATATCAACTTGATAGTTTGTCAGGGTTTTGCCGTCATACTTCCAAGCCCCGGAATCCCTGTCTCCAAACCAAATATTTCCTTTATAATCTTCTTCAATGGCAAAAACAGATTGTAATCCCGTGTTTTTGGCAGTTTGATTTTTATTAGTGTTCAATCTAAACTCATCTATTGGAAGTAGTTTTCCTTGCTCTTTTGAGAAATGAGTAATTGAATCTCCGTTTATAAGGATTACTCCAATCCCATTATTACCTATCCAAATTCTACCTTGTGAATCTGCTAGTATACTGCGTACATGTAATGACTCATTATCCTCAAGGTTTAATTTTTTATGTTCAAAAATATCCACTATTTCATCATCGTAGCTGAATAAAGCTGAATAGGTCGCAATCCAAATAGCTCCATTTTTATCCTTTGATATACCTGTTACACCAAATGAATTATATGGGTCAGTGTTTTTAGGTTTTGGAAAAGTAAGGTAATTCATGTTCATGCCATCAAAACGGTATATTCCGTCTTCTTCGCCCGCATAGAACCATAAGTCCCCAGTTGTAGCATTCCAATCTGATATTGGAGAATTAAACTCGGTCGAATAGCTTGTCATGTTATCTCCATTGTAGGCATTCACACCTCTTGCCGTTACAATCCATATTATTCCTTCCTCATCTTCCTGGATGGAACGAATTTGATTGTCTTGTAAACCTTCTTTTGTTGTGAAGTATTCAAAAGATTTTCCATTATACCGGCTAATGCCCTCGCTATGACTTCCAAACCAATAATTGCCCTTACTGTCTTGAAAGATAGAACGGATTCCGGAAGTGAATTTTAAGGTGTCGGTTTTTGAAATCTTTGCCAACTCAGCTGAATCAGCTTTTTTGTCTGATTCTTTATTTTCAGCACAAGAAAGGTTCAGGATCAATATTAATATTAGATAAATCGATTGTATGTTTTTGTTCACTTCGAGTTTTTCAATATGACATAAAACGATTTTATGTATGAGCATCAGCGGATTTAAGCATCTACTTTATAGATTTCAATATACTTTAATTAAATTAAAAAGCGGTTTAGGTTAGCGCCCAAACCGCTATTGCTTATGCACATTGTTGCCAACTGGTTATTTTTATTATGAATATGCTCCAGAGGAATATGTCAATTCATAACTATGGGTATAGATTTCAAAAACAATTCCGAACGGGTCTTCTACATAGCACATTTTATAAGGCTTGTCATTTGGATAGTATTCTCTAATTGGCATTCTCTGTTTTCCGCCATAAGACAAAATTTTCTCAATCAGGTCTTCTATATTGGGATCTTGTATACAAAAATGAAAAAGGCCTGTGTTGAAAGGATTGAATTCAGGTGCTTCTTTTATTCCGTGTGGGAAAGAGAAAAGCTCAATTCCGATTCCGTCAGAAGTCGCTAAATGAGCAATTTCGAATTCAGACCAGTCGTCTCCAAAAACGTCAATACACATTTTACCTATTGCAGTTTCCTTTTCTTTTTTGATTTTTGAAGGCTTCATAATTACATACCATCCCATTACTTCTGAATAGAATTTCACTGCTTCAATAATATCTGGAACCGTTATTCCAATATGTGAAAATGATTTTGGATAATTTTTATTAGTTATCATAATATAAAATTTTAGATTGCAAAATTAATCTATATTTGCCCTATTGACAATAACTTACTAAAAAGTAGTATAGTTACTTAAATAAGTAAAATTCTGATAATCAGTAATTTAAAGTAATGATAGTGAATAAAGAAAATGTTTGTCCTTTAAATTATACGATGAATTTAATAGGGACAAAATGGAAACCTTTAGTTTTATTCCATTTGCTAGAAGGCAGTTTGCGTTCAGGAATATTACAAAAGAAAATTCCAGAAATTTCTAACAAGATGTTTACACAAACGTTGAGAGAGTTAGAAAAAGATGGACTGATATCCAGAATGGTTTTTCCTGTTGTTCCTCCTAAAGTGGAATATAGCTTAACTAAAAGAGGTAGATCACTTGAGGTTATTTTAAAAAGTTTGGATAAATGGGGTCTGGATGATTGTCAAATTTAACGGCCCGGCTAAGCTTTCGGGCGGGTTTTACTAACGCTAACTTGTCGGCTGTGACCAAAGATAGCAGATAAGTAAAAACCTTGCGGCAAGCCGTCAGCCCGCCTGAAGCTTAGGTTTTGTTACCACACGTTTTTATTTTCAATTTTATACATATATGGATTTTCAGAGTCTAATTCACCGTTATGATGGATTTTAAATTCAGCCGATTCGTTGTCAAATTTCACCACATCAATTTGTTTAATATCTCTCAAACACAAACTGCTCTCATAGGATATCTCATTGTCAAAAATCAAAAATTTTGTCTTTGTTATATGAATTAGCTGTCCGCACGCCATTAGTCCACCGGATGTCACAATTATTTTATGTACTCCATCAATTTCAGTTTCATATGTTTTCCGTCCAAAAAATGTCGTTATCAAACCAAGCAGGATAAATATAGTCAGGATTGGAATACTGATTATTTTGATTCTCGAGTTTGTTACAAAGACAAAATAGATTAGAACAGTCAACACAAATACTGAGTTAACCGCTGGAATCGAGTAAAGGCCTTTTAGTCTTAGGTCGTTGAAATAGAATAAAGTCACAATTGCAAAAATGACGGTTGAAGCTAAAGTCAATTTCGATAGTGTTCTATCTAACTTTTCATTTTTGTTTTTTCTTATTTGAGGTATTAGATTAAGTCCCAGAAGAACTAAAATGAAAATTATGGCTGCAATCATTTTTTAATGTGTGGTAACTTGTTTATATATCTGGTTTTTCCAGATATATTCTGCTAATATAGGGGAATATGTCTGGATTTAATTAGCTTTTATTGCTCCTTATTCCCCTAGGTCCAAATCATCTAATGGACTGGCTATATCTTTCAATTGTTTTGTGCTGACATGCGTATAGATTTCGGTGGTCTTAGTACTATTATGTCCCAATAATTCTTGTATATACCTTAGATCTGTCCCTCTTTCTAGTAAGTGAGTCGCATAACTATGTCTAAGCCAATGAGGGGTGACAGGTTTATTGATCTTAGCTTTTTTAACTGCTTTTTTCAAAACTTCTGCTAAACTTTTCTCACTGTATTTTCCTCCTTTTTGTCCTTCAAAAATATATGATTGAGGTTTATATGCCTTATAATATTCCTCTAAGTGTTTAATCAATGTTTTGGGCAGAGACACTATTCGGTCTTTCTTCCCTTTACTTTGTTTGATCAATAGTACGCCACGTGCCCTTTGGATATGTTCAAATTTGAGGGATAAAACTTCACTTCTTCTCAGACCACATGAATAGAGCATCATGATTAAAAGTTTATGCTTTAGGTTGGCTGTAACATTAAGTATGCGGTAGATTTCCTCCTTGCTCAATACATTGGGGAGTTGCCTGCTTTTTTTAGGTCTGTAGATTAATTCAGGATTTAGTTTTCTGTTTTGACGGTTTTGAAAAAATAACTTGATGGCATTGACCATTTGGTTTTGAAAAGATGCCGAATAGCCTCTTTCAATGATATAATCCTTGTTGAATTTTTCTACATCATCATTTTCAATAGCCTCGACATTTTTGTTATTTAAAAACCGGAAAAATACTTGGATGCATTCGGTATAGGTCTTTATGGTACTTTCACTGTACCGCTTATTGCTCATCCAATCCTTAAATGCTTCTATTTCTTTACAAATATCAAGCGCTATTGGGGGGAGCTCGGGAAAAGTTTTGGGCAAACTGGTTTTTCTAAATGTGGAATAATCCAACCACACCTTTCCTTTGAAAAATAGGATTAAACGATCCAGAATATCATCAGTGTAGGGAACCCACCAAGCTTTTTCATGCCTGTTCCATTCACAATTGGGAAAGGTTTTTACCAGTTCCTTCAGTTCAAAATCGTAGGGGAATTCCAGTTTGACGATTGGCTTCTTTCCCAAAAAGCTGTTTGATAAAATAATTTTTTTCATCATACAAAAAGTTCTTAGTTCAAATTTGATCAGCTTGTATCAGAAGATTGAAACCTGACAGGTTTCTTGAACGCCAGCCTACAAGAATTTATGGCCTGTAAAAACCTGTCAGGTTTTATTCATTTCCAAAATAGGACAAAGCAGTCTTAATGATGATAATGGATTGCTTTGGAAGGCTTAATACTATAAAAATCACTTCTGCGAACATCTTGATCAGCAAAAATTAACCTATAATCATTTTTAAGCAGGTCATAAATCCATCTCAGGAATTTCTCCTTCCACCACCAGCCTGCCTTCTGTTTTCGATTGGATTTCTTCTACACTGACCCCAGGTGCACGCTCGAGCAGCTTGAATCCCCCTTGGGGAAGGACTTTAAGGACGGCCAAGTCGGTCACGATCTTATTGACGCACTTGATCCCGGTGATGGGCAGGGTACATTTCTTAAGCAGCTTGGACTTGCCATCCTTGCTGCAGTGCTGCATGGCCACGATGATGTGCGCTGCAGATGCGACCAGGTCCATGGCGCCCCCCATACCTTTGACCATCTTCCCCGGTATTTTCCAGTTGGCAATGTCCCCATTCTCGGAAACTTCCATGGCCCCCAAGATGGTGAGGTGTACATGACCACCTCGGATCATGCCAAAGGATTCTGCGGAATTAAAAAGTACCGAGCCTTTTACCATGCTGATCGTCTGCTTTCCAGCATTGATCAGGTCAGCATCCACTTCTTCTTCAGGAGGAAAAGGTCCAATGCCCAAAAGGCCATTTTCAGACTGCAAGACTACCTCTAGGTCATCCGGGATATAATTGGCCACCAAGGTAGGGATGCCAATGCCTAGATTGATATATTGACCGTTTTTGATCTCTCTGGCGATACGCCGGGCAATTTGGATTTTGTCTAACATAAGCTGTAGTTTTGGATAGGGGCTAGGACTTGACGGTTCTCTTTTCGATGCGCTTTTCG
This sequence comes from Echinicola sp. 20G, assembly GCF_015533855.1. GTDB lineage: Bacteria > Bacteroidota > Bacteroidia > Cytophagales > Cyclobacteriaceae > Echinicola. The sequence continues at coordinate 4,714,280 of NZ_AP024154.1, read as the reverse complement.
TAAGCAGTGCCTTTAAAAATACGTTGCACATAGATGCCGGGCGTGTGGATCTGGTTAGGGTCCAGTTCCCCCGCAGGGACCAGTTCTTCCACTTCGGCAATGGTAATAGTTCCCGCAGCAGCCATCATCGGGTTAAAATTCCTGGCGGTACCTTTGAAGATCAGGTTGCCTGCGGTATCGCCCTTCCAGGCTTTGACCAATGAAAAATCTGCTTTAAGCCATCTTTCGAGGATATACAGCTTGCCATCGAATTCCCGAATTTCCTTCCCTTCGGCGACTTCCGTACCCACGCCGGCAGGGGTGAAGAAAGCAGGAATCCCAGCGCCTCCGGCCCGGGTTCTTTCAGCCAAGGTGCCTTGGGGAATCAACTCCACCTCCAGTTCACCACTGAGCAATTGCCTCTCAAACTCAGCATTTTCTCCCACATAGCTGGAAATCATTTTCTTGACCATGCGTTGCTGCAGCATCAGCCCAATGCCAAAGTCATCTACGCCTGCATTATTGGAAATACAGGTCAGTCCTGTGAGTGGTTTTTTGAGCAGGGCCTTGATACAGTTTTCTGGGATGCCACAAAGGCCAAATCCACCAAGCATCAAAACCGTGTTGCTGGCGATGTCCTTGACGGCTTCATCAGCATTGCTAACTGTCTTGTTGATCATAATAAGTCTATGAAACGCTTATATACCGAAAATTTGTCTCGCCCTGGCCTTGTCCTTGGCCAATTGGGCCTTTAACTCTTCTAAATTTGCAAATTTTCTTTCCGCTCTCAAAAAATCTTTGAAATAAACTGTGATTTGTTTATCGTATAAATTGTCGTTGTAGTCAAACAAATGGGCTTCCACGGTTTTTTCCAGACCATCTACAGTAGGGCGGTTACCAATGTTCAGCATGCCAAAATAAAATTCCTCACCCACACTGATGCGGACCGCATAGGCCCCATCCCCCGGAATCAATTTGTAATTGTTGGGTACATGGATATTGGCCGTGGGAAAGTCTATGGATCTGCCTATCTGTTGGCCTTTGATGACGATGCCGTTCAGTTCATATTCCCGGCCTAAAAATTCATTGGCTTCCGACACATGGCCGGCCAAAAGTGCCTTTCTGATTTTGGTGCTGGAGATACCTACATGGTCAATATCTTCCCGCGATATTTCTTCCAGTTCAAAGCCGTAACGCTCCTTGTTCTCCATTAAATGCTCAAAGCTGCCTTCCCTGTTTTTGCCAAACCGGTGGTCATAGCCGATGACCAACACTTTGGTTTGGATCTTGTCGATAAGGACTTTCTGGATAAATTCTTCGCTGCTAAGCTGCGAAAACTCTTTGGTAAAGGGAATGGTGACCAGGTGGTCTATACCTTCCTTGGCCAAGAGCTTGGCTTTTTCTTCAAAGGTGGTCAGCAATCTCAGGTTATGCTCTTCAGGGTGCAGGACCAGCCTAGGATGTGGCCAAAAGGTAATCAGGACAGTTTCTCCGTCAGCTTCTTTGGCAATATTTTTTATTCTGTTCAGGATTTTTTGATGTCCCAAGTGCACCCCATCAAAGGTGCCACTGGTAACCACGGCGTTGGTGATGGAGGGGAAATGCTCAAGTCCTTCGTAAATTTTCATCACTCAGCTTCTTTTTCGGCTTTGATCTTTGCTACCAAATCCAATACTTCTACGGCATTGGAAAGGAGAAAATCGCCAATTCTGGTACGGGTCAAGGCGGACATATAGGCACCCACCCCTAAGCTTTCACCCAAGTCCCTGGCCAGGCTTCTGATATAGGTTCCTTTGGAACAAACAATGCGAAAATCAATCTCCGGCAATTCAAAACGCGTGATTTCAAAGGTAGAAACCTGCACCGGCCGTGGGTCAAGCTTGACCTCAATGCCTTTTCTGGCTGACTCATAAACCCTCTTGCCGTCCTTTTTGATGGCTGAGTGGGTAGGGGGAACCTGCATGATATCCCCGGTCAATTGTGCACAGGCATTTTCAATCTCCGTCAAGGTCAAATGGGAAGGATCTGCCACCTCTTGTACTTCTTGTTCCAAGTCAAAGGATTCGGTGGTCTTTCCCAGCACAAAAGTCCCGGTATATTCTTTTTCCTGCCCCATGAAATCATTGATGCTCTTGGTTTTTTTACCAGCGCAAATAATCAATAATCCCGTTGCCAAAGGGTCCAATGTGCCCGCATGGCCTACTTTTTTAATCTTTAAGGCATTCCTGACCTTTTTGACCACATCGAATGAGGTCCATTCCAAGGGTTTGTTGATCAGGAATACTTCTCCATAAGGTTGTTGATCCATTCTACATGCTTAATCCGCCAATTACGGCAATAGTACCCACTATGGCGCAATAAATGGCAAAGTAAATAAGCTTTCCTCGTTTTACAATATTAATCATCCAAATACAGGCAGCAAGCCCAGCCAAGAAAGCGGCCAAGAAGCCAGCTGTCAATGGAACAGCAGTAATCCCTTCAGCAATGCTGGGGTCTTTAAAGAATTTCAATAGTTTGATGGCTGAGGCACCTAAGATGGGCAAAAGTACCATCAAAAAGGAAAACCGGGTAGCCCTTTCTTTTTCTACGCCGATCAGGAGAGCTGTAGCAATAGTGGAACCAGAACGACTGATTCCGGGCATGATGGCGATGGTTTGGGCTATGCCGATCACAATAGCCTTGGGGAAAGTGACATGCCCTTCTCTTTTGGCTGCAAAGTGTGAAAAAGCCAGTAAGACAGCAGTAAATAAAAGCATGGCGCCCACCAATACGATTTTTCCCCCAAATAGGGCCTCTATCTGTTCCTCAAACAAGACCCCGACAATGCCTATGGGAATCATTGAAAGTAAAATTTTGGCCGTAAACTGCGTGCCATCATTCCACTGGAACTTGAACAAGTCCTTAATTATATTGGCAATGTCCTTTCGGAAAACAATAATGGTGCTTAGGGCAGTGGCTGCATGAACCACCACTGTAAAGAGTAAATTGTCAGCAGCCTGGACCCCCAAAAGGAAAGAACCCAATTCGATATGGCCACTACTGGACACAGGCAAAAATTCAGTCAAGCCCTGAATGATACCCAAAATGATTGCTTCTATGATTGTCATTTATTTTTCTGATTTGTAAAAAATGGCGTAAAATTCAAAAATGAAACCTGCTAAAGTGATAATAGGCCCCAAAGTAAGGCCCATAAAACCAAATCCGTGTGGTTCACTGTCCATTCCGATGATCACGAAGCCCACTACAATAATGGCAATTCCGATCAACATTAGGGTATAATTTTTCTTTGAAAAAGGAAGGTTGTTCTTATCCATCTTAATAAAGTTCGTCCAAAGACATGTTTAAATATTTGTTAACGGCTCTCAATGTGCTGAAAAAGGATAATACCGCTCCAAGAACGATAAGCCCACCAAAGAGCATTAAAATCAATTGGTTGTTTTGCAATAAGGCAAAGCCATCAATATTGGCCTTGGTATATTCTATCAGACCGTAAAGTAGGGCAGAAGAAAGAATTCCTGCAAGGCTCCCAAAGAAAAAGGACCTGTTGAGAAAGGGTTTTCTGATGAATCCCCGGGTGGCACCTACCAGTTGCATGCTCCTGATCAGGAAGCGCTGGCTGAAAAGGGCCAATCTGATGGTGTTGTTGATCAGGATGATGACAGTGACCACCAAAATCAAAATGAAAGCGCCGAGGACAATGCTGACTTTGAGCAGGTTTTTGTTGATCGATTCCACCAAGTCATTCATATAGGTTACCTCAAAGACCCCGTCCATTTTTTGGATGTCACCGACGATGTTTTCCATCTTTTCAGAGGTTTGAAAAGCCTCATCAATGGAAATGACATAGCTGTCCCGAAGGGGGTTGTCATCCAGGAATTTGCTAAAATCTTCTCCTGTATCTTCCAAAAAGGATTTTGCCGCTTCATCAGCAGAAATATAAGATAACTGAGCGCCATCTTCCTTTTGGAGGACATAGTCTTGGCTTTCCAGCATCTTGCCAATCTTGGCACGGTCAGCTTCGGTAATATTCTTGTTCAGGAATACCTGCACTTCAATGTTCTCGCGGATAATAGAGGTCAGGGTTTTGGCCTGAATAACAATGACCCCAAAAAGCCCCACAATAAAAAGGGAGAGGGTGGTGCTAAAAAGCACACTCATAAATTTAAAACTTCCCAGTCTTTTCTTTTTCCTTAAAGATTTGCTCATGCTGATTTGAATTCTCTCAAAATTAATCAGGTATCCGTATTAAACCAATCTTAATTGGATTAAAATGAAACCATTTATTATGGTGAATATAACGTATAACTTACTTTTTCAGTACATCGGAAAGCAACCTGCCAGTTGTCCTAAGAATCGGGTGTATTAAAATAATATTTCGATTACTTTAAGAAATTTTTCTTTTCTTTGGGCTTTCTCCACTGATAAACCCAAATGTAAAAGTATAATTGGAGCTTAAAATAATTGATATGAAAGAAGTAATTGAGGCCATCAATGGATTAGTTTGGAGCAATGCGTTGATTGTCCTTTGTCTGGCCACAGGTATTTATTTTTCCATCAGGACCGGTTTTCTTCAGGTGAGCTACTTGAAAGAAATGGTAAGGTTATTATTTAAAGGGGAATCATCCGAAAAAGGGGTTTCGTCATTTCAGGCATTTGCCATTGCCATATCGGGAAGGGTTGGGACCGGAAATATTGCTGGGGTAGCGACTGCTATCGCCATGGGAGGCCCCGGAGCTATTTTCTGGATGTGGGTGATTGCTTTTCTGGGAGCAGCTTCCGCTTTTGTAGAATCCACTTTGGGACAAATCTATAAAGAAGTTAATGATGGTCAGTACAGGGGTGGTCCTGCTTACTATATCGAAAAAGGCCTTGGGGTAAAATGGTATGCCTTGCTGTTTGCTTTCGCCACGATCCTTAGCACAGCCTTGTTTATGCCAGGGGTACAGAGTAACAGCATTGCCCTGAGTATGCAGAACGCATTTAATGTGCCGGTAACTTATACTGGGATTGGTATTACTTTGGTTTTGGGCTTGATTATCATTGGTGGTGTCAAGAGAATCAGTAAGGTAGCGGAAGTGGTGATTCCTTTTATGGCAGCAGCCTATATTTTGATGGCCGTGGTCATTATCTCTATGAACATCACGGAAGTCCCGGCCATCCTTACATTGATTGTGAAATCTGCTTTTAATATGGAAGCGGCGTTCAGTGGGGTTTTTGGTATGGCCATCGCCTGGGGGGTCAAGAGAGGAATCTATTCCAATGAAGCAGGGCAGGGGACAGCACCTCATGCGGCTGCGGCTGCTGAAGTGAGCCATCCGGTTAAACAGGGTTTGGTTCAGGCATTTTCCGTGTATGTAGATACGCTTTTTGTTTGTACAGCGACAGCCTTGATGATCCTTTTCACAGGACAATACAATGTGATCAATCCAGAAGGTGGGTTCCTAATTGAAAATTTACCCAGTGTAGAGATAGGCCCGGAATATACCCAGTATGCAGTAGCAACACATTTTCCGGATTTGGGAAGAGGGTTTATTGCAATTTCCCTGTTGTTCTTTGCCTTTACGACCATCATGGCCTACTATTATATTGCCGAAACCAATCTTAGCTACCTGAACCGCACCAAGCATTTTCCTTGGGCCATTTGGGCATTAAGGATCTTGATTTTAGTGGCCACCTTCTATGGCGCCATCAGGACAGCAGAAGTAGCCTGGATGATGGGGGATATCGGTGTGGGCGTCATGGCCTGGTTGAATGTTATCGCTATTTTACTATTGGGTAGACCGGCTTTACTGGCCTTGAAGGATTACCAAAGGCAGCAAAAAGAAGGCAAAGATCCTGTGTTTAAAGCCAAAGAAGCAGGTATTAAAAATGCTGATTTCTGGGATTAATGATTGAAGAATATGGGAGTAGTCAAAACTACTCCCATATTCCTTTTGGTACAATTTCAAGTACATGGCCAAAGGGATCTTCAAAGTAAAAACTTTCCAAACCGTCCCTCCAACGTTGTTCATGGGTGATGGTAATACCTTTTTGAAGCAGGCTTTCCTTAGTGGAATGATAGACTTCTGGAGCTACCTCAAAAGCAATATGCTGTTTTCCATCGGCATAGTGAGGAGGTAATACTTTTTCGTTTTTTGTCTTTTCGGGGATAAAGCAAAGCAAGACAGAGCTGCCACATCTAAAAAAAATATGCCGGCCTTCCTCTTTGGAAATCACCGGCATACCTAGGATGTTGTGGTAAAATGATGCTGCCTTGTCCAGGTCATGGATATAAAGGCAAGTTTCTTTGATTTGTGAATATTCCATGTATTAATTTAACCAAAAGCATGGACTTTTATAGTCAAAAAGCTTAGTTCAAGCTGATGGTAATGTTCACCTCTTCTTTTAAAGCCTGTAGGACATCTTTTTTGGTCGCCGTTTCATTTAGGGCAACAATGGATATTTCTTCTTCCTGGATCAAAGTCTGTTTTTCTTGCAGTAATTGGGCTGAAATGGTCGCAACGCTCCAATAAGCTTCTTGATGGAGAACTATTTCGGCTTCAGGAGCAAGTGATTTGATGGCGCTTTCTGAATGGGCACGGACGATCACTTCCAAATTCTTACTTTTTGGCTGGAATGTTTTTGGAAGTTCACCGTTTAGTTTGTCATAAGAATAGGAATAACCCCTTTCAGATTTGGTCAGGTCAGCATAGACTGATGCTCCGGTGGGTAAGCTACCCGCTCCTTTACCTTTATAGAACTGCTCTCCAAGATTTTGGGAAATTACCTTGATACTGTTGTATTCATTTTCGACCCAATACAATGCATTTTTTGGGTTGACCAATGTGGGCAGGATATAAGCTGTTATCCCGTCCGCTGTAATTTGGGCTTTGGCGATCAACTTGATTTTAAGCCCTAGCTTTTGGGCCAGGATGACGTCTTCTTTTCTAATGTGCTGTACACCCAAGGTTGGGATGTCTTTTTCATGGACAAACTTACCAAATGCATGGAGTATAAGAATGGCCAGTTTACTACTGACATCGCTGCCATTGATGTCCAAAGTAGGGTCAGCTTCGGCAAAACCGTTGTCTTGGGCCAACTTGAGGGCTTCGTCAAAAGTCAGGCCTTCTTCAAAAAGCTGGCTGAGAATGTAGTTGGAAGAACCGTTTAAGATTCCTTCCAGTGTTTCAATTTGGTCTCCGGCAAAATGGGTGTCCAAGGTGGTAATGATAGGGATTCCTGCAGCTGCAGCAGCTTCATAAAGCAAACTCCCACCAAATTCTTTCTCCAATTGCAGAAATTCCGGCAGGTGAGCAGCCAACATCTTCTTGTTGGCAGAAATCACTTTCTTACCTGATTTGAGCAATGCACTTACATAATGATAGGCCTCTTCTGGATCAGAAATTAATTCCAGACCAATATCATAATTTGATTTTAAAATATCATTTGGGTCAAAAGAAAAGGAAAGCTCAGGGTTTCTTTCCTTCTTTTTGTTTTGTACTACTATGGTCTTGGGAAGTAGGTTTTGCTGGTGCTTTTTTGCAATACTATAATATCCTTGTCCCACCACACCAAAACCAAATAAGCCAATCTGTTTAGCCATTATTTTCCAGATAAAAAGATTTTAAAATATAGTTTAACTGTTCATTTTCCACCAAAAATGCATCATGGCCGTAGATCGAGCTGATCTCTCTGTAAGTACCATTGGGGATATTTTTGCTGATGAACTGTGATTCTTCTTTGGTAAATAGCAAGTCGGTATTGATGCCAATGGAAAGTACCTTTGACTTGATTTCAGACAATGCTTTGGCAGTTCCGCCTCTGCCTCTGCCCAAATCATGGCTGTCCATCGCTTTGGTCAATACCCAATAGGATAGCGCATTGAACCTGTTGGCCAACTTTTGGCCTTGGTACCTTAGGTAAGAGCTGACTTTGAAATGGTCAGTCTTTTCTTCGGTTTCTTTTTGACTGGTTTCAAAGATGTCCTGGTGCCTGTAACTCAACATACCAATGGCCCTGGCTGCTTCCAATCCTTTTTTGCCTGCATCGGGGGAATTCTGTCCCCAAGTGCTGTCCGATTCAATGGACATTCTCTGCGCTTCATTAAAGCCAATGGTCCATGGGGATGTCTTGGCGTTGGAAGCGACAATAATGGTTTTCTTTACTTTTTCCTGTAAACTGTATGCCCATTCAAGGGCCACTTGGCCACCCAATGAACCACCAATCACCGTATCTATTTTTTCGATACCCAAGTGTTCCCGAAGTTTGTCAAATGCCTTGGCCATGTCTCTGGTGGACAGGTTTGGAAAGTCATAGTAATAAGGCTTTCCGGTCTTGGGATTTTCACTCAATGGCTGCGTGGAGCCATAGCAAGAACCCAAGAGGTTGGCGCAGACAATGAAATATTTGGTTGGGTCGAAGAATTTGTCCTCTCCAACCAATCCACTCCACCACTCATGGACATTGGCATCACCCGTAAGGGCATGCAATACCCAAATGACATTGTCTTTTTTTGCTGTAAGGTGTCCTTGGGTCGTATAGCTCAGTTGGAATTCCGGAAGGCTTTCTCCTGAGTCTAATTGCAATTCTTCCTCACAATGGAAAACTTCTTGGCTCATATCGGTGATCAGATACGGTGATTGTAAGTTCATTTTTTACTTTATTTTTTCAAAAGCTGCCGTTAGGTCAGCTTTGATGTCATCAATGTGTTCGATACCCACAGACAAGCGCAACAAGGTAGGAGTAACTCCCGCGGCAAGTTGTTCTTCATCGGTAAGTTGTTGGTGGGTAGTGGCAGAAGGCTGAATGATCAAGGTCTTCGCGTCACCCACATTGGCCAAATGGGAAATCAAGCTGAGGTTATTGATAAACTCACCGGCTTTTTCCTTGTCGCCTTTAAGTTCAAAGCTCAGTACGCCTCCAAATCCATTGGTCAGGTATTTCTGTGCTAAAGTGTGATAAGGGCTGCTTTCCAAACCAGGGTAGTTTACTTTCTTCACTTGGGCATGGTCTTCCAACCATTTGGCGATGGCCAGAGCATTATCTACAGTCCTTTGTACCCTTAATGAAAGTGTTTCAAGCCCCTGAATCAACTGGAATGCGTTGAAAGGACTTAGTGCAGGTCCAAAATCCCTCAAGCCTTCTACTCTTGCCCTGATAGCAAAGGCCACATTGGGCAATCCCAGTGGGTTGTTGTCGCCGAAAGTTTCCCAGAAATTCAATCCATGGTAGCCTTCGGAAGGTTCGGAGAATTGAGGGTATTTGCCATTGCCCCAGTTATAGTTACCTGCATCTACAATCACACCACCTATGGAAGTGCCATGCCCGCCGATCCATTTCGTGGCAGACTGTACCACTATATTGGCTCCATGGGCAATAGGTCTAAATAGAAAACCTGCTGCTCCGAAAGTATTGTCCACCACCAAAGGAAGGTCATGCTTCTTGGCTAGCGCGGCAATGCTTTCAAAATCAGGAATGTTAAATTCAGGATTCCCAATAGTTTCTAAATAGATGGCCTTGGTCTTGTCATCAATAAGTGCTTCAAAATCGGCTGCTTTATCGCTTTTGGCAAAACGGGCATCGATACCCACTCTTTTGAGGGCTACTTTAAACTGATTGTAAGTGCCACCGTATAGGTAAGGGGAGGAGACCAGGTTTTCACCTGCTTGTAATATATTGTTGAGCGCCAAAAACTGGGCGGCTTGTCCAGAGGCAGTAGCCAATGCTGACACACCACCTTCAAGTGCTGCTATTCTTTGCTCAAAAACATCTGTGGTAGGATTCATGATCCTGGTGTAGATGTTACCAAATTCTTTTAAACCAAATAGGTTGGCGCCATGCTCTGCTGAATCAAATACATAAGAAGTAGTTTGATAGATGGGTACCGCTCTGGATTTTGTGGTCGGGTCGGGTTCTTGTCCAGCGTGTAGCTGAAGTGTTTCGAAATGATAAGGTTGTGCCATTGTGTTGACGAATTAGTTAATTGACAAAGAATTATTAAAAGAAGTAGAAATTAAATAATAGTAGTGGGGCCCAGATCAAGAAGTCTTGGGCATCAGCATGCACATCATCAATGATGTTTTCAAAAAGAAATTGAAAGAAATTGTTGCTTGTTGTTTCGTCTTTGGTGTAATCCTTTTTATAAAATTCATTGTTTAAGAATTTATATTTCCAAATGCGGATATTCACATTTGGCAGGAATTGGCACCTTGGATTTTCCAGGTTGCCAGAGGGTCAATGAGCCTGTCTCTCACCTCTTCTGTATAAATCCTTGTACTTTTAAAAAGTAAAGGATAGCACAAAGTAACAATTCAATTGTTGAATTTGCAAGCTTTCGAAATAGAGAAATATAAAAATATTTCCTATTTAAATTCCCTATTAAAACGATAGAGAAAAAGGTTTGTTACGTTAAATCAGGTCTATTTTATGATTAAGGAGGGATTTTGCCTGTTTTTATTGAACGAAAGCAATTGAAAGAAAAAGAAATAAAAATTCAAGTTTATATAACAAAGAAAAAGCGCTTGATCCAATTCAAGCGCTTTATTAAAAAATAGTCAGTAATTATTTAGTCTTCGTAATAATATACGGCGGAAGCCCCTTCCACGGATTGGCTAAATGCCGGTGATGGATTTCCGTTTGAATTGAAATAATTGAAGGCCAATATTTTACCTCCTCCATTGGCCCTTTCTGCCACAAATATCATTTGGCTGTCTTCACTGTATGCAACATCCACAGGGTTTCCCAAGGAAGTATTGGTGCCTTCGATTCGAGCCTGCTGACTGGATGAAATCATTCCGCCATTGGAGGTGGCATTTAGTTTATTGCTGAAATCAGTAATAAGGGTTAAACCACCATCACTGTCCGATCCCGCATCCCCAATGTCGGTCAAAACCATCAAGTCATCTTCCATTGAATAGGTCAGCCCATGTGTCCTCACTAACCCTTCAATGGTTACCCTTTTGGAAGGACTGATCATTCCGTCTGTATTGGCAAAGAAATTATTAAATACGGCAAGGTCACTGTCCTTGTCCACAATGGCATACAGGGTGTTTCCTTCAATATGAATTCCCCATAGTGCAAAGTCAACCCTATAAGTGTTCATTAAGGTAAAGCCTGAGGAGGTTTTCTGGTAAACATAAAAACTGCTTTGATTGCCATTGGCCTCAACCGGAGATTCGGCCACTACCACCATGTCATTGTACACAGCGATTTCCCTACCGCTCACAAAGTCACCCATGGTGTTCAAACCAAGCGAAATGGAAATGCCGGAATTCATTAAGGAAGCTTTAAAATCTCCATAAACATTTAAAGAGTTGTTGGACCTGACGAGCTGAATGATCTCATCGTCTTCTGCATCATAATAGATGCCATCTGCGTCCGCTCCAGCTGATGCGGTTGTGCTTGTGCTCACATTGCTGGGGTCTGTAAAGTCCATGATAGAGATCATACCGCTAGTGTTGCTGGAAACAAACAAGGAAGCGATGTTGCCGTTCTCAGGCATGTCCATGTCATCATCATTGGTACACGATAGACTGCATAAGCTTATTCCTACTGTTAAGCTTGCGATTAAGGTTTTGTTCAGATCAATTTTCATTTTGTAGTCGTTAGTTGATTATACAGCTAACTACGAAGTAGGAGGGAACCTTGGATTTTAGGAGGTTTAAATATTCAAAGAATTTCTAATATTTTACTTGGTATGGTCAAATGGTGTTATTGGATACCGCCAAAAAAGAAAAGCCGGAATAATCCGGCTTTGTATATTGGTAAGGTTGGTAGTCAATCAATTGTTTGCCTTTTCCTTCTTACTTGCAATATTTTGATTTTTGTGAGGCCTGCTAGCTCCGTAAGTTCCTCGGTTGATTTTGCCTCTTTTGCTTTTCATATCTCCTTTTCCCATTGTTTTTTAGATTTTTTGGTTTAAGAATTTATTTATGCTTAAAATCTAAATTAAGAAACAGGTTTTGGAAGACCAAAGAGAAGCGTAGCTTTCCGATTTTGTTTATTTTTTTGTAGTGATCAGGATCACACCATCTTTTGCTTTTTTACCATATAAATTAATGGCATCTCCATTTTTAATAACTTCAATGGAGGCAATGTTTTTAGGATCAATTTTCTTTATTTCTTGGTCAGCTTGAATGACACCATCCACCACATATAGAGGCTTTTGATCTACGGCAAGTTTTCCAGTGATTTCTACTTTTGGAGCCTCTTCTTCTACGCTTGAAGAGCCTTTGGGATTTTGTTTAGGTAATGTAACTCCTTCTTTTAAGGTTATTTCCACAACACCATTTTCACCTTTTTTATCATATTTATCGATGGCCTTCTCATCTTTAAGTACATTGATACTTTCTATGTCCACAGGGGAAATCTTACTTATTATTTCTTTATCGTACTCTTCTCCATTGATAAAATACAATGCTTGACTTAGATCTTTGGCGTTTTTTCCACTTACTGAAGCTCCGTCAGTAGGTGACTTTTTCGCCTGGGCTCCATAGCCTACAACAACCACTTCATTTAGCCTGTTGGACTTTTTCTTTTTTTCGTCTGCAAGAGCAAAGCGAATAGGCAATCGCATTTTTACATTTACTACTTTTCCACGTTGTTTACCTGGAATCCAATTGTCTGCGTTTCTAATGACGCGCAATGCTTCTTCATCTGCTCCGTTGCCAATTCCTCTGAGGATTTGAGGGTCTTTTAACACTCCTGTTTTGTCAACTATAAAAGATACATATACAGTCCCTTCAATTCCATTCTCTTTTGCTTGTTCAGGATATCTAAGGTTGCTGGCCAAGTAATCGAGCCACCCATCCATCCCCCCATAGGGAGCAGGCATTTCTTCCACTACGTCAAAAACTTCATTATTGGTTTTTTGCTCGCTTGGCTTTGAAAAGAATAACTTTCTTTGGGCTGTTTCACCTCCTGATACTTTGAATTTTACAGGCAATACCATTAAGGTATTGATCGCTTGTCCATTGTCCATTCCAGGATTCCACTCAGGCATGCTCTCAAGGCTGAACATTCTCAATACCTCATCGTCAAGCCCCATACCCATGGATTTCTTGATGGTGGGAGAGAGGACATGACCTTCTTTATCGACCACAAACTCCACATAAACTGTTCCTTTCGCCCCTAGCTGTCTGGCTTCTTGGGGGAATTTTAGGTTCATGGATAAAAACTTATTCCAAGCTTCCATTCCACCTTTTGGAGCAGGCATGGAATCGGCCGTTTGTTTAAGGTCTTCTATTCCATAGTCTTTGGTAAAGGAAGACTTTTGTTTGAAAATGTGCAGCATTTCCAAGACTTTGATGTACTCATCATTGTCGGAAATGCCACTGATTTCATATTGCAGATCACCATACTGTGCGGTAACTTTTCCATCCTGTAAGGATGAAACGTATTCATAGTGTTTTGGAGATTTGATTTTAAATACTCGGGTATTGACATTGATTGAATCCTGCGCTGCTACGATTTGCTCTCGGATAGAATTGATGCTCACATTCGTAAATTCGGACAAGAAACCATCTGAGCTGGTGGTTTTCATGGAAACCAAGCCCAACAGCATGGCGGTCAATGGGATTACCATCAGTAATTTGATCCAATTGGTTTTCTCTGCTTTTTTCATCATCATAATTCGCTTTAAGGTTGTCGATCTTATAAAATGGTTGCCAATAGGAAGATCAAGTCCCTTGAATGCTATTTTGACGATAAGGTTGGTATAAGATTCTTTGTTATCTGTTTGTTTTACGACATTTGCATCAGCCGAGAATTCATGTGTGTCGATCAGGGCAGTTCTCATCAGGTGGATGCCTGGATTGAACCAAAATAAAATGCTTAGTACTTGATAATAGATCATGTCCCAGGAATGTCCCTGTTTGATATGTTCTATCTCATGTTTGATGATTTGTTCTTTCTCTTCAGGTTTAAGGCTTTGGGTATCATCCCAAAATAACTTGTCGAAAAATGAAAATACCGGAGCCAATCCAAAAGTAGGAACCATAAAATAATTCCCTTTAAGTCTGTAGACAGTTTGGTACCAGCCTTTTTCCTTGAGCATACGCAGCTGCATCAATTGCCAAAGTAAACGGCAGGCAAGGATAGTGGCGATCAAGAGATAACCAATAAATAAGTAGTCCTTCCATTCCAAAAGGATGGGGAGTTTGGTGCTGCTTACGGTCACCTCCGGTAGACCAAATGTTCCAACTATGTCTTCCTGAGCTGAATTGGCTGTTAAATAATGAAGGAAGTCCGTTTCCTCCAATGAGATGGAGGGCTTTGAAAATTGGACTGGGATTTCTATCAGTGGAAATAAAAGTGCCAAAACAGGGGAGGTCAGAAGAAATATCCTGGTGAAATTGAATACTTTCTCCCCTCTAAGGAAACACCAATAGATCCCGAAAAAAAATAACAGGCAGAAAGTACTCTGCCAGATATAGTTCACCAAATGTGCCATGTGACTTATTTTACGTCATCTTTTACCTCATTCATTAATTTTTCAAGCTCATTGATATCCATTTTTTCGTCCTTTGCGAAGAAAGAAGCCAATTTGGAAAACGAACCACCGAAATAACCTGACAGTAGGTTTTTGATAGAAAAACTCCTGTACTGATCTTTTGTCACGATTGGGTAATATTCATGCGACTTGCCATAAGCTTTGTGTTTTACAAAGCCTTTTCTCTCCAGTATCCGGATGATTGTAGATACGGTGTTATAGGCAGGTTTTGGGTTGGACATTTTGGCTAGGATATCTTTGACAAACCCTTTCTCGATATCCCATAGAATTTGCATGACTTGTTCTTCGGCTCTAGTTAACTCTCTCATCTTATATAGTTGTTTTTTTTCTTCAACTTAATCATTTAGTTTGTAAATAACAAGCAAGTTGTTGATCTTCTTATCGGCGAGCCTAAATTAATTAGAATGATTTAGTTTAACAACTATTTCGATAGTTTAAATTAAAAAATTAGTTTGTTGTGATAAAAAAAATGGCCACCGAATTCAGTGGCCAATGGAAAATTTTATTGTGTTCTCAGCTTAATGATTCTTGTAAAGTGTAATAGCTTTACAACAGGGTAGGTAGGATCAAATTCGTACCATTTTACGGCGAAGTTTGGTCTGTTTGGAAGCTTATGGTGGTTGTTTTGGAACAGTTCACCTAGCATCAATACATCCAGCAATAAGCTATTTTTCGATTGGTCATTGTTATCAAAATTGGCATAACCGTATTTATGTCCGCTCCAGTTGACGATGGCTCCATGTACAGGGCCCATCAAAAAGTGGATAGGCAGTAAGAAGTACATCCACCAGTGAGTGCCCGGTAATTCAAATACACTGATACTCAATACATAGATAGCTACATATAAAAGACCCCAAGCCACTCTAACCATCATGCTGTCAGCCATCAGGTCAAATTTTTTCCAATCAGGAACATCTTTGGAGAATCGCTCTTCCGGTTTTAGTTTGAAAGAGAAATAGTCATTGTAGATGTTTTTGGTTTTCCACATCATGGTGAAAAGGTTTTCGGTATGATGTGGGCTGTGTGGATCTTTTGGAGTATCACTATAGGCATGGTGCATTCTATGAAGAATGGCATAGGCCCTTGGTGAAAGGTAGGAGCTGCCTTGGCATGCCCAAGTGAAGAAATAAAAGAACCTCTCCCAAAACTTGTTCATAATGAACATTTGGTGAGCGGCATATCTATGTAGAAAGAAACTTTGGCAAAACAAAGAGAAATACCAATGGAGAAGAAAGAAGACTATTAATATCACGTAATTTAGAATTGATTTAAGTACACAAAGATAAATTCTTCTATGCTAAAATTTAAGTAAGGACTTGATAATTTTCAGATAATATGACATAATTCATGTTTTTTGAGCAAAATATTGTTGTGAAGCTACTTTTTTACTTGTATTATGAAGTGTTTTTAATTTTCATCTAATATTTACCTATATGAGTGATTCAAACTCTGGATGTGGCAATATATTGGTTCAGTTGGCTGTCGCTGGCCTTGCTGTCATTTTTACTGGTTATTTATTGCCTGGGGTGTCAGTGGAGAACTTCTGGGTGGCTGTGGTGATCGCTGCGGTCATCAGTTTGTTGAACTTTACCATCAAACCCATCTTGATTTTCTTAACCATCCCCATAACCCTAGTTACTTTGGGTTTGTTCCTTTTGGTGATTAATGCAATGATCATTTTGATTGCTGCAGAGATCGTTCCGGGCTTCATTGTGGATGGCTTTTGGTGGGCTTTATTATTTAGTTTTATTTTATCTATAATAAATGCCCTTTTTGGCGTTTCTTTGTTTAGCAAAAATCGATGAGTATGCTTATCACAAGCTGGTAAAAAATGAAGGTTGTTTTTTTGTTGTAATCATTTTTTTTTCTGGTAATTAATTGTAATTTAATTACTTATAAAATGGTGGTTGCAAGATTAATATGTAACTGTTTTTAAATTTTTACCAAGTGCGATAAGTAGATATTCAATTCACCCTTTTATTTACAGATATGCAATACAAAAATGATGGGTTCAAGCCCGAGACTATCGATGCTTTTAAAGCAGAATTGAAGGCTTCCAAAAAACCTTTTAAAATCGTTCCATCTGAGGGTAATAGTGACGAGTTTGTTAACTTTTACTTTGTAGGTATGTATGAAGGTAGGGAAGTGATTTATGATGCGGCCCTTTATACCTTACGCCTTCATCACTCCAGCGAGATATATGAATTGGCCGAGCACAAAGCGGCTCAGAAGTTCCCCAACTTTAATGGGATCAATTATGAGGAAGATGAAAATGGTAACCTTAAGCCCCTCAATAGCAATGAGGAAGAAATAGGCTGGTTTATTACAGAAATCATCATGGAACTGGAAGAGGAGGAAGCTGTTAAGGTACAGGAGTTTATTGATCTTGATACCAATCACGACTATGGAATAGGTCTGGACGTGGCTTTACATATTGACCATGTAGATGAAACTGTAATCGCAAAATTCATCAAAGAGTTTAATGATGATACCATCAAACTTGATGAAACCATGTATACCTTCCAGTCTGAAGACGTAGAAGAAGAATAATAAACCCTCACACAACTAATTGTATTCGCCGTTTGTTGATTTTAACAAACGGTTTTATTTTGCCCAATGATTTTAAAAATAGCTTGGTCGCCTAAATACGCCCACCCATTACCTAATGGACATAGGTTTCCAATGGAGAAATATGATCTTTTGCCGGAACAGTTGCTGTACGAAGGCACCATTTCGCAAGAGAATTTGTTTGAGCCGGAAGCCTTGGAGGCAAAGTGGATTCTTAATACACATCATACCAGTTATGTCGATAAGTTGACCAGCTTAAGTCTTTCCAAATCCGAAATCAGAAAAACCGGTTTTCCACTGAGCCAATCTTTGGTGGATCGTGAAATCCATATCATGCATGGTTCGGTACAGGCCAGCCTTTTTGCCTTGGAATATGGCATTGCCATGAATATCGCCGGGGGGACTCATCATGCTTTTTCAAACAGAGGAGAAGGGTTTTGTCTTTTGAACGACATTGCGATTTCGGCGAATTATTTGATCCAAAATGGGTTGGCCAGCAAAATTCTGGTAGTGGACTTGGATGTGCACCAAGGAAATGGAACCGCTGAAATATTTCAGGATGTTCCCGAGGTTTTTACTTTCAGCATGCATGGAGCCGCCAATTATCCACTTCAAAAGGAAAAATCAGATCTGGATGTAGGCTTGCCCGACAAAGTGGGGGATGAATTCTACATCAGCAGTTTGAAATCCCATTTGGAACCTTTGCTTGATCAGGTAGAGCCAGATTTTATCATTTACCAATGTGGGGTGGACGTATTGGCTACCGATAAGCTAGGCAGGCTGGGACTTAGCATCCATGGGTGTAAGGAGCGGGACAGAATAGTGTTGAATGCTGCTTTTCATCATGAAGTTCCCATCATGTGCTGTATGGGAGGGGGCTATTCAGAAAAAATAGGCCATATAATTGAAGCCCATGCCAATACTTATAGGCTGGCCCAGGAAATCTTCTTTTGAGAGAAGACTGGGTTTACGAAAGAATGTTAAACTTTCTTTATAAAAACTTTGATCATTATCGAATTAGATTTGTAGAATGAGAAGTTTGTTTATATTTGCGGCAAGTTGAATTAATAAACCAGAAACGTGAGAAAATTTAGTAAAGCACTAGGAATTTTAGGAATTGCAGGAACCCTTTTGGTGGCTTGTAATAATAAGGGAAATGAAAGCACTACTGCCGGCGCTGGTACTTCCGGTGAAGGAACAGTTGAATTGAGCGATTTGAACATTGCCTACATCAACACGGACAGTGTGATCAATAACTATCAATACTTCAAAGACAAGTCTTCTGAAATTTCTGAAAAGGGCAAGCGCTATGAAAGTGAGCTTTCTAACAGAGCCAAAGGTTTTGAGCAGGAAGTAGCTAATTTTCAGCAATCTGCACAGAACATGACACCTAACCAGTCAAGAGCCAAGCAAGAAGACTTGATGAAAAAGGAAAGAAACTTGGTGACTTATAGAGATAACTTGATGCAGGAGCTTTCTGCGGATGAAGCGAATCTTTATAATGAAGTTTATGATAAAATTCAGGAATTCCTTAAAGGTTATGCAGAAGAGAACAACTTGGAAATGATTCTTTCTTACACTAGAGGTGGTGGTGTATGGTATGCCCACGAAGCCCTTGATGTAACGACTTCGGTAACCAAAGGACTAAACGACGCTTATAGCTCTTCCTCAAAAGATGCATCCAGCACAACTGACACCACTTCAGCTGAATGATCAACCGTAGGAAGTAAGAAGATACAGTAAAAGCCCGGTTATTTCCGGGCTTTTTTTGTATCATGTCATATCAGTCGTAATTTTGATAAATTATTTAAACGCTATATAGGATGAAAATTACAGAATTTCTCAAGCACAATTTTAGGCACTTTAATGCAGCGGCTTTGATAGATGCAGCTGAAGGCTATAAGACCCATTTGGACAATAATGGTAAAATGATGGTGACATTGGCTGGAGCTATGTCTACTGCTGAGTTGGGGATTTCACTGGCGGAAATGATTCGTCAGGACAAAGTTCATATCATCACATGTACTGGGGCTAACTTAGAAGAGGATGTCTTCAACCTTGTTGCACACGATTATTACGAAAGAGTTCCACATTATCGTCAACTTTCTCCAGAAGAGGAACAGGATTTGCTAGACAGACATATGAACAGGGTCACTGATACCTGTATTCCAGAAATGGAGGCAATGAGAAGGATTGAGGATGTAATCCTCGAAGAGTGGATGAAGGCTGACCAAGCTGGTGAAAGCTATTTCCCGCATGAATTCTTCTACAAGATTTTGCTTTCAGGAAAGCTGGAACAATCCTATCAGATTGACCCTAAAAACAGCTGGCTCTTAGAGGCGGCTAAGAAGAATCTTCCGATCATCGTTCCGGGATGGGAAGATTCCACGCTGGGAAATATGTTCGCAGGACATTGTATCACAAAGGATGTGAAAAATGTTCATACCGTTAAGAGCGGTATTCAGTACATGATGTATTTAGCAGACTGGTATACAGAAAATGCCACAGATGACAGCACCGTAGGCTTTTTCCAAATCGGTGGGGGCATTGCAGGAGACTTCCCTATCTGTGTGGTACCCATGTTGCACCAGGATCTTCAGAGGGATGGAGTGCCTTTATGGGGCTATTTCTGCCAGATTTCTGACTCCACTACCTCATATGGTTCCTACTCAGGAGCAGTGCCAAATGAGAAAATCACCTGGGGTAAACTGGGAATTGATACGCCTAAATACATCATCGAATCTGATGCGACCATCGTGGCGCCATTAGTATTTGCGATTGTATTAGATCAATGACATGAAAGTAACAGAAAAAATTAAGTCAAGTATTTTGAAAGCAAGCACTATTCCTGTGCTTGCTTTTTGTGCTTTTACACCATCCTTTGCCCAAGGTGTTTATGCCCTTAGACAGGTAAATACACCTTATGATGAGCAACAACCCGTGATTTCTTCGAAGGAAGAATTATTTCTGAGTGTAGCTTATCACCCTGACAATACAGGAGGAGGCAAGGATTTGGGAGATGTATGGTACAGTAAGAAAAACGACTTTAACCAATGGCAGGAAGCAAGGCCTGTCAAAAGTTTGAGCACATCCGGATATGATCTATTGATAGGTTTCCCTGATGACCAAACTGCTTTGGTTTATCATGATGGCAAAAAGAAAGCCCATGGTATCCATCAATACAAAAGAGTAGGAGAGACGGAATGGGAATACATGTTCCAATTGGATTTTGGAAGTTTCCGAAACAATGGGAGAAGCTTTAGTGCCAGACTGCACCCTTCGGGTGAAATACTGGTGATGTCCATGAACTCTTATGGTTCCTACGGAAATGAAGATATTTATGTGAGTTTCAAGCAGTCTAATGGGAACTGGTCCGTTCCCAAAAATATTGGCCCAGCTATCAATAGCTATGAGCAGGAGATGACCCCTTTTCTATCTGATGATAAACAGATCTTATATTTCTCAACCAACGGCCATGGGACAGAAGAAGGAAGGGATATTTTTTATGCCCAACGTTTGGACAATACCTGGGAAAATTGGACCAAGCCTAAGAGATTAAAAGATGATATCAATACCAGAGGTGTGGAGCTTTCCTATTTTATCGACCCGAATAGCCCTTATACCGCTTTTGTGACCACGACAAAAGATAGTGAAGGGTATGGCGACATTATGATGCAAAGGAAAGAAGAAATTGTTTTGGAGAAAGTGAATACGGAGAACGCCAATCCAAATCGTTTCTTGGCTGCTAATTTTCCAGTTAGAACCAGCAACCAAAGAGCAGTTGAACAGTCAGTTGCTCCAACAATTGAGCAGAATGAAATAACTGCAAACACTCCAATTAATGAGCTTTCCACTACTGTAGCATTAGAAGAGAAAGTTCGGCCAGAAAATGAGGTAATTCAAGAGGAAAGCATTTCTGGAATTACTGCTGGCGAAAAAGAGGTAGAGAAATTAGTAAAGCTGGAAGCAGAAACCCCTAAAATTGAGGAAGCTCCAATAGATGAAGGAAGTAGCATTACCCTAAATGCAGCAGACAACAATACATTTAAGAACATTCCGTTTAAGGTCGTTTTTAAAGATCAAGATGGAAACAGTATAGGTGTAGAGAATGATCACCAAGGACCCTTAGAATTGAAGGTGAGAAAGGGTACATCCAAACTGACTGTTTCTTCGCCCAATTATCTTCCTGTTTCATTGTCGATAGAAGAATTAGAAGAGAGAGGGGAAACAATCCTTTTGATACCGGCCAAGAGTGGGGTGAAAATGGTTTTGGAAGAGGTGCTTTTCAAAAAAGGTACTTCTGAAATTGCCAATGAAAACTCCATGAGATTTATTGATGAACTTGTGGAGTTTCTAAAGGAAAACCCTGGTTTAAAAATCCGATTGGAAGGTCATACTGATAATGTAGGTAATGCATCCTTGAATAAGGAATTGTCCATGGACAGGGCAGGAACCATCAGGGACTATATGGTCAGCCAAGGTGTGGAGTTTGAGAGAATCAGGTTGAGGGGATTAGGAGGTTCTCAGCCGATAAGCAGCAATGACACAGAAGAAGGAAGAGAGCAAAACAGAAGGGTTGAAATGGTTATCATCCAATAAGGATCAATTGAAAAGTAAAAAGCAAAAGGGGCAAATTTAGCCCCTTTTTTTATGATGCCTCCATTTGCGATTTTAGTGTTTGTAAACCTTCTTCCAATTGTCCTCCGAGCATTTCTTCCATGCCCATCAATTTCATGAGCAAGTTCATTGGATAGCCGGCCACACTATGAAATCCCCAAACAACCTTGGTTTGGTTACCAGATACCTCTTCTGTGAGCATATAAGCTTCGTCATTGGCCTCAAATGGCTCAATAAAGCGTAATTCATAATCGATGCGCTTATTGTCTTCAAGGCTAATGATTTCCTGCTCACCCTTACCTACCTCTGAATTTTGGCTGTCCCAAGCAGCAACTGCACCCACGGTTCCATCTGTTCCTGAAAAGGTCTTTTTCATGTTGGGATCCATTTGCATCCATACAGAAAACTTATCTTGGTTTTTCAGCATTTTAACATAATCAAAAACTTCCTCAACGGGCTTGTTGATGGTTACTGTCTTTTCAACATTGATTTCCTTACTGATAAATAGTGCTGCAACCAGGGCTATGACGATGATGCCCAAGATGGCGAATAAAATGCCTTTCAGAATTTTCATGGTTAAATTAGTTTAAGGTTAGTAATTAAGCATTTGAAACAATGAGTTGTGTAATTTGTATATCTAATATAAAATTTGATATGCTTAACTACTATAGTTTAAAGAAATATTTGGTTTTCAAGGGTTCATTAAGTTTCAAAATCAAAAAATAATCCCTGACAATTTTTGTCAGGGATTATGGGTTGTTCAATCAAAGCTTAATCAAGAAGTGTTTGATTAAAAAGCTTTAAAATTCTTTTGTATTCATCTGTCCAACTGCTAGGCTCCACAAAACCGTGATCTTCTACTGGATAAATAGCCATTTCCCAATTGTCTTTTCCCAATTCAATCAAACGTTCAGAGAGTCTGACCACATCTTGGAAATGGACATTGGTATCGATCATTCCATGTGCCATCAACAAATGCCCTTTGAGACCCTCAGCAAAATAAATAGGCGATGACCTTTTGTAGGCAATAGGATCATTGAATGGTTCATTGAGAATGTTGGAAGTGTAACCATGGTTGTAATGGGCCCAGTCTGTTACTGATCTCAGCGCCGCACCAGAGTGGAAAGTATCACTTTCATTGAATAAGGCCATCAGGGTAATAAAACCACCATAGCTTCCTCCATAGATCCCTACTTTATTGGGGTCTATACCTTCATTTTCTATTAGATAGCTTACACCGTCCACTTGGTCTGAAAGGTCTTTGCCTCCCATATGTCGGTATATTCCGGTCCTCCAGTCTCTTCCATAGCCGGCACTGCCTCGATAATCAATGTCCAATACGGTATATCCCAAGTCTGAAAGTAAATTATGGAACATGTATTCTCTAAAATAGCTAGACCACCACATATGGGCATTTTGGAGATAGCCAGCTCCATGAACAAAGATCACAGCAGCACCATTGGAGGCTTCAGCGGAAGGCTTATACATTCTTGCATGGACGGTTTGTCCATCACTGGCCTCAAAGGTAACATGTTCTGGGTCCTTCCATTGGTAGGTTTTAAATTCGGTACTTTGACCGGAGGTCAGTTTCTTTGAATTACTTTTAACTTTATTTTCTTTGATATAAAGTTCCCAAGGTTGGTTACTATAACTATGGAGAATAGCCAAGTGTTTTTCATCAGGAGAGAGACTAACTTGGTTGCTACCTTGCATAGAGGTCAGTTTGATCATTTCTCCTCCCATCACTGGCATTTTATAAAAATGCCTTTCCCCTGGATGCACCTCAGAAGTGGTCAGGTACCAGTACTTTTTATTATTGGATAATTGAGGATCAAACACTTCGTATTGACCAGGGGTCAAGTCGGTTTTTTTACCTGTTTCCACATTAAGTAGATAAAGGTGAGAGTAGCCTGAAGCTTCAGATTGGAAATAAATATGTTGATCATCAGGTAACCAACCCAATGTTCCGCCTCCAAAACCATAACCAATGCCCGGCCCAGCTATCCACGCTTCATCCCTTTGTCTATCCAGAGATGATAATTCACCCGTTTCCAAATCCAATAAAGCGATCCATCTATCCTTGTTGTCTGTGGACCTAATATTAATTATTGCTTTACTTTTGGAAGAGAATTTAGGATTGGCAGGAATGACCGAACGGTTTTCCTTTTTCCATTCTTTATCAGTATAATCTGTTACATAATCAGGCAAATCGGTTATACCCGGAAGACTTTCAGTATTTACCAGGTAAACTGTATCCTTTTCTATATTGTAGATGGCCATTTCAACCTTACTAGGTTCCTCACCAACTTTTGGTCGGGTGTTTAGATTGGTCGTGTAGCCAGAGACATCGGTGAAATCAGGAACAAAGGTATTCTTTCTTTCTTCACTACTGGTGATCAGGTTAAAGATAACGAACTTGCCGTTGGGTGTGATTTGTAAATTGGAAATCCTTTTTTTACCAGCATAATAAGTGTAGGACTCTTTTTTCTTTGTAGCTGCTCTATAAGATTTGGAAAGTTCCTTTTTTTCTTCTCTTTCCTGAATCACTTTCAGCAATTCAGTGTTTTCCTTTTTCAGCCAATTTTCTTTTTCTGACAGTTCATCTTCTTTTTTTGATGGTTTGTTGCCATTTTTGATATTGGTGAGCTTACTGATTTTTCCCTCACCCATGTCATAGGTGAAAATATTGTCAGCCATCTCAAAAGCAATGATACTTTCGTTCTGAAGGAAAGTTGGATTAGAGATTCTCTCTCCAAGTGACAGTAATTCCTGCTCTTTTTCTTTCTTGCAATCATAGGAATAAAGAACTCCATCTCGGGTATAGATCTTTTTGCTTTTATCAGCATTGTACTCGCCTCGTGGTACTAATGCATCTTGCTCTTTCCAGTTGACTTTGGTAATAAGGTCTAAGTTGGAAATGGAAATTGTATAAAGAGAGTCAGATGGGTTTTGATCAGGGTTGTAACTAAAATAAATGTTTTCACTATTTTCTCCCCAACGAACATTTGAAGGGAAATTGCCCATCCATTTAGGGTCTTTCATGATTTTTTCGACCGATAAGTCACTTTGCTGTCCAAAGCTGGCCAGTGTGGTATTAAAAAGAATTAATAACAGTAAATGTACTTGTTTCATATTTGGGAATTTTTCCCTGAATATGGGCAAGTCCGAGAATTATAACAAATCAAAAAAGTTTAAATGGTCAACAAAGAGGCTAAGTTGACCTAAATATCTTCCAAAAGCTGATGGAGTTCTTTTTCAACTAACCTAATATCTTTGATCAAGTCATTTTTCTTTTTGGGGTAGACTTCTTTTACATCTTTTTCTATCTCTTGAAGGATTTTTTGCGTGTGTGAAGAACCCACATAGCCCATAGCAGACTTTGCCTTGTGACATCTTATTTTGACTTCATCATATTGTTCCTCATCAAAATACTTGTCCAGGTCATTTAGCTCAGGCAAATTGTTGTGAAGAATCATTTCAAGCATTGGCTTGATCAGTTCAGGGTCATCTCCTAAAAATTGATGAATAACATCTTTGTTAATCAACTCGTACATAATTAGATATTAAACAGTTTTCTGACATAATTTATTCATTAATGAAGGATTAACCAAATGACAAAATACTTTTTAGGCGTTTATATTATCAGGGCCTTCCTTTACAATAAGCCAACTTTCTTTTAATTTTGGGGATTAAGAAACCGAAAAATAAAGGAAAAGTTTTCATTATGGAAACAAAGAAAAAAGTATTTCTTATTCTAAGTATTATTTTTCTAATTATTATGATTTTGATTGGGATTGATATCTCCTCCAAGACTACATTTCCAGGTTCAAAGGGCAACCTAAAAGAAAGGATCATGGACAGCGATACCAATGAATGAGAATAGAGCTCCGAAATAAAAAAGAAAAATAAGTGCATCAACTTAAAGTAAAAAACCTGGTCCAAATTCTTTTGGACAATGATTTAGACGTAGAGGAAGACTTCAAACTTGAAACCAACCATAATTTATTGGATGAAAAAGCGCAGGACCTCATGGGTGATTTATTCGCTAAGGCAGGTGGAAGCGGTAATTATGTGATGCTCGAAAGATTAAAGTTTGATTTTAGAATTGATCGCTTTCTTTTCTTGTATGATGATGCTGTGCATTTTAATCGTTATCGACTCAACACCCTCAAATCTTCTCTTTATGAAGTATTTACTTACAGCTGGGTAGATAGCTACAAAAGACTTTGCAGGACTTTTGAAAAGGAATGTTTGAAGTCTGGCCTGCAAGAAAGAATTTGGAATGGCCCTACCATTGCCAAACAGTGTTTTGGAAGTTCAGAGGAAGCTGGAGACCTCAGTGGCAATGGTTCTTCAGGATGGAAGTTGAATGCCTATAACGATGCCCAGTATGATTTGTTGAGTAGGCTACATGGCTACAAAATGATTCGTATTCCGATGTACGAAAATATCATGACTGGTGGAAGCCTAAAAAGAATAGACCAACTGCTGATTAATCCAAAAGAAGAAAATCAAAAAGCGATTATTAACTGGCTGCAAAGGAAGTTGGTGTAAATGTCTTACGAGAAAAGGCCATTTATTTCGCAATCAATCTTGCTTAGGATGAGACCAAAATCTTCTGGTTTATGGACAAAGTCTGTATTATTTACATCAATAACCAATAATTTGCCTCTATCGTAAGTGGAAATCCAATCCTCATAATGTTGATTCAGATTTTTCAGGTAATTGATGCTGATGTTGTTTTCGTAATCTCTTCCTCTTTTTTGTATTTGGCTTACAAGTTTGGGGATTTCCGCCTTTAAGTAAATCAATAGATCAGGTGGTTTGACATATTCCATCATGGAATGGAACAATTTGAGATAGTTCTGATAATCTCTTTCTTCCAGATAGCCAGATTGATGTAAGTTGGCAGCAAAAATGTAGGCGTCTTCATAAATGGTCCTGTCCTGTATGGTAGCAGATTTACTTTGGTTGATTTTCTTTACCTGCTTAAATCGGCTGTTCAGAAAATAAACCTGTAAGTGGAATGACCATTTTTTCATATCCTCATAAAAGTCCTCTAGATAGGGATTGGTTTCCACATCTTCCAGTTCAAGTTGCCAACCGAAATGTTTTCCCAACATGGTGGCCAAGGTGGTTTTTCCACTTCCGATATTTCCTGAAACAGCGATGTGCATTCCTAATGATGTTGTTTTTTGAACTGCTCAGCCACAACCAGGTCTTTGTTCCCGGGTGTGTGGATATAAAAACCTGATCCACTTTTGACTCCTTTGTGGCCTGCTTGGACCATATTGACCAGAAGTGGGCAAGGAGCGTACTTAGGATTGCCGAAACCTTCATAAAGCACTTTCAATATGGATAGGCAAACATCCAATCCGATAAAGTCAGCCAGCTGGAGTGGTCCCATGGGATGAGCCATTCCCAATTTCATAACGGTGTCTATTTCTTCTACTCCCGCAACTCCTTCCTGTAGACTGTAAATAGCCTCATTGATCATGGGCATCAAAATACGATTGGCCACAAAACCTGGGTAATCATTCACTTCTACAGGTACTTTCTCCAAGCTTTTGGAAAGTGACATGATCTGGTCAGTTGTTTCATCTGAGGTGTTGTATCCACTGATCACTTCCACCAATTTCATAACAGGAACAGGGTTCATGAAATGCATTCCAATTACTTTTTCAGGTCTGTTGGTAGCAGCGGCAATCTTGGTGATACTAATGGAGGAAGTGTTGGTAGCAAGGATGGCTTTTTGAGGGGAAAGTTGATCAAGCTCTTTGAAAATATTTAACTTGACGGTTTCATTTTCGGTAGCAGCTTCTACTATTAAATCTGCTGATTCAACACCTTCTTTTAAATTCGTAAAGGTTTTGATATTGGATAATGTAATCTCCTTTTTATCGCTTGAAATAACTCCTTTATTTACCTGTCTATCAAGGTTTTTTGAAATAATAATTAAAGCTTTTTCGAGTGATTTTTCATTGATGTCCACTAGGGAAACTGGATACCCGTTTTGAGCAAAAACATGTGCGATACCATTTCCCATGGTACCGGATCCGATGACAGCTATTTTCAACATAAAAGAAATGGCTTGGGATGAATGACCGTGGATTCATCCAGGTTATAATGTGTTTTATATTCTTTGGATAAAGCTAAATTTTAATGCCTGTTAATCCAATAACCTTTGGGATTTTAACAGATTGTTGACCAACAAAAATCAGTTTTGAGCAGATTTCAGTACCTTTGGGGACAAACTAAAACTATGAAAGAACTCGGTAAAATTTCCAAGCTCAGAATCAATCGTTTCACGGCCAATGGAGCCTACCTGCAAATGTCCGATGGGGAAGAGGTACTGTTGCCCAAGGGCTATCTCAAAGGAGAAGAAAAAGAGGGGGACGAAATGGAAGTTTTTATTTATACAGACAGTGAAGACAGACCCGTGGCGATAACTGACCGGCCAATTGCTTTAGCAGATGAGTTTGCGATAATGGATGTCAAAGAGGTGACCCAATTTGGAGCCTTTATGGACTGGGGCTTGCCCAAGGATTTGTTTGTGCCCAAGTCAGAAATGGGAAAGCCAATTACGGAGGGAAAGAAATACCTTGTGATGGTCTGTGTGGATTACAAGACCAATAGGTTGATTGGTGTTTCCAAGTATCAGGATTTTATGCTGAGCGATACCAGTGTGTTTGAAGAGGGGCAAGAAGTGGAAGCCTTGATTTTTGATCATACTGATCTGGGCTTTAAAGCTTTGATTGACCAACATTATGAGGGGCTGATCTATGGGAATGAAGTTTTCCAGCCGATAACCATTGGAGATAGGATCAAGGTTTATGTGAAAAAGAGGAGAGAGGATGGTAAATTGGATCTGCAGTTGACACCAATAGGAAGGCAAAAGTACGAAGAAGGGGCAGAAAAAATCTTAAGCGTTTTAAAAGTTAAGAGATTTTTGCCCCTTCATGATAAATCATCCCCCGAAGAAATCAAAAAGACTTTAGGGATGAGTAAAAAACACTTTAAACAGTCCATTGGTCAATTGTATAAAAGTAAGAGAATATTGATCAAGGATGATGGCATTGAATTGAATGGCTAATTCAATTTCAGAATTTCCATTGGTTTGGTACACAAAACAGCCTTTTCGCGTTTGATCGCGATAGGCGCTTTGATCAAGTGGGGATACCTGACTAGTATATTGAGCCAACTTTCATCATCCCAGGTTTTTCCTGCTATTTGACTTTGATAATCGGGATGAGCCCGGTTAAGCAAGTCTTTTGGCCTTAGTTTCAATTTGTCGAGGATAGACCTCCATCCAGTTGTGGTAATATGTTCTTTTTCAATATTAATCTCATTTACATACTTTGACACAGATCTCGCATAAGCCCTGGCTTGCTTATCGATAGAGTGCGAAGGAATGTAATAAAAGAACAATTCAGTGGGGTGCATTTTCATGTCAAATTTGGGTTATGTTATGAATAAAAATACAAATTATTACAGGAAATCCAAATATTTTACTGATTAATTTGTTTGTTTCAGTTAATGTTGTAAGTGTATTGTGAGTATGGATTTAGAAAATTTTAAAAAGAAGGTGCAGAGCGAGTATCCTAACCACAAAAAGCTTAAGGATAGGTTGAGGAAAATCAAACCCAAAGTGCTGGACAAGAAGTTTGAAGAAGCACACGATGCTCAATTTGAACATATCGACTGTCTGGAATGTGCGAATTGCTGCAAAACCACCAGTCCAATTTTTATACAAACTGACATTGATCGTCTGGCCAAGGCATTCCGGATGAAACCTTCTGCTTTTATTGACACTTATTTGCACAGGGATGAAGATGGGGATTTTGTGCTCAACAGCTCACCATGTCCCTTTCTGGGGGATGACAATAAGTGTTTTGTTTATGATGCTAGACCCAAAGCCTGTAGGGAATATCCACATACCAACAGGAAAAATATGCACGGAATTTTGAATTTGACGTTAAGAAATACACAGGTTTGTCCTGCAGTTCACGAAATCTTTCAAGAGTTTTCGAAAGAATTTAGGAAGTAACTTAATCTGTTTACTATTTTAGAAGCCAAAACCTATTATACCTAAAACCATGAATAATCAAAACGAACACTTTTTAGGTGTCGATGTGGGAGGAACCCATTTGAAGATTGGCCGAGTGAGCCAGGAGGGAGAGATTGTATCTTTTGATAAAGAGGATACCGGACCTTATAAAGAGGATCCAAGAGGCTTTAATGCTTGCTTTGTTGATGTGATCGGAAAATACCTGGCCAAATATCCTGATGTAAATAAAGTTGGGATCGGATTGCCGGGCTTGATCAATAAGGAGAGGACCACTACTTTGGAAATACCTGCCATTCCTGATCTAGACGGTTTTAACCTCAAAGGAGCTTTACTGGAAAAATATCCAAACAAATTATTCTTTCTGGAAAATGATGCCAGCGCAGCTGCTGTGGGAGAATTTAACTTTGCTTCTTCCAAACCCTCTTCCAACTTCCTGTTTATCACCATGGGAACTGGAATAGGTAGTGCAGCAGTCTTGGATGGAAGGATATTCAAAGGAGCGAGGGGCAATGCGATGGAAATGGGCCACATGATGTCCCGAGGTAATGCGCGTTTGGAAACCCTTATTGGTAGAAATGGCATTTTGAGAATTCTGGAAAGAATGATCAATGCTTATCCTGAAAAAGCAGGAGAGCTGAAAGATAAGGAGCTGGGCACGCACCTTTTGGTGGATACCGCTTATGCCGGCAATGAAGTTTCATTGATGACATTTGAGGAAGTAGGGGACATCTTGGGAGAGGCTATTGTCTCTACAGTGAGGATTTTGGATGTTACGGAGATCTATTTTGGAGGAGGAATCTCAGCAGGGTTGGAGTTTATGATGCCTGCTTTGGATAAAACAGTGAGACAGTATTTGACGCCTTATTATGTAAAAGACCTCAAGTTGATCAAGGCCACCTTGGGCAACAATGCAGGGACTCTTGGCGCTGCAGCACTTTGCTTTTAACCTGAAACTTAAGGCTCAAGCGTAGTAATGGTTACTTCGCTTACTTTATTGATAGCATTCATTCGAAAAAGAACCTTTAGGGGTTCTTTTTCTGTATCTTGTCCAGTACACTTATCCGAAGGTTCTAGAAAGTAGTAGAAGAAACTTTGGCTTTTGTCCAAAAGCAATACCCGATCTGGTCTTCCGAAAGTAACAATCAACTCCTGATTGGTGGCTTCCAAAAAAGTATTCTTGATTTTTTTGATTTCTTCCAGGTCCTTCAAGCGCAACCCCTTACAGCCATCCCGGTCACTTTTCCAGTTTTCCAAGTTGATATTTCCCACTTCCAATTTGGAGGTACAAGCAGTACCAAGTGTAAAAATCATGACAATAAAGAACAGGTAAAGCAGTAATTTTTTCATTGAACAGAAAGGTTTCTTGAGTGAGGTTTCGAAGGTACGATAAGAAAACCTAAACTGGAACTGAGAAAAGAGATTTAGTCTTTTTGTTGGAGGAAATGAAAATTGTCAGAGGATTTCCAACTACGAATAAAACTTAAAAAAACATGAATTGATATATCTCAAAAGGTGGCCTAAACCCATCTTACAGTCAGCAGATTAAGCGTAAATGGCTTTCCTATCAGGTTTAAGCTCACAAAAATCTAATGATGGAGAAAGGGGAAATCTTTCATCTTAACCCTTATATTAGCAGTTTAAATTACGCTTATATGAATCATCGATTTGCCAAAGCATTTCATTTGCTTTCCGTATTACTGTTCATTGTTATCTTCATGTATATCTATTCCGCCTTGCCGACTCAGGTGAGTTTTGAAGTAGATGCCAATGGATTACCGCTGAAAGTGATCGATAAGGACATATTCTTTTACATAGGCATAGGTGCTTTTGTGATTTTGAATGTGCTGTTGATTACTCCAGCCAAAATGATTGAAAACAAAGCGACACCCAATTTTAGGAGGTTGTTCCAAAAAGGAGATCCGTTCAAAGAAAATATGTTGGCCTGGATTTATTCCTTTGTAGCTGTCCTAAATGTTTCAATTATCATTATCGCATTATATATTCATGGGATCAATGGGATCATAGAGGAAAAAGGGCAGCCTTCACCAATTGGCTTGTACTGCATTGCTGTATTTTTTGTGATTTGGATTGTTGCATTATTTGTGATTCTTTCCAAGAAAATGAAAGCGGTGCAATCCCATGCTTAATTTGAATACCAACGAAAACGAGTAGACTACCAATGGCAGAAAAAAATGTACAATACACCGAGGATAGTATTAAGTCACTGGACTGGAAAGAACATATCAGGCTTAGGCCAGGTATGTACATTGGTAAGTTAGGTGATGGTAGTGCCCAAGATGATGGGATTTACGTTTTGGTCAAAGAGATATTGGATAACAGTATCGATGAGCACATGATGGGGCATGGAAGGACCATCGAGATCAAAATCAGTGAGCATAAAGTAGAAGTGAGAGACTATGGTAGAGGGATTCCATTAGGAAAGGTGATCGATTGTGTTTCCAAAATCAATACCGGAGGTAAGTATGATTCAGGTGCTTTCCAAAAGTCTGTAGGGCTGAATGGTGTGGGTACCAAGGCTGTAAACGCCCTTTCAGATTACTTTAAGGTACAATCTTATCGGGATGGGCAGACCAAAGTAGCTGAGTTTGAAAAAGGAGAGCTAAAAGAAGATAAGGAAGTTACCAGTACTTCCGAACGCAACGGTACCAAAATCGTTTTTTCTCCTGACCCAACCGTTTTTAAAAACTACCATTTCATCCCAGAATACCTGGAAAACCAAATTTGGAACTACGCCTTTTTGAATGCTGGTCTTACCATCAATTTCAATGGGAAGAAGTATTTCTCGGACAAAGGGCTTCATGACCTTTTGGACAGAAAAGTGGATGATGACAGCAGAAGATATCCAATCATTCATCTGAAAGGGAATGATATTGAAATGGCCATGACCCACTCCAATCAGTATGGAGAAGAATATTACTCTTTTGTAAATGGTCAGTTTACCACTCAAGGTGGTACGCACTTGGCCGCCTTTAGGGAGGCCATTGTAAAAGCCATAAGGGAGTTCTTTAAGAAAGATTATGATGCTTCCGATATTAGGCAGAGTATTGTTGCTTCTATAGCCGTAAGGGTGCAGGAACCTGTTTTTGAGTCCCAAACCAAGACCAAACTTGGTTCTCAAAGTGTGGGGCCAGATGGGCCTACCTTGAGGACTTTTGTCAATGACTTCATCAAAACAGAACTGGACAATTATCTCCATAAGAATCCAGATGCTGCCAATGCCCTTTTGAAAAGGATCTTGCAGTCTGAGCGTGAGAGAAAGGAAATTTCAGGCATTAAAAAGCTGGCCAATGAGCGAGCTAAAAAGGCCAACCTTCACAATAAGAAACTGAGAGATTGCAGGGTGCATTATGATGATGCCAAGGCAAATGATGATGCCAAGAACAACACCATGCTCTTTATTACAGAGGGTGATTCTGCATCTGGATCCATCACCAAATCAAGGGATGTGCAGACACAGGCGGTCTTTTCACTTCGAGGAAAGCCTCTGAACTGCTTTGGCATGACCAAAAAGGTGGTGTATGAAAACGAAGAGTTTAACTTGCTTCAGCACGCTCTGAACATAGAAGACGGAATTGATGGATTGAGGTACAGGAAGATTGTGATCGCCACAGATGCCGATGTAGATGGCATGCACATCAGGTTATTGATCATGACCTACTTCCTACAGTTTTTCCCAGACCTGGTAAAGAATGGACACCTTTATATCTTGGATACGCCACTTTTCAGAGTAAGAAATAAGAAAGAAACCATCTATTGCTACTCGGATGAAGAGCGAAGGAATGCTATAGCCAAGCTGGGGAATAAACCAGAGATTACCCGATTTAAGGGACTGGGAGAAATTTCTCCTGAGGAGTTTGGCGGCTTTATCGGAGAAGATATCAGGCTTGAGCCGATTATCCTAAGAAAGGAAACCAAAATAGCGGATTTGCTATCTTTCTTTATGGGCAAAAACACCCCAAACAGACAATCATTTATCATTGATAACCTCAAAGTGGAAAAGGACATTGTGGAAGAAAAGGATAAAGCGGCAAAGGTAGATTCGGAAGAGAACGAGGCGGCTTGATCTTTATTTTAGTGGTTCCTATTTGACAAAATGCTTTAGATAATATATGAGTGATATAGAAAATAACGGTCCAGAAGAAAACGGAGAAGCTTTACATGATTCCGTTCCGGTGACCGGAATGTATAAAGAGTGGTTTTTGGATTATGCCTCCTATGTGATTTTGGAGCGGGCTGTTCCGGCCATTGAAGATGGCTTCAAGCCTGTTCAAAGGAGAATCCTTCATGCCATGAAGGAGATGGATGATGGCCGATTCAACAAAGTGGCCAATATCATTGGGCAGACCATGCAGTATCACCCTCATGGTGATGCTTCTATCAGCGATGCCATTGTTAACCTGGGCCAAAAAGACCTTTTGATTGAAACCCAAGGTAATTGGGGGGATATCAGGACAGGGGATGGAGCCGCCGCCGCCCGTTATATTGAAGCCAGACTTTCTAAGTTTGCCTTGGAGGTCGTTTTCAATCCTCAGACCACCGAATGGCAATTGTCCTATGATGGGAGAAAAAGAGAACCGGTTACCTTACCGGTCAAGTTTCCTTTGCTATTGGCCCAAGGGGTGGAGGGCATTGCGGTGGGTTTGTCCACCAAAATTCTACCCCACAATTTCTGTGAGCTGATCAATAGCTCTGTAGATATCTTGAAAGGCAAGAAAGTCAACATCCTTCCTGACTTTCCAACGGGTGGATTGGCTGATTTTTCAGAATACAATGAAGGTCTCAGAGGAGGCAAAATCAAGGTCAGGGCAAGGATAGAGGAAGGTGATGGCAAGAGCTTGTTGATCAAGGATATTCCTTATGGTACGACCACCAACTCGCTGATTGACTCGATCATCAAAGCCAATGACAAGGGCAAGATCAAAATCAAAAAGGTAGTGGACAACACGGCCAAGGATGTAGAAATTCAGGTGTTTTTGGCACCCGGCCAATCTCCTGATATGACCATTGACGCCCTGTATGCTTTTACGGATTGTGAAGTATCTATCTCACCCAATGCCTGTGTGATCATTGATGACAAGCCGGTATTTATCAGTGTGAATGATATTTTAACTTACAATACCCAGCAGACCAAAGAACTTCTCAAAAGAGAGCTGGAGATCAGAAAAGGGGAGTTGATGGAGAAAATCCTTTTCTCTTCTTTGGAAAAAATATTTATTGAAAATAGGATCTATAGGGATATTGAAGAGTGCGAAACCTGGGAAGCGGTCATTCAGACCATCGACAAGGGATTGGATCCCTACAAGCCTGATTTTTACCGGGAGATTACTGAGGAAGACATTGTTCGTCTGACAGAAATCAAGATCAAAAGAATCTCTAAGTTCGATAGTTTCAAAGCCGATGAGCTGATGAGGAAGCTCGAGGATGAACTGAAGGAAGTCAACCATAACTTGGAGCATCTGACAGAGTATGCTATCGAATATTATAAAAACCTGCTAAAGAAATATGGTAAGGGAAGAGAGCGTAAAACTGAAATCAGGACTTTCGATACCATTGAAGCGACAGTAGTGGCAGCCAATAATGCCAAACTGTATGTTAACCGTCAGGACGGGTTTATTGGTCATGGGTTGAAGAAGGATGAGTTTGTCTGTGACTGTTCGGACCTAGATGACATCATTGCCTTTAAGAAAGACGGAACTTGTGTGGTTACCAAGATTCAGGACAAGGTTTTCGTCGGAAAAGACATTATCCATGTAGGCGTCTTCAGAAAAGGAGATGAACGTATGGTCTATAATATGATCTATTTGGATGGCGGGTCGGGCAGGGCCATGGTCAAGCGTTTCCAAATCCTGAGTGTGACCCGTGACCGGGAATATGTATTGACCAAAGGAACCAAGGGCTCGAAAGTGCTCTACTTTACTGCCAATAGTAATGGTGAAGCTGAAATCATCACAGCCTATCTCACACAAGGCAGCAAAGCCCGAGTAAAAGTATTCGATTTTGATTTCAAGGATATTGATATCAAAGGCAGGGGAGCAGGTGGTAATATTCTTACCAGGTACCCTGTAAGGAAAATCCAGTTAAAAATGGAAGGCGTTTCTACCCTTGGCGGTCTGGACATCTACTATGATGAATCAGTTGGAAGGTTGAACACCGACGAGCGTGGCCGATTGATTGGAAATTTCCTTGGAGATGATAAGATCATTGCTTTCTATAAGGATGGTAGTTATGAACTGACTTCTTACGAATTGACCAATAGGTTTGACCCTAACACACTGATGTTACTGGAGAAGTACAATCCAGAGGCAGTTACTTCTGCGATTTATTTTGATGGGGCAAGCAAGAACTATTATGTGAAGCGTTTCCAGATCGAGACAAGCACCACCAATAAGAAGTTCAATTTTATCTCGGATAATAAAAAGTCAGAACTGGTTGTAGTTTCTACTGATAAACAACCCCAGGTAAAAGTTACCTTGAAAAAAGGCAAAGAAACTGAGGTGGTGGAATATGACTTGGACATGTTGATCGATGTCAAGGGTTGGAAGGCTGTTGGTAACAAAGTCTCTTCCCATCCAATCAAGGATATCAAGCTATTGGAACCGGTTAAGAAGGAGTCGAAACCTGAAGAAGACAAAGAATCTTCAGATGAAGACATTGAAGTTGGCTCTACCGTAGATTTGAATGTAAAGAAAGGAGATGAGGAAGATGATGACGATAAAGAACAACTAGGGCTTTTTTAGGATGGGAGTTGAGAGGCCAGATAAAGACCTGTTAGCTTATCTTTCCAACTATATCACGGACCATAAAAAGGCCAAGATGGAAGAAGTCCTGGCCTTAAGGTCCCGCTATTTTACAGTGGTTTTGGAGGACATCTATAAGCCCCATAATGCCAGCGCAGTAATTAGAACCTGTGATTGTTTTGGTATTCAGGATATCCATATTATTGAAAAAGCCACTTCCTACCATATCAATCCCTATGTAACCAGGGGAGCAGCGCAATGGGTAGACCTCCATCGCTATGAGGACAGTGCAGAAAATCCCGCAGTGGATGCCTGTTTTGATGGATTGAGAGAAAAAGGTTATAAAATTTATGCTACTTCTCCTCATGGAAAAAGCATCCCAATCAGTGAATTACAACCCGATGAAAAGATAGCATTGGTTTTTGGAAATGAACATGCGGGGGTCAGTGATGAAGTGATCGAGAAAAGTGATGGGGTGGTGCATATTCCAATGACAGGTTTTACAGAAAGCTTTAATATCTCTGTCAGTGCATCCATTTGTCTTTATGACCTGAAGCAAAAAATCACCAAAACCAATCCTGATATTTATTATCTCTCAGAAGAAGAGAAAGATATACTCCGTTTTGAATGGTACAAAGGTGTTGTAAAAAATGCGGATATCCATATCAAGCAGTTTTATGCTGATAGACAATAATATCTATCGATTTTAAAAGACAATAGGCATCCCAATGGGACTGCCTATTGTCCTTTAACGCTATGTTTTTCTATCATTTTTTAATTCAATAGACTAAGTTAATGTAGGTTAGAGAAATATAAACACTTGTGATAAAGACCTTCATTATTTTTTGGGATTGGCTATGAGATTTAATTTAAATTAAATCTAAATAAAGTTGCTTAAACTTATTCATGCATATATATTTGCTTGAAATAAAGGAACAGAGCGATTAAAATGATAACACTAGCGGCCTTATTGACCTTAGCAGGTTTTTTCTGCTTTTATAATACTTCCAAAAGACAGAAGCTTTCCCAGTCTCTGGGGGTAGAAGTATGGCTACAGCAAAATCCCCAAAAAACAAAATGGTTAGGAGGAGGTTTGCTGTTACTAGCTTTATTGTTTTGTTACGTAGAAGCAGGTTTTGGAGCAGGTTTTTTTTATTTCTTTATCCTTCTGATGGCAGCTGGAAGCCTTGTGGTAATTCTTGCTCCGCTTAAGTTTGTCAATTATAAAACTCTGACTTTGGCATTTGTTATATCCTTTATATTCGAACTGATCTAATATGCCTGCGAATAAAAAATACCTTACCACTTCCAAAACGCAGCGTTTTGCCAAGATAACAGCTGGCTTTTTTGGGGGATATGCGGTAACAGTTTCTCTATTTATGGCCATTGGCTTTTGGTTGAATCATGTCAATATCCTTACTACTTTGAGATTTGGTGGATTTATGCTTTGGGCTACACTTTTTTTGTTGGCTTTTCTCTTTAAGAATGGTTGGAAGGCCTGGGGAGTATACCTTTTAGTGACAATGGTCTTTTCAGGAATTATCTATATCAGTAAAATTTATCATCCCATCGTCTGATTATGAGCAATAGGGTTTACAATATTCTCTTCCACACCCACACGATCAGTGGAATAATCATCAGTGCAGCACTTTATGTCATATTCTTTGCAGGCTCATTTTCATTTTTCAGGGATGAAATAGTGGGATGGGAACGAAACGAACCGGTTAGTGAAGAAAGCCATCTACAAGCTGTGGACCTGGATGTGATGCTGGATAGTTTGAATAGCCAAAAGGAACTGTATGGTAGAGATATTGCCTTTACAAAATATTTCAATGAACGCCGGATTAATGTCAATTTAACGGCCTCAAAAGATACCACTGCTAGCGAAGCCGCCAAAACGGGCAGCTTCTTCTATATGGATACGGATAACTTTAACACTTATACCTATACCAGTAATTACAGTATTGGCGAGTTACTTTATCGACTACACTTTTTTGCCCAACTCAATTTCTGGGGAACCTCTGGTTATATGTTGGCCGGTTTTGTGGCTTTCTTTTTTCTATTTGCCATAATTACGGGTGTTCTGGTGCATTGGAAAAAGATTGTGTCCAATTTTTATGTTTTCAGACCAATGGCCAGTCTTAAAAACCTGTGGACAGATGCACATACAGCCTTGGGGATAATTGGCTTACCTTATCAGTTTGTTTATGCTGTAACGGGAACCTGCCTTATTATCGGGACTAGTGTTATGTCTCCGGCAGTGGTCACTTTTATGTATGATGGTGATACCAATCAATTGTATGAGGATTTTGGCTTTAACCCGCCAAAATTTGAACTTGCTAGTGAGCATCTATCTGAAGTACCCAATGTTAATCAGTTTCTAGAAAAGGCCTCAGCAAAATGGGAGGGCTTTGAAGTGACTACCCTAGAAATCTTCAATTACGGTGATGCCAATATGAAGGTAGGTGTAGAAGGGTATACAAAATATGATATGAAGTTTGCCGGAAGAGGGGAAATAATTTATAATGCCCATACAGGAGAGGAAGAGCATGTTGTGAATCCATTTACCGATACCTCTTATATGAATGCAGCCACTGCGGTAATCACACAACTGCATTATGGGAATTATGGGGGAGTACTTCTGAAAGTCGTTTATTTTATTCTGGGCCTTATTTCTTGTTTTGTAATCATTTCAGGTGTTATGATCTGGTTGGTGGCCAGGAATAAAAAGCATATTGATGCTAAGAAAAGAAAGTTCAATGCTTGGCTGGTATGGGTTTATTTGTCTACTTGTCTCAGTATGTTCCCTGTTACGGCACTTACTTTTATACTGGTGAAGGTATTTTTACATGAGTATACGCCTGAGCGAATGACAGATATTTATCATATATTCTTTTACAGCTGGCTGGCTTTTTCAGTCTTTTTTATCATCAAACGAGATAATTATTTTACCAATAAGTATACGTTACTATCCGGTGCCATATTAGGTTTTATGGTGCCTGTGGCCAATGGATTGGTGACTGGAAATTGGTTGTGGAAGACTTTTTTGGCAGGCTACCATCATATTTTCTTGATAGATGTATTTTGGATAGTCCTATCTATAACTGCACTTATTGTGGCATTAAGTTTAAAGAAAAAAAACAATATGCCCAGCAGGCAACCAAAAAGAAAGCCTTATCAAGTGAAGAACGGGATTGAAAAGGAGCTTTTAATTGGTGGAGCAAATAATAATTTTAATTAGAAGTAATATATCATTTCTAAGAACAAAGGGACATAAATTGGGGTTAGTTTGATAGCGTGAATTAAATTAGTTCAATTAATCAAATTAGGACATACTAATGCTCCCAGACAACCTTTCAAAAATAATTGATACGGTTCCCTCAGGCATCACTGGAGTTTATTTTCTAATGGGTGATCATGATCGAATTATCTATATTGGCAAGAGTAATGACATTAGAAAACGACTTTACCAGCATTTTTCAGATACCACAAGGAAGTCTATCAGGATCCAAAGCCAAATCGTCTCTGTTAGGTATGAAAATACCGGAAATGAGCTTATCGCACTGCTTCGAGAATCGGAACTGATCAAAGCGTATACCCCTATTTTCAATAGAGCCCAACGAAGAAGTCTTTTTATGTGGGGCTTGTACCAGGAAGAGGATGAAAACGGTTATTGGGGGCTAAAGGTGAAGAAAATATTGAAAGATTCCAGAGAAATAATGTCTTTTTCTTCGAAATCAGAGGGTAGGGAGTATTTGTTTAGAATAACAGATCGATACCGTCTATGTCAAAAAATCAATGGATTGTATCCTACCAAAGGATCCTGTTTTCAATATGCCTTAAAAACTTGTAATGGAGCCTGCATTCAAAAGGAAGAGGTGGACACTTATAATAGCCGAGTCAAACAATACTTGGAGGATGTAAGTCTCCCTTGTGAAGACCAAATTATAATTTTAGAAGGAAGAAATGAAGATGAAAGAGGCGTAGTTTTGGTAGAGAATGGGATTTATCGAGGTTTTGGTTTTTTCCATAGAGACCAGGATTTGGAAAAAGATATTAAAAGTATTATACAACCCAAAACTGATAATAGAGATACTCAGCGATTGATCAGAAGTTACCTCAGGAAACAGCACAGATCAGCACAAAGCCCGAAATTACCCTGAAAAATATTAAAGCATCTCCCAAAAGTCCCTTACTTTAGCTCATACGATTTAAAAAAGTATTAAGTAAATGAGATATACTATTACACTGTTATTGGCCATGATGCTAATCACAAGTAGCATATTTGCCCAAAAAGCTAGACAGGATTGGACATTGGAAAAAGGTTGGAAGTTTTCTAAAGGAGATTTTGAGGAGGCTGGTTTTCCAAAATTTGATGATAGAAATTGGCAAGAAGTTACGGTTCCTCACGATTGGGCTATTTATGGGCCTTTTGAAGAGGAAAATGACTTGCAGATAGTTGCTGTAACCCAAAATGGAGAAAAGGTGCCCACCAAAAAGACAGGAAGAACAGGAGGGCTGCCTTATATGGGAGTAGGTTGGTATAGGAATACTTTTGATGTAGATGGTTTTGATCCAAAGCAGCAGAAAGTGCACCTGATTTTTGATGGTGCCATGAGCGAGGCACAGGTATTTGTCAATGGTGAAAAAGTAGGTTTTTGGCCTTATGGCTATAATTCTTTCTATTTTGATATCACCCCCTTTCTTCGGGAAGATGGAATGAAAAATAGCTTAGCTGTAAGGTTAGAAAATAAAGAACAATCTTCCCGTTGGTACCCCGGTGCTGGACTCTACCGGAATGTTCATGTGCGAGTAACACCAAAAGTGCATGTTCCCGTTTGGGGCAGCTACATTACCACACCTTATGTGTCCCATGAATATGCTTCTGTCAACATCAAGACGCAATTAGAAAATGTACCTGAGGGAACAAGTATTAAAATCATCACTGAGATTGCTGATGAAGAAGGAAAGCAAGTGACGACAAAAGAAAATATTCAAAAAATCAATCATGGTAGGCCTTTGGAGCAATATTTAACTGTGGAAAGCCCTCAATTATGGTCTCCAGAATCTCCAAGTTTGTATACAGCCAAGTCCACCATTTACATTGAAGACAAGGTAGTCGATGAATATATTACCCGTTTTGGGATCAGGGAAATTAAATTTATAGCGGATAAAGGTTTCTTTCTAAATGGGCAGCACAGAAAGTTCCAAGGAGTCAACTTGCACCATGACCTGGGGCCTTTGGGAGCGGCAGTGAATAAATCAGCCATTAGAAGACAATTACAGATTTTAAAGGACATGGGAGCGGATGCAGTGAGAACCTCACACAATATGCCTGCACCTGAATT
Source organism: Echinicola sp. 20G (assembly GCF_015533855.1). GTDB lineage: Bacteria > Bacteroidota > Bacteroidia > Cytophagales > Cyclobacteriaceae > Echinicola. The sequence continues at coordinate 4,672,454 of NZ_AP024154.1, read as the reverse complement.
GGTGGAACTTTGTGATGAGATGGGCCTGATGGTGATGGTGGAATCCTTTGATGAGTGGGATGTGGCGAAAAGTAAAAATGGTTATCACCGCTATTTTGAGGAGTGGGCAGAGAAGGATATTGTGAATATGGTGAGGCATTACCGAAACAACCCGAGTGTGGTGATGTGGAGTATCGGAAACGAAGTGCCCACCCAATGCAGTCCGGATGGATATAAAGTAGCAAAGTTTCTTCAGGATATTTGTCACAGAGAAGATCCGTCGAGATTGGTTACGGCAGGAATGGACCGTGTTTCTTGCGTATTGGAAAATGGATTTGCTGCCATGATAGATTTAGCAGGTTTAAATTACCGTACCCATCGATACCAGGAAGCATATGAAAGCCTGCCACACAGTTTGGTGCTAGGGTCAGAGACGGGCTCTACAGTAAGCTCAAGAGGCGTTTATCATTTTCCTTTGGAGAAAGCTTCGCAGGTAGTTCATAAGGATCATCAATCTTCTTCTTATGATATGGAATACTGTTATTGGTCCAATCTCCCAGAAGATGATTTTGCTTTAGCCGATGATTTTGGATGGACTTTGGGTCAATTTGTTTGGACAGGGTTCGATTATTTAGGAGAGCCTACTCCTTATGATACGGATGCTTGGCCCAATCATAGTTCCATGTTTGGAATTGTGGATTTGGCCGGTATCCCGAAGGACCGCTATTACCTTTATAAAAGTGTTTGGAATAAGGAAGAAGAGACATTACATATTTTGCCCCATTGGAATTGGAAAGGAAGGGAGGGAGAGATTACCCCAGTATTTGTTTACACCAATTATCCTACAGCTGAGCTTTTTGTCAATGGAAAAAGCTATGGAAAGAAAAGCAAAACTTTGGACGGAACACTTCAAGAACGCTATCGCTTGATGTGGATGGATGTAGAATATGAACCAGGAGAAGTGAAGGTCATTGCTTATGATGATTCGGGGAATCCACTAAAGGAAAAAGTTATCAGAACTGCCGGCAAACCTCATCATGTTGAGTTAGTGCCAGAGCAGGAAACCATTAAAGCAGATGGCAAGGAACTGGCTTTTGTGAGAGTAAGGATAGTAGACAAGGAAGGTAACTTATGCCCTCAGGATCAAAGAAGTGTTAGTTTTAAGGTCAGTGGAGCTGGAAAATTCAAAGCTGTAGCCAATGGCGATCCAACCAGTCTGGAACTGTTCCATCTTCCTGAAATGAAAGTTTTCAATGGTGAACTTACTGTAATTGTTCAAGCCGGAGAAGATAAGGGAGAGTTGTTGCTGGAAGTAAAAGCAAAAGGGGTGATGGGGAAGAGTATTTCGATTCTAGCAAAGTAGGAGGCATTAACTTCTAATAATAAAGGGGCTATCATTTTGCCCCTTCTTTTATTCTTCAGTCATATCAAGTTTTTCATGATTGACTTCAGATTTATTTTTTTTAATCAACTTCAAATTTTCAGTTGTTGCACTGAAATAAACTGTCTCCGACCAATCCCAACTTTCTTGTTCTCTCAAGTTAACCTTACTCGCTTCATAATAAACAGAAATCGAGTTCTCTTTTGTGCTAATTACAATTTTGTTGAAGGTATTTTGAATAGTCGAGGTATAAGGAACTGTAGGGCAATTAGATTCTTTTAATTCCAATAAAACTTTTTTGTCAGTTGAAAACCATCTCTTTAAATATCCAAGGTGACTCTCTGAGCATTGGTAACCAAGTCCAAGAGCAGTGATTATTTTACAGTCCAAATTGTTTCTGTCGTCATTTGCTGCTCCGTCCCACCAACACTCGTTTCCAATAAAAGTCGAAACATATCCAATCGCAGCTTTTTCAAGATTGGTCATAGTATTAATATAGTTATTATTCAAAAAAATTGAACTAAATGTATCATTTAGTGTCGAATCATACTTCATGTCCCTCCACATGAAGTTTATTGTTGTATCTGGTAAATTTAATTTGGTTGGTTCAACTTCTATTGTTTTTGTGTCTGTAGTCATTTGTCCACAAGAAATTACAAGAGTTAAGACCGTAATTATGTAAATTATTTTCATTTTTTTCTGATAAACGTCTTGATAATAGGGTTATTTACCTTCTAAATCATTATTACTCAAAACTATTCCTAAGCTATAATAGGTACCAACCGTTAGTCCTGAAAGTAAATGTTTTTAATACATGGGAAATGGTGTTAATATGTTTTTGCCCGCAACCGATTTAAATAATCAACAAGGTAATTTTTATGCAAAAATAATATGTATTAGGGTTAAGATAATACCTAATATAATTAAATAAAATATTTGAATAATGCAAACATACCCGTACTGTAGTGTCAGCACAGGTCAGTACAGACCAGTTGCCTTTTTTATCCATGATATCTTACGAATATAATTTTTACCCTGAGCTAATATAAGATAGTATATTTTATTAAATGGATGTTTCTCCTAATAAAGTGTTTTTTTGACACTTTACGGAAACAGCTTAAATATTAATAACCCAATTTAAATAACCTAAACAAAGTAAAGATGATCAAAAGGATTACTTGCCTTTTTTCAGCTTGCTTGCTGCTATTTGCGTGCAGAGAAGTTGGCTGGGAAGAACATTATGAACGTCCAGAATGGCTCAAGGGAAATGCCTGGGAGTTACTGGAAAATCGAGGGGAATTCTCTATTTTTTTAGCAGCTGTAGATAAAGCTGGTTTTCGAAGCTTGGTAGAGGGCAAAGGAATTGTAACGGTTCTTGCTCCTTCAGATGAGGCTTTTGAAAAGTATTTGTTGGAGCAGGGTTTTGGGACTATCGATGACATGCCCACCAAAGAACTCAAGAAATTGGTCGGCTATCATTTAGTTTACTATTCCTTCAGTCGCGAACGTTTTGCCAATTACCGACCCCAAGGACAGGAGGTAGATCAGCCTGCTATGTCAGGGCTTTATTACAAACATAGGACCAAGAGTAGGGATACCATTTCCGTGGAAACTGATTTAATAGAGGGTAAGGAACGGACAATTTTTCACAAAGAAAGATTTTTGCCAGTCTTTTCATACAATCTCTTTTCCTCTAAAAATATTGATGCTGCTTCAAACTATGAGTATTTCTATCCAAATAGTACATGGACAGGGGCCGGAGGGTTCAACATATCAAATGCGACGGTAAAGGAATATGCCGTTCCTACTGATAATGGCTATGTGTATGTACTGGATAGGGTGATAGCTCCTTTGGAAACAGTATATGCTCAGCTTAAAGAAGAAAGCGATTATAGTGATTTTATAGGCATTTATGACCGCTTTAAAGACTATTGGTATGACGATGAGACCTCAAAATCCTATGCGGAAGCTGGAGATTCACTTTATATAAAGACTCATTTAGGCCTTCCAGAGATTGCTTCTGAATGGACCTATAATGGTGGGTCAGGTTTGGTGGATTATGCCAACTTGGCTGAGCTATCAGCCAATGCATATAATGTTTTCGCCCCTAACAATACCGCGATTCAATCTTTCTTTAATGAGTTTTGGGGGAATAATTACGGTTCTCTTGAAGATGTTCCCTTTCTGCCGATGCAGCTTTTGCTCTATAATCATGTATACAGTGGTAGCATCGTTTTTCCTTCTGAGATAGAGCGCGGAGATATTCAGAGCACTTTTGGGAATACCATTCAGTTTGACCCTGCCCAAGATGTCGAGGCTAAAGGCATTGCTGTCAATGGAGTTTATTATGGTTTGAATGAGGTGATTGTTCCGGATTTGTTCAAAGGAGTGGTTAGTCCGATGCTGAAAGACCCAAAGTACAAGATGTTTTTGCAAATGGTCTATCAATCCGGGGCTTTGCAGGCGTTGATGGGGGATGCTTTGAAGTTTACAGTTTTTATACCTTCAGATGAAGTGATAAAAAACACTATCTATGGAGGAAGTGAAATTTTTTGGGATGAAGGCAATCCTTTAAGGTTTGGCGACGAGGCTGTTCAAGTGGAAAATACGGAAGGAATCTTGGTTCCTATGAGCACAGGAGCTATGAGGGCTTTTGTTCAAAACCATATTGTTACAGAAGAAATAACGGAGATAAATGGTACCAAAGTGTACCGAACCAGAAATCCCTTCAGCTACCTTTACATCACCGATCAAGGAGTTGCTTCTTCCAATATTTATAATCTAGGAGAATTTACGCCAGCCAATACAATGGGTAGTGGATTGACCAATGGCAGGACTTACGATGTCGAAAGGTCCCTGATCCGTGAAGAAGGCAGTTTCAAATACTTGATTGCCTCGGCAAGCTCCGGAACCAGCTCTATTCAGGAGTTTGGAGAGTTTTCTAAACTATTGTCTCAAGCAGGTTTAGTAGACCCCCAAAATGAATTTGAATTTTTGTTTGGTGATAACTATATGCTGTTTGCACCAACAAACAAGGCTATTATTAAAGCGAAGGAGCAGGGGATTATTCCAACCGATTCAGATGAATTGGAGGATTATCTCCGCTACTATTTTATCCCAATCAGCTCGAATGGAATCAATGACTATGCTTTTCCTGGGATGGAAATGGAAGGAGATTTTCTCACATCTCAAGAATCTGGAGATACTTCGAGCGAAATTACACTTTTGGACAAGGAGTCAGGCCTGCAACTACGGTCTGCAAATGGAGAAACAGCCAATGTGGTAAGCACTTTTCCGAAAATTTACGTCGATGGAGCTGTTTATCAAATCGACAAAGTGCTCAGTTCAGGACAATAACCCAATAAATTTCAGATGAAAACATTTTATATCATTAGTTGTATGCTAATGCTGTTGGTCATGCCTTTGCGGGCACAACAAACAGTATTGACAGGCAAAATAACCGACCAAAGCGGTGAGCCTCTGATTGGGGCCAGTGTCTTTGTAGAGAATGACCAGCAGCGGAGTTTAAATGGTACCGTATCAGATGAGAACGGTAACTATAGATTGGCTGTTCCTTCTGATCCTAACCTGACCATTGTATTTTCCTATATCGGTTTCAAAACGAGGAAAGAAGTCTTTACTAACGAGACGAACCTGGACATTACTCTTTATGAGGATGCATTTGAGTACGGAAGTGCTGAAGTGGTGGCCGATCGGGTGGAAATAAATTCTTTGGGAATCAGTGAAAGGGAGCAAGTATCATCGAGTCAGCGTTTTGACGTCAAAAAGTTAGAAGAGGTGCCAATGACCTCTATTGAATCGGGTCTTCAGGGCAGGATGGCAAATGTTGATATCATATCAGGTGCTGATCCGGGATCAAGAAGCTCCATTAGAATCAGAGGCACTTCCTCATTGAATGCTAATTCAGAACCTTTGATTGTAGTGGATGGAGTGCCTTATCCTACCAATTTTGGAGATGATTTTAATTTTGCAACAGCCAATGACCAGGACTTTGGTGCACTTGTAAACATTTCCCCAAATGATATCGAATCCATTGAAGTATTGAAGGATGCCGCAGCCACAGCTATATGGGGGTCACAAGGGGCAAATGGAGTATTGGTGTTTAAGACCAAAAAGGGAAGAAAGGGTAAGACTCGCTTTTCATTTTCCACTAAATCAGAAGTCAAAAGAGAGCCTAATACTGTTCCGCTGTTGGATGGAGCCCAATATGTCAGTTTGATGCAAGATGGTATATGGAATTCCATCAATGATGTAGGGTACCTCTCTGGGTCAGGTTATACTCAAGGGCTCTTTCAAACACAAGAAATTAACTTTGACCCAGAGTGGGTTTACTTTGATGAATACAACCAAAACACCAATTGGACCAACGAAGTGACACAATTGGGGTATTTTCTAGATAACAATTTTTCTTTAAGTGGTGGTGGAGATAAGGCCATATACAGGGTTTCTTTAGGGTATTTAAGAGATGTGGGAACCACGATGGGAACCTCATTGGATCGGTTTAATTCCATGGCGAGTGTGACCTATAAGTTTTCTAACAAATTGAGTGTCAATGCAGATATGTCTTATTCACAAAGCCTTAAAGATGCCAATTGGACAGAGAGCGGAATGGCCTCTGCCCGTGGTATGGCAATGTTGAAAATGCCCAATATGAGTCCTTATGTTTTGGATGATAATGGTAACCGTACCTCAGAGTATTTCACACCACTAGAAAATTTTCAGGGAAGTTATGCTTCCAATAAATATTATAATCCTGTAGCCTTGGTCAATGAATCCCTTAACGAAACCAAAGCCGATAATGCCAGGGTGATTTTCCGATTACGTTATCGTTTTAATCCAGATTTGGAATATTCGGGCACGGTTGGTTTTGATGCGAGAACCACAAAGAATCGAAAGTTCCTTCCACAATCTGTAACCGGCGTCTTATGGACAGATCCTTACTTCAATAGAAGCTCTGATTTGTTGTCCGATCAACTTTATATCAACACAGAAAATAAGTTGATCTTTAATAAAGCTATTACCGATAAGCATCATGTTATCATGAGTGGCTTGGTGCAGACTAATGAAGCCAGAAGTTTTGGATATGTCAGCGAGACAAGCGGCAATGCCTCGGGTTCTTTGAGTGATCCAACAGATGGCGCAGCAGTAGCTTCGATGAAATCAGACAACTCCATGTCCAGAAGAATAGCGGCCATTGCCAATGGACACTATACGTTTAATGGCAAATATATAGTGTCTGGAGGATACCGATGGGAGGCCAATTCTAGCTTGGGTGCGAGCAACCGATGGGCAGGTTTCCCGTCACTGGGATTGGCGTGGCAGTTTGGCGATGAACCCTTTATGGATGGTTTTGCAGGAATAGAATTAGGTAAATTACGGTTCAGCTGGGGTAAAAGTGGAAACCCTCCAGGGGGAGCCTTTCCTTACATCGGTACCTTCAGCCCAATTACTCCTGGTTATATGGATATGGTGGCCATTTCTCCTGCCAGCATCCAACTGGAAAATCTACGATGGGAAACCATCACTCAGTCCAATATTGGTATCGACCTGTCTTTAATGCAAGGTAGATTGTATGTCACTGCTGAAGTGTATGATCGTGCGACAACGGACTTGCTCCAAAAAGACTATAGTTTACCTTCATCAACTGGATTTACTGAAGTTAGGTACTATAACTCTGGTGAAGTTTATAACAGGGGCTGGGAGCTTATTTTTAACTATGATGCCATCAGGCGCGATGACTTTGGACTGTCCTTTAATTTTAACCTAGCTAGAAACCGAAACAAGGTGGTGTCACTTCCTGAGAATATGTTGTTCGAAAATTACACATTTGACAATGGGAATTATGCGCATAAGATTGTAGAAGGAAACCCAATAGGTTCTTTTTACGGCTATCGTTATGAGGGAGTGTACCAAAACGGTGAGGAAACTTATGCCCGTGATGGGGAAGGAAATTTAATGTATGATATCGATGGTGAGTTGGTTTATATGCAAAACGGCAATCGTCGGGTTTATCCGGGAGATGCCAAATACGAAGACGTAAACGGGGATGGCGTAATCGATCAATTTGACATAGTTTACCTTGGAAATGCCATGCCGGTCTTTACCGCTGGGGGTGGGTTCAATATTCGCTGGAAGAATTTTATGTTTACAACATTTTTGCATGGAAGATTTGGCCAGAAAATAGTAAACCAAACACGCATCAATACAGAAAATATGTATGGTACTGCCAACCAAAGCACGGCTGTACTTCAGCGTTGGAGACTCGAGGGGGATGATACTGAAATCCCTAGGGCCCTGTACAATGAAGGGTACAATTATCTTGGGTCAGACCGGTTTGTGGAGGACGGTTCTTTCATAAGGCTCAAGACGGTTTCCTTAAGGTACTCACTTCCCAAGGCTTTCTTGACCAAAAGTAAAATCGAACGTTTCGATGTCTTTTTTACCGCCCAGGACCTTTACACATGGACCAATTATTCTGGTCAAGATCCTGAAGTTAACCTTTCCAGCAACATTTATATGCTTAGTGTGGATAGGGCCGCAACGCCTCGCCCGAAACGATTTGCATTGGGTGTTAATATGAATTTCTAATCGAGTACATCATGAAAAAGATATATATATTCTTACTAACGATAGTAACAGTGTCTTTTAGTTCTTGTAATGACTGGCTAGAACTGCAACCTGAAAACAATCAGGTCAGCGATGAGTACTGGGCCAACAAAGAAGAGGTAGAAGCAGTTTTAGGAGCCGGGTATGTCAGGTTGAGAGAGTGCATGGAACAAATGCTTGTTTGGGGAGAAATGCGTGGGAATGGATTGACAATGGGTTTCGGCACCATAGACGTAAATATCTACCGTATCAACCAATGGGATATTGGTCCAGGAAATGAATTTGTCAAGTGGGACAAGTTTTATCAAGTGATCAATTATGCCAATATGGTCATTAAGTATGGTCCAACTGTGGTGGACAAAGACCCATCATTTAGTGAAAATGTCATGCAGTCTTATCTTTCAGAAGCCTATTTTTTACGAGGATTAGCCTATTTCTATTTGGTTAGAAATTTTAGAGATGTGCCGTTGATTACGGCGCCTTATATGGACGATAGTCAATCTTTCGAGGTAGAAAAGTCTCCTGCCAATGAAGTATATCAGCAGATTAAATCTGACTTGGAAGGGGCTTTAGAATTTTCGAAAGAGATTGCACCTACAGTATGGGAAACCAAGGGACGGTCCACGAAATGGGCGATTCAGGCAGCTTTGGCAGATGTATACTTATGGACAGAGGAATACGATAAATGTATCGCGGCCTGTGATGCTGTCATCAACAGCGGTCAGCTTGGTTTGCTCCAGGGAATGATGAACAACAATAACAATTGGTACACTATTTTTAATCCAGGTAATTCAAATGAAGGGATTTTTGAACTTCAATTTGAATTTGACAAGAACCAGACCAATAGCTTGGTTTCCTGGTTTGGGACAAACAATAGATATGTAATTTCTGAAAATACTGCTCAGCTATTTCAAGAAGAAGAGGAGGATATTCGAGGAAAAGGAGCTTCTTATACAGAGGAGGACTCCAGAGTTTGGAAATATTTAGGAGCAGAAGCGGGTACCGGAATTCCTAGAACTTACAGTGACCAAAATTGGATCATTTATCGTATAGCAGACATCTATTTGATGAAAGCGGAAGCTTTGGTCATGAATGGTCCCAATAGTTATGATGAGGCCGTTGAGATCCTTAATGTCATTAGAGACAGGGCACAGATTTCAGCCCCGGTATCCTCAGCCAGTACAGAACTGGAGATGTTACAAATGGTGATGGACGAAAGAGCTAGGGAATTCGTAGGGGAAGGGAAAAACTGGTATGATCTTCTTCGTGTGGGAAGCAGGAACAATTACCAGTATAAGGATTACCTGATTACCCAAGTTCTACTGACTGCTCCGGCCAGTTCCGCGCCGATTATTCGATCCAAGCTTTTGGATGAAAACAGCCATTACCTGCCCATTCACATTAATGAGTTGTCTGCCAACAGACTGTTGGTCCAAAACCCATATTACGATAACCTAAATTAATCAAGCCATGAAAAAGACTTATTTGATTTACCTTTTAGGGCTGTTCATGGCCCTTGGATCCTGTGAGGATCCTTATGAAAATACAACATTTACAGCCTTCGAGGAACTCCCTATTGCATCCTTGTTGGATTCTCGCTCAGATAAATACTCCTTATGGGTAGAGTTGATGAGGCATGCAGATATGTACAATACCCTAAACCTAAGAAGTGTTTACACAGTGTTTGCTCCCAGTAATGAAGGTGTGCAGCGTTATTTAGCAAATAATGGATTCTCAAGTATAAGTGAAATACCCCGAGAGGATGCAGAGTATTTGGTCAAATACCATACTATTTACTCCAAGGAAATTACGCAAAGTCAGTTTGAAAATGGAACAATCAATGACCGGAATGCGACCGACGATAACCTATCCATAGAGTTTAGAGAAGGTGGACTTAACGCAATTTATATCAATGGGGAGTCTCGAATTGAAGAGTTGGATATCGCTGCTACCAATGGTATTATTCATGGTTTGGAGGATGTTTTGGTTCCTGTAAGAGCTACCATTTTGGATCGTTTGGAAGATGGGCGTTTTAGTATTTTTAGAGAGGCTGTACAAGCCACAGGAAGAAGTGAAATTCTAAATACAGTGATGGTGGAAGGGAGTGATGTCAATGGTAACCCATTGCAATACAGGATTCGATTGACGGCTTTTGCTGTACCTGATGAGATTTATGCTCAAGAAGGAATTATGACCTTTACTGACTTGGTAGACAAACTGGAAGCTTCTGATAATAATTTTACAGACCCTGAAAACCCTGTGTTTAAATATGTGGATTACCACCTTTTAGACCAGTTGAAGTCTTTCGCTGATTTGGGAGGATTTCCAGATGGAGAGAGCTCCATGAATATCAACACTATGGCTACCAATGAAGTCCTCAACTTTTCGGACCAGGCTGGGCAATTGGTAATCAACTTTGATGAAGAGAAAGGAAGCGGTGTGAACTTTATAGAAGAGAACATCAACTGTAAAAATGGAGTCATCCACGAAGTGGATAACTGGATGCCCCTGTTTACGCCGAAAAGGGTCACGGTATTGTGGGATTTGACGGACTATTCAGATTTGCAGGCGATATGTAACCAATACCAAAACCCTAGTTTGGGTTCTACATACACAAAAATCATTACAGAAGAAGAGGTTAGTTGTTATACCTGGAAGTCTACTCCAGAATACAAAACCAATGTAATTAGCTACCGAAATAACAGAGGAGCTGACGGGATTTGGTATGCCGATGCGCTGAATCATGATCACCTAAGGCTTGAGCTTGGGCCATCAGGTTGGGTGGAGCTGGAAACCCCCGTATTGATAAAAGGAAGTTATGAAATCACCATGATTTATTTGAGCTACAAGGCTTCATCCAATACAGGTTACCTACAATGCTCTATGGATGGTAAACGATTGGGGAGTCAATGGCCTGTTTCCAACAGCAAGTATGATAGGACATTGGAAAGAAGAATGACTAGTTCTTTCAGCTTTGACGAAACATCCAGCCATACTTTGAGAATTGTCGCGATTGATGGGGAGTTGCTGACATTGGATCATATTCGATTTACTCCTGTAGACTAAAAAATGAAGCAAATGAAAAATCTTAATTATATAATCGGAATGCTCTTACTCCTTTGTATGTCTTGCAAAGAAACCTGGGATGAGCATTATGGACTGGAAGGTACGGATGATAACTATGTAGTATCCTCTCTTAACCTGTTGGATTACCTGAAAAGCAATCCGGAGTATTCCAAATTTGTAGAGGCATTAGAAGCCAATGGGATTGCGGAAGAACTTACTCGAGATCAATACCTATCTGTATGGGCTGTTAATAATGATGCTATGGAAGCTATTCAGACTTTAGATCTTGATGTGGAATTTGTCCTTCGATACCATGTCAATAACCTGACTTATGATATGAGTAAATTAAGGGATGGCCTTAGACTCAGGTCCTTAAATGGAAAGTATATCCCTGTGACCAGGATTTCGGAAGATAACGTCATGGTCGCAGATGCAATGGTTACCAACGGCAATCAGTTTTGCCAGAATGGAGTAGTGCATGAGATCAGCGAATTGATGGTTCCAGACCAAAGTGTTTATGACTATTTATACAGTTTATCTGATGAATATTCCATGATCAGGGATTCAGTTTTTGCAAAAAATGACACTGTATTTGATGTGTCCAATAGTATTCCTATTGGCGTGGACAAATCTGGGAATACCATTTATGATTCTGCTTTCGTCATTGAAAACCCTATTTTCGAAGAAGTTGACTTTAGGTCAGAATTTTCTCAGGTAACCATGTTTGTACCAAGCAATGAGGTGGTAGAAAACTGTTTTGACAACTTATTGGGACTATATGATCAGTTTGGAAAGCCTTTTATTCAATCTGATTCGCTTACAGCATGGAACTGGATCATGGATGCCGTTTTTTATGATAAGCTGGTGGAAGATTATGGTAGTGAAGAAGACATTGTTTCAGCATTTGGTAAGCTATGGAAAACCACTATACAAGGTGTTAACCCACAATATAAGCGCATGAGTAATGGAAGGGTCTATGATGTTAACTTCCTGAAAATCCCAAATAATGTCCATATTTCGGCCATTAAACAGTTGTTTTATTATTACGAATTTGTTCCGGATGAACAGCGGGATGAGCTTTTTACATTTCATAATGCTACTGAAGTTAGATCTCAGGGAACAGATAACTATTCTTTTCCGAGTTTAAATATTTCAGGTACTTATACCATTCTTAGACTTTTTGGAGATAATATTCCTGACCAGCCGTTGGCAGTGGACTATACCCCCGTGAAGTTGGATAAAAATGAAGATGGTACCACCACTGCCTCGGTGGTGGAAGTTCCGCCAGGAGAATACAACTTATATATGGGAGTTCAGTCTAAGAACCACCCCTTTCTCAATGTGTATGTGGATGGGGAGCTGGTTGCTTCTGAACTAAATGTAGAGCCTTCATCTCCATGGAATTATGATCGAAGCACCAACACCGTTTCCGGAACCAAATGGGACGGTCTTGGGGGGCTTGTAGGTATTGTAAATATTGAAGGCAGCGAAGTAAGGTCTTTTAAAATAAAGGTAGAAGTAGCTCTACTGGGCAAGAGCTCAAGAGAAGAGATGAAGCTTTACCATTGGGCTCTTGTACCTACCCAAAATAATTACTGATGAAAACTGAAGGAAGAATGAATATATTCAAAATAATAGGGGCATTTTTTATTTTATTCTTGGTATTAACTACCGGATCAATGGCTCAGCAGATCCTAAAGGGAAAAGTACTCAGTCCCTATGATAGTGAACCTGTCAGCAATGCTTATATCTCACTGGAGAAGCAGGAAAATACCACCCAATCTGACAATACTGGCACATTTTCATTGGAGTTGGATCAATTAAAAGGAAAACTTAAAGTGTGGGCACCGGGCTATCAGGAAAGAATAATTCCTATACTGGGAAGGGACTTTTTGGAAATTGTTTTAATTCCTCAAAAGGCTGATTACTATGAAATCCCGGTTATCAATGCGACAAATGGAGCCATGGAAGCAGAAGTGTTATCAGCACAGCGTTTCAAACCCAGCGCGATGTATGTTGAAGATGTCCTGCAAGGGGCTTTTCCGGGCCTAAATGTGATAAATAAAAGTGGTATGCCCGGGGAAGGGGCATACTTAAACTTGAGAGGCATCAGAAGCCTTACAGCCAACAATAGCCCATTGATCGTCATTAATGGCATGCCTTATTTACCAGATAGAAATAATTCACCTATCATTGAAGGGTATTCGCCCAGTGTGTTCAATGTCATTAGTGTTAATGATATTGACCAGATTCGTTTAGTAAAGGGCAGCGAAGCCTCAAGGTTTGGTTCCCTTGGCTCAAATGGGGTGTTGTTAATTGAAACTTCTACACCAAATGACATGGAAACTGTTATTGAGTTCTCCGGTCAATATGGAGTGGCTTTTAATGACAAGACTCTTCCAGTGCTTGAAGTGGATGATTTCAAAAGTTATATCGGAGATGTAGGTCTTACCCGATACGAAGACATGGGCGATATGTTGGACCTGTTTCCTTTCCTGAGAGATGATCCAGATTACTATTATAACTTCCTCTATAACAACCAGACAAATTGGCAAGAACTAATCAATAGGTCCTCTTTTGTGACATCCAATCACCTGAGGGTGAAAGGGGGAGACGCCATTGCGCAGTATGATTTGTCAGTGGGAGCGAGTAACCAAGGAGGAACTATGGATAATATTAACTTTACCCGGTACACTACTCGTTTAAATGCCCAGATTGCACTAAGTCAAAAATTTCAATTGGTGACCTCAATGGGACTGACTTATGGAAACAGCAAACTTCATGAGCAGGTACTTTCTGATGCTTCGAACCCTTTATTGGCAGCGCTATACAAGACGCCGATTTTAAGCCCCTTCAAAAAAGATGAGTACAACAATCAGTTACCAGCCTATGATGCTGTGAGACAGTTTGGGGTTTCCAATCCCTTATCCGTCATGAATGACACCAAAATGGAGTCGGACAATTTTGATGTGTTCCTTAATACGGGCCTTAATTATCAAGCCAATGATCAAACTAAGATCCAAGGAGTTTTTGGTTATTATAGTAGTTATAAGAGACAGACTTCATTTATTCCTGGAAGGTCCAGCCAAACAATTATTCCTTTAGAAGAGGGGGTGGCCTTAAATACCGCCAGGGCTGGGACCGGCAAAGTATCCAATCTATTTTATAAAATAAACGCAGACTATTCTTCAGAAATAGCTGGAAATAAGCTGGATGCTGGTATTGGATTTCAAGGCCTAATGACACGCCACGAATTTGATGGAGGTTTTGGAAGGAATACCAGTTCAGATTTTTACACCACCTTGTCTTATGTAGAGACTGATGGAAGGTATTTTTCAGGTTATTATAATGCATGGAACTGGATGAGTCTTTATGGTTATGCACATTATCAATTTGCGAATCAATTTATGGCTTCACTCAATGTCGCAGCAGATGGAGCGTCATCTACAGGAAAAGACACTGGAAGAGTAGGTGTATTTCCAGGGCTTGAATTGACCTGGAAAGCTAAAAACAGTCCTTGGCTGATGAACAGCAAAAAAGTAGATAATTTGGATATTCATGTTGGAATTGGTCTTACTGGTAATAGCCAGTTTCCCACAGGATTAAGCCAGCAATACTTTTCCAGTCAAGCCTATCGCCAATTAGCTGGTATCGTAAATGGAAATGTAGCCAATACCCAGCTGACCTGGGAGCGAAATCAAACAGTGGATGCTGGTATTGATGGTAGTTTCTTCAATAAACGGTTGATGGCAAGTATAGGAGTTTATCAAACCATCTCATCAGACGTTATTTATCCCAAAGAAATTTCTTCCGTGTATGGGATTCAAAATATGTATGTCAATGGAGCCAAACTGGAAAATAAGGGAATTGAGGCTGGACTTCAATTTAGCTTAGTTGATAAGCGTGACTGGAATTGGAGTATTGGTGGTACGATTAACAAGAACACAAATGTTATCAGCGAAATGACGGCTGAAAATGGTCAGCTCATCCGTGAAATGCCTGGTGACTGGGCATTGGTATCAGTAGAGGGACAAAATCCATATAGTTTTTATGGTTATGTATCCAATGGTGTCATTAGCACTCAGGAAGCAGCAGATGAGCTCAATTTGGTAGACTATAAAGGTGACCAGTTTAATGCAGGAGATGTAGCATTTGAAGACCTGAATGGCGATGGTGTTATCAATGATCAAGACCGTACCATAATAGGAAATGCTTCCCCTGACTTTTTTGGGAGCTTTTTTACTCAGGTGAGGTATCATAAATTATCACTATCTGCTCAATTTACTTTTAGCTCTGGTAATCAGATTTACAATGGAGTAAGAAGAGAAATGGAATCATTAAGCGATTTTAGAAACCAATCCTTGGCAGTTGACCGTAGATGGCAAACAGATGGGCAGGTTACAGATATTCCAAAAGCAATATATGGAGATCCTATGGGTAACAGTCGCTTTTCAGACAGGTGGATTGAGGACGGATCATTTTTGCGCTTGAACAACGTAACCTTAAGTTATCAGTTAGGTAGGCTGAGTTTTATTGAAGGAGGAGAAGTGTATGTAGCGGGAGAAAACTTACTCACACTTACTGATTATTTAGGGCTGGATCCAGTACTGTCCTATTCATACCAGCCTTATATGCAAGGGGTTGATTTTGGTTCTTTACCTCTGCCAACTACCATAAAGTTTGGCTTTAACCTTCAATTCTAATGACTTTAGTTATGAAAAATAGATTCTTATATAAATGCACATTATGGGTAGGAGTAATGATTCTGGGCAGCTGTGAAAGTTATTTTGAGCCTGATACAGATGATATCCTACTTGAAGAAAATTACATTGGAAACACCAATGAACTTTACTCAGGATATATGGGCATCGCTGCCAAAGTACAGACAGTGGCCGATCAAGGCATATTCCTCTCAGAACTCCGCGGCGATTTTTTGGAACCAACAGACAATGCTCCTCAGGAACTTTGGGACATTTATAACCATACAATCAGTGAGGGTAATTCCTTTGCAGATCCTAGTGGTTACTATGATGTAATCAATAATGCCAATAACTATATTCGAAAGGCTTTTGAGTACAAAGAATCAAACCCAGATGCGGTTGAAGATGCCGTTTTTGAACCCTTGGTAAGTGGTGCCATTAGATTTAAGGTATGGTCATATCTTATGCTGGCCAAGCTTTATGGGGAAGCAGTGTACTTGGACCAACCCTTGACCAAAGAGGAAGATATTTCCAAATATCCCGTCATGCAGTTTGATGAGCTGATCGGCCAATTGATCAGCTTGATGGAAGGCGGGGTGAATGGAATTGATGGTAAAAAGGTGTTGGTTTGGTCTGATCTATTATTTCCTGGAGTGAGTACTTCCGCGCAGGATTTGACCTGGAATATGATCTGTCCTTCACCGGGACCGTTGTTGATAGAGCTATATTTATGGAATGGTAGCTATGAACAGGTAGTAAGCTTGGGTATGTCCTTCATATACGACCAAGGAAGTGGTCGATACAAGTTGGGCAACGATGATTATAATGGAGAATGGATTCAGTTTTTTTATCGTGATCCAATTACCAAAACCAGAGAATTGATCAATATTGTTCCTTTTGATTACCAAAGACATCAAACCAATCATTTGATCGACTTTTTCTCAAATGCGGAACCCAATAAATATTACTTGCGTCCCACAGAAGTCGCAATGCAAAGATTTCAAAAACAGGTACGCCAAGATGGAATCACCGTTGGAGACAGGTATCGAGGAGAGGATTACACCTACTGGAGGCAAAATGGTGAATGGGTAGTTAGGAAATTTTCCAGGGCTCACGAAACAGCAGATAATGTGTATAAAAATGATGTGCATATCGCCTTATACCGAGCTGGTGATATACATCTTTTTGTAGCGGAAGCACTTAATCAAATGGAAAAGTTTAAGGAAGCAGAGGCTTTTCTGAATGATGGTGTACAGAATTACCTTTCAAAAAATGAAGGAAACCTTGAATATCCTTTGGACAATGAAACTTATAATTCGGCCATCAACATCAACTGGGGGGTGAGAAGACGAGTGGATTTGGGACCTGTTTTTCCAGAGGGGCTTAGCAAAGATGAATTGGATACGCCTGAAAAAATTGAGCAATATAAAAAAGGCTTGGACAGCTTACTCCTCGAGGAAACCTGTATGGAAAGTGCAGGAGAAGCACGGTCTTACTTTGCCATGATTCGTATGGCTAAGCGATGGAATGACCCAAGTATGTTGGCTGAAAGGGTAAGTGCCAAGTATCCTGAAGGAAAAAGAGAAAGTATTAGAAACCTTTTGATGCAACCAGAGCACTGGTTTATTGACTATGATTTAAATAAATAGTCCTTTGTCGATTTAAATCAAAGCTGAATATAAAAGTAGTAATGACAAGTCCGCTCGATTTAACTTTGGTAGGTCATTTCGAGCGGAGTTGAGAAGTCGTAATTTTTAAGACTTCGCACTAGGGGTTTGTTAATTTAGTACAGGATCGGGTGATACTTTACCCGGTCTTGTCTTTTTGTAATATTCAGGACCACATCTCTAACATCAAGAGGCACAAGAATCGAAAATGCTTCGTAAGCAAATAAATAGGGTGATTGACACAAATCTGATAGCTAAAATAAAAGTAATTGGCAATCCCCTAAAAACAGAATTAAAAATCAATATGAAAAAGAATGCATTAGTAATACTCGCCTTTTTGGTAGCATCCATGACATATGGTCAACAGCTTGCCTTTCCGGGAGCTGAGGGCTTTGGGAGATTCGCAACAGGAGGAAGAGGAGGAGAAGTTTATAAAGTGACCAATCTTAAAGATGGTGGTCCTGGGTCTTTTCGGGATGCCGTTAGTCAGCCCAACCGGACGGTGATTTTTGAAGTGGGAGGCGTAATACGGATTGATTCTAGAATAGTTGTTAAAGAAAATATTACGATTGCGGGACAAACAGCACCCGGTGAAGGAATAACCATCTATGGTAATGGGCTTTCCTATTCAGATGCTAATAATACCATCACTCGTTATATCAGAGTAAGGATGGGAAAGGTAGGAGAAAAAGGGAAAGATGCTATTGGTATAGCTCATGGTCATGATATGATTTTTGATCATGTTTCCATTACTTGGGGAAGAGATGGCACTTTTGACTTGAATGGTGAGGTGAAGGATGTTACTTTGCAGCATTCCATCATTGGACAAGGATTGCAAACACACTCTACTGGTGGTTTGATTCAACCATCCGGGGGAGTTTCGATACTTTCTTGTCTTTGGATCAATAACCATACGCGAAACCCCAAAGTAAAAGGGACCAATCAGTATGTCAATAACGTGGTCTATAATTGGGCGGTAGCTGGTTACATTCAAGGTGGAGGTTCGCAAGGAAAGTCCTATGCCAATGTGGTAGGCAATTACTTTATTGCTGGCCCGGAAACTGGAGATACACCGCCATTTAATCGATCTAATGAAAACTTTTATATCTACGCTCAAGATAATTGGTATGATGGTAATTTTAATGGGCAGCTAGATGGGAGTGTGGTTGAAAGAAAAGTTTATGAGCCTGTAACTTGGATGGAAGAACCATTTGACTATCCAGAAGTACCTATTTTACCTGCAGTCAAAGCGTATGATCAAGTTCTCAGTAACGTGGGGGCATCCCTGAAACGCGACCAAGTGGATAAGTTTCTAATTACTGATTTGAAATCTTTGGGAAAAAAGGGTCGGACAATAAGTGATGAGATGGAATTGCCGATGCGAGGACCGGGGAAAGTTAAAGGAGGAAAAGCACCTAAAGATACCGATAATGATGGCATGCCTGATCGATACGAAAAGAAACACGGACTAGATCCTTATGATCCCAAAGATGGAAACCGGACAGACAAGTATGGTTATACCGCTTTGGAAAACTACCTTAATGCAATAGTTTCAAAACCTAAAATAGGGTTAAAAGATTACTAAATATTGTTTTTATAAGTTTCTCATTAGTAAATAATTATGATTTTTAGGTAAACTTAATGATCATTTATTAAATGTATAACAACAACATGACTTTAAGTCAAATCATCAATAGAATCGAATAATACGATAGTACCCATATGATCAAATTTTCATTTTCTTATCAGGTAGGCACTTACTGTGCCTTAATTCTAGTCGGGCTTCATGTTTTTTCCTGTTCCGGCCCGAAAAAAAATTTAGATACCAACCCTTCTTCTAAGATTGATCGCTTCGCCTTGGTCAATCGGCACAATGTGATTTTAGAAGAGCCCGATACGCTTGCCTCCCTTAGTGTGGGCAATGGTGAGTTTGCCTATACGGTGGATATCAGTGGTCTGCAGACCTTTCCCGAATATTATGAAAAGGGAGTTAGTCTCGGAACACAAAGCCAGTGGGGCTGGCATGCCTTTCCCAATCCTGCCAATTATGAATGGGAAGAAATTTTGAGATATGATACATCAGCTATTGGTCAGGTCATTTCCTTTCCGGTCCAGTGGAAGGAGGGTAGAAAAAAAGAAGTGACAGATTATTTCAGGACCAGTCCGCACCGTTTGCATTTGGGCATTATTGGTCTTGAAATGATCAAATCGGATGGTACTCAAGTAGAAGTTAAAGATTTGGAAAATGTACATCAAGAGCTGGATTTGTGGAAAGGAAAGATCAGCAGTGAGTATATGGTGGAGGGTGAACCTGTGAAGGTAGAACTTTACGCTCACCAGGAAAAGGATGGGATTGCTGCTAAAATTACCTCATCACTGGTGGCCAATGGGAAACTCAAAGTGAAATTCCGTTTTCCTTATGGCTCAGGTTGCCATGTTTGTCCAGGATATGATTGGTCAAAACCAGACCAACATTCGTCCTATCTAGAAGTTGTTCGACCGAGTCAAGTAAGGGTCTCCAGGACATTGGACAGTACCAAATATGTGACAGACATCAGTTGGAAGGGGAATGGGGCTTTTGAAACAGCAGATAAACATACCTTCTTATTGAATGCCCAGGAAGGACAAGAAAGCTTGGAGTTTACGGCTTTGTTCTCCGAAGAGGGGGAGTCTGACCTTCCTGACTTTGAGTTAACTGCGAAAAGCAGTGAAGGTAACTGGGAAGCCTTTTGGCAGTCGGGTGGAGCGATTGATTTCTCGGAGTGTACAGATGAGCGTGCAGAAGAGCTTGAAAGAAGGATTGTGCTTTCCCAATACCTCACCAAAGTCAATTGTGCAGGTTCTTTACCTCCCCAAGAAACCGGACTAACCATGAATAGTTGGTATGGTAAGTTTCATATGGAGATGCACTGGTGGCATGGTGCCCATTTTGGACTATGGGATAGGGTTGAATTAATGGAAAAGAGCCTACCATGGTATTTTAGTTCATTGGATAAGGCCAAGGCCACGGCAGCTCGTCAGGGCTTTGAAGGAGCCAGATGGCAGAAAATGACGGATCCATATGGAGATGAAAGCCCTTCCAGTGTAGCTCCCTATTTGATCTGGCAACAGCCCCATATTTTATACTTTGTAGAGCAACTCTATCAGGACAGGCAAGACCAGGCCACATTAGAGAAATACAAAGAGATTGTGTTTGAGACAGCTGAATTTATGGCCTCATTTGCCAAAGAGAGCCAAAAGGATGGAAAATACCATTTGATTGCGCCATTGATCCCTGCTCAGGAACTCTTTCCAGCTAAGTCTACCGATGACCCACCTTTTGAGTTGGCGTATTGGCACTATGGCCTGAATGTAGCTTTGGACTGGCAAAAGCGCTTAGGAATGGAAGAAAACCCTAAGTGGAGAGAAGTTTTGGATAATTTGGCCCCATTGGCTATCAAGGACGACCTATACCTTCCGAGCAGTACCCACCCAAGGGCTTACGAAGATGATTTTTATTTGCATGATCACCCTGTGGTTTTAGGGGCTTTTGGAATTTTACCAAAAACCGAAATGATCGATACAGTCATCATGAAAAACACCTTGGAGAAAATCTTGAAGATCTGGAATTGGGACTCTACCTGGGGCTGGGATTACCCGATGATGGCCATGAATGCAGCCAGGCTCAATATGCCTGAGACGGCTTTGGAAGCCTTGTTTATGGGAAAAGAAAAGAATACCTATCTGCCGAATGGGCATAATTATCAGGACAAAAGGTTAAGAATTTATTTACCGGGAAATGGTGGCTTGCTGACTACTGTAGCCATGATGGCTGCTGGATGGGAAGGGGCTCCGGACCGAGCCAATCCGGGTTTTCCAGATAATGGCAAATGGAATGTCAAATGGGAAGGTCTGAAGAAAATGCCTTGAGTTAGAGGCTAGGCTAGACGATAAAAATTAGACAAGAGATGTGAGCCTTTGGGTTGAGCTTTGGAACCTGAATTAAGATTGTTGAGCGTGTCGAAGCATCAAAGTCCTGTTCCACTCAGTTGCGCGTTATTGTGTCGTGGGAAAAAGCAATATTTAGGTTGGGATTTGTAATTCAAATCTTTAAGCCTTAGCCCGTTGAAATCTTACAAACAGAATTTAAGCAAAATGAAGAAAAGAAGTTTTCTACTGATAATGGCCGTTTTTTTTAGCCAACTGACTTTTGGTCAAGAAAAGATGATTCCTCGTGATTTAGATTGGTCAGAACGGATGGCGCTTTCGGTGATGAAAAGAAACCCCGAAGCTTGGCAGATTGATTTTATGGATCGGCCGGTATGGAGTTATCCGCAGGGATTGATGCTGCATGCTTTTGAAGAGTTATGGAAAAAAAGTGACAGTGAAAGCTATTATATGTATATCAAAGCTTATGCTGATGAGCTGATTGACCAGGATGGACAGATCAAAACGTACAAATACGAAACCTATAATATTGACATGATCAATTCAGGGAAGTTACTGTTTAACCTGTATAGCAAAACCGGCGATGTACGCTACAAAAAAGCCATTGAGACCCTTAGAGGTCAGCTAAAATATCAGCCCAAAACCAGTGAAGGAGGCTTCTGGCATAAGTTACGTTATACCAACCAGATGTGGCTGGATGGAGCCTATATGGGCACACCATTTCTGATGCAGTATGCCAAGGAATTCAAAGATCCGGAAGTTTTCGAAGAAGGTATTTTACAGCTAGTACTGATGGAAAAACACCTAAGGGACCCAAAAACGGGTTTGCTTTATCATGGCTGGGATGAAAGTAAATTTCAATCATGGGCTGACCCAGAGACAGGCCGATCCCCAAATGTATGGGGCAGGGCCATGGGCTGGTATGCCATGGCCGTGGTAGATGCTTTGGATTTTTTGCCAGAGGAACACTATGGAAGAACTGTTTTGTCAGGTATTTTACAAAGGCTTGCTGTAGCCATCAAGCATTACCAGGATGAACAGACGGGGTTATGGTACCAGGTGATTGATCAAGGAGCAAGAGAAGGTAATTATTTGGAGGCATCTGCATCCAGTATGTTTGTATATGCATTGGCCAAAGGTGTAAATAAAGGTTATTTGGACAAGGTTTTCAAACAGATAGCAGAAAAGGGTTTTGAAGGAATTGTCACGGAATTGATAAAAGTAAAAGAGGATGGAGAAGTCAGCTTAACTCAAGTATGTGCAGTGGCAGGTTTAGGAGGGAACCCTTATCGAGACGGTACTTATGCATATTATGTCAATGAAAAAATCAGAATCAATGACCCTAAAGGAGTCGGGCCGTTTATTTTGGCAGCTTTAGAGTTAGAAAGATAATTTCACGGTTGAAAAATCATAAAAGATGAAAGTAGAAAGTAAATATTGCATTTTAGGATTGGTCTTGAGCCTATTGGTAAGTTGTGGGCAAAAGGATGTTGAACAGGTAGATCAAGGTCCTTGGTCGCAACTGGATTCCATTCGTGCTTTGATCAAGGCACCTGAGTTTCAGGATCAGGATTTTGTGGTTACTGATTTTGGGGCCAAGTCTGGGGGAGAGCAACTCAATACAGAAGCGATTGCTCATGCCATAGAGGCTTGTCATAAAGCTGGTGGGGGCCGTGTGGTGATTCCTGAGGGAGTATTTCTTACAGGTGCAGTGCATTTAAAAAGTAATGTGAACCTTCATATTTCTGAAGGTGCTGTATTGAGGTTCAGC
Source organism: Echinicola sp. 20G (assembly GCF_015533855.1). Lineage (GTDB taxonomy): Bacteria > Bacteroidota > Bacteroidia > Cytophagales > Cyclobacteriaceae > Echinicola. Next base: position 4,649,336 of record NZ_AP024154.1, on the reverse strand, counting down.
CGTAATCCCAAAGACTACCTACCTATTGTGCGCAGCCGGTGGGAAGGCATGGAACTGATGAATTATTCTCCTTTTATCTATGCCTACCAACAGGAAAATATCGCTATCACTGGTAAAGGTACGCTGGATGGAAATGCGGACATGGAAAACTGGTGGCCTTGGTGCGGTGCCAAACACTATGGCTGGAAAGAAGGCATGGGAAGGCAAAACCCATCCAGAAAGTTGCTACATGAGATGGTACATGATCGTGTGCCATTGGAAGAAAGGGTATTTGGAGAGGGGCACTATATGCGTCCACAATTTGTACAGCCTTTTGAGTGTAAAAATGTTTTGATCCAGGATGTTAAATTGATTAATTCACCAATGTGGAACCTTCATCCTGTGCTTTGTGAGAATGTTACCGTGGAGCGGGTACGCATAGAAACCTTAGGCCCCAATAATGATGGATGTGATCCAGAGGCTTGTAAAAATGTATTGATTAAAGATTGTTATTTTGACACTGGAGATGATTGTATTGCCATCAAGTCCGGGCGAAATGAAGATGGGAGAATCCCTGGAATTCCTTCAGAGAACATTATTATTGAGGGATGTGAAATGAAGGAAGGTCATGGAGGAGTGGTCATTGGTAGTGAGATTTCCGGTGGAGCCAGAAATATCTTTGCCCAAAACCTTTTGATGGACAGCCCTAATTTGGATCGGGTACTTCGTATCAAAACCAGCTCTAAAAGGGGTGGAACTGTCGAGAATGTATACATGAGAGATGTGGTGGTGGGTACTTATAAAGAAGCTGCCGTTCGGTTTAATATGTTTTATGAGGAGGAAGGTGATCATATTCCAACCATTCGCAATATTATTGTAGAGAACCTTCAGGTTAAGAACGGAGGTAAATATGCTGTTATGGCCAATGCCTACGAGAGTTCTCCTGTTACCAATTTTCAAATGATCAATTGCCTCATAGACAGCGTCGATGAAGTTTTCAATGTCAATCACATGAAAGATGTGAAGTTTGAAAATGTTGTGATCAATGGAGAGGAGGTTAAGTTTGAAGAAGAAGTAAAATAAAAAGGTAAGCTTAGTGCTATGAATTTGGCAGTGAATAACAATTAAGAGAATAGAAAAAAGATACTTCAGACCAAGTCTCTCATATTTGTGAGAGACTTTTTTATTGGGGTATTGTTATGTTTATTGGAATGGAAAAATACATTTAGTTTGAGGAATGATGGATTGTCTATTTTGCGCAAAATTATTGTGGATATTCAGATTTTTTATTGGTTTCACAAACCTTTACTGATAGAAAAGGGGATTTGCTATTTTCTTAAAGCAAGTTTGAAAAAAGTAAAAGATGGTACTTGATATCGAGAATGTAGATAACCATTTCGACCAAAACTTTCTTATCTTGGAAAGTAAGTAGATGAATTTCGACAAAAAATAGCCTATGAAAAAGATTATTCCCCTTTTAGCTGGACTACTTGTATTAGGAGTTTGGGCATTTACTGACTCTAAAGAAAAGCCAAAAGTCAAACAAGTTCCCAATATACTCTTTGCCATCATGGATGATGTGACTTATATGCATATGGGGGCTTATGGCTGTGATTGGGTGAAAACGCCCAATTTTGATAAAATTGCAGCGGAGGGGATTCTCTTTAATAATGCTTACACACCGAATGCCAAATGTGCCCCTTCCCGTTCTAATATTCTCACTGGAAGGAATTCATGGCAATTGGAGGAGGCAGCCAACCATTGGCCTTATTTTCCGGCCAAGTTCAAGACTTTTGCCGAGGTGCTGGATGAACATGGCTATCATGTAGGGTATACTGGAAAGGGCTGGGCTCCTGGAGTAGCCAAGCATGAAGATGGAAGTCCTAGAAACCTTTTGGTCCACAATTACAGTCAGCTTAAAACCACTCCTCCAACTCCCCAGATAAGCAACGTGGACTATGCCGCGAATTTTGAAGCTTTCTTAAAGGAGAAAAATGATGATGAGCCTTTTTTCTTTTGGTATGGAGGATTGGAACCGCATAGGGGCTATGAATATGGTTCTGGTATTGATAAAGGGGGAAAGTCGCTTAGCGATGTTGGGGACGATCAGGTATTTAGCTTTTGGCCGAGCAAAGATTCTGTAAAGACTGATTTACTCGATTATGCCTATGAGATAGAATACTTTGACAAGCAACTGGGTAAGATGTTGGATGAACTGGAAAAACGTGGAGAACTGGAAAATACAGTTATTGTTGTCACTTCGGATAATGGCATGCCATTTCCAAGAATTAAGGGGCAAGAGTACGAATATTCCAACCATTTGCCGCTAGCAGTGAGGTGGGGTGATGGTATCTCATCAATAGGAAGAAAAATTGATGATTTTATCAGTTTCATCGATTTTGCTCCAACATTTCTGGAGTTGGCCGGAATAAAAGAGAAGGAAAGTGGGATGAAGAACATTACGGGTAATAGTTTCACAGATATCCTTTATTCGAGCAAATCCAAGCAAGTGGATCCCAAGAGAGATCATGTATTGATTGGTAAGGAAAGACATGATGTAGGGAGGCCAGAAGATCAGGGGTACCCTATAAGGGGGATTGTCAAAGGTGACCTACTTTACTTACAAAATTTCGAACCAGATAGATGGCCGGCTGGTAATCCTGAAACAGGGTACCTCAATACTGATGGCGGTGCTACCAAAACGGTTTGTCTTAATTCCATTTATAATGAAAGTACTTTACAATATTGGGCCTGGTCATTTGGAAAACGTGCTTCAGAAGAGCTTTACAATATAAAAGAGGATCCAGACTGCATCCATAATCTAGTGGACAATAGCGGTTTTAAAAAAGAAAAAGAAACTCTAAAGAAAGAACTTTTCAAAGAATTAAAAGCACAGTCTGATCCTAGAATGTATGGAAAAGGAAATGTCTTTGATGAATACAAGTATGCAGACCTGAGTGGGGTTGACTTTTATTCAAGGTACATGGATGGGGAGGAAATGCGTGCAGGCTGGGTAAATAAAAGTGATTTTCAAATACTAGATTTAATTAAAACCTACTCAAAGAGGAATGCTGAATAATAGGATTATCCAAGTCAAAAGATATTAGTACTACAAAACAATGTTCTTTATTTTTTCAAAAAAAATACTAAGTAAGGTGTTGATTTACTGATTTTTGTAGATGAATGGTTCGTTCCATTTATATTTCTATCAGGGTTCTTATATTCTTGACTTTTTTCTATGTTTTTATGGATTAAATTAATATTTTAAATAATTGAATTACAGAAGGATGTGCCTGTGAAGTGAGTGGTAATTCAGAATTTATTATTGTCTTTTCAAATCAACACAAACTATAAATTAAGACCACTTATGAAAAAAGCAGTTTTTACCCTACTATTTTTTACCTTATTGGGTATGATTGGTGTTCAGGCACAAACGGTATCGGAACCTATAGAAATTCTTGAAAAAGGAATTTTCAAGAAAAAGGTCTATAAAAAATGTGATATCGAGATGGAACCTGTTCAATTGATCAAGCTCTTTCAAAACGATCCAGCCATGAAAGACTATGTAAAACCTATTGCCGGCAATTACCTGATTTCTAAATTACTCAGTGGAGCTGCGTTGGTTTTGGTGACTTATCCCATCTTGAATTCTATTAGTAATGACCATGATCCCAACTGGAATCTGGCCTATATCGCAGCAGGTTGCGCTGTAGCTTCCATTCCTTTTCAGAAATGGTTTGAGAAAAATGCGGACAAGGCTGTGGCATATTATAATGCCGGCTATCAAGCCCGGGCTGACTATCAACCCACACTAGATATACAAATAGGCAATAATGGTCTCGGCTTAGCTTTCAAATTTTAACCTTCATTAAGCACCAATAATGATGAAAATGAATCAAAAAATATCTAAGATCTACCTTTTAGCTTTCCTGATGCTGAGCTTATCCACTTTTCCTTTGTGGGCGCAGGAAGGTCCCCTGAAATTGGCTTCAGACCAGTGGCCTCCTTTTACAGACACTGACCCCAATTCAGCTGTGGCCCTGAACTTGGTGAGGGAAGCACTCAGAAGGATTAAAATCGAAACGGAGGTGACCATACAGGATTTTGAAGATGTCATGACAGGCATCGAACACAATAGTTTTGATGGGAGTGCCGCCTTGTGGATGACAGGGGAGCGGGAAGCCATATTATTGTTCTCCAACGCGTACATGCAAAATCAATTGGTGCTGGTCGGCAAAAGAGGGCAAGATGTGGATCTTCTGGCCATGAATGGTTTGGCTAACAGAAGCTTAGGCCTGGTAGATGGCTATGCTTACAACCGCGATTTTGAAAATGTTGATGATGTTACGCTAATCCATAGCAAATCAGATGAGGAAAACTTTCAGAAGCTGTTGAATGATGAGGTAGACTGTATATTGGTTGATGCATTGCTGATGGAATACCTCTTAAAAGGCCAAAGTGAAGAAGTAAGGGAGCACCTGGTCATTAGTAGAAAAGCCTTTATCATCAAGCCTCTTTATTTTGCCCTTCGCAAGGACCTACCCGGAGCTGAAAAGATCATCAAACAGTTTAACAAAGAGATTAAAAAAATGGCCAATGATGGGACTTACCACCAACTGTTGGGTTTGGATTGGTTGGCCATGGACATGAACAATGACGGTATTGCAGAGTTGATACCAAAGGGCAAAGTGATAGGAACAGTTCCACCACTTTCATCTTACATGGTCTACGCAGATGGAGAAGAAAAACCCACCTCCATGAAATACTATGTGGGCGGAAAATATTACGATAGTTGGGATGATATTCCGGAGAAACACAAGGGTACAGTCAATGTTTCTGCATCACCAGATGCCAGCAACCCTGGGATAAGAGTTAATTTTAAGTAAGTTGTTGGTCATCAGTTGTTTTTGATGGATTATTTGAACTAGAAATATTAAATTAAGAAATAGAAGAGAACAAACTTTAGATATTATGAATCGAATGAAAAATTTGTCAATTCTCCTGATGATGTTTTTTGGCATTGTTGGATTTCATCAGGAGGTACTGGCACAAGAAGAGAAAAACGATGTGATTGTCAAAATGGATGGTAAGAAAATGGAGGGGAAGGTAACCAGTATGGGGACCACTTCCATTAAGTTTAAATATGCAGGAGAAGATTTGGAGTATGAAGTAAATAAAGATGAAATTAATAAAATCGAGTTTGCAAGTGGAAGGGTAGAGGTAGTCAATGAGGTGGCTGTGGCTGCCCCTGTCTCCGCAACTCCCAAAGTAAGTGCAGAGGAAAGACGAAATAAACTGGCGGTGCTGCCCTTTGAAATCATTACCAATGATCAGGGAATGATGGTGGATGCCATCAGAACCCAAGCCCAAAACGAATGTGCCAATTTATTTAGGAGCAACACTTCTTTAATCACGATTCAAGACCCAATGATGACCAATTCTATATTGGAAAAGAACGGTATTGATGCCAACCACTTGGCTACTGCTGCCAATCCTAAGGAAATTGCGGAGTTATTGGGGGTAGAGTATGTAGTGTTTGGCTCTTCGGATATTGAAAACAAAGGCACAAGAACCTATGGTAGTTCTGCCACTACTTACAAAGAAAAAGAGAAGGAAAAGGACAGAAAGAACAATGAAACCAAAGGAACGGTGGTATCTTCAGGAAGCTCCAGTACTACGATAGATTATGATACGAGAGTGGGGCTTAAAATCTTTAATGATAAGGGACAAACTGTATATTCTGATTCAAGAAGTGCATTTGGGAGTGATACAGATTCCTATACCAGTTCGCTTAGTTACATGATCAAAAGAACCCCTTGGGGAAGCAAACATAAATAAGTAAATCGAAATTCAATGATATTGGGTCCTCTGAGCTGTCAGGGGGCCTTATTTATTTTATCGATTTTTTAAATTTTCATCAGGAAAATGCTTTCATGAAGAAAAGAATAAGAGTTGTCCTAATAGTTCTTAGCTGTCTACTGCTTATAATAGTAGGAGCCTTATTTTTGACTAATTCTTTTCTTGATCAAAATGGAATCAGCTTTGGAGATGTTGACTTTGATTTTTCGGGAGCAATAGAAGTGTCTGATATCAGGGTAGATCAGTCGGAATTGAGCATAGAAGCAAAATCATTAAGTCTAAATTGGCAGTGGAGTGCTTTATGGAATAAAAAACTTGAAGGGGACTTTTTAAAATTATCTGATGCAACCATTCAATACCTGAATACTGGAGAAGCTCAAGACACGGGAGATTCCTACATCCCTAAAATTCAGTTAAGGCATATTGATCTTAAAAATATCAACTTTACTTATGTTGATGATCAGGATACCATCAGTTGGTCTGTAGATGATGCACTGCTAACAAGAGTGGATTTTGAACAAGAATTGATCATTGATTCATTGATCATCAATGGAACCAGGGGGGACTTAAGGTTTGGAGAAAATGTAGATAAGAACCTTGAAGAAAACATTGGAAAAGGAGGACTAACAACTTTTAAATCAAAGGTAGTTGATATTCAAAATGGAGAGATTTTAGTGATCCATGCAGCTCAGGAATATAAGTTGAATGATATTTCATTGATGGTGGAGGATTTGAGTGGAGCTGAAATATGGAAGACGCAGCTTAATGAATTGGGTTTGGTCTATCAGGATACGGTACAATTAAACCTGAATTGGCAGGGCTTAGTAGTCAATGGTGAAACTTCAGCTAACCTGGATGATTTATCCTTTAAAATTCCTGGCCTTCAATTCCAAGTGGACAAATTCAACTTTGCTAATAATGCTGGTCTGGAAGCTGATTTTATCATCAGTGAAGGACAAATTGATACCTATTGGCTGCAGAAATTCTTTCCAGATTTGAGTTGGCCCTTTAAGGAAAATAAAACTGTAAATTTTAAAGGACAGATACATTATGAGAATAACAGTTTGGACTTTCAAGGTTTTCAGTTCGGCTTTGCAAATCACTCCACCATTTCACTGGAAGGGAAAGTAGGAGATTGGCAAAGCAGTTTGGAAATGGAACTCAGAGAGCTAAAGTTAAGCTCAACCCTTTTTGATTTGTTAGGATTTTTAGAAATTGAAATCCCAAGAGATCAAAAAAACTGGCCAATTAGTGGAGATTTTAGCCTTATCGAAAATGAAAGTAAATATTTACTTGATGGGAACTTGTCATTAAATCATACCTCATTTTCTATAGGTACTTCTTTAAGTTTAAGAGAAGATCATACTGCCGTGATAGATTTTGAGATTGTTTCTGGCAAGTTTCTTCTTGAAGATCTATTGAACTCTGAATATGGTTTTCAAAGTTCTCCCATTTGCCTTTCTGGACAAACCTCAATAGGAGGAAATGAAGTATTCTCAGATTTTCGAGCGAGTTTTAAAAGCGATAGCCTCAGTGTACAAGGCTATGGATTTAAGAACCCATCAGTGAGTGTTTCGAGAGAAGGAAAAACTGCTTACATAGCAATTAAGTATGGTTCTGAAGAAGAATATAGACTTGATCTTTCTTCTGTAGACCTGCAGGATGGTTTTAGTTCGGGTAATTTCTCAGGGAAATTGAAAGGTAAGCTGCCTCTTCTGATGGTACATGATCAGCAAGCAGGAGAAATAAAGGGTAAGCTCAATGGAGAATTTCACCTGGAAGATGGCCAGCAACTATTAGCTATAGCTATAGATAGTCTTATTTTTCAGCCCGCTTCTTACGATACAAGTTATTTATCAAATGCCCACATAATGGTAGAGAATGCTAAATCTTCATTTAGTGGAGAAATTGGTATTGATGAAAGACTTGTTTTAAAGGCTAAGGCAGATAAAGCTATTTTGGACTGGTGGGAATCTTCTTCCCGCTGGAGTTCTGAGGTTCCCGATTTTGACCTTTACCTTTCTGCTTCCATAGATTCTTCCTTTTTTTTAAGCTTGACCGGGATTCAAGTAGGGGTGGATTTGGAGGAGTTGTCTTTAAACTCAAACCAAGGTGTTTTATTGGGCAAATTGGCATCTTCTTATTTTAGTTATGGGAATATATTTACCAGTGGGATTTCAGCGGATATCAATTATCAAAACCAACATGTTGGATCAGAAATTTTCATCAACTCATTAGACGCGGGAGGGACGAAGTTGGATAGTTTGATTACTATTGTTACCAATGATGAAAGGGGAGTTTACCTTATAGATTTAGAAACTTTACTGCCTGGATTAAGGGACCGAGTTCAGATAGGGCTTGAGTTGGAGTCCTTGACCAAAGGTATTTTGGTTCGTTTTCAAGAACAAGGTGGAATCCGTTGGGGGAGAGAAATATGGTCACCAGAAATCAACGATGGAATCTATTTTTTAACTGAAAGTAAAGATGAAACCAGTCAATTGGCAGTAACCAATGAAGGACAGCGAATCACCTATCGGTCTTCCCTCCATGGCGAGTCTTTTAAGGTTGATTCCTTGCTGCTAGATAGGTTGATCAATTCTTTCTATCCGGATATTAAACTTGAAGGAACAGTAAATGGTCATATTTCATCCAATGTAGAAGAAGATGCTACCGTTTTTGAAATCAATGGAAGTGAACTGAAGTACGGAGTATATGACCTAGGCAACTTGGTCTTTACTGGATCTTCCTCAAAAGGCAGGGTGGGCATGGACTTGAATTTGGTTTCTCCTTTTGGTGACATCAGGGCTAAGGTGGAAAACAAAGAAGTTGATGGACCGATAAACCTTGATTTGACAATGGAAGAAGCTAACCTTGGTTTGCTTACAGCGCTTTTTCCTGACCAAAACGGAATTAAACTTTCAGGTATGTCCAATGGAAAGGTGTATGGAACATTTGATGATGGCCAACGCAGCATCGAGGGTTTTTTTACTTTTAATAATTCTGAGCTCATATTTGATAAGGCTGGATTTTATATGGCTGTTCCAGAGGATACCATTTTTTTACAAGGTGATGACCTGGTATTTGACCAATTTGTAGTAAAGGACAGGGAAGGTGATCAATTGACATTGGACGGTAAGATTGGACTTGGGCTGTATACCTTCTATGATTTGCAGGTTTCCAGTGAGCATTTTGACCTTGTTAATAGAGAAGAGTCGGGCAGCATTAAAGGGAAAATGGAAGTGAACACAGACCTTAAGGTTAGGGGCAGTTCAAAGCAAATGGGGATTACAGGTAGCCTTAACACTGTAGATGGGGCACAACTTCAATATACTTATGAGGGAACCATAACAACTGATCGTAAGGAAGATGAAGTCATTTTTATGTCGTTTGACCAAAGTTCAAATACAGATTCAACTCTGTTAAATAGGCGAATTAAGGAAAAGAAAGTAATCGATTGGAACGTGGATGTAGGAATTGGGACAACTGATTTATCTCTAATGTTCAATAGTACTTCGCAAGATTATGCACAACTGACTGCTGAGGGAAGTATTTTTCTCAGAAAAGGAAATGATGAAACACCTCTGGTAACAGGAAAGATTCAGAGTTTGGGCGGAAGTTTGCTTTATCAGGCTCCTATGGTTTCCGATTTGGACCTTAAAATCATTGATGCATCGATAGAGTGGTTTGGGGATTTAGGTCAGCCACGTTTTACATTTCATGGGTCAGAAATTTTTAGAATTATTGTCGATAAGGCCATTGTTCCACAAAGTAAGAGAAATACTAGGATACCGGTGACGGTTTTGGCCAAAGTGGAAAACAGTGGGATGGATGATCTTGATTTACAGTTTGATATCAGCAGTACCGATCCCGATTTGGCTTCCTACCTGGCTAATTTACCCCTGGATACCCGTAAATCTTATGCGATGAATTTACTGTTGTTTGGTAGTTTGGATCCCAGCTTCAATATGGGAGCTGCAAGCTATATGGAGACCATTGTGTCAAAGCTTAATGACATTACTAGAAAGAACATCAAAAATGCTGACTTAACCTTTTTTGTAAGAAGTGAAGGGGCATCTAATACTACAGATAAAATTGGTTACTCTTTTTCCAAAGGGCTTTTTCATGAGAGGGTAAAGTTTGCAATTGGAGGAAGTTTGGATATGAGTGAAGATCATCCTCAAGGAGCCAAAGCTTTTAATCCTCTTGGAAGTGTAGAATTAAGGTATGTCATCAGTTCCAAGCCGGATATTAGTATACTGGCTGCTCGGAAAGATGTCTACAGAGGAGTTATTGATGGCCATGTAAATGAGTCTTCGCTTGGGTTAAGCTTTCAAAAACGCTACCCAAATTTGTTTAACCGATTTAAAAGGATGTTTGACCAATGATTTTTAGATACCTAGTCTTTGGTCTTATAGCGCTCGTTCTGTCGGCCTGTTCGGGAACCAAGTCACTTTCCGAAGGGGAAGTTTTATACACAGGTTCTAAAATTCATGTCAACAAACAAGAGTATAAGGAAGAATGGAAAATAGTAAATGGAGAAAAAAAATTAGTGAAAGTGTATTGGGATTTGTGGGATGTGCCCAATGGAGGGATTATGGGACTTCCTACTATGCGATTTTTGTCATTTAGGTTATGGCTATATAACCTGTTTTACAATGAAAAAGATAAAGGAGTTTCTAAGTGGATTAGAGAGAACTTCGGTGAGGAACCCATACTGATCAGTGATATAAGGCCAGATTTGAAAATTCAAAAGGCCATGGAGGACTATGAGAATTTCGGCCATTTTGGTACAAAGGGGAATTATGATCTGCGCTATAATAAAAAGAAAAATAAAGCCTATGTCCACTACAGGCTGACTGTGCCTAAATCCTATCGCTACAGGAAGGTAATGTATGATACTATTTTATTGAATGAAAGTTTAGAAAAGCTGTTTCTTAACTACCAGCCAAAATCCATTCTTCATGATAATGATGAGTTTGATTTGGAAAAGATCAGATCAGAAAAAAGTGGGCTATGGAATTATCTTCAAAATAGTGGTTATTACTATTTAAAGAAAGAGGATGTACTGGTAATGGCTGATACTACGGTGGGCTATAAGCAGTTGGATGTAAAAGTGGGGCTTAATGACGAATTGCCAACTAACTATTACAAGAAGCAACACATCCGTGATTTATCCATAGTCATAGATACAACCCAAAAGGAAATCGAGGGGTATTATTATTGGCCACATGGAAGGGTAAAAAAACATCTATTGGACCAAATGATCCTGGTAAAGACCGGAGATCATTTTTCTTTGGAAAAGACTAAACATTCCATGAGAAACTTGTCGGATCTGGGTATTTTTAGAAATCCATCTATTAGCTATGAGGTGAGTGAACACGATTCCTTGAATTTAGATGCCCATGTAGACTTGATTCCAAGAGATGCTTCTTTAGTAGGTTTTAATGTAAAAGGCAATTATAAAACCACTGGATATGTCGGCCCTTCCATAAGCTTAAAATATGATCAATTAAACCTATTTGGTGGTGCTGAAAATCTTTCTGTGGAAGCAAATACCTATTATGATTTTCCGATTGGTTTGTATAAAGAACGTATATCCAATTCTTCAGGATTTGGCATTTTCACTACCCTAGATGCCCCTTTACTCGATCCCCCATTCAAGTTTATCAAAAGAGCGGTTTCACTTCCCAAAAAATACCTATCACTTGATTTAGAGTATAATAACAGAAGGGATTATTTTACCTTGGCGACTTGGAATGCAGCCTATGGCTATACTTGGAAAAGCAACCCCAAAGTCACCCACAAATTGGATTTGGTGAAATTGACCTATTCTGATGTAATCAGGAGTTCTGAACGGTTTGACACTTTAGTAAACAATGATCCTTCCTTACAGCTGAGTTTGACCAATCAGTTTATTTTAGGTTCTGGTTATACTTACAGGTTTGATAACAGTTCGACTGAAAGTAAACGTGTAGGGACCTATTTCGAAGGGAAGGTGGAACTGGCTGGAAATATTTTAAACTTGGCAAGTGGCTTGATTTCAGAAACAGAAGAAGGTAATAGGAAGTTTTTGGGCGTTAGGTATTCTCAGTATGCTCGGTTTGAATATGATTTTAGGACTTATTGGAGGTTAGGCCAATACAGTCATTTGGTATTCAGGAATATAGTGGGTATTGGTTTGTCATACGGTAATAGCGATCAAATGCCATTTATTAAGGATTTCTTTATTGGCGGTTCAAACAGTCTAAGGCCCTTCAATGCTCGGAATGTTGGACCGGGAAGGTATGTGGAATTAGATGAAGCAGAAGTAAACCAAGTGGGGGACTTAAAATTAGAGTGGAACCTAGAATATCGATTTAAAATTTTCACCAAGCTTAATGGAGCCTTATGGTCTGATGCAGGAAATATTTGGCTGTTGGAAGAAGATCCAAATAGGCCTTTTTCCGGAGTAAGATGGGGAAAACTATTTCAGGACAGCTACCTGACATCAGGTGTAGGTTTGCGAATTGACTTAAAGTATTTACTGCTAAGACTTGACTATGGAGCTGTATTGTATGCCCCGATATTTATCGATGGGTACAAATGGATTTGGGAAAATAAGTTACCACTTCACGGCCCTGTAATTGGATTTGGGTACCCATTCTGATCTGGACTATTTTTGGATGGAAAAAATAGTGTTGTCTTGTTGATCTTCCAACGTTAAGTATTCTGCATAACCACTGCCATGGTATACTAGACTTACTCCATGAATATTCCCTAGACTCTCTAGATAGTCATCCTCGAAAGCCAACTCATCATTAAGGTAGACTTCCACATGTTTATTGGTGTTTTTAATGACCACCTCATGCCATTCCCTGGTATCCAAGCAGAACTTGATAAGCTCATCCGTTCCATATCCTGCCTTTTCGCTGATGCGGTATTCACTGTGTGCACTACACCCTTCATTGGTGGTTTTAAATAGGATTTTAGAATATTCACCTACCACACTTATATAGATTGAATTACATCGAATGGCAGGCCAAAACTCACTGCTTTTTATTTTGGTCTTTAAGATGAAAGTGTCTCCATCACTACTTGTTTTTTGGAAATTATCCAATCTCAAAACAACAATTTTACTAGTGTCCATACCCAACCTATTAAGATCTTTACCATCGATATGGAAGGCATAGTTTGGAGAATTATAGCTCATAGGTATGGGGTAGTAACGCATCGAATAGGGCTGTAGATAATAATAGCCTAAAGCTTGCCAACCTTTGGAGGGTACAAAAACGCGTTCTGAAGCGGAGAGTATCTCTTTGTCTCTTTTTGCAATGTAAGGATGAAATACCCCTGGGAATCTTAAATAAAGAGATGTTTTTTTTCGATGAGGAGTGAGGTAAAAAGGATCAATTCCGTTTCCGAGATGCAAAAACAAAGAGTCCTCAGTCACTGGGATATCATAACTGAAAAATACTGTTGAGGGGCTACTGCCTTCTATTCGTTCTAATTTGAGCTCGGTGAAAAGTGTTTGTTTATCATCTTCAGGTCCACTGGCCAAAAGCAATAAGGAAAATGACAAGGAGACTAAGGCCAGCAAACTCCAAATAGCCGACTTTTGAAACTTTTGTTTTTGATTTTGGAGAACAGCTTCAGGGTCTTTTATGCCGCCAAATATTTGTAAGGCTTCCAAAGTAGCTGGTTGTGGATAATAGGATTCACCAGTTTTGTTCTTTCCAAAAATTCTCTTGAGGGTAGACTTGCTGATAAGAATTTTAGTTTCAACTTTTATTTTGAAACTAAGCTCTTCAAAATCCTTGTTTTGCCAATTTTTTGGCTTACCGCAATTAAACTTATCGACAACGGCTTTTTTTATTATTTCCAGGTGTTTGTCCCGTCTGCTCATTGATGTACTTGAAGGCCGCTACTTAAGTGATTGTCTTTAAAATTTGAATCAATAAAACTATATAAAATGCTTTCAATTCAAAAATAGAAAGCAGTAAATATTAGAAGTTTAGATTTGGCATAATATGTTATTTCCAAATTTCTTAAAGAAGCTTCCTCTTGTAGGTTTATATTAAGTTACTCAATATCTAAATTAAATTAAAGCCTTGTTCATATTAAATTTTGTTACTTTTTAAGTATTTGATTTATAGTTATTTAAGTTGTTCATAATATTGAATTCGTTTTGAATTGTTTACAGCTTACAAGTTTATTTTTTATGATTTAAAATTGATGATGGAAAAAGTTTTTAGGCGTGATTATAATTTATGTTTAGTGTTAGTCTCCAAATTTTATTCTGAGGTGTATTTGACCGATTTACTAAAGTGCATCATTAATAATCACTGTCTAATTAATCAACAATTAAACCCAAAAAATTATGAATTTAAACTTTACCTATGTTCGCTGGGAAGTATCAAAATGGATGATGTTTGCGATGATCCTGATCTTTTCATTGCTATGTTTAATGAACACGAATACTTATGGAGGTGACCTAAAGAGGTCCATTAAGTATAATGATGAAAGCCTTTTGAGAAAGGTGGAGGTTACTGGAATTGTCAAGGATGCTATTGGGGATCCAATAATTGGAGCGACAGTTCTGGAAAAAGGCACTGGCAATGGTGCGGTAACTGATATGGATGGCAAGTATCAACTTATCGTTGAGGACAATGCGGTGCTTGTATTTTCTTCAATTGGGTATTCCAAGCAGGAAGTAGAAGTCGGAAATAAAACTATAATTGATGTGGTTTTGGATACAGAGCTCACTGATCTGGAAGAAATGGTTGTGGTCGGTTATGGGGAAGTAAAGAAAAAGGACCTAACAGGCTCCGTAGGAGTTGTTGAGGGAAAAGATATTGCCAGTCGGCAGACGACTCAAATCAGTCAAGCACTGCAAGGTGCGGTATCAGGAGTGATGGTCACCAGAAACAACAGCGGACCAGGAGCGACCAGTACTATCAGGGTGAGAGGGATAACCACCATTGGCGACAATGAGCCCTTGATCATTATGGATGGTGTGCCTATCAGAAATATCAATGATGTAAACCCTAATGATGTGGAGAGCATTTCAGTACTTAAAGATGCAGCTTCTGCCTCTATTTATGGCTCAAGAGCAGCTGCAGGAGTAATTCTAATTACGACCAAGAGAGCGAAGGAAGGCTCAAGCCAATTAACTTATAATTACGAATTTGGAATAGATAAGCCTACTAAGTTGCCAGGCTTTGTAAGTGCTCAACGTTACTTGGAAATGGCCAATGAGTTAAGGTGGAATGATAGCGGTAACGGAGATAATGAGTATCCAACGTATTCACAGGAAATGGTTGAGAACTACTATCAACTCAATGCTGACAACCCTGACTTGTATCCCATTACGGATTGGACAGACTTGATTTTTAATGCCAGCGCACCAAGACAATCTCATGATCTTCAGATTTCCGCTGGAATGACGAATATTAAAACCAACATATCATTTGGTTATGATAAAATAGATGCCATTTACGATCATCGGACTTATGAGCGTATGACGGCAAGAATAAACAATGATCTGACGATCAATCAATTCATATCCGCTAATGTTGATCTTAATTATAAAAGGACCGTTGCAGATCAACCTACACTTAACCCAATAGGAAGAGCAAGGATTTCTGCCCCAATTTACGCTGCACTATGGAGTGATGGAAGAATTGCTGAGGGAAAGCAGGGAGCCAACGTCTATGCACAATTGCATGAAGGAGGGTTTAATGACGCTAATTATCACCTATTGGGTGGTCGGGCAGCTTTGCATATTACACCTATGGAAGGGTTGAAGATCTCAGGGGTGATAGCTCCCCAATTTGGCTTTGACAAGGCAAAAAACTTCTTAAAGCAGATAGCTTGGTACCAATATGACGACCCCACTGTATTTGGAGGATATATAGAAAATCATGCCTCTACTGACCTGAATGAGTCCAGAAATGATAATTATCAAGTCACCTCTCAGTTTTTGATTAACTACAGTAAATCTTTTGGACTCAATAATTTCAATGCTGTCGTGGGATATGAAAACTTTTATGCTTTTGCAGAAAATTTAGGCGCTTCACGACTACAATATGAGTTGTCCTCTTTTCCTTATTTGAACATAGGGCCATTGGATTATCGGGGCAATAGTGGTAGTGCCACAGAAAATGCATACAGATCTTATTTTGGAAGGTTGATGTATAACTATGACAATAAGTATTTGATTCAAGCAAATGTCAGGACAGATGGTTCATCCCGTTTTCATGAAGATTACAGATGGGGGACTTTCCCCTCGGTATCTTTGGGATGGGTGATTTCTCAAGAAGATTTCCTGAAAAACAGCGCAGCACTCTCTTTTATGAAGCTTAGGGCTTCTTATGGCTCCTTGGGGAATGAAAGAATAGGAAATTACCCTTACCAATCTACCTTGAGTTTTTCCAATGCACTTTTTTATGAAGGAAACAGTATCGTATCAGCCACCACAGCTGCCCAGGTAGACTATGCTTTGCAAGATATCAGTTGGGAAACAACCAAGTCCTACAACATTGGTTTGGACCTAGGTTTTTTGCAAGACCGCTTGACTGCTGCGGTGGATGTTTATCAGAAAACCACCAATGACATGCTTTTGGAATTGTATATCCCCTTAAATACGGGATTTGAGAGCCCTCAGCAAAATGCAGGTGATATGAATACAAAAGGCTGGGAATTAGAGCTAGGCTGGAGGGATACCAAAGGAGAATTCAGTTATTCTGTGTCTGCTAACCTTTCCGATTCAAAATCTGTTATGGGCAACCTATCAGGGACTGAATTTTTAGGCGATCAAATCAAGATAGAAGGAAGCGAATTCAATGAGTGGTATGGTTATCAATCTGATGGTCTTTTTCAAACCCAAGAAGAGGTGGACAATTCGGCTACAATCAGTTCATCCACCAAACCTGGAGATGTGAAATACAGGGACATCAGTGGTCCCAATGGTGTCCCTGACGGAAATATTTCACCGGAATATGATCGGGTACCTTTGGGTGGTTCCTTGCCGCGGTACTTGTATGGGGGGATCATCAAGATGGATTATAAGGGGATAGACTTTTCAGCCGCTTTTCAAGGCATTGGTAAACAAAACTCAAGAGTTCTTCAAAGGATGGTGGAGCCCTTGCCAGAAAATTGGGGGAATATTCCTGCCATATATGAAGAAAGTTATTGGAGTCTATATAACTCTGATGCGGAAAACTTATCAGCCAAATATCCACGATTAAGCAGAAATAACCTATCCAACAATTATGCAATGTCCAATTTCTGGATGTTCAACGGGTCTTATTTCAGGTTGAAAAATGTAACCTTAGGGTACAGTTTACCTAAAACTTTTACGGAAAAGATCAAGATCAATAGGCTAAGAGTGTATGGTTCGGCATCAGACCTTTTCTCCATTGACAAATTTCCTGATGGATGGGATCCAGAATCTGCATTGGGAGATTACATCACCACCACGTATTTGTTAGGCTTATCTGTGACTTTCTAAAACCTGTATATTATGAAATTAAATATAAAATCATTGACTTTAATGGGCGTGGCATTGCTTTCATTTAGCTGCGCAGATTTGGATTTAAATCCCCTTTCAGAAGGGTCAAGCGAAAATTGGTTCAACAATGAGGAAGAGGTGAATATGTCTCTTAATGACCTCTACCGTTCTTATTTGTGGCACCAGGATGATGACTCATGGACGGATGACTGGACCAGCAGGGAAGCGTTGACTCCTATTACCAACGGAACAATCAATAGTGAATGGTCTACTTCCAAGTCACTGTGGACCAATTCATATAAAGGAATTACCAGGGCCAATACCATCTTGAGCAACATGGGTAATGCTGCTGAAGTTATTCCAGAGGTGAAACTGAACCAATACACAGCAGAAGCTAGATTTGTGAGGGCAGTGATGTACTCCATTTTATTGAGCCATTATGGGGATGTAATCCTCTATACGGAAGTTCCCGGATTAGAGGAATCATTTACTACCGTTCGAACAGAACAGGCCACTGTATTGGAACAGGTCTATCAGGACTTTGATTTTGCGATCGAGCACCTTCCTGAATCATATGGTGCTGGGGAGTTAAGAAGAGCCACCAGAGGCGCAGCCATGGCTTTTAAGTCTAGAATAGCACTTTATATGGAAGATTGGAACATTGCTAGAGATGCAGCTAAAGCCTGTATGGATTTGGGTATTTACCAATTGCATGATGATTATGGAGAATATTTTAGACCAGAGATAAAAAACTCCAATGAAACTATTTTTTCACTTCCCAGAAGTGTGGAGCTAGGTTCTCAGTTAGGATCTAGTTATCCGGTACAAGCTACAATTACACGTAATTCTGGAGGGTGGTCAGCTTATAATCCTAGTTGGGATTTGCTCTTCTCTTATTTATGTTCAGATGGGCTTCCGGTCGATGAATCTCCACTCTTTGACCCAAGAAATCCATTTGAAAATAGAGATCCAAGGCTAAAGGAAACCATTGTGCCTTTTCAAACAGAGCATTTAGGTTACATGTACCAGCCTCATCCTGATTCAATAGAAGTTTATGATTTTAAGAATGCCCGTTACATAAAAAACAATGATAGCAGAACCAATACCCAGTTTGCCTCATATAATGGATTGGTGTGGAGAAAGGGAGTAACCCAAGATTGGTCTGACGACCTGAATACCGATCCAGACATTATTTTGATGAGGTATGCAGAAGTATTGCTTACATATGCAGAAGCAAGCATTGAACTCAATCAAATCGATCAAACAGTATTGGATGCAATGAATCAAGTGAGGGCAAGGGCTTATGGAGTAGATATGGCCAATATATTGGAGTATCCATCTCTATCGGGATCAGATCAGTCATATCTTAGAAAGATAGTTCGGACTGAAAGAAGAATGGAGTTTGCCTGGGAAGGTCTCCGGTACATGGATATCATTCGATGGGGCATAGCAGAAAAGGTACTGAACAATGATATCTATGGAATGCTAGATCCCAATGAACTTAGGGAAAAAGTGGTGCAGCCTGGCTTATGGTTTTTTCCTGAAACTCCTGAAATCGATGAAGACGGGATTCCAATGTTGGCACCTGTTTTTAATAAAGGTTTGATAAAACTTTTGGCTGATAGAACTTTTGATGCCAACAAGCAATATTTATGGCCCATTCCTGCTGAAGAGGTCATTACCAATGAAAATTTAACTCAAAACCCGAATTACTAAATTTAAAAAAGCGCTGCGGGATTTCCCGCAGCTTTTACCAACTGAATTTCGATTATAAACGGATCTTAAAATGATTAATAAGACCCTTTCAAAAATATTGTACCTTTTTCCAATGTTGGTATTGACTTGCTGGCCTATTGATGTAACAATGGGCCAGGTAAGCTCGCCGAACTTCATTGTGATCCTTACGGATGACCAGAGAATGGATGCTTTGGGAGCAAATGGAAATGATTTTATCATTACTCCAAGCTTGGACAAATTAGCAAAAGCGTCTTTGGTGTTTACCCAAGCAAATGTAGTGTTTTCCCTCTGCAGTCCGAGCAGGGCCGCTATTCTCACAGGACGTTATGGAAGTGCAAATGGGGTGTTAAAGTTAGATAGCAGGCTTGGTGAACACGAAAAGAGTTTGGCGCAATATTTACAAGAAGCAGGATACCTTACTGCATTTTCAGGGAAATGGCACCTTCCTCAAAGTCCAAATGAATTGGGTTTTGATCAATCCGTATACTTTAAAGGAAATGGAGCATACTACAGAAGAGCGATTTATGAAGAAGGTCATATTTCCAGACCCGCTCAACATTGCGATGAGTATTGTGTAGATTGGTCCATGAGGTTCCTCGAAAAAACCGTGGAAAATGACCAGCCTTTTTTTCTATTTCATTGTACCCAGCTGCCCCATATGGATGGAAACCTCGTTTGGAATGCACAGTTATCAACGTTAAGCCTGTATGATAACAAAGATCTGCCAGTGACTGCCACAAGGAAGGAGGACTTATCATCAAAGCCTCCTTATTTGAAGCAGGTCAGGAATTACACCAAAGCAAAAGATTATGGTTATCCTGATGCTGAGGCTATTCAAAAACACACCAAGCAGTATTATGCAGTGATCACTGAAATGGATGCAGCCTTGGGAAGGTTGATCGAAAAAACGGAGAAATTAGGTTTGATGCACAATACCTATATTATCTTCATGAGTGACAATGGATGGATGTTGGGAGAACATGGATTTACCAGTAAAGTCCTGCCTTATCGGCCTTCTACAAGTATTCCTTTTTTTATCCATGGTCCAGATATTACTGCTTTTAAAAGGGAGGAGTTGGTACTAAACATAGATGTGGCTCCTACCATATTGGACTTAGCGGGAGGAAGAATCCCTGAAGAGATGCATGGTAATAGTATCAAGCCGCTTCTAAGCCAGGAAAAAGTGCCTTGGAGAAATGAATTTGTCTATGAGGGTTTGGGGATTTATGGAGGTGCAGCTCCTAATTTGACCGTATTTGACGGAAGGTTCAGGTATATCCAAACTTATTCAGACAGTTCGTTGAGCCAAGTGGATTTCATTGAACTATATGACAATAAAAAGGACATCAAAGAACAGGAAAATTTGGCTAATGACATTAAGTGTCAAGACATAGTCGACAATTTCAAAGAAACGATTCGACTTCATCAACAAGAAATTCTAAAGAAATAATGATTAAAATTAAGAACATGAAAACAATGCAGCTATTCCAGAAGCTGAGGAGCCAGGGGTTGAGAAAATTAGTTTTTTTGGCACTATCAATCATAGTCTTGATTGTGCTAAGCTTTGGGTGTAATCCGGCCAATACAGGTCAGCGAGAAGAATTCAGGCAAATCAGTGGAGTTTACCCGCACTTGGCCTACTATAATGAGGAAGGGGAATGTGGGACCGGAGCAGTGGTGCCATGGGCTGGAGGACTTTGGGTAATTACATATGGGCCGCATATGCCCTATGGGTCATCGGATAAATTGTATGAGGTTACACCTGATTTGGAACAAATTATTCATAAGGAAAGTATTGGTGGTACACCGGCAAACAGGATGATTCATACTGAAAGTGAGCAACTTTTTATAGGCCCTTATGCCATCGATTCTGAAGGAAATACAAGGGTGATTTCATACGATAAGATGCCAGGAAGACATACAGGGAATGCCCGACACCTGACGGATCCTGAAGGTAAGATTTATTATGGAACCATGGAGGAGGGATTCTATGAGGTGGATGTCAAAAGCCTTGCTGTTAATGAGCTGTATGTAGATGGGAATGCTGTTCGAAAAAGGGGAGAACAACCTCAGTTCAGTCCTTTATTGCCTGGTGCGCATGGAAAAGGGCTTTACTCCGGTCAAGGAGTGATGGTCTTTTCCAATAATGGAGAGGATGTACCTGAAGCCAAAACAAAGTTTGATATTAAAGCAGGTGCATTAGCGGAATGGGATGGAAAGGATTGGAAAGTAGTTAGAAGAAATCAATTTGTTGAAATTACCGGACCAGGTGGCATTTATGGCAACCCTAATCCTGCAACGGATCCTATCTGGGCAACAGGCTGGGATCACAGGTCTGTGTTATTAGGCGTAAGGGACCATCAAGAAGGCTGGCAGTTTTTTAGACTTCCAAAAGCATCCCATTCATATGATGGAGCACATGGCTGGAATACAGAATGGCCAAGAATTAGGGACATAGGCACAGCGGAGAAGCCCGATTACCTGATGACCATGCATGGTTTGTTTTGGGATTTTCCTGGTTCATTTAGTATGCAAAACACCAAGGGGATAAGGCCAAAGTCAGCATATTTGAAGGTGATTGGTGATTATACAAGATGGAATGACCAACTGGTTTTTGGTTGTGACGATTCAGCACAAAAAGAATTTTTAAACAAGAGGAAAGTAAAAGGAGGAATAGAAGGGCCGGGACAATCCAACTCAAACCTTTGGTTTACCTCCTTGGAAAAACCTGATGAACTGGGTCCCAATACCGCAGAAGGAGCTATTTATATTAACGAGTCAATAGAAGGAGGAGTGGCCTCAGATCCATTTTTGTTTGCAGGTTGGAACCAAAGAATGGCTTGGTTGGACAACAATGGGACGAATTCTACCACTTTCACCTTCCAGGTAGACCTCAATGGAAAAGGTGATTGGGTGGATATGAAAGAAATAGAAGTGCCTGCCCAAAGTGCCATTGAAGTGCCATTCGAAAAAGAAGAAAAAGGAGAATGGATCAGAGTAATTACAGACAGGAACACTGTGGGTACAGTTTATTTTACTTATACAGATGACACGCGGTTCGAAAGATCTTCCACAGGAATATTTGAAGGGATTGTTTCAGGTAAGGAGGAGTCTTACCAAGCTGGGCTTCTTTATGGATTGGGAGATAATAGGAGAAGTTTGGGCGTTCTGGCTGGCAATATCCAAGAAGGGAAATTTGATAAAACCAGCTACTATGAACTGGATGGGAATATGAATTTGGTGAAAACAGATGATCCAAAAACTGCTGATTTTATTGAAAATAAATTTGCGATTCCTGAAAATGTGGTGAGTGTGGAAGAGAGTTCAGTTTTGGTAATTGATGATTTGGGAAGGCGTTGGAGATTCCCTTTGGGTGATTCCAAATTTGATGAGCTTATTGATAATGGGGTTCAACGTATCGCACGCGAAGTAGCAACAGAAAGAGATTTGATGAACTTGCATGGGACATTTTACGAGCTTCCTGCTGAGAATGCTGATGGCTTCGCCAAAGTTAGGCCAATTTCATCCCATAATTTGGCCATTTATGATTATGCTTCTTACCGAGGATTATTGGTGATGACAGGAATTGATCCTGACGAAAGAAATTCAGACCATATCATAGTGTCACGGGATGGGAAAGCAGCAGTATGGGCCGGTGTTATTGATGATTTATGGGAATTGGGCAAGCCAGTAGGACATGGGGGACCGTGGAAGGAGACTCAGGTCAGTGCTGATGAAATTTCAGATCCTTATTTGATTGGGTTTTATGACCAAAAGTCGTTAGTCTTATCCCATGATTTCAATGACCCTGTAACTTTTACAGTGGAAGTAGAACCTATCGGACATGGGCCATGGATGGAATACAAAACTTTTGAAGTGAAGCCTGGGGAAGAATTGGCTTATACTTTTCCTGAAAACTTTCAAGCAAGGTGGATCAGGTTTAGTACCGATAAAGCTTGTAAAGCCACTACTTGGTTGGAGTATAAATAAATGAAAAGTATAAAGTCTTATAATATGAAATGGGTGATTGCTTCAGTTTTGCTCTTCTGGTTGATGGTTTCTACCGGCCATGGTCAAACCAATGGTTTTTTGATTGAAGCAGAGAGTTTTGATGATTTAGGAGGATGGGTGGTTGACCCGCAATTTGTGGAACAAATGGGTTCTCCCTACCTCATGGCGCATGGAATGGGAGAACCAGTTGCCGATGCAGAAACTTCTTTTAAAATCAACAAAAAAGGGAATTACCACTTTTGGGTAAGAACTAAAAACTGGGCTCCGGGTAATTGGGAGGCTCCTGGTAAATTTCAACTCGAAGTCAATGGCCAGTTGATGGATTCCGAATTGGGAACTGAATCAGGTTGGGGATGGGAATATGTCGGAGAGATAGAGTTGAAAAGTAAAAATGTCCAATTAGCCTTAAAAGACCTGACAGGCTTTAATGGAAGGTGTGATGCGATTTATCTTAGTATTGACCAAGACAAGGCACCTCCTCAATCAGGAGAACAATTAGCTGCTTGGAGGAAAACCGTAAAAAGTGAAACAGGTTCACCTTCGGTAGAAGAAAAGTATGATTTGGTAATTGTTGGAGGTGGAATAGCAGGTTGTGCAGCCGCCATTGCAGCCGCAGAGCAAGGGCTGGAAGTAGCCTTAATCCATGATCGACCTGTTTTGGGTGGTAATGCCAGCAGTGAAATAAGGGTTCACACATTAGGCATCTATGGCCATTTTGAACGTATTCTGAAAATGCTGGACACAGAACATTATCCCAATGGTTCCCCAGAAGCATTTATGGATGAGGAGAAGCGACATCGAAATGTAGAGAGCTACATGAATATATCCCTTTATTTGAATTGGAGGGCATATGATGCCATTACTGAAGCAAATAAAATTGTAGCGGTGGATGCGAGACACACTTCTGAAGGAAAAAGAATTCGGTTTATAGCTCCTAGGTTCGTGGATTCTACAGGCGACGGTTGGATTGGTTATTGGGCAGGAGCTGAGTTTTCATATGGCAGAGAGTCAGTTGATCAGTATGGAGAGGCTTATGAAGAATGGGGAGAGTTGTGGTCTCCAGAGGAGCCTGATGGCTTTGTAATGGGATCTTCGGTTTTATGGAGAACCTATGAATCAGAGCAAGCAATGGATTTTCCTGATATTCCATGGGCAGAAGAAGTTGCTGATGGTCATGAAGCTAAAGCCGGAACCTGGAAATGGGAGCTTTCACGTTTGGATTACCATCAAATCGATGATGCCGAAGAAATCAGAGATCATATGCTCAAAGCAATTTATGGTTCATTTTATAATCAAAAGCAACTTCCTGGAATGGAGAAGTTGAAATTTGAGTGGATCTCCTATTTGGTTGGTAAAAGAGAGTCCAGAAGGTTGGTTGGGGATTATATTTTCACTTTCAATGATGTGACGGAACAAAGAAAATTTCCTGATGCGGTGGTGATGGAAGAGAGGGAAGTAGATGTGCATTATCAGCAGAACCTCAAAAATGCTTCCAAACCAGATTTTCTTTCGGAGGCGATCTTTTATAGAACCCCGATGTATTTTATTCCTTATCGAACACTCTACTCCAAAAATATAAGTAACTTATTTATGGCTGGAAGAAATTTTAGTTGTTCACATATAGGGCTCGGAGGACCAAGGGTGATGAGAACCACTGGTCAAATGGGAGCAGCTGTTGGTTTAGCGGCAGTCATATGCGAAAGAAATGATTGCAGTCCACGGGAAGTTTATGAAAAATTTCTGGAAGAATATTTAACGCTTATTGAGCAACAAAAGTGAGCCCAAAAAAATGGACCATATTTATTTTGGTACTTGTTCCTTTAGCAATCTTGGGTTTTGGGCAAAAGGAGTTTGTCTACCCCTTGTTTTTGGAATTGAAACTAGATCATTCTTACGAATTTTCCTCTGAGCATGTGGCTTTGATAGAGGATGAAAACTATATAGAACCTATTCAAATTGATTTGTTGAGTGTAGAAAATGAGCCGAAATGCTATGTTTCTTCATTCTTAACAACAGTTTGTGAAGATGAGATTTGTGAAGTATTGCACATAAAGATGTTTTGGGATTTGGCTGGGGAATATGTCGGGTATGACACGATCTCTGGCCATCCACTTACCAAGTTTGACCATGAGCCTTTTAAAACATCAGATTATACAAAACTACATGAGTTACTGCTTAATGAAGGTACCATCTTAAAGTTCAAGCGAAAAGATGAACTTATTGACAAGAAAGTGCTATTGGCTTCGGATGTAATAGATGGAACCACAGGTGCCACAGCTTTGGAGATCAAGGAGGAAGTAGTGGATGGTGCTTTGTATACTTCTTACACCCTTTGGCATATTGCACATAGTGGAGAAATTGAAAATACATTGAAAGCGAAAACCAGAACACGTTTCAACTCTGAGATAGCTGAAAAATTCTTACAGTCCGACAAGGACAATTACAGGATTTTCGCTATTGATGAAATTTCTGATACTGATTTGGTTCAATACCAGTGGCTACTAATTGATTTGATAGAAACGGGAAGTCCACTTCTGAGGAAAAAGGTTTTAAGGAAGTCTGCTGAGCTAATTGAACTAAATGCTGACTATCAATTAAATATTTGCCAACTTTTTGATGTCTTGGATATTAATACCCGTTCATATTTTTTAACAATATTGAAAGAAAGAAAACAAATAAGTATAAAAAGTTTGGAAGAGCTTTCTAAGTACCTTACCGTAATGTCCAAAAACCAACTTAAAGATTTTCTGCTTCTGGTTTCGTCGATTGGTTATCCAAACCAAATTTTGATAGAAAACCTAAGCAAAGCAGCAAGCGGAAATTTTAGATATGATTATGTCATTAAAGAATCCGGAATTATGGATTGATTTTTTCCAATTTTTAAAAGTTCAAGAAGCAAGTAAATATATTAACCTACCCAGATAGGCTACATAATAAATGTCATTTTTAACTTGATAATTCATCCAAAATCGTCTTATAGGATGATCGAGAAGGATTTTTGTTATTTTTTTGATGGATTAGTAATAACAGTCCAAGTTACTTCTTACTTAGTTTTGAGTCCTATAATCTTATTTCAACACTTATGGTTTCTTATGTATAAGAAACGCTTGAAATAAATCAGACAATGAACAATAATACCATTTTATAAATTAACCTTAAACTAATGATTAGAAGTAAGCTTTTAGGGCTATTATCTTTGGGATTGATCATGGGAGGGCTGGAAGTGAAAGCCCAACAATGGAGTCCAAAAGAGGCCCCATTGATGACTAAATTTGCCAATGACGTAAGTCCAGAAAATGTTTTGCCTGAATACCCAAGGCCGCAAATGGTCCGTAATGAATGGATGAATTTGAATGGGCTATGGCAATATCAACCGGGGACCTGGGAAAATGAACCTTACCCAAAAGGAAAGCTGTCCAGTCAAATTTTAGTCCCATTTGCAGTGGAGTCAGCTCTTTCCGGTGTTATGGAGTCACATGAAAGAATTTGGTACCGCAGGGAGTTTGAAATTCCCAATAATTGGAACGGTCAAAGAATTCATTTGAATTTTGGTGCGGTAGATTATATATGTGAAGTGTTTATCAATGACAAATCTGTTGGCAAGCACCAAGGAGGCTATGATCCTTTTTCCTTTGATATAACCGATTTCTTGACAAAAGGCAAGCAAACCATTACGGTGAAAGTCTATGACCCTACGGTAAAAGAAGGCTATCCAAGAGGCAAACAGACCCTTAATCCAGAAGGGATCATGTATACTTCCGTGACAGGGATTTGGCAGACGGTATGGTTGGAGCCCGTACCCGAATTACACATTGACCAATTTAAAATGGTGCCAGATATAGATCAGGCTGAGCTGAATTTAACTGTTTTGACCAAAGGTGGAGCAAGGTTGTCCTATACTGCTGAAGTGCGTGATGGCAATAAGCTTATAGCCAAGGTAGAGCAAGAGAACATGGCACCAACTGCCATAAAAATCCCCAATCAAAAACTATGGTCTCCCGATAATCCATTTTTGTATGACATGACCATTACCCTGAAAGAGGGAGACAAAATTGTGGATAGAGTTGATACTTATTTTGGTATGCGCAAGATTTCTGTGGAGCAAGTAGGAGATAGGCAGCGCATATTTCTCAATAATGAATTTACTTTTCAAATGGGACCTTTGGATCAGGGTTATTGGCCTGATGGACTTTATACAGCACCTACTGATGAAGCGTTGAAGTACGATTTGGAAATGACCAAGAAGCTTGGTTTTAATATGACCAGAAAGCATATTAAGGTAGAGCCACAGCGTTGGTATTATTGGTGTGATAAACTGGGACTGATGGTTTGGCAGGATATGCCTTCTCCTAATTCATACACACACAGAGCTCCAGAACCCAACAAGGAAGCCTTTACCAAAGAATTGATAAGTATGGTGGAGACTCATTGGAATTCACCAAGTATCGTGATGTGGGTGGTGTTCAACGAAAGTCAAGCCCAGCACGATACCAAAGAATATGTTTCCATGGTGAAAGGCCTAGATCCTTTCAGGTTGGTGAACGAAGCAAGTGGAGGAGGAGATAGAGAAACTGGTGATGTTTATGACCTTCATAGCTATCCACCACCCGTGGCTCCTGAAAGTTATTTTAGAGCAACAGCTTGTGGTGAGTACGGCGGCATTGGATATCAACTGGGAGACCACATTTGGAACCCAGATGACCTGATGCAATATGTTTCGGTGAAAGATGAAGAGGAGTACATGGAAATGTATACTGATTTTACAAGGATGCTAACTGAGTTTAAGACCAATCAAGGATTAAGTGCCGCGGTATATACTGAAATAACAGATGTGGAGATTGAGCTTAATGGCATCATGACCTATGATAGAATCTTAAAAGTGGATGCTGAAAAAATCGCCAAAGCCAATCAGCAACTGATCAATGATGACCTTTACATCTACTCATTGGTATCTACGGCTGAAACCGATAATATTTATTGGCATTATACCACTTCTCAGCCTGCTCAAGGCTGGATGAAAGCTGACTTTAATTCAAATGCTTGGGAAAGAGGTATAGCAGGATTTGGATCAAAAGGAACGCCTGGTGCCAGAAATGGTACTAATTGGAACTCCGATGATATTTGGTTGAGAAGGGAATTTGAATTGGGAGACATCTCAAAAATCGATCAAGAGAACCTCCGTTTAAGAATACACCACGATGATGAATGCATGGTTTACATTAATGGGGTTCTGGCTGCCGAGCTTGAAGGTTTTACGACTGGGTATGTGAATGTGGAAATTACTGATGAAGCTAAAAAAGCGCTTCAGTCAAAAGGTGAAAATGTGATGGCCATTCATTGTAAACAACACATTGGCGGTCAATATGTAGATGCTGGATTGTCCATAGCTACAGGTTCAAAGTCATTGTCAAAAGTAGTTTTGGATAGGGTTCAAGGGAATTAAATGAAACTTTTTTAAGAATAAAACCACCATTATCTCATCGTGGATAATGGTGGTTTTATTTATTCAGCGCTCAGCAATTTTTTTGGTGCTATTCTTATTCATATTGGCCATAGTTGGCCGCCATGCTATTGATCCAATCGTGATGCTTGGTCTTCAAAGCCTTGGCTTTTGCTTCATGTTCATGAATCAGGTTGTTTCTTTCACCTGGATCTTTGGAAAGATCATATAGCGCCACTACACCAGGGTTTGATCCAAGTTGGATTTGGGAAGTGATTGGTCTGTTTTCAGGATTATAATCTTCCGCTAAAACCAACTTCCAATTTTGATCAATAATGGCCCATTGATTACCAAACTGGAAATATAAAGGGGCTGATGCCGATAAAGTAGGGACGTCATTAGTGACCGGAGTAATTAAACTGCTGCCATCCAGTTCTTGCTTGTCTTCCATGTTTAGGCCTGCCGCTTCCAAGAAAGTAGGAAAGATATCCAGGGTAGAAACCCTGTGTGGGTACAACTTTTCTTTAGGCAGTCTATTTGGCCAGGAAAGAATCATAGGCACTTTGATTCCCCCTTCATGCATGGTGTATTTGCTTCCGGAAAGCGGAAGGTTGTTGGCACCGGCTAAAGGTTCTCCACCATTATCAGAAACCAGGATGATCATGGTGTTATCAAATTTTCCATTAGCCTCCAAAGCATCCAATAAACGACCGATATTATCATCCAGACAGTTAAGGTTGGCCAAAAAGTACTTTCTCATTTCTTCATCGGAAATTTTGCCTTTGCCTACTTGCGTATAGTCCCAATAATAGTCCTTATAATTTCCGTAACTGCTGTCATAGTTGGCTACTTTCTTGACATCCCATTTTTCGAGGTACTCATCCGGTACTTCATGGATCAAATGGTGCACGGCGTTGTAGGATAAGTCCAAGAAGAAAGGCTGGTCACCTTGATTTTCGATAAAGTCAATGGCCTTATCGGTAAACAATTCAGTGGAGTAGGTATTTTCAAAACTTGTCTTAACACTGTCCACGAAGATCCTCCCTAAAGAAGCACTGGAGCCATATGGATCAGGTGTGCTTTTTTCAGTTTTTTCGTCCATCAGGAAGTAATCGTGGGCATGGGCACTAAATCCGACGAAAGAATCATAGCCATGTTGGTTGGGAAATTCCCTGACAGCAGGATTATGATAATTAGTGCCAAAATCACTTTTACCCACTTTGGCTGTTTTATAGCCTGCTTCCTTGAGTGTTTCAGCAATGGTGGGGACATTCTGAGGAAGTCCTGGTGACCAGAACATTTTTGGATCCCATTTTTCCTGGTATTGACCGGTATTGATGGCAGCGCGAGATGGGCTGCATACCGGAGCAGTTACGTAGGCATTGTCAAACAAAATGCCATTTTGGGCAATCCTATCCATATTGGGGGTTTTGCAGAGATGAGAGACATGCTTGTAGGCACTCAGGTCTGCATAGCCTTGATCATCTGTCACAATAAGGATGATATTGGGCTTAGAAGGTTTATCCTCTTGTTTATTGCAAGAGGTGAGCAATATGTTGGCGATGGATAAAGCTAAAATGAGTTTTAAAGCTTTGGCTACTTTAGTTTTATTCATTTAAATTGGGTAAAATGATTTTTGTTTACTGTTAGTCACTTGTTGATTTGGCGAATATAATTATATCCTTTCTTTAGTCCCCCAGTTGAGGCATTTGAAATTTTTCTGTTTTGGCAACATGATGTTCTTCTTGCATAATAGCTTTGATCTTGGCTACTACTTCAGGGTTTTTATCAGCGATATCATGTTGTTCCTGTGGATCTGCATTTAGGTCATACAATTCGATTTCCATATTGTCTTTTAGGATATCTTTTCGTATCCCTTTCCATTTGCCCATTCTGACAGCTTGTTGTCCATCATATGCCGGGAATTCCCAATAAAGAAAATCATGTTTTTGTTGATCTCCTTTACCCAATAATTCAGGAAGGAAGCTGATGCCATCAGTATGCTCAGGAGTGGATGTTCCTGCTACCTCGGCTAAGGTCGGCATTACATCCCAAAAAGCAGAAATCAAATCACTGCTAGTTCCTGCTTTGATTTTGTTTTCCCAAACAGCAATCATGGGCACACGGATTCCTCCTTCATGGACAAAACCTTTACCCCAGCCATATTCGCTTTTAAAAGGTTTGGCACTATCAAAATAAGGGGAATTAGTACCATCATTATAGGTAGGGCCATTGTCTGAAGAGAAAATAATCAAAGTGTTTTCGTACTGTCCGGTCTCTTTCAATTTAGCAATTAACTCTCCAACTTGATCGTCTAAGTAACTTACCATAGCGGCATAGGCTGCTTTAGGGTAGCGATTTGGGAAATAGCCACCTTGACCTAAATAGGGCTCTTCATCTCCAAATTTCTTTACATACTTGTCGATGTATTTTTGAGGAACCTGAAGTGGAGCATGGGTAAGGGGAGTGGCATAATACAAAAAGAAAGGCTGGTCCTGACTACTCTCAATAAAGCTCAAAGCTTCTTTCTGCATCATGGCTGGCGCATAATCATTTTGGAAAAACTTATCATAACTGCTCAACTCTTTGGGATCAGCACCTTTGTCAATTTTAGTATTTGGAGCTACCAATTCATTATCCAACCACACTTTTTCACCATTTTTCCACAAATGCTTAGGATAAAGGTTGTGCGCTTGGCGTTGACAATTGTAGCCATAGAAGAAATCAAAGCCCCGCTTATTGGGAATGCCATCGGATAAGGGAGCGCCCAAACCCCATTTTCCAACTATTCCTGTTTTGTATCCTGCTTTTTGCAAAATATTACCTATGGTAACCTCTGAAGCTGGTAAGGGACGCTGACCTTCTAGTTCTGGGTTATTCACTGCCATTTCATAATTCCAAACATCGCCTCTGGAAGTCCATTCATCATTGGACCGGACATAGGCATTTCCGGTATGTTTACCTGTCAATAGCACACAGCGAGAAGGAGCACATACAGGAGCACCCGCATAATGATTGGTGAAACGCATGCCACTTTGTGCCAACGCATCCAAATTGGGAGTTTCGATGAGGCTCTGACCAAAGCTGCCCAATTCGGCATAGCCTAGGTCGTCAGCTAGGATATAAATGATATTGGGCTTTTTAGCGACTGCTTCGGCTTTATCTTCTGCAGGTTTACAGCTTGTGAAAAGTAAAAGACCTGTCATAACAGGAAGGAATAGCAGTATTGAAAGATTAAGTTTTTGGTTGAGTGTCATTATTTTATCAGGTTATAAGAGACGAAATGTAAATAACAAAGAGACAATGTATAAGATAGAAACTAAATACATGGCCATCTTGGGTGTCAATTTATGATCAGCCTTTGTTCTGTTATATTGAATTCCTAAGAGACTGAGCAAAGCAATGTGGATCGATATACAATAAATAAGGAGTGTTTTGTTTTCTGGTAAAGTAGGTGTTGGGCCATGTTCTCTAGCACTTTGGCTTATTCCAATAATAAACCAATAAATCATAATGATCAGAATCAAGGCATAGCAGATAAGCATAGGCCGGGAATGAGTATTTTTGACTTTCCAAAAGAGATAGAAATTTCCAGCAATCAGCACGGGACTTAATAAAATATACCAAAGTATATTCTCGCCAAACCCTTCAAATAGATATTGGGAAATGACTGCAATGCCCGGAAAACTTAAGGGGATAAGCAGAAATATTAGCCATACACTACTTTTATTAAATGTACTGATTTTTCGCACGGACCTTCTCCATTGGGAGAACAGCATGACCAGCATTACAATAGAGGAAATGAGAAGGTGAGCTGACATTAAAGTGTTTTTTTTCTTTTTGAGAAAAATTTTATGATTGTTAAAGTCAAATATAAGGTATTGAAATTAATATATAGATATAATACTGAATTTATAAACTTTCTTTTGGTTTCGTTTTGATTTTATTTCTTGCTTAAAGTGATTAGTTTTATTTTCTTTATAGGAAAATAGTTTTACTTATTATATGTACGTTTTTCAAATAAGAGATGAGATATAAATTAGTCATAGCGTGCTTGGCATTGTTTTGCCTTCCGTATTCACAAAAATCAAATGCCCAGGATATTCCCTTTTCTTCAACTATTGCCATCGATAATGACGATTCATTTGATAGCATTAGGATCAAAGCTGCACACGTAATACCTACTGAAAATCAGTACCAGGCTTTAAGAGATGAGTTTATTGCGTTTGTCCACTTTGGTCCCAACACGTTTACTGCAAAAGAATGGGGTTCAGGATTTGAGGATCCAGCAGTTTTTGACCTGAAGGAATTGGATACGGATCAATGGTGCCAAGCCATGAAGGCTGCTGGAATGAGCAAGGTAATTCTCACCGTGAAACACCATGATGGTTTTGTGCTTTGGCAGTCAAGGTATACCAAGCATGGTATTATGTCCACAGGTTTTAGAGATGGAAAGGGTGATATTCTTGAGGACTTGTCAGCTTCTTGCAAAAAATATGGGTTGAAGTTAGGGGTTTACCTCTCACCAGCTGATCTCTATCAAATTGAGAGTCCTGAAGGGTTATACGGTAACCTGAGTAAGAAAACAAAAAGAACAATTCCTAGAATAGTTGAAGGAAGACCTTTTGAAAATAAGACAAGCTTCGATTTTGTAGTGGATGACTATAATGAGTATTTCCTCAATCAGCTTTTTGAATTGCTTACTGAATATGGGCGAATTGATGAAGTGTGGTTTGATGGAGCACACCCCAAACGTAAAGGAGGCCAAACTTATGATTATGCTGCTTGGAAAGAGTTGATTCGCAAGCTGGCTCCTCAAGCAGTGATTTTTGGTCGTCAGGATATCCGCTGGTGCGGTAATGAATCAGGTAAAACTAGAGCCATTGAATGGAATGTGATTCCTTATGATGAAGATCCTAATCAAATGAATCGATTTGCTGACATTACTGGAGAGGATGTGGCCAGTTTGGAAAAGCTCCACACGGCCAATTACCTACATTACCAACCGGCAGAAACCAATACCTCCATTAGGGAAGGTTGGTTTTACAGGAATGATGATGAGCAGGGAGTAAGGAGTGCAGACGATGTCTTTGATATCTATGAGCGATCAGTTGGTGGCAATTCCATTTTCTTACTGAATATTCCCCCTAATAGAGAAGGAAAGTTTGGTAAGCGTGATGTGGAGGTGTTAAAAGAAGTGGGTAGTAGGATTAAGAGCACTTATGGAAAAAGTCTTTTGGTTGGTGCTCATGGTCCCGAAAAAGTATTGGATAAAGATCAGGATACTTATGTTTTACTATCTGAGCATGGTGATGAACTATCATTCAAATTGGATAAACCCATTCGACTTAATCGATTGATGATTCAAGAAGCTATACAAACCCACGGAGAAAGGGTGGCTGAATTTGAAGTGGAAGCTTGGCTTGACGGAAAGTGGAAAGTAATTTCAAAAGGTAAAAATATTGGTTACAAAAATATTCAGCGGTTTGCTACGGTGACAACGGATAGGATTAGAATTAAGATAGCTAAGGCCAGGTTGATGCCTGTGTCTATCTCCGAAGTGGCGGCTTATTATTATGAAACCAGGCCTCCTCAATTGGATATTGTAAGGGATTTGGAAGGGAAAGTAAGTATCAATGCCCAAAAAGGGGATTTTGGATGGAAAACCTATGAGCAGGATATTGCCGGGGACCTGAATAGGGATTTGTCCATCCATTATACCTTGGATGGTTCGGACCCTATCAGGGAATCAGCAATCTATAGAGGTCCCTTTGAATTTGATCATGGTACAATTAAGGCCGTTGCTTATGGAAAAGAGGATGAGGGAGCTGTAGCAGAGGAGCTATTTGGTCAGGTTAAGAAAAATTGGAAGGTAGTCAACTCAAGTAGTGCTGCAAAAGGTTTTGAAGCTAATAATGCCTTTGATGAGAATGTTGAGAGCTACTGGAAAACAGATGTGGATAGAAGTTCTGGCCAAAGTTTAGTATTGGATCTAGGTGAAACTATTGATATTACAGGCTTTACCTATGCACCACCATTGAATGATAAAGAGGGGATGATTGAGGAAGGGAAGCTCTATGTTTCTAAAGATGGGAAATTATGGGAATTTTCGGAGGCTTTTGTCTTTGGAAATCTGATCAATGATCCATCTGAAAGGAGGCATTATTTCAAATCACATGTAAGTGGAAGATATATAAAGTTAGAAGTAACCAGAATAGCAGGTGGGCAAGGACATGCAGCTATTGCAGAGATTGGGATTTTGGTGAAATAAATTACTTGGCCCTGTGAGACTTTCACGGGGCTTTATTATTTTTCTAAACAAAATAACCGCCATGAATAGCAGATCCTTAACATTTACTTTAGCATATGCTCTTTGTTTATTCTTTTTTTCTTTATCCATTTCTGCCCAAGATATTGCTCCCATAGATACCATTGAGTGGAAAGGCTTTCAAAGGTATAACTTAAAAATAGGCGAAAGAGACATAAGGATTGTAGCCCCAAAATCTGAGTTGGAGGGAAAGCCTTGGTTGTGGCGAGCCAGGTTTCCTGATTGGCATACAGAACAGGATAGTATTTTGGTTGCTGAGGGATTTCACTTGGTATACGTCAATACCGACAACTTATTTGGAAGTCCCAAGGCTATGGAGGTCTGGGATCAGGTTTATGATCTGATGACGAAAAAGTATGGATTGAACAAAAAACCATCATTGTCAGGTATTAGCCGAGGTGGATTATTTGTCTATAGTTGGGCAAAAAGGCATCCGGATAAAGTGGCTTGTATTTATGCCGAGGCACCTGTCTGTGATTTTAAAAGTTGGCCCGGTGGACAGGGCAAAGGGTTGGGTAGCGAAACTGATTGGGAAAAATTAAAAGAGGCTTATGGATTTGCAAGTGATGAAGAAGCTAATAGTTATGAAGGCAACCCAATTGATGGCTTGAAAGAGTTGGCCAAGAATAAAGTACCAATACTCCATATGATCGGGCTGGAAGACCAAGTGGTACCTCCTGAAGAGAACACTTTTATCCTAGTAGAAAATTATCTTCGGTTGGGAGGATCAGCCACAGTGGTGCCTTGTACCCAAGGAGAACAGAAGTTACATGGCCATCATTTTGACATTGAAAGCCCTCGCTTGGTGGCTGATTTTATCAAGTACCACTCAGTCAAGGAGGCAAAGCTATCTTCCAAAACATTTTACAAAATTAGAGGAGGGCTTAAAAATTCCCAGATCAAGTTTGAAAGAGATAAAAAGGGAAGGGTGGCGTTTTTAGGAGGATCGATTACTTATAATCCCGGCTGGAGAGATAGTGTGATGAATTTTTTGCAAGAAAGGTTTCCGGACACCGAGTTTGAATTTATTGCAGCGGGAATTCCTTCTATGGGATCCGTTCCTGGAGCCTTTAGGCTAGAGCGGGATGTGCTTTCCACAGGCCCCATTGATCTGTTGTTTGAAGAAGCTGCGGTAAATGATGCGACCAATGGAAGGACCGATCAAGAGCAGCAATTGGCTATGGAAGGGATTGTCCGTCATCTGAGAAAAGAGAATCCTGCAGCGGATATGGTTCTTTTTCATTTTGTAGATCCTGATAAAATAGGTTCCTATAATAGGGGAGAGGTTCCTGAGGTGATCAAGAATCATGAGCGGGTGGCCGAGTATTATGGTCTTCCTTCTTTGAACTTGGCGGAAGAGGTAACAAAGAGGATTGCCAATAAGGAATTTACTTGGGAAGAAGATTTTAAGAACCTTCACCCATCACCATTTGGGCAGGGGGTGTATGCGCATTCAATGATTGATATGCTAAAGACAGCTTATGGAGGACACTTGGATCAAGATGATAAAATTACCGCCAATCAATCATTGTCTATGCTAAATGTAGCAGCTTTTGATCGTGGGTCTTTGGTTGATATTTCTAAGGCCAAAATAGGAAAAGGCTGGCAAATCGTAGAAGCTTGGAAACCTACTGATCAGACCGGTACAAGAGCTAACTATGTGGATGTTCCTATGCTGGTCAGTGAATCTCCAGAAAGTAAGCTCAAATTCAAGTTTAATGGAAATGCGGTGGGGATAGCTGTAGCTGCAGGACAGGATGCTGGTAAGATTGCTTATCGAATCGATAATGGTGAATGGAAAACGCAAGACTTGTTTACCCAGTGGAGTGCTCACCTGCATTTGCCATGGTATTATCTACTGGCCATTGATTTGGAATCAGAAGAACATAAACTGGAGCTGAAAGTGATAGAAGATAAAAATCCGAACAGCTCAGGAAATGCCGTTCGGATCCGGTACTTTTTTGTCAATGGATTGGATTAGCTCTTTGGTGGAGAAAAAGAATCAAGGCTTAATACCCACCCTGTAGTAAATTCCCTTATTGCCAGTTTCAAAAGCCTTGTCCAATTCTGCCAGAGGGTAATCAATGCCCACTAGACTTTCAAAAGGATATTTCTTGTGGGCCTTTTCCAAGAAGTCGATAGCAGTGGCCAGGTCTTCAGGAATATAGTTGTGTAGGCCTTTAATCGTTAACAGGTTTCTCACCAGGTATTCAGCGTTGATGTTCAGGTCTCTCTGAGGAAATACGGAACCAACCAAAACAAGGGTGCCTCCTATGCCCAGTAGTTGGATGCAGCTTTCGACTGCCTCAGGAATACCAGATGTTTCAATGATCACATCAATATCACCTTTACTTTTTGTAAATGGCTTGACGTTTTCACTTTTGTAAATAAAGGCATGATCAGCTCCGAACAAATTGGCTTTTTTTATTTTTTCTTGACTAATGTCCTGGACCCAGACGTTCTCAGCACCAAATTCTTTGGCCATGGCGCATGCAGAAAGCCCAAGCATTCCCACACCATTGATCAAAACATTTTTGCCGGTCAAATCCCCTGCAAGCCTCATTGCCCCAGCAACGGTGGCATGGGTGCAGTTTAAAGGGGCAGCTTCTGCATTGTTCAAGGTGTCGGGGAGTCTAAAAATAGTGGTTCCTTTCCGTAAATGGCAGTGGGTGGAAAAACCTCCATTAAGCTGATAGTCCTCATTCATTTGCTCATGGCCATATTTGTAAAGGCCTTCAGACTTTTGAGGATAACCTTTTTGAGCATTTTTAGAACCTGGGTCATGGGCATAAACTGACCAGGTGATTTTATCGCCAATTTTGAGGGGTGCTCCAAAGTAGTCTTTTACACCTCCATCAGCAATATTTTCAATGATTCCAACGATTTCATGTCCTAAGATACTGTGGCTGCAAGAATGTCTTCTACCGTAATAGGTGTGCAGATCACTGGCGCAAATGGTGGCATAGCTGGTGCTGACCAATATTTCTCCTTCTGCTAAAGTAGGTAGGGCGATAGTTGTGTTGGAAAATGGAGTTTTCGCTTCTATAAAGACCTTCGCTACAGCTTCTTTTTTCATGATATGGTTTTATCTAAGTTCTATAAAGTAGATCACCAAAAGAATGGCATCTGATTTTTTGTTATTGACAGGTAGATGGGGAATATTGCCATTAAAGAAAAGTGAGTCTCCTTCTTCCAGTTCGAAAGTGTTTTCGCCCAATTCGTATTGAAGATTTCCCTTAATTACATAGATGTATTCAAAACCATCAGTCGAAACTTGGTCTCTTTGGGAGCCACTTTTGATGGTTAAAAGAGATATTTCCATCGAAGAGCGTTCTATTTTGTGGTTAAGGATCAATTCGTAGTCAAACCCAATGGATTCCTCTTCCTTTTTAATGGATTTATAGTCTTTTCGCTTTTTCAACAAATACCCTGGAAATTCTTTATCACCTTTTAGGTCAGCAAAAAACTCATTAAGGTCCACATCCAAAGTGTTCAATACCTGAATCAAGGAAGGAAGAGTAGGAAAGACCCTGCCGTTTTCTATTTTACTTAGCATGGCTATGCTGATTCCGGTTTTATCAGCCAGCTCGCCCAGTTTTAAATTGTGGGATTTACGGATATCTTTAAGTTTAGATCCTATCCAAGTGGTTAAGTATTCAGAATTTTCCATAGTATTTATGTGCTTTTAACTATGTGAAAGTACGTTTGTTTTTCTTAATATGAAAATATTATTGAGACCGAAAGATCGAAATAATTTTCTTAATATGAAAATAAATTTCCGTTAATGAAATATTAACGCTTTCATAATACAGATTTTAGCAGGGACTAGCCATTTAGACTTACATTTGAAGAAAATATGTTTCTTCAAAACCAGATCGGTTTTTACTTGAAAAGAAAATAATCCTTATGGTCAAACTGAATAAAGTATCCATAACCAAGACTGATATTATATTGATAGCTACTGCGTTTATGGCCTACACGGGAATGTATGCAGTAAGAAAGTCTTTTTTGGCAGGGCAATATGAGGGGTTGGAGGTGATAAATGACTTCCATTTCAAGACTCTTCTGATTATCAGCCAAGTGTTAGGTTATATGTTGTCCAAGTTTATTGGTATCAAGGTGGTTTCCGAACTACCGGCTTATAAGCGTTTTGGAGCTCTTGTGGGTTTGGTAGGGTTTGGCTTGTTGATGTTGCTTGCTTTTGCCTATGTGCCAGTAGGCTTGAAGCCAGTGGCCATGTTTTTGAATGGCCTGCCATTAGGGATGATATTTGGATTGGTTCTGGTCTACCTGGAAGGAAGGAAA
This sequence comes from Echinicola sp. 20G, assembly GCF_015533855.1. Lineage (GTDB taxonomy): Bacteria > Bacteroidota > Bacteroidia > Cytophagales > Cyclobacteriaceae > Echinicola. Next base: position 4,610,189 of record NZ_AP024154.1, on the reverse strand, counting down.
AATTCAGAATTATTGGTAGCGGGATTGAGCGCTACATTTATTTTTTCAACCGGTTTGATCAAAACGACTGGTCTTTGGCTGATGCAAGCTTTTGAGGTGAGTGAAATGACCATGCCTTTTTGGACGGGATTGATTTATTTTCCTCTATTCGTTTTGGCCGCTTTTGTACTGAGTAAGAGCAAAGCCCCATCAGAGGATGATAAGGAACTTCGGACCGAAAGAGTTCCTATGAAAAAGGCTGATCGGAAAGACTTCTTGAAAAAACATGGATTTGCTTTTGTGGGGCTTGTACTTATTTATGTTGTCTTGACAGTTGTAAGGGACTTTAGGGACAATTTTATTGTAGAGTTCTGGGCTGAATTAGGCCTTTCTGGGCAGCCCGAACTGATCACATTGACAGAAGTACCAATTGCAGTTGTTGTTTTGGTGATATCTGCATTGGGAATTTTGATATTGAGCAATCAAAAGGCCTTTAACTGGGGGCTATTCTTGACCCTGCTGAGCGGAATATTGATGATCGTATCCACATTTTTATTTAGCAAGGACCTAGTCGGACCGGTATTTTGGATGATTAGTTCTGGTTTCAGTGTTTACTTGCCCTATATCTTATTTCACTGTTTACTTTTTGAACGGTTTCTGGCAGTATTGAGATACAAAGGTACAGTGGGCTACCTGTTTTATATAGCAGATGCATTTGGGTATATGGCCAGTGTGGGAATTATGATTTTTAAGGAAACTGCAGATTTCCATTACTCTTGGATCAATTTCTTCACACGATTGAATTTGATAGGAGGAGGGCTTGTCATCTTCATGGTAGGACTTTCCATTTTGATGATGAATGGCCAAGTGGTTAAACTAAAGTTGAAAAAGTTATACAAAGGAACAGTGGAAGTTTAATTTTTTATACTCCTTCTTATTTTCAAAATCAAGAACAGAGTTTAGAAAGCAGCCCAGTTTTGGTAAACGATCAATTGATTTTTGGAGCGATGGATGGCAAAGTGTATGTAATAGATGCCGATAGTGGAAAGCTGCTTTGGAAAAATAGCTTAGGAACACCGGTGATGACAAGTCCAGCTGTTTCTCCTGAAGGATTCTATATCTGCGATTTTGCTGGAAATATTTACTTCTTTAAACCTGAATGAATGTTTAAAATCAATTAAGATAGCTGAAAATACCAGATGGTTGGGACTCTTGTAGGACCAGTTATCTGGTATTTTATATTTTTTTTATAATAAAGTTGTAGATATGGGTGATGATTATGCCCGATAGAAAGGCTAGATAGCCTAGATTTTTGAATGCGGCATATATACTTAAGAAAACAAATAAAATAAATAGGGCAAGAAAGGTGATTAAGATTGGGGTAGAATTCATGATCGTTCAGTTTTGGAGTAGTACTTATTTCTACTCATAAAGACGCGTGGAACGAAAAGAAAAGCAACAGCCAAAGGCTGCGGCTTTTCAAACTATGCAGATAACTATCTAAATTTTTAAATCCCTATTGGAAATTTCGGAAACAATTGGGTAGATCCCCTGATTGGATGGGATCTCCATCTTTTCAGGACTTGGGCCTACCCAACTTGTTTTCCTACCTTCTACAAAAATTTTTCCTTTCTGTGAAATTTCTACCATGGCCCATAGCGGGTCTTTATAGGGCGCGGTGTATTTTATCCAAGGATTGGTTTCATCTACCTCTTTGGAATACCTTATTGTCTTATACTTGTCGCCCAACCAGTAATAGCTTGCGCTATTGATTTGCACATAATGGATATCATTGATGTGGTTATAATAATCTTGATGATGGTGGCCTGAAAGAACGAGGATGACTTTTTGGAATCCAGCTTCTTTATTGGCTTTTTCCAAAGTGTACCTCACAGGCATGCCATTTTCTATCCCGGCCATTTCATTGTCCAGTCCTTGATGGCAAAAAACAATGGTGGGTAAAGAGGTTTGGCTAAGATCTTTTTCCAGCCACTCTAGCTGATCTGGTGAAATGTAACGGGCATAGCCTTTTGGGCGATTTGGGCTTTCGTTATGTTCATTGCCGTCTAATACAACGAAATGGAACCCGTTTTTGTCAAAGGAGTAATACTTCGCTTTTGCATCCCAGAATTCAACTACTTGATCTCTGTTGAAGCCTCCATCAGTATCGTGGTTGCCGATTACATGGTGCTTCTCTCCTTGGAATTTGTTCCAAGTATCCATTAATGATTGGTTCTCTGGTTTAGGGACACAAAAGTCTCCCAATTGAATGATGAAATCTGGTTGGTCATCATTCATTTTATTGATAAAGGCTGAGATTCTTTCTTGTCCATCATGCATGATGTCATAGTGAAGATCAGTAATGATCCCAAAGCGAATCTTCTTTTCTTTTCTCTCAGCTGAGAAAGCCAAAGGGCTGAAAGACATTGCCAGTGTGCCCAAGGCTCCTATTTTTATAAATTCTTTTCTGTCCATCTTCTTTATTGTCTTATTTCTCCATGAATATTCCTGAAGGAACCTTTCCAATCCATGATGCTGGGGTTTGATTGATGCCAAATAAGCTGGCGACAACCGCGGCCGTATTGGCATTTGAATTGGGGGATTTCAATTGTCCGTCCTTTTTAATTCCAGGACCAGTAATCATCCAGGGTACAATCATTTCTTGTTCACTAGTCCCGCCGTGCCCATTTCCTATTCCTCCATGATCAGTGAAGAGCAGAAAGTGCGTGTCATCATACAGATCTTTAGCTTTAAGCTTTTCAATAAATTCTCCAATCTTTACATCCACCTCTTCTATCGCTGTGATGTATTCCGGCGACATCCATTGATGACTATGTCCAGCATGATCTACATGAACAGAGTATAAAAAAACCAATGTTGGAGCATCTTTGTGCTCAATCAGAAAATCCAGAGCTGACTGATAATTTTGGGTATATTCATCATTCTCCTCAAACTTTACCTCATCAAGATACTTTTCATTAAATGGTTTGATCAAGCTTTTCCAGTTCCAATAAAATCCCGTTTTGATAGTGGGGATATTATCTTTCACTATTTTGAAAATGGAAGGGTAGTAGCCTTCTGCATCCATTTCCTGAGGATCCAAAGGGTGCTCATCCTTTTCCCATCCATTGCCAAATACACCGTGCTGCTCTGGCCCACCTCCTGTGAGATGGCTGGTCCAGTTGGGTATGGTAACAGAGGGCATTACTGTTCTTGTAGATGTGGAGATAACTCCATCTTCAAACAGTGCATCTATATTTGGGTGCTTTGCGGTTTGGTAGCCTTCCAAACTAAATCCGTCAAGTCCAATCATTACCACGCGTTTGGCGACAGGAACATTTTGTTTACAACTAATAGATAGAACTAGTGCGAAACATATCAAAAGAAAACTTTGGGCTTTATAATTCATGGATGGTTTATGTAACAATTATAAAATAACAACTAATTTTTCTTAAAAAGAAAAATATCACGATTGTAAAGGTATTAAAATTTCTAAATAAGAAAAACTATCGTTTGTTAAATGAAAGTTATATTATATTTAATAACTTGAAAATAAGTTGTTTTTATGTGTTTAAGTCAATCTATAAGAGGTTCTGTTTATATTAAATAGTTTCATTAAATTTCTTTTTAAGAAAAAAATATCCGTTTGTTTTAAATAATTTATTTATTTCATTTAATTTCGAAATTATTGTAAGGTATCCGTTTCCTTTTTATTTGCAAGTTCTCTAAGATGTAGGGAGTTGCTTTAGAAATACCCCATGAGTACCAAATTAAACTTTAAGCAAATGCGAAACCATGTCCAAAACACCCTACTGACCAAAAATAGGTTTCTATTTATAGCATGGTGCATAGTGGCTTCCTTTGGAGCTTACTTTAGCATGTATGCTTTTAGGAAGCCTTTTATAACGGGACTATATGAAGGGATGTACTTATGGGGAATGGATTACAAGTCGATTTTGATCATAGCGCAAGTGTTAGGGTATATGATTTCAAAATTTACTGGGATCAAAGTAATTTCTGAATTGAAGCCCAGTCAAAGAATTAGATTGATCATCGGATTGATTCTGTTTGCCGAACTGACGCTTTTAGGTTTTGGCTTGGTGCCTTATCCATATAATTTTGTGTTTCTGTTTTTTAATGGCCTGCCCCTGGGAATGGTGTGGGGAATCGTTTTTAGTTTCTTGGAAGGAAGGAAGTTTACTGAAGTCTTGGTGTTTGGCTTGAGCATCAGTGTGATTATTGCCTCAGGACTCTTGAAAACCATTTACTTACAAGTGTTGGAATGGTTTCCCTGGATACCGGAATTTTGGATGCCTTTTACCATTGGAGCTTTGTTTTTGCCTTTGTTTATTGTATTTGTCTGGATGCTATCCGTGATTCCGGCTCCTACAGAAGAGGATGTTACATTGCGGACAGAACGGATTCCCATGGATAGGAGTAGGAAGGTCAAGACGTTCCGGTTTTTCAGTTTTGGAATGATAGGGATGGTACTTATTTATGCACTGCTCTTGACCATGAGAGACTTTAGGGATAATTTTTCTGTGGAAATCTGGAATGAAATCGATCCTGATTGGGAAAAAAGTGTCTTATCAATTACAGAATTGATATCAGGAGTAACGGTATTGGTATTGATTGGTCTATTGTCATTAATTAAAAATAATAAAATTGGTTTTTGGGCTACCTCAGCTTTGGTGGCAATAGGACTTTTCGGTCTGGGTCTTTCCACTTATCTCTATGAAGCTGGCGTATTATCTCCTTTTTACTGGATGGTCTTTTTAGGGATTGGCCTATTCATGGCTTATACACCCATTCAGACAGTTTTTTTCGATAGGATGTTGGCTTTGTATAAATTCAGGGCCAATGCTGGTTTCTTTATCTATATCTGTGATTCAATTGGTTATCTAGGGAGCGTCTCTTTGTTGATGTATAAATCTTTTTTCATGCAAGATTTAAACTGGCATCATCTATTGGTAAACTTTAGTTATGGTGTGGCCATTTTTGGCTTGCTGTTTCTTGTTATTGCCATGAATCATTTCAGAAGGATAAATAGTAGAGGAGTGGTGCGGAAGAGCCAAAATTATTTGACAGCTTTAGAAAGTGGCTCATAAATTAAAGTTTGAAACTGTTTATAGTTCGAAGATTCCCTGCTTGGAGTCGTGTTTCTTTTTACAGCAGAATTGGCAACCCATGGATAATGGGTAAATTCTTTTTGATTTACCAATAGCTTCATTGAAGTTTTCAAAATAACCCAGAAATAATTGCTGATTGGCATTGGGTAATAACTGACATTTTTCGTGGTGGACTTCATGGTATCCATCTGAGTAGGCCATAGAATTTACGTAAAAGCGATTTTTCATGTTTGATTAAAGTATTAGAAGTTAAATATCCTAAATCTATCCCTGATAAATATACCGTAATTGGGGTATTTTTAGTTTATGGTGGAGCTCATGCTGAATTTATTGTTTATAGATTATTTTTAAATCTAGTAAACGTATATGTTTTAGTATTATTGAAAGTATTACTGATATTTTTTGTTATTAAAATTCTTAGATAATATAATCAATAAACTGGATTTGCTTTTTTATTAAATTGATTACTAAAATATAATGAAAACAATATTTAAAAGGAATTTATTTGATTCAATATTGGAGAGTTAAATCACTTTTTCTCATTTACCAGCCAAGCGTAACAAAAGGGCGGTGATTTTGGTATTAGATAACCTTTAAAGTGTAGTGATGAATGGGGAATTAACTCATACCATTTTTTAGTTCATTTTTATATTTGTCACATTTTACTATCCAAAAAGAAGCACGACTATCCAAGAATTGTGGGTTCAGGTAAAACTCTTGAAAATGTAATTCTAGTAGATCAGATACTTTGTCTATTTTTTAGCATTACCATTATCAGTAAAGTCTATTATTTTTTATAAAAAATTTAATATATATGTTTATTATTATGTATTTGTTAATAAATGTCAATTAAGTGTGTAAAATTGTTAATTAATGGTTAGTGTTTTTCAATCGTTTTCGTGAAATTTATAGAGTATCATCAAAATAAAGCTATATGAAATCTCTAATTGATAGTTCTCTAGTTAAATTGTTAAGTTCAGTGGGTATCAAAGACATCCAAAAAGTAGGGGGCAAGAATGCTTCCCTTGGTGAGATGTTAAAAAACCTGACTGAAAAAGGCGTGAAGGTACCGGAAGGTTTTATTGTTACTGTAGATGCTTACTATCAATTTTTGGAAGAAGGAAATATCAGAGAAGAGATAGAGTTGATATTAGCGACTATTGATGTGGATGATTTGATCTCATTAGGTCAAAAAGCGCAATTGATCAGAAAGACGATCTCAGAAGCGACTATGTCAGCTACTTTGCAGGGGATTATTGAAGAAGCTTACTTCAATTTGTCCTCTACATATGGGGTTGAAATGGCCGATGTGGCTGTAAGGTCATCTGCTACCGCTGAAGACTTGCCAGATGCTTCATTTGCAGGCCAGCAGGATACCTATTTAAATGTAAGAGGGGTAGAAGACCTGATTTTAAGTATTAAAAAATGCTTTGCTTCTCTGTTTACTGAAAGAGCCATTAGCTATAGGCGAAAGCGCAACTATCACGACCTAAAAGTGGGGATTGCTGTTTGTGTTCAAAAAATGGTGAGATCTGATTTGGGTGCATCAGGTGTTGCATTTTCTTTGGATACTGAATCGGGCTTTAAAGATGTGGTCATGATCAATGGATCCTATGGATTAGGGGAAATGGTGGTGCAAGGAGCTGTAAAACCGGATGAATTTTTGGTCCATAAACCTAAACTTAAAGCCGGCTTTCCTGCGATTATAGAAAAGCAATTGGGATCGAAGGATAAACAAATGGTTTACTCTACGGCGTCAGGAAAGAGGGTAGAGGTTTGCCCGGTTGGTCCTGAGAGACAAAGAAAATTCTGTTTAAATGATGAACATATCCTACAGTTGGCCAAGTGGGTATGCGTGATAGAAGATCACTATAGTGCGGTGCACAATAGATGGTGTCCTATGGATGTGGAATGGGCCTTGGATGGACAAAGTGGAGAATTATTCATAGTTCAATCAAGGCCAGAGACCATCCATTCCTCTAAAAAGCATTCAGATGTTAAGCTATTCCATTTAGATGAAAAAGAAGATAGCTCCAGGGTATTGCTTAAAGGAATTGCAGTGGGTGATGGGATTGCAGCCGGAAAAGTGTTTGTAGTAGGTGAACATGATGAATGCCATGATTTGATTCATAAGGTGAAGCGGGGAGATGTGTTGGTAACAGATATGACCGATCCCGACTGGGAGCCAGTGATGAAAAAGGTTTCTGGCATTATTACCAATAAAGGAGGTAGAACCTGCCATGCAGCAATTGTGGCCAGGGAGTTAGGGGTGCCAGCAATTGTGGGTTGTGGAAATGCTACGGAAATATTGACACCTAACCTGACGGTAACTGTTTCTTGTGCAGAAGGGGAAGTAGGTAAAGTGTATAAAGGGCACCTGAATTACAGGGAGGAAATTTTGGATTTGGAAAGCCTCCCTAAAGTGAGTACCCCTGTTATGTTTAACATTGGTTCGCCATCCAGTGCATTCAAGTATGCCCAATATCCGCACAGCGGGGTTGGCTTGGCCAGGTTGGAGTTTATCATCAATAATTATATTAAAGTTCACCCTCTAGCCCTGCTAAACCATCGGGAAATGAATGATGAGAAACTTTCGGAAAAAATATACCAACTAATCAGTGCTTATGATTCAGAGGAGGATTATTTTATTGAGAAGCTTTCTTTTGGGATTGCAAAAATAGCAGCTGCATTTTATCCGCAACCGGTTGTGGTGAGGTTCTCAGACTTCAAGAGCAATGAGTACTTTAACCTATTTGGAGGGAATTATTTTGAGCCAGTGGAAGAAAATCCTATGATTGGCTGGAGAGGTGCCTCCCGTTATTATTCAGAGAAATTTAAGCCTGCCTTTAGCTTGGAGTGCCAGGCAATCAAAAAGGTCAGGGAAGGGATGGGTTTGGATAATGTGATCTTAATGATTCCTTTTTGTCGTACTGTGGAGGAATTGGTGAAAGTCAAAGCAGTGATGAAGAAGCAAGGCTTGGAACAGAAGAAAAATAATCTAAAGGTCTATATGATGGCAGAGGTTCCTTCCAATATCATCCTTGCGGATGAATTTGCCAAACATATTGATGGGTTTTCCATTGGCTCCAATGATTTGACCCAGCTCACATTGGGCATAGACCGTGACTCTTCTTTGGTGGCTCATTTGTATGATGAAAAGCACCAAGCCGTGAAGACTATGATCAGGATGCTTATTGCTGCTGCAAAAAGAAATAACGTAAAGGTGGGGCTTTGTGGTCAAGGTGCTTCCGATTTTCCGGAGTTTACGGATTTCTTGGTAAAAGAAGGGATTGATACCATCAGCATTACTCCTGATGCTATTTCCAAAACCATTCAGGCCGTTTACCAAGCAGAAAGCAAAAAGGCAGTTTAAATAAATCAAGCATTTCTTCAGTACAATAAAAAGCGGGAGATTTTAACTCCCGTTTTTGATGTAACTAACTTTTAGCTATATCATTAATATATTTGTTCTCAAGGATTTTTTTAGGGTATGGGTAGAGGCTAACTTCAATCATGGCTTTACCTACATTGGTGGTCGTGGTCACTGATGATAATTTCTTTAGAAAAGGAAATAAGGGTTTGGTGATAGCATACATGGTGTTGTACCAACCTGTTTTGGATTGGATCCCTTTTTCGGGCAAAATGACACCTGGCCTAAATGCATAGGCATCTTTAAATCCATGGTTCAAGATCATGTTTTCTGTTTTACCTTTCACTCTGGCCCACATCATGCGTCCACTTTCAGAACTATCCGTTCCTGCGCCAGAAACATAATTGAAAATACTTTCCGGGTTGAGTCGATGTAAGGTGTCTGCAAAGACCTTGGTCATTTGATAAGTAACTTTGGTGTAGTCTTCTTTATTCATGCCCAAAGCAGAGGTTCCTAAGCAATAAAAGCAGGCATTGTATCCTTTAAGCTCCTCTTCAATTTGACTAAGGTCATAAAAACCCTCAAGAACTATTTCTTTGAGTTTGGGGTGGGTGATCCCGAGCGGAGTTCTATTGATGACCAAGATTTGTACTACACTAGGGTGGTCAAGACATTCAAGAAGTACGGCACGACCCACCATGCCGGTTGATCCTGTAATAATTGCTTTTATGTTCATTATTCTTTGGTAATAATTAGTCGGGGTAATTCTTAAATACATCGAGCTTAGCCGAAATGATGATACTGGTCAATTTTTCTTTTAGTGGGATTTTCTCGGTTTAAGAAATCGAGCGATTATACTTAAAACGGATCAGAGGAGTAATTCGTTGAATAAAATTTGATTGACCACTTACTTATTTTTACGGATTTTTCAATTTAAAATCTAATGGAGTAGGTTTAATGTTTTTTTTACCATTAGTAAAATTTCTAGGTGTTTAAATAAGTTTTATCATGATTAGTTTACTAATATTAAAATAGAGTCACATAAGATAATTGATTGAATTTTTAGGAAATGAAGTTGTTTTTGTGTTATTTGAGAGTGTTTTGAAAATAAACAGAAAGCTTTTAAAAGTTTATTCTTGGTAAAAAATCAAGTTAAATTATTGATGTCACTCTTATTACTCCCAAAATGATGAAAAGGCTATTGTTTACCATTGTGGTGTTCCACTTGGCTTTACAGGCAAAAAGTGAAATCTGGTTGCCCTCCATTCTATCTGATAACATGGTACTTCAGCAAAATTCCAATGCAACCATTTGGGGTTGGAGTACACAGACCACTGAAAAAATTACGGTGACCGGGTCTTGGAATAATAAGCCAGTAGAAACCACAGTAAATCAAGGAAAATGGTCAGTGGAACTGCCCACGCCCAGTTATGGAGGCCCATTTACAGTAAGTATTAAAGGGCATCAAGAGATTGTTTTAAAAAATATCCTGATCGGAGAAGTTTGGCTTTGCTCTGGCCAGTCCAATATGCAATGGAGTGCCAACAATGGCTTTGACAATGCAGAAGAGGAGGTAAAAGCAGCCAACTATCCTAATATTCGTTTTTTTAGCGTGCCAAGACACAATTCAGAAACTTTGCAAGATAACACGCCGGGGGAATGGTCAGTTTGTACTCCTGAAAGTATGCGATCTTTCAGTGCCGTAGGGTACTTTTTTGGCCGTGAACTTCTGGAAGAATTGGGGGTGCCCATCGGCTTAATCAATAGTAGCTGGGGAGGTACTCCCGTAGAAATCTGGTCACCTTTAGGATTAGTGGATAAGCCTGAATTGTTAAATGATGCCGCGGAGCATATAGCGGAAAATCAATGGTACTCCAAAACACCTGGATCAGCTTATAATGCGATGATCAACCCTTTGGTTCCTTTTGACATTGCAGGATACCTTTGGTACCAAGGGGAGTCTAACAGACAAAATGCCGATTTTTATTATGAGACATTCCCTATGATGATCAATGCGTGGCGAAAGGCCTGGGGAAATGCTGATTTGCCATTTTATTATGTACAGATAGCTCCCTTTGACTATAACAACAACGATTTGGAAGACTTGGAACCTGCAGTGGTAAGGGATGCCCAGTTAAAGACCATGCAGAAAGTAGCCAATACAGGTATGGTGGTTACCAATGACATTGGTAATTTGAAAAATATTCACCCTGGAAACAAACAGGAAGTAGGAAGAAGACTTGCTTTATGGGCTTTGGCAAAAACCTATGGGGTAGAGCATATTGAGCCAAGTGGCCCTGTTTTTAGTAGTATGGAGGTAGACAATAAGAAAATTATTGTCCATTTTGATCATGCAGAGGGAGGCTTGCTTGCAAAAGGAAAAGATGTACTCGAATTCTATATTGCAGGAGAAGACCGGAAGTTTTATCCAGCCAAAGCAAAAATTGAGGGCAGTCAAGTAGTTTTAAGTTCCAAAGAGGTCAAAGCACCTGTTGCGGTGAGGTTTGCCTTCTCTGATATTGCCCTGCCCAATCTTTTCAATCAAGATGGCTTACCCGCATCTGCTTTCAGAACCGATGACTGGGAGCTTAAATAAAATAAATGTTTAAAGTTCTTAAGCAGACAGACAATAAATTATTCCTATTTCATTCTCACTCAATCAACGACTTATGCTACTTAAAGAGGGGCAGGTTTTCCTAAGCAATTATAAAAATGGTCTAGCCACTTTCATCGTTTTATTATTAGGCTTCATTCCTGTCATTGCCCAGGATACTCATGAGGATTTTATGTTCAGGGATAAAATCCAACCAGTAGATGAAAGTAACATTTTTCGCTCGGAAGACTATTTCAATTGGGGAGGCTCGATTATTAAAGGAGATGACAATCAATATCATTTGTTTTACTCCAGATGGCCAAGGGATACAAAATTTACAGGCTGGCTGGTTTACTCAGAAGTGGCTCATGCTGTTTCTGCTTCACCTTCAGGCCCGTGGACATATAAAGAAACAGTACTGAAAGGTAGAGGAAAAGGCTACTGGGATGCCATCACTGCCCACAATCCTAAAATCAAGTATTTTGAGGGTAAGTATTATTTGTACTATATCTCTACAAATTTAGGAGATAATATAGCCTATTCTGAAGAGGAACTCCTGGAAACAAGTTTGACCGGCTATACACATTCCAATTGGAAAATTTTAAGACCCAATCAAAGAACTGGCGTTGCCGTGGCGAATTCACTTTCAGGCCCTTGGGAGCGCATGGATACTCCATTGATAGAACCATCGGGACCGATCACCACATTGACAGTGAATCCGGCAATCGACAGGGGAAAGGATGGGAAATACTATCTTATTGTCAAAGGAGACAAACCGAATGATACTAATTTTACAAGAAATCAGGCTTTGGCAATAGGCAATCATCCCGCAGGTCCCTTTGTGATTCAGGATCAGCCGGTGATTGATTATATGGATACAGAAGATATGTCCTTATGGTATGATGATCTTCGGGGTAAATATTTCGGCATTTTCCACGCTCATACTTTTATTGGATTAGTAAGTTCAGATGATGGAATTCATTGGGATAAAAACGAAGAATTTGAGATTATGCCAAAGGAAATTCCAATGAAAAAGGGGGGGGAGCTCAATCCAGACCGAATGGAACGACCAAATGTATATCGGGAGAATGGAGATATTCAAGTGCTGTTATTGGCCTGCAAGAAGGGTAATGACTCATTTATAGTTACAATTCCAATTAAACCTTCAAAATGAGAAAGTACCTTATAGGATTACTACTGGTTTCAGCTTTTTCTTTTGGCTGTCAGCATTCTAAAGAGGAAAACAAGGAAATCATGCCCCTACCTTCCACCTCTCCAAGTAAAACTCAGCTGGCACAGATAGAGCGAAAATACGGCATGTTCATCCACTTTGGGGTGAATACCTTTCATGATATGGAATGGACGGATGGCTCAAAAGAAGCTTCAAGTTATAATCCTAGCAACATAGATGCGGAACAATGGATAAGGACTGCAAAGGAAGCAGGGATGAAGTATGTGATTTTGATCACCAAACATCATGAAGGATTTTGTCTTTGGGACAGCGAATTGACCACTTATGATGTAGCCTCATCACCCAATCCTACCAATGTGGTTGAGGAAGTGGCCAAAGCATGTAAAAAATATGATATAGGCCTGGGATTATATTACTCCCTTTGGGACCAAAAAGTCAACCCGAATGTGGAAGAGACGGACCAAGACAGTACTTACAATGAATACATGCTCCACCAGATCCAAGAGTTGATTGACATTACAGAAAAACATACCTCGCTTGTTGAGTTTTGGTTTGACGGGGGATGGGTGAAAGAAAATTCAAGATGGCCGATCAAAGCACTTTATCAAGCCATAAAGCAGCGGGAGCCTGATTGTCAAATAGGTGTCAATTGGTCCATAGGGCTGCCCGATGATCCTGACCACCATCCTGTTAAACCTGAAGAACAAAAAGAAGGGTTCCCAATCCGGTATTTTCCCAGTGATTTTAGGTTGGGAGATCCCTATCTTCCTGCAGAAGTTGACCCCAAAATATTTTCCCATGAAGGTCAATCCTATTATATGCCCTGGGAATCTACCGTGTGTATGAGCCAGAGATGGTTTTACAATACACAAGATACCGTTTGGAAATCCTTGGATGAACTTGAAAAACTTTATCGAAAGGCCACGGCCAATGATAATATTTTGATTCTTAATTGTCCACCCAACAGGGAAGGCAGGCTGAGGGAAAAAGATGTAGAAATGCTAAAGTCCTTGAAGGAGAGGCTTTCTATTTAAGCATATAGAAAATATGATGTTAGTACGTACATTATTATTGTTTTTGGCGATGGTATTTTTACTTTGTGAAGGTAAAGCCCAAAACCAACAACGGAAGAAAAAGAGCCAACCCAATATTGTTTTTTTCTTTGTGGATGACATGGGTTGGCAGGATACTTCTGTTCCTTTTTTTAAGGAAGTGACTGAATTGAACAAGCGGTACCTTACACCCAATATGGAGCGATTGGCCCATGATGGGATGAAGTTTACCCAAGCCTATGCGAGTGCGGTTTGCTCCCCTTCAAGGATCAGTTTGATGACAGGAATGAACGCGGCCAGGCATCGGGTGACCAATTGGACCTTAAAGAAAAATATATCTCCAGATACTGAAAATCCGGATGTGGAGTCACCCAAATGGAATGTCAATGGACTCAGTCCTGATTCATCGGTTCCTTATACCATTAGTGCCAAAACTTTACCCACACTCCTTAGTGAAGGGGGATACCAAACAATCCATGTGGGCAAAGCGCATTTTGGCGCTGAGGGCACCCCTGGGGAGGATCCTTTAAATTTAGGTTTTCAGGTAAATATTGGTGGCCATGCCGCAGGTGGTCCAGGGAGTTATTTGGGAATCCATGATTTTAGTGCTGATTGGAGAGATGCTGGAAACCACATTTGGGATATTCCTGACTTGGAAAAATACCATGGGCAAGAAATCTATTTGACGGAAGCTTTGACTCGTGAGGCCTTGAAAGAAGTCAGCAAGTCAGTGGAAGAAGCACAGCCATTTTACTTATATATGTCCCACTATGCGATTCATGCTCCTTGGGAAAAGGACCAACGTTACTATCAAAAATACATCGAACAAGGGCTTAGTGAACAAGAAGCGACATATGCCACCATGATTGAAGGAATGGACAAATCGCTGGGAGACATTATGGATCATTTGGAAAAGTTAGGGGTTTCGGATAACACCATTATTGTATTTATGTCCGATAATGGCGCCCACAAACAGGTGGCCCAGAACAAACCTTTGAGGGGCTATAAGCTCAGCCCATATGAGGGAGGTATTCGGGTACCGCTTCTGGTGAAGTGGCCAGGAGTGATACAACAAGCTATGGTAAATGATGCATATGTCATTATTGAAGACATTTTTCCCACCTTTCTTGAAATGGCTGGAATGAATAAAGCGGCAAAGGGAAGCATAGATGGAAAGAGTTTTGTCAACAAGCTGAAAGGTGAAACTTCATCCCAAGAGAGACCATTGCTTTGGCATTATCCCAACACTTATTATAATCCCCCTTATAGTGTGGTAAGAAAAGGTGACTGGAAATTGATCTATCACCATGTAGATCAAAAACTGGAGTTGTTCAACATAAGCAATGATATCAGTGAATCCACCGATTTAAGTGAAACGGAATTGGATAAAACAATGGAAATGGCCCAGCTGATGACCAAGCTCCTTAAGAATACTGATGCACAAATGCCGACCATCAAAGCCACTGGAAAACCGGTTCCCTATCCCAATGAGCTTTAAAATAAAGAATAAGATAAATTTGAATAATATGAAAATGAAATTGTTCCAGACATTGCTGCTATTGGCTGTGGTGTTTGGTGGGAGTTTTACCATTCAGGCCCAGACTTACACGGCGTTGCAGGACTTGAATATTTCACTGAGTGAGCAAACTTATGCTGCTCCTGTGAAAAACCGTTCAGTAACAGGAGAGGAGCTATCTATTGGTGGGGAGTCTTTTTCAGATGGCATAGGAGTACATTCCAACTCGGTCATTAAGATTAAAATGAACAATGGAAGTCACTTTTCTGCCAAGATTGGAGTGAATGATTCGAAGATTGACTATGAGTCAGAAAATATAAAAACAATACCATTGACAGATGGGAAGCGTATTTTTTATGAAGTAACACCCAGTAAAAAGCAGTTTGTTGGTGTGGAAGGTCAGGATGGTATGGTGGATCAAGGATCCGTCATTTTCAAACTGGTCCATAATGGAGAGGAGATTTATCAGAGTGGAATTATGCGAAAAGGTGATGCCGCCAAAACGATTGATTTAGATGTCAAGGGTGGTGTACTGGAGCTTATTGTTGAGGATGCAGGAGATGGGCCGAGTGGTGACCATGCAGTTTGGGCAGAGCCAAAAATTGAATTTTTTGAAATAGCCCCAGTGATCAAACCAGGTGATTTTGTAGGAGAGAAGGCTGAACAGAAAAGTGAAGTTAGGGAATACTTACTTGGAAAATTAAGTAAACTAAAAGCGGTGGAACTGCCACTTGCCCAGCCGAACTATGATTGGCTAATTGATCATTCTAGCGCCAAGGCTGAAGTGTTTAAAAATGGAGAAGATAATCTTGTGCTTAGCAATGGGCTGATTGCAAGAACTTTTAAGCTAAGCCCTAACTTGGCAACCATTGATTTTACCAACTTGATGACGGGAGAAACCTTGCTCCGTGCTGTGTCCAGTGAAGGAGTGCTGACCATTGATGGTCGGAGTTATGATATCGGTGGATTAAGTCCCCAATCGGAGTATGGCTACACTTTGATGAAATGGACAGAGGAACTGATGGCTACCCAAAACAGTTTCCAGATCCAGGATTTTGAAGTGAAGGAAATTACGGATAGACTGGCGTGGAAAAGGGTTCGTTGGGCCATGAACAAGGAAATGCCAAGTGGAAAGGAAGTGGTCTTTACGCTTGAAAAAGAGGGTGTTTTGGTCAAGGTTCACTTTGCGCTGTATGATGGCATCCCGACGCTTTCCAAGTGGATAGAAGTAATCAATGACAGTGATTTGATTGTGCAGTTGAACAGCTTTAAATTGGAGCAATTGGCCATGGTGGAAGGAGAAAATCTGGTGGGGACTCCTGAAAATTGGGTGAAGCCCAATATCCATGTCCAAACAGACTATGCTTTTGGAGGGATGCAACAGAAAACCTCTCAAGAGACCGTCTTTTGGGAGAAAGATCCTAGGTACACCACGCAGACCAACTATCCTTTGAACTTACCTTGTTTGCTTGAAGTCAAGCCACCTTTAGGGCCAGAAACAGCCATAGCAGTAGGGGATACACTCAGCACATTCAGGGTGTGGGAGTTGCCAATGGATTCTCGCGATGAAGAAAGAAATGGCTTGTTTATCCGGAAGATGTATCGGACCATTTCGCCATGGACCACAGAAAATCCCATCTTCCTTCACCTGACCTCTACGGATCCTAAGGTGGTCAAAACAGCTGTAGACCAATGTGCTGAAGTTGGATATGAAATGATCATCTTGAGCTTCGGTAGTGGAATGGATATGGAAGACGAATCACCGGAAAACTATGCCAAGTTCCGTGAGTTAAGGGAATATGCCAATTCTAAGGGCATAGAATTGGGCGGTTATTCTTTGCTTTCCAGTCGTTGGATCAGTGAGGAAGTGGATGTGATCAATCCTGAGACAGGCAAAAGAGGAGGGATGATCTTTGGTTCTTCCCCTTGTCTCAGCAGTGAGTGGGGCTATGATTATTTCATAAAGATCAAGAAGTTTTTTGATCAAACCGGGATGCAAGTATTTGAGAATGATGGTTCTTATCCGGGCAATGTCTGTGCGTCTACCAGCCACGCTCATCATAATGGATTGGGAGATTCTCAGTGGAAGCAATATGCCCAGATCCAAGGGCTGTATCAATGGATGCGGGCTGAAGGCATTTACATGAATGTACCGGACTTCTATATCAATTCAGGTACTAATAAAACAGGAATTGGCTACCGAGAAGTCAACTGGTCCTTGCCTAGAGAAAGGCACCTGATGCATGGACGCTTGAACATTTATGATGGGCTATGGGACAGGATACCGAGCATGTGCTGGACGTTTGTGCCACTGACTCAATATCATGGTGGTGGAGCAGCCGCTACTTTGGAGCCACTAAAGGACCATTTGAAAGATTATGAAAATCATATGATGCAAAATTATGGTTCTGGCGTTCAGGCTTGTTATAGGGGGCCGAGGTTATACGATGCTCCAGAGACCAAAGAATTGGTCAAGGAAGTGATTGGTTGGTACAAGGAGTACAGAAATATTCTGAACAGTGATATTATTCACCTGAGAAGGCCATCAGGAAAAGATTGGGATGGCTTTATGCACGCTAATCCGGCCTTGAAAGAAAAGGGGCTGGCCATGTTCTTTAACCCAACGGATAAGGAAATGGTCAGGGAAATCAAGCTTCCCCTATACTACACTGGCTTGACAGATGAGGCAAAAGTTCGTGAAAAAGAAGGAAAGAGCGTTAATTACACTTTGGACAGGGAGTACAATATCCATCTAAAAGTCATTATTCCAGCCAATTCCTATACTTGGTATGTAATTGAATAGTGTTCAATTAGCTTGCAATTAAAAACAAAAGGCTGTCCCGTCAATATAGATTCTTGATGGGACAGCCTTTTTGGAGTGTTTTTGATGAACTGTTCTAATCCTGGACTGGGTAGCCTTTGTTGATCCAATCCGTTTTGACATTATTCAGGATGGCCAAAAGCTTATGGTTCTTAAAGCCCAGATCGTTGAGAGTTTTGAAAGCTGGCCTTACGTTGGGACATTTTTGTAGGGGACAGCAACCACAATACAAAATGATTTCGGTATCCTTGGGCAGTTGGTTGACGACCATTTTTAGCTTTTTGATATTGTCAGGATCTTGACCCGGCCCAATGTCTTTTGAGCCTTTGATCACCGCTTGAGGACCTATGCTTAAGATCAAGGGGAGCTTTTCTTTACTTTTTTGCATTCTTTGGCTCAGGTCGTAGGGGGAGACCATTTGTTTGGCCGTCCAAGGTTCAGCAGACTGAAATGAAAGCAAGATGATCATTATCAATACAAAGGCTGAAAAAAAGCGTGGATAAGTTTTTTGTTCCTTCATTGTAGCTTCAGGTTTTGACTTTGGAATTTAAACCTTTAAGGTAACATTTTTTGGTTTGAAAAGGCAAAGAAGGTTCCAGTGTAAAACTGTTCCCTATTTCCCCAAAGCGTGGTACATCATGTTGACTAAGTTGTGAGTAATCAATCATTTGAATACCTGCCAAATTACTTCAAAGGTTAAAAGCGTGTTGGATGATTGTATTATTGGAGAATTTTATGGTTTTGCCTCCAGATTTCTGGCTTCTGACCTTTTGAGTAATGGATTTGAAGTTTTTGTTACTTTTGAGGATTGTTATATTATATAATTAAATTAATTATATATATGGTTAATTTGTTTTTGTAGTATCAATTTGTAATTAAATATAGTGGTGTTGGCATAGTGATTGCACCTTTTTGGGTAACGAATAATGATAAATTAATCGCTAACCAAAATTTTAACAACCATGGAAAACTTACAAAATAAAAGAGTAGCCATTTTAGCCACTAATGGATTTGAAGAATCAGAATTGACCAGTCCCAAACAGGCTTTGGAGGACAGTGGAGCTAAAGTAGATGTCGTTTCCATAGAAACAGGATCGATCAAAGGATGGAAGAATGGCAACTGGAGCAATAGTGTGCGAGTGGACAAAACACTGGAAGAAGTTTATGAAGAAGATTACGATGCCTTGGTGCTACCAGGTGGAGTGATCAATCCCGACCAACTCAGGAGGAGTGAGAAAGCCATTCAGTTTGTCAGGGCTTTCTTTAAAAACCACAAACCGGTAGCGGCTATTTGTCATGGACCACAAGTCTTGGTGGAAGCGGATGTGGTCAATGGTAGAAAATTGACTTCTTTCCATTCCATCAAAACCGACCTGATGAATGCAGGTGCCAAATGGTTTGATGAAGCTGTAGTGGTGGATCATGGTTTGGTTACTTCCAGAACCCCTGATGACCTTCCCGATTTCAATAGAAAATTGGTGGAAGAAGTCAGAGAAGGCACCCACAGCAGACAAATGGTATAATAAGAATTGGATAATTTAAGAGAGAAGAGCCAGCGTATTATTTGCGCTGGCTCTTCTTTTTATCTTATAATGGTAATTATTTTGGTTAATCTTTTACACAGCGAACAGAAGCTGCTGTAGGATTGAACCGAGATCGTCTTATTCCAGCAATAGAGTAGCGGAATTCACGGATGTATAAAGCGTTATCTTCTATATTGCTGCCTTCAAGAGGTGTCCATATATATGCAGCTTCATATTCATCCTCGAATGTGGAATAATAAGTAACTCCATCAAATTGATCATCAGGATATACATAACCGTATGGTAAAATTGTAAGACCGTATTCGTTGGTGGCACCCGTATTTATATAATTGAAGTTGTCATCTGGAAAAGGCCATTCTTCAACTGCTTTAAGTTTTCCCCCGATGTTTTGTGAAGCACCTCTGGTGTACAAGCCACTCTCGAATTGATTCTCCGGTAAACCTAAATATGTTTCTAAGCTACGCCAATCTTCATCTGTAGACACATGCCAGTTGCAGGGGCAAATGTTCCTTTCATCGTAAATGGCGGCCTCACTGTAATAGAGCATAGTTGACCGATTTTGTACGGCAAAGCTCATATTGGGTTCAGTAATGTTTTCAAATATTTGTTCAGTCCTAAGTGTCAGGATATCCTCACCATTACAGAATTTGGTTGTGTTCAGGTCTTCGGCCATCCAATACTGCTCACCAATCTTGACCACTTTATATTCATTTCCGTCAGCATCGGTCACGCTGGTGATCTCTTCCTCAGCATCGATCTCAAAAAACTCCTCATGGTATTCAAATGGCCCAATGGCCAGCTCGATCAGGTTGACGGTTCCTTGAACTTCGGTCAGCTTGAGGTAGAAGTGGTAATGGTTGTAAGCCGAAATGTCCAGTTCCTTTTGCAGGGCTTGTCCATTGAAGTTTTCATAGATGGTCAGGGTAGGGGTCAGTCCTGCCTTTACGTAGGCATAAAGGGTAAAGCCCTGATCGCAGGTCTCAAGCTCGTGTTCCCCGTCCAGATTGGCAGAGCGTACAAACTCTTTTTTGACGGTAACCAGACCGTATTCGGTGCTTCCCTGCAGGCTGATGTCAAGACTGGTTTCTGACAGGGTAAATTCCCCTGAAATGGTAAAGGGCAGGAACTTTTCAAAATCCCCACCGGTCACTTCAGAGAACAGAGTATATTCCCCATAGGGCAGTTGGATTTGATAAGCTTCTGTAAAGTCATTGGGGTTGTATTGAAGGGAATATTCTGCACCCGTTTGTTTGTGGGTAATGGTCAGGGTAGCGGATTCCTTAAAAATATGTTTCCACTCGGATTCTTCAAGCACGCGGGCATTGGGAGATAGGCCTCCAAAATGGGTAAATGATATGGCTGAAAAGCTGACCATGCCCATTTTGGGCGCCTCAAGGTTTTCCTGCACACAGCTGGTGGCCAGCAGAAAGAGAAGGGATAGGTAATAGATTGAATATTTCATAGAAGTAGCGGTTATATTGATGTTTTAGTCTTTGACACAGCGGATACTTGTAAAATAAATGCCAAGTAAATCTCTTCTTCTGTAAATCCCTTGAGAATTATAAGTGAGCTCTCTTCCAAATCCTAATGGAGTATATTCTTGACGATTGTCATCCAGTAGCCAATCTCCATATTGTGTTGAACTCCAAAATTGTGCATAGGAATCTTCATTTGATGGTACACCAGGGAAACTTGGTTTGGCATTGAACCCAACTTCATTGGTTGCTCCAATATTTGGATCTCTCCAACCTGAAATGCTTTTTAGTTTACCTCCAATATTTTCATTTCTTCCTCTTTCATACCCATACACACCTTCATCAAGAGTAAGTCCCAAGAATCTTTCTAAAATGGTCCACTCTTCATCAGAAGGAACATGCCATCCGCATGGGCAGACTTGTCTACCAGGGGAGTTAGTACTTCTAAAATTATAATATATTTTATCATTTCTCTTTGTATAAGCAGGTAGGTGATCTGGTGGATAATTCCCTGTAAATTCCTCAGGATCATATAATAATAAAGAATGTCCTTCACAGGAACTAGTTGTTTGGAGGTCTTCAGCCATCCAATATTGTTCACCGATTTTAACCACCTTGTATTCGTTGCCATCGGCATCGGTCACGCTGGTGATCTCTTGCTCACCCTCGATCTCAAAAAACTCCTCATGGTATTCAAATGGCCCGATGGCCAGTTCGATCAGGTTGACTGTTCCCTGAACTTCGGTCAGTTTGAGGTAGAAGTGGTAATGGTTGTAGGCCGCAATATCCAGTTCCTTTAGTAGGGCTTGTCCATTGAAGTTCTCGTAGATGGTCAGGGTAGGGTTCAGTCCATCCTTGACATAGGCATAAAGGGTAAAGCCCTGATCGCAGATCTCCAGCTCGTGTTCCCCGTCCAGATTGGCAGAGAGCACAAATTCCTTTTTGACGGTAACCAGGCCGTATTCGGTGCTTCCCTGCAGGCTGATCTCCAGGCTGGTTTCTGCCAGGGTAAATTCCCCTGTAATGGTAAAGGGCAGGAACTTTTCAAAATCGCCTCCAGCTACTTCAGAAAATACGGTGTATTCCCCATAAGGCAGTTGGATTTGATAAGCTTCTGTAAAGTCATTGGGGTTGTATTGGAGGGAATATTCTGCGCCTGTTTCTTTATGGGTAATGATCAGGGTAGCGGATTCCTTAAAGATATGTTTCCACTCGGATTTTTCAAGCACCCGGGCACTGGGAGATAGGCCTCCAAAGTGTTCGAACGTTACTTTAGAGAAGCTGACCATTCCCATTTTGGGCGCCTCAAGGTTTTCCTGCACACAGCTGGTGGTCAACAGGAAGAGAAGGGATAGGTAATAGATTGAATTTTTCATAGGAGTAGCGGTTATATTGATGTTTTAGTCTTTGACACATCTTACCTGACCATAAGTCGAGGGGTGGTCTATTTCTATCGCAATTCCAGAACTGTAATTACTTAGCCATCTCCATAGAATCTCAACTTCCTCCTCACATTCGCATTCATCTCTATTATCATGATGAATGGTAGATGTCATATAGTAGGCAGATGTAAGTTGACTTTCATTTGTTCGCTTATAGGGTAGCGCTGAAAAGCCTGACTCATTGGTGGCTCCTACATTAGGAGTTTCCCAACCTTCTATGGACTTTAATTTGCCACCAACATTTTCTTCACTACCACGCGTGATGGAAAGGTTTATATCATCATTAACATCATCGGATATGTCCACTCCGAGAAATTGCTCCATTGTTTTCCATTCTTCATCGGATGGTAAATGATAACCACATGGACAAAGTTTTCGAGGGTCAGTACCTGCATAAAAGTTGTACATAATACCATTATCAGTATTGATCCTCAAAGCTGGTGTATAGAGGCTTGTTTGCTCTGTATTGAGTGCGATGCGATCCCCGTTATTGTAATAGGTTGCTTTTAGATCTTTGGCCATCCATGTTTGATCCCCAATTTGTACGACAGGGTATTGATTGCCATTGATATCATAGACATAGCCATCTTTATCACCGCATCCCAAATACCCTACTTCAAAAAACTCTTCATGGTACTCAAATGGCCCAATGGCCAGCTCGATCAGGTTGACGGTTCCCTGAACTTCGGTCAGCTTAAGGTAGAAGTGGTAATGGTTGTAGGCCGCAATATCCAGTTCCTTTTGTAGTGCTTGTCCATTGAAGTTCTCGTAGATGGTCAGGGTAGGGGTAAGTCCATCCTTGACATAGGCATAAAGTGTAAATCCCTGATCGCAGATCTCCAGCTCGTGTTCCCCGTCCAGATTGGCAGAGAGCACAAATTCCTTTTTGACGGTAACCAGGCCGTATTCGGTGCTTCCCTGCAGGCTGATATCTAAGCTAGTTTCTCCCAGGATAAATTCCCCTGAGATGGTGAAGGGCAAGAACTTTTCAAAATCGCCTCCAGCTACTTCAGAAAATAAGGTGTATTCCCCATAGGGCAGTTGGATTTGATAAGCTTCTGTAAAGTCATTGGGGTTGTACTGGAGGGAATATTCGGCGCCTGTTTGTTTGTGGGTAATGGTCAGGTTAGCGGATTCCTTAAAGATATGTTTCCACTCGGAATCTTCAAGCATCCGGGCATTGGGAGATAGATTGCCAAAGTGGCTAAATGATATGGCTGAAAAGCTGACCATTCCCATTTTGGGCGCCTCAAGGTTTTCCTGTAAGCAACTTGTTACTAAAAGGATTAGTAACAGTAGAAGGTTAGGTTTATTCATGACTCCTGAAAAGTAAATATTTAAAAAAATTGATCTACAGGAAGTTAGCTAAAAGATTAGGTAAAACCTTTAGTGTATTAAATTATGTAGATAAACTATAATAAAACGAGTTTAAATGCTTTTTGTGATGTTTGTTGATTGGGAAAAAGAAATCTTCAAGCTTGATCAAATAATTGGAATAGCAGTAAATAATTCAAATAGAACCTCATTTTGATTTTACACTTCAAATCTGAGACGATAGCTTTAATAATATTATTTAAATATTAAATGTTTTTATTTTTTTTCATATTATAATTTAAGTTTATTTTATAATTGTAGTTTGAATTTTTTTATCAAAATATATGAATAAGAGTGATTTTTTTACTATGTTTTATGAAGTTTGTCTATAATATTTTGTTGTTTAATTTTTATGCATTTCCTTAATAATGAATTGTATTTTGGCGGATGCTATTAGGTTAAAAGGCATCTTATAAGCAAATAGGTGTATCCTTCTTGTAATACATCTTATTAATTGTTTGAGTAAGTGTGAGTCTATAGTCATTACCTAATTATTTTTATAATGGAGCCTGACAACCAAGTAATAGAATTATGGAAACGTGCTTATACCGGAAGTATTAAGGAATATTCAAAGTTCGAAGCAATTACTCAATTCCATCAAATAGCTGGAATGTGCAGTCCTGGCGATTTTTACTACTATATCATTAACTACCATAATTTAGAGATAGATTATATTCACCCAAATGTCATGAAGATTTTGGGAATACCACCGGAGGAAGCTGACATTGAAAAACTTGTCAGTATTTTGGATAAGGATGAATTGTATCTGGTCAGGAAGAAAGAAGAGGTGGTAAATGATTTCTTTATCAATTACCTTTCCAATGAGGATCAATTGTATTATAAAGTCACATATGCATATTGTTTTATGCATCCGGTTCTAGGTAGGAAAACAATGCTGGTACAGGGAACTCCCATTAACATAACCGATAATAACTCATTTCAACATGCCTTTATCATTCATACAGACATTACTTATTTGGGGCCTCTTCCCACTGATAGACTGTCTTTTATCAGTTTAAATGGAAAAAAGTCTTATTATAATTTACCTGTTGAACAAGGCTGTTTTGACCCGGACTTTTGCACTAAAGAACAACATTTAATGGTTAATACTTTGACCAAACGCGAAATTGAAATAGTACGCTTAATTCAAAAAGGATTAAACGCAAAGGAAATTTCCAATCGGCTATTTATCTCCTTCAACACTACCTGTACGCACAGAAGAAATATTCTAAAGAAAACCAAGTGCTCCAACACTGAAGAACTGATTAGCAGGTGTTTGTTGGAAGGGGTGATTTGAAACAATGTATAGATAGACTTTTTTGATTAAATTATTGGCAGCTCCTTTAAATGGTGATTGGATCATGTTCATCCAAGAAATTTTGATAAGAATAGAAATAAGAATCAAACCCAAAATTTTAGACAATGCCGTTAATCAACAACCTCGAGAATTATCTCGCAAAATTGGAGACATTGCCTCCATTCCAAAAGCCCTTGTCAGATATTCCCAATGAGGCTTATAAACTTGATGTATTGGACATTAATGAAAGCCTAAATATTGGGGGAAAGTCTATTCAACTGATAGGTAGTTTGAATATTGGGCCGAGGATTTTTGTATTCAATGACCCAGAAGATAATACACGGGATGAGGAGGTGGATGAACACGATATAGTCCAGAATAAAGCTACAGAGGAGGAGGTCCTGGTGGTGCCCAATTATGATTCCCATGCTATCATCCAATATGGAATAGGGGTTTCTATAAAAGCTGGTGCACCTCTGGAACAGTTGGGTTTTTCTCTTTCGGGTAGTGCAAAGGTGCGTGCCTGTACCTACAAACTCCATCCAAGGGAACATTCGCTACTTAAGGCAGCTACGCAAGACCTGAAAAAATTTCCTTGGATATTTAGTCTCGATGAGCTGAAGAATTTGAAAAACAATGAAGTTTGTACACTGGAGTTTGCGGGAGAACTGAACTCATCTCTCGAGGTAAGTTGGAGTGACCTATACTCAGGAAGTTTGATGGGAGTTTCCAAAATCATGAAATCAGCCTCTCCAATTGCTTTGGAAGTAGATGCAGGTGCAACAATCCAATTTAATTTTGGCATTCAAGACAACTTTGTTTTGGTCATTAAGCGGGTTTCAGGAAGTGAGTTTCACTTTGGGGTCAAAAAGAACAAAAAGCAGTCTCTAGGAGCTAGTGCCCAGATAGGCATATCAGCTTCTTTGGCAGAAAAAGACCAAGGTGTACTGGAGAAGGTTTTGGATGGATTGCTCGAACAATATCTTCAAAAGGCAAAAGCAGAAATCAATAAGGTATTGGCCAAAGCCAATATGCAGGATTTGAATGCAGAGCAATTGGAAACCGTAGAAAAAATGGCTGAAATGGTTGGCTTGGGGCCTGTTGCAAATAAATTTATGGAAGTCAAGCAGCGTTGGGAGTCTTTTCTAGAAAGACTGAGAAATACAATCGCCCAATTTGTTAAAGCTAAGATTGAACTGGGAGTAAGTTATGAGTATAGTCAAATAAGGACTGAAAACTGCTTTTTGGTAGGGACACTTTCTGAATCTGCTTTAGAAAATTACCATGCTGACTTGATTAAGTTTAAGCTTAGGGAGCTTCTAAAAGATAAAAGTGATGGAGTGGTCATCAAGAAGTTTTTGCAGGAAAAAGGGTATCAGCGCAAACGAGGTTTTGGCTTTGATCTGAAAGTAGCCCAAAAAGGAATAGGTATTGACCATGATTCAAGTATTGAAATCATTGAGCGATACAATGAGCAAATAGGCTTTCTTCATCTTGTTACCAAGTCGGATAAATCTTATGAAGGTGAGTTTTTTGGAGAAACTTTTAAATGGACAGCAGGTTTACAAGCTGAAACAAAAGGTTTTGTTTTTAGTCCTAAGATTAGTGACCTCAGTTGCCAACTTCACTTGGGCTTTGAATGGAGTGAAAATAAGAAATTGGAAAAGGGTGAAATTAAGAAAATAGCCGATACCGCAGTGCTTTGGGGATTGATCAAAGATTATAGAAGGGATTTGTTGATTGATAAATTAACCAATGAACTGAAGAACAAGAGTGCAACAGACATTCATGTTGATTTAAAAATTGAGATTCCAGACGATGCGTTCAAATCAATTATTAGGGCCATTGATGAAGTAAAGCGGAGAAGTATGGACAATTATTATTCGATTCTTTCCCATGCTTTGGCTGCCTGTATGTTTTCCGGTAATAGTACAGTGGAGCAACGTATAGCTACCCATGGTCAAAATTTTTTACTCTACCTTAAAAACCCTCATTTGGATCATCCCACAATCAAAGCTTATGGCAGTCAAATCAGTATGAACCATATTAACCACCTAAACAGTGCCATTGATATATTGGTAAGCAGAGGGGGAGAGAGTTGTGCACCGGAAACCGTGAAAAAAATTATCAGGGGTTTTAATCAATTCCATAATAATATCTACAGGGTAAAAGTACTTGGTTTTTTGATGTTTCATTATGCCCGGATCATCCGCCAGGATGAAGAAATAGAACCAGCCCTTAAAATAAGTTACAGGAAGGGAAATCAAGAAAAAGTGATCAATGTAGTTAGGGATTATAGGTAGGTGATGGGTTGAATAGCTACTATATTTTCTAATATCAATACAATATTTGCGATTGCTTTTAATTTGTGTTCTAATGTTTTGAGAATCATTTTAATATGTCTTTTTTCATATCCTAACCTGAAATGATCACTATTAGAACATGAATAAACCCATTGCCAATAAATGTGTTGTCATTAACCATGATACTGCTCCGGTAAATGAATTTGAATTGACCCAGAGAGTGGAAGAGCCCACAGACAATCAACTTTGGGAAAGTATACTTAAGGGTAGTGATGAAGCGTTAGCTTCTTTGTACAGTAGGTATGCCAATAAGCTCTATAACTATGGTACCCAGATTACATTGGACAAGGATTTGGCTTTTGATGTGGTTCAGGATGTTTTTATGTACATCGTTTCAAAAAAGCTTGGGTTAAAAAAAATAGAGTCCATCAAAAATTACCTCTATGCTTCTTACAGAAGAAGATTGTTAAGGTTAATGAAGAGGAACCGCAAAATCCAACTAAATGGTGAATATCATAGAAGTGATGGTTTTATGGTTGAAATGGATGAATCTTTTTATGCTTTGTCTACCCCATTGACCATAGATGTGAAAAAGATGTTGGAAAAGATTTGTAATGATTTGCCCGTTAGGCAAAGAGAAGTAATCACACTTTATTTTTTCGAAGAGCTATCCTATCAGGAAGTAGCCGAAATCATGGACATGTCACATGTCAGATCTGCCAGAAACTTATTATACAAAGCCATTGCCAATATGCAAAAGGCCTTAAAGGGAAAGGAAGACCTTATTTTTGCGCTTTCTTTGGTTTTCCCCCTTCACCAATAGACTTGCCAAATGATTGGCCAGTGAGAAATAAATTCGAGTTAAATAAAATAAATACACCTCTAACCGATGTCATTTTTTCATGCTGTGTCTCTTATAATCTAAAAGAAAGATTAGGTAGAATAAGATACAGATGGAATTCAATCCCAACAAAACATCAGACTTTTTAGAAAATCCATTTTTCATCAAATGGGTTAAGCATCCTAATAGACATACTGATCGCTATTGGGAAAACTGGAACACAGAGAATTCTGAAAAACAGGCCATATTTCTGGAAGCTATTCAAATAGCAAAAGGACTTCAACCAAAGGAATCAAACCAGCTTTCTGCTGATCAATACCAACTGGGGTTGGATCGTATTATTGCAGCTAATAATTCGAATGACAAGGATCAAGATAGGTCAAAGCCGCAAAGAAAATCTCAACATCGATTTTTGACGCTAGGAGGATCTATAGCGGCTTCTATTGTTTTGATGGGCATTGCCATGGTTATTTGGGTTTGGTCACATGAGGAAATTTATGATCCCGTTTTGGCGGAGATTCCTATGGTTGTTAAAACTGCTCCAAAGGGTGTGAAAAAAAGCATTATTCTTCCCGATAGCAGTAGAGTTACCTTGAATTCAGGTAGTGAAATTACCTATCCAGCTGTTTTCGGAGATCAACGTGTGGTGCACTTGAAAGGACAAGCCTTTTTTGACGTTGAACGAGATACCCTTCATCCATTTATTGTAAAAAGTGGAGAAATACAAACCAAGGTCTTAGGGACTTCTTTTGATGTGAAAGCCTATGATGAACTAGAGGTATTTCATGTGGCGGTGGTGACAGGCAAAGTAAATGTTCGTACAGATGATGGTATTGAAACAAATATAACTCCAACAGAGGCTTCCTTTTACCATAAATCATCTAAATCCCTTAGTAAACAGCATTACGATTATGAGACGCTTGTAGGTTGGAAAGACAAAATTCTAAAGTTTAACCGTGCCACTTACCACGAAGTCTTCCGGGAACTATCCTATTGGTATGATGTACAAGTGATTCTTCCTGAAGGAATGATTTTAAAGGGGGACTTTACTGGTAGGTTTGAGAACCAATCATTGGAGAATGTACTCAAAGGAATGGAGTATACCACCAAAATGCATTTTGAGATCAAAGGAAGGGAAGTAGTAGTAAGCCTCCCTTAATGAAATAAATTCAGTTGGCCAGCTGGTTTACATTGTAATAAAACAATTTTCAATTAACCCGATAGATTATGGAACAGAAAATACCCATCAAAAAAGAAGGACGTAAGCTGATGCTTTTTATGTTCTTTTTATCATTTCTTGGAAGTTCCTTCCAATTTGCTTTAGCCCGTTCCGATAACTGGCAGCGAAAAGACTTAGACCAGGTTTTTTTAAGTATTCATGTCAAGGATAAGTCCGTGTACACCATCTTCGATGAGATAGAAGAAAAGACGGGCTACGGTTTCTCATATGAGCGAAGTCAACTTGGAGATTTGACTCCACAGAGTTTGGACTACAATAATGGAACTTTGCTGTCAGTATTAGAGGAACTTTCATTAAAGGCCAAGTTAAAATTTAAAAGTATCAACAATACTATCCATGTTTCCAAACAAAAGGACAGCAGTGAAAGGATAGAAATAGTGGTAGACAAAACTGTCAGGGGTACAGTTATTTCTGCTGTCGACAACCAGGCAATTCCAGGAGCTACTGTTAGTATCAAGGGAACCAGTCGCGGAACAGCGACCGACATTGATGGGAAATTCACCATCGATGTACCGGATAATGATGCAGTCTTGGTTATTTCCTTTGTGGGCTACAAAGACCAGGAAATAGTAGTTGGTAATCAGACTACAATCTCCGTTAGCTTGGAGGAAGATTTGCAAGGGCTTGATGAAGTAGTGGTAGTGGGATATGGGACACAGAAGAAAGTGAATGTAACTGGAGCTGTAGCAGATGTGGATGGGGAAGTTCTGGCGAAAAGGCCGGTGACCAATGCTGCGTCGATGCTTCAAGGGAGAATGCCGGGGGTCAGGGTCGTACAAAACTCAGGTCAACCAGGTGATGAAGGCCTTGGTATACAAATCAGAGGACAAGGCACTTTTAGTGGGGCTGGCTCAAACCCATTGGTACTTATTGATGGGGTAGAGGGCAACTTGTCAGATATTAACCCCAATGATATTGAGAATGTTTCTGTATTGAAAGATGCGGCTTCAGCCTCTATTTATGGATCAAGAGCTGCCAATGGAGTGATATTGGTAACCACTAAGAAAGGATCAAAAGGAGGTTTGAAAATTGACTACCATGGAAATGTTGGGATTTACACTCCTTCAAGAATGCCCGAATTTATTACCAATTCAGCCGAGTACATGGAGCTTTGGAATGAAGCTAAAACCAATAGTGGAATAAGTTCAGGACTATATACCCAAGAACAAATTGATTTATATAGGAATGCCACAGATAGGCAGCAATATCCTAATACCGACTGGTTGGATATAATATTTAATCCTGCTGCTACCCAAAATCATTATTTGTCCTTTAATGGGGGAGAGAACTTGACGACGTACAATGTTTCTCTCGGTTATGTAAACCAAGAAGGGGTGATGAAAGGATTTAATTACGAGCGTTATAACTTTAGAATTAACCTCAGTTCGGGTTTAAATGAAAAGATTCGATTTGGCACCAACCTATCCTTACAAAGGGGAGAGAGAGAAAATCCAAGACAAGGAGCAGTGGATACTTTTTTGAGCACATTGAGCCAAGCCCCTACTTATGGACCAGTTTTACCAGATGGATCCGGTAGATATACCTACAAGGCTTTTGATTTTGAGAGTAACAATAAAAACCCTGTAGCAATAGTCGAAAATGGTGTTTTGAACAGGTTGGTGGATCATTCTATCAATGCTCAGGCATGGACAGAGTTTGAGTTAGCCCCTGGCCTAAAATGGTATACCAAAGGAGCTATCATTGCTGATTTCAACAAGTCAAAAGACTGGAGACCCGAAGTGCCCTTATACAACTACCTTACTGGAGACTTTATGACTGATTTGGATGTCGGCGGAAGAGGACTAAACGTCAATTCCAATGAAAATATCTATGCCAATCTATTTTCTTATTTGGCTTATGAAAAGTCCATTGCAGATGTGCATCATTTTAACTTTCAGGCAGGTTACAGTCAAGAATACAATAAGTACGAATTCTTGACCGGATATAGGGAAAGGTTTTCAAGTAACCTTTTGCAAGAGCTGAATGCAGGAAGCCCAGCAGTCCAAAATGCATTTGGATCAAGTGAAGAATGGGCCATCCAATCGTTCTTTGGAAGATTGGGGTATAATTTTGATGAAAGATATTTGATTGAAGCCAATCTTAGATATGATGGAACGAGCCGCTTGAACCCAGATAACCGATGGGGTGTTTTTCCTTCTGTGTCAGCGGGCTGGAGAGTTTCTGAAGAATCTTTTATAGCAGATGGAAATGTCAACTGGTTAAATGATTTGAAGATCAGAGCCTCATATGGAGAATTGGGCAACCAAAATATAGGAATCTATCCGTACCAAGATATACTGGTTTTTACAGGTGCTTATCCATATGACAATAGTGATTTAGCTACTGGTGTGGCCCAAACGAGACTGTCCAATCCTGCCATTAAATGGGAAACCACCAAGATAACGGATATAGGAATGGATTTAATGTTGTTTGATGGGTTAAATGTAACCGTGGATTGGTATAGAAAAACGACTTCTGATATCCTGCGAAGTTCCCAATTGACAGGAGTGGTTGGACTCTCACCACCTACTATCAATGACGGTGTGATGCAAAATACCGGTTTAGAAGTTAATTTTAATTATAGGAATTTTATCAAAGGAGGCAGTCTTGAGGGGCTTAATTATGAAGTAGGTTTCTTTATTGATCGATTTAGAAATGAGTTGGTGGAGTTTGGAGCGGAGGAAATCAGTGGCTATCAGATATACCGGGAAGGTTTACCATGGGGAAGTTTCTATATGTTGGAAATGGAGGGAATCTTTCAAACTGAAGAGGAGGTTAATAATGCTCCAAAACAGTTTAACGATAACACTGTTCCGGGCGATATTCGCTATAAAGACCTGAATAATGATGGAGTCATTGATAATGATGACCGGGTAGTACTTGGTAATCCTTTTCCAAAATTTGAATATTCATTTAACTTCAATGCTTCTTGGAAAGGGTTTGACCTCTCTGCCTTTTTCCAAGGGGTTCATGACCGAGACATTTATGTCAATAACTGGGGGACGATTCCTTTTATTCAAGGAGCACCTCCCACTGTGGAATGGAGAGATCGATGGACACCTGAAAACCCATCTACAACCATGCCTAGGATGTACTGGGGTTGGAATGACTCTGGAAAGATCAGTAGAACTTCCTCATATTATTTGGAAGACGCTTCTTACTTAAGGTTGAAGAACCTTGTGCTAGGCTATAGCTTTTCAGAAGCTGTTTTGGAAAGGTTGAATATCAATAAATTGAGAGTTTACTTTTCTGGAGACAATTTGGCCACCTTTACCCAATACCCTGGACTTGATCCAGAGCGCGGAGGTAATGGTAATTTCGTTAACTATCCACAGAATAGAATCTATTCTTTTGGATTACAAGTACAACTATAATTACAAACCCAAATTTGATAACCATGAAAAAATTACCAATATATCTTGCTTTGGTTGGGGCATTGAGCATTAGCGGCTGTGATGGCTATTTGGATAGAAACCCAACTGATCAACTTTCTGCTGATGTATTTTGGCAAACAAAGAGTGACTTTGACAATGCACTGACAGCTGCATATGGTTCGCTGCAAGGAGATTTATATACCTTTGGTGCTCCCAACTGGGACGCACTGACAGACAATGGCTACGGGCAACATAACTATTGGGGAAGCAATGGAATAGTACAAGGAAATATCTTCCCATCTTCGGGGGGCTATATTTCTTCCATTTATTCGACAGCCTATCAGGGAATCGCCAGGGTCAATATCTTTCTGGACAAATTGGAAACCTATGAAGGCACTGATATAGATGCAACAACCAAAAGCCAGTATCAAGGAGAAGCAAAGTTCATCAGGGGCTTCTTCTATTTTCAACTTTATATGGCTTATGGTTCCGTTCCTTTGGTGACACAACCATTGAACCTTGAAGACCAGTTCCAGGCCAAGAACACTTCAGAAGAGGTTTTTGAACAGGTGAAATCAGACCTTACAGAAGCAATCTCACAATTGCAGGATGATCCTTATTATAATTCTGGAGGCCATTCAGTGAAGTCTTCTGCCCAAGCCTTATTGTTGAGGGCTTTGATGTACAATGCTTATGATAATTCAGGAGAAGCTGTAATAAGTGTTTTGGAAGAGGCAAAACTGTTGGCCACCGATTTAATGGATGGACAGTACAGTTTGGTCGATGATGTGGAAAGCGTATTTAGAACGGGATCACAGGAAGGGAATGAAGAAATTATTTTCTCCGTAAAATTCCTAGCTCCTGACAATGCAACAGCCATGGACCAATGGTTTGGTGATTGGCTAGTGGTGAGCCCTTTGCAGAATTTGGTTGATGATTTTGAATACGAGGATGGGATGGCCTTTGGAGAGTCTCCAATGACCGACCTTGATAATCCTTATGAAAACAGGGACCCAAGATTGCTTCAAACCATCTTTGTGGATTATGTGGATTGGGGAGGAGGCAATGAGCACAGGCCTTCCAATAATCGACCAACTGGATTTGGAGTGAAGAAATTCCTGACCCCAGAGCTAATTCCTTATGGGTATTCTACCAGAAGTGAACAGGACTGGGTAATGTTACGGTATGCAGATGTTCTTTTGATGTATGCTGAACTGGAAAATGAGCTCTCTGGTCCCACTACAAATGTTTATAATGCAATCAATGAAGTTCGTGAAAGGTCTAATATGCCAAATATTCCAGCTGGAATTTCCCAAGAAGAAATGAGGGAGAGCATCCGGCATGAACGTAGGATAGAGTTAGCATTTGAAGGACTAAGATACTATGACCTTAAGCGTTGGAAAATAGCCGAGGAAGTTCTGAACAATGTTGATGATGGGGTTATTCCATACCATTTTGAGGAGCGATTTTATCAATGGCCATTACCTCAATCTGAAGTTGATAAAAGCAATGGGGTATTGGAGCAAAACCCTGATTATTGACCTGTAATAAAGGATAATTAATTTAGGAAAGCCTTTTGATATAAGTCATGGGCTTTCCTATTTTTGGATTCATTAAAAATCAAATCAACCTTGAAAACATCAACAATTAAACTGGCTATTTTAACGGCCATTATTCTTTGTCAAACCAACCTTTCTATAGCTCAAAATCAAGCGGAGCATTTACTGTTTAAGGCACCTGCAAATAGCTATATAGAATCTCTTCCGGTCGGTACTGGTCAGATTGGTGGGATGGTCTTTGGAAACCCAAATAAGGAACGTGTCGTGATCAATGACAAGTCACTTTGGTCAGGAGGAGTTCAGGAAGCGGACCGAGAAAATGCCCACCAGTATTTGGAACAGATACAACAGCTATTACTGGAAGGAAATAACCAAGCAGCAGAAAAACTGCTTTCCCAACACTTTGTAAGTGCTGGAGATGGATCAGGACATGGAAATGGAGCCAATGTGGCTTATGGAAGTTATCAGACCCTTGGGGATCTCTGGATTACTTGGTCAGATACCTTAAAGGCTTTCGAAAATTATTCCCGAGTGTTGGATTTGTCGAAGGCAAAAGCTAGCACTACCTGGACTAGAAATGGGAAAAAATTTACAGAAGAAGTAATAGCGAGTATCGCTGATAATGTGATCGTGGTCAAGCTGAGCGCTTCCCAATCCAAGTCAATCAATATTAAAATTGGATTGGATCGAAAAGAAAATGCCAGCACCAAGAGTGTAGGTGATAAAAGTCTATTATTGGAGGGACAACTTCCAAATGGTGAAAAAGAAGGCATGAGGTTTTCTTCTGAAGTCAGAATAATCAATAAAGGAGGAAGTACCGAAGCGGTAGATAATCAAATAAAAGTGAAGGATGCTGATGAATGCATGATCATTCTGACTACTTCTACGGACTACTTGATTGATGATCCTGCCAAAAGAGGAAAAGACCCAACCATAAGCGTAAGGGAACATTTAGATGCCCTTGATTTGGGAAAAATTGAAGCAAGACAGCTTCAGTCCTATCAGGAATATTACAATAGGAATAGCTTTGAATTGCTTACAGAGCAGTATAACACAAACTTATCTACTCCAGAGCGTCTCCAGCGGTATGCACAAGGAGAAAGAGATCCCCAGCTTCCTGTACTTTATTATAATTATGGCCGTTACCTTTTGATATCTTCCTCACAGCCGGGCCAATTGCCTGCTAATCTCCAGGGAATATGGGCTACAGAGTATCAAGCACCATGGAATGGTGATTATCATTTGGATATCAATGTCCAGATGAATTATTGGCCAGCAGAACCAGTTGGATTGGGTGATCTTACCGAGCCTTTGCACCATTTTACAGCAAACTTGGTGAAAAATGGAGAGAAGTCTGCCAAGTCCTACTACGATGCTTCAGGTTGGGTGGCACATGTGATAAGTAATCCGTGGTACTTTACTTCTCCTGGAGAGGGAGCGAGTTGGGGTTCTACGATGAGCGGAGGAGCTTGGTTAACAGAACATATTTGGGAGCATTTTAGCTATTCTAGAGATACCGCTTTTTTGAAGCAATATTATCCTGTACTGAAAGGAGCTTCGGAATTTTTGTCCTCCATTTTGATAGAAGAGCCAGAAAATAATTATTTGGTCACCGCACCTTCCAACTCGCCAGAAAACACTTATGTCAAACCAAATGGCTATCGCGGACATACCGTGATGGGGCCTACTATGGATATGCAGATCTGTAGAGAGGTATTTGGAAATACAATTGAGGCTGCTCACATTTTGGGAGTGGATAAGAAGTTTACAGAGCAGCTCTCAGAAGTCAGAGGTCGCCTAGCTCCAAACCAAAAAGGAGCCAAAGGAGATTTGAATGAGTGGCTACATGATTGGGAAGATGCCGATCCACATCACCGTCATGTTTCGCATTTATACGGTCTTCATCCATATGATGAAATCACGCCTTGGGGAACTCCTGACTTGGCTAAAGCTGTAAAGGAGACCTTAATCCAGAGAGGCGATGATGGAACAGGTTGGAGCAGGGCATGGAAGATTAACTTTTGGGCGCGATTGGGAGACGGAGACCATGCTTTACTGTTGTTGAAAAAGTTACTTCAACCTGCAGGTGGAGACGGAAAGAAAATCATAATGAGTAACGGTGGAACTTACCCTAATTTATTTTGTGCCCATCCTCCATTTCAGATTGATGGTAATTTTGGTGGAACAGCAGGGATAGTAGAAATGATTTTCCAAAGTCATGGTGATGAAGAAGTCATACGCTTTTTACCTGCTTTACCAAGTGACGAAGGCTGGCAAAAAGGAAAAGTAGCTGGAATGAAGGCAAGAGGTGGCTTTTCAGTAGATTTTGAATGGGAAAAAGGGCAATTACAGTCAGCAACAATAACCTCCCAAAAAGGAGGAAATGCATCTGTTTTGTTACCTGCCCAAATGGCGGTTTATGATCAGCTAGGTAAGCTCATTTCAAAAAATTCCAGTAGTGAGGATCAAGTTGTTTCTTTTGAAACAGTTACAAGCCAAACTTATAGACTGCAGTAAATTGAATGAACTAAAAACCAAATTTTAAATGGGTCTACCGAAAATGGACAAATCTTTAATCATCTAACGTTACCTCAAGAAATGAAGATTTAAATTTTTGGGGCGATTGTTCTGATACATAAAATAAAAATTAATAGCAATAACAATCATCTGTAGATTAATGGATAAAAATGCTGTAAAATTATATTTTACAGCATTTTATTTTGTAAAGGCGTTGACTTTTAAGCTGTATTATTTGGATAATCGATAGTGGAAAAAATCTTGTTTTTGTGTTATAAAATCACCTATTCTGTATATATAAAACTTAATCCTTGAAACCAATGAGGTTACTTGGAAAATCGTATTAGCAGAATCAAATAGTTTGTTTTTTTCTATAAGTAACATTCATTTAAAGCGATAAGGTTTTAAATGAGCGGAAATATTCTTTAATTTAAATGACATTAAACCCAAACCCAAATGAAAAACCACCTAACAACCCCGATTCCTATTCTGGAAAGAAAGGTTTCTCGGAATAATCTTCTGATTTCGTATTCAAATGATACTGAGCTGTGGCAAGCCTTTAAAGACGGAAGTAACGCTGCTTTTTTGAACATTTACAAAAAGTATTTTAATAGTTTGTTTAGTTATGGAATCAGAATAAAGGATAATGAAGACTTGGTTAAAGACGCCATTCAGGATGTGTTTTTAGATTTAAAAAGAAACTGTAGAGGATTAGGCAATACTGACTCCATCAAGTTTTATCTTTTCAAATGCCTAAAAAGAAAAATATTCAAGCAGTTCAAGGTTTGGGAAGGCCAAAGGGAAGAATTGGTCCTTCAAGATAGTTTTGGCATTACTTTTTCACATGAGCAAACCCTGAT
Source organism: Echinicola sp. 20G (assembly GCF_015533855.1). Taxonomy (GTDB): domain Bacteria; phylum Bacteroidota; class Bacteroidia; order Cytophagales; family Cyclobacteriaceae; genus Echinicola. The sequence continues at coordinate 4,572,711 of NZ_AP024154.1, read as the reverse complement.
TAATAAGCAGATAGATCTTGAAAAGGCCAAGTTGATTGATGGTGCTATTCAGCAACTCAGCCCTCGGAAAAGAGAAGCCATTTACTATGTGTTTTACGAAGGAATGTCTTATCAGCAAGTGTCTGAACTAATGGAACTTTGTGACGCTAAATCAGCTAGGGATTTGGTCTATAAAGCATTGAGATGTCTGAGAAATTCTGCAGGTTTTGTTCCAGTATTTTTTTCTTTGAATGGGCTCTTATAAGTTGCTTTTATTCTGATATTTAATGTTACGGTAATATTTTAATAATGTTAATTAGATAAAAAAAGTAATTTTTTTTGGCGTTGTTTTACTTCTTTCTTGCTTTACTTAGTAAAACAATTTAGCAAGAAAATGAGTAAGGCTTCTGAGCTTTTAGAAGATTTAGAGTTTGTCCGATGGGTAAAATTTCCTAATAGGGAATTGGATAATTATTGGAAGAGCTGGATGGAAGCTAATCCCGAAAGGATCAAGGATGTGATGCTAGCAAGGGAAATAATTTTAGGACTTCAATTTCCTTCCAGGCTTCCTTCAAAAGAACTCAGACAAGAAGTTTTTACCAATTTGCTCAAGGAAAATGATATACCTGAAATAGGGGGGCATCAAGAGTTAATTTCTTCCCATAATCAAAGTTGGTATGCCAACAGACTTTTGGGAAAGATAGCTGCCGTTTTAGTGGTAGTTGCATTACTTGCTGTTCTTTTTTTAAGCTTAAGAGGGGAGGATTCTAATGGACAGCATCAAGACAAAACCAAATGGCTGACAAAATCTATCAATAAAGGTGAAAAATTAAGTTTTAGACTTCCAGATCAAACAATAGTTTGGCTAAACTCAGGAAGTAGCTTGAGGTATCCAGAGAGTTTTGATTCCACTGTCAGGTTAGTGGAATTGGAGGGAGAAGGTTTTTTTGAAGTATCTGAAAATACCAGGCAACCATTTCAGGTTTTGACAAATGGGCTGTTGACCACTGCTTTAGGAACATCTTTTAATATTAATCATGCCAGCCGGGAAACAGTAAAAATAGCTTTGGTCTCAGGAAAAGTTGCTGTGCAGCATCAAAAGGACAGTATTTCATACCTCTTAAAACCAGGGCTCGCCCTGGCATATCAAAATGCCAAACACCAAGCAGAAATTAATGTTTTTGATCTTGACACAGAAGTAGGATGGAAATCTGGAAAACTCATTTTTAATAATGCCTCATTTAGACAAGTTACCAAAAAACTTCAGAAATGGTATGGGGTGGATATCGACGTTGTTGGAGCGCCTAAAAGCGATTGGGAATTCAATGGAAAGTTTGAAAACCAAACCCTAGAAAATGTACTCATTAGCATGTCCAATATTGAAAACTTTAGCTACCAACTTAGCAATAAGCATGTCGTGTTAAAATTTTAATCCAAAAAAGTATGATGTATTTCAATGATTCTTAAAAAAAGGCCAACTGATAATATGGTCAGTTGGCACATGTTGACGGTCTGAAGGGTGTTTAAATCTATTGGGGAATAGGATGCCCCTTGAGACCTAGTTTAATGAAATTTTCAATAAACCGTTTAAAAATATGAAATTAAACTTACAAAAGACAATATATATGTTGTCAAGGTACTTCTTATGTGTATTTGTTGCCCAACTAATGTTGATCAATTTGGTTTCTGCGACAAGTGTCAATGGCCAATATAAACCAATAGATAAAGTCTGGGTGAAAATTGAAAAGGAATCGATTTCATTGGGTCAGTTTTTTAAAACCATCGAAAGTCAAACGACCTATAACTTTCTATATGACAGAAAATCAATCGATACAAACAGTAAGGTGGTCCTCACTCAAAATACAGGATCAGTAGAGAGTTTTTTAATTCAAGTATCAAAACAATCAAAATTAAGGTTTAGACAAGTCAACAACAGCATTGATGTCAAAGAGGATGATAGTGCATCGCCTGTTTTGATAAAGAAAGAAGAAAGGGTAGCTGATGTAACCGGAACTGTAGTGGATCAAAATGGAGAGCCGCTTCCGGGTGTTACCGTTGTTATCCAAGGAACCACTGTTGGAACAGTAACAGACGTGGACGGTAAATTCTCAATCGATGTTCCAGATGGAGGAGTATTGGTATTTTCTTTTATAGGTTATGAAGACAAGGTTGTAGAAGTTGGAAATCAGAATCAACTGAGGGTTATTCTAAGTGAAAACCTTTCGGATTTGGATGAAGTAGTTGTGGTGGGTTACGGTACCCAGAAAAGATCAGATTTGACCGGTTCGGTCGGTTCGGTTACCACCGATGAATTGCTACAGCGTCCTGCCACTTCCATCAATCAATCCATTGCCGGTAGAATTCCTGGAGTTCAGGTCAATGTGAATTCCGGTCGTCCTGGCGGAAAAACCAACATTAGGGTAAGGGGGTTCAGTTCCATCAACTCTTCCAATAACCCACTGTTTGTAGTCGATGGAGTGCAATTGCCAGTAGGCAATCAAGCTGAGCGAAGTAATGCCATTGACTACATTAACCCGAGTGATATCATCTCTGTAGAAGTGCTTAAGGATGCTTCTTCAACTGCCATCTATGGAGCAAGAGGTGCTAACGGTGTTATTTTGATCACAACGAAAAAAGGAAAATCCGGTGAAGGTAGAATCACTTACACTGCGGAGTTCAGCACCAATACTTATGGTCCCAATAAACCTGAGGTATTAAATACCCAACAATATATGGAAGTGGAGCAGCTAGCTTGGGAAAACATGGAAAAATTTGATCCAGAGGGTTGGGCAGCAGGTAAGTGGACTTATTTAAATCCAGCTTTGAAGAGAACAGACCCTAGGATATTTGATAGTAATGGTAATCCTTATTATGACACGGATTGGATCAAGGAATCCACCCAAAGTAAGCTTTCCCAAAACCATCAGCTAAACTTCAGCGGTGGAAGCGATCGTACAACCTATTCACTGTCTCTAGGTTATAGAAATGATGAAGGTCTTTATATCAATTCCTTCCTTACTCGGTATTCTGGAAGGTTAACTGTCGATACCAAGGTTAAAGATTGGCTGACAGTTGGTACTTCGTTGAGCTACAACTACCAATCAGAAAATGTAGTGGATTACAATGACCAAGTGCCAAGAAGGATGGTAGAAGATTTTCCTTTTTTGCCGGTGTACTATGAAGATGGAACTTATGCAGACAACAGGGATTATCCCTATGCAGAAGGAACCATGAGTTCGGTTCATAACTTGATGGAAAGAACCTTTATTTTAAATACCCAAACGCTTTTGGGAAGTGTTTTTGCCAATATTAACCTTGGAAAAGACTTGGAGTTCAGAACTGTTTTGGGCTCTAATGTGATTACCCGGGAAACAGACAGGTACGAGGGTAGAACCATTCAGATTGGTTCACAAGGAAGGGCTTGGCTTGCCAATGAAAGGGAAACTTTTTGGTCATTTGAAAACTACCTGACCTATAAAAAGACTTTCTCTGAAATACATTCTTTCACTGGGATGCTGGGTATTTCTTGGCAGGAATCCAATGAATTCAATATGAATATGGAAGCCAGGACTTATGCTACCGATTATTTCTCTTACAATAATATCGGCGCAGGAAGTAATAACTTGGGGGTAGGATCAAATGATAGAAGAGAAGCACTTAATTCCTATTTTGGTCGATTCAACTATACTTTGATGAACAAATACCTCTTTACTTTAACTGGAAGGATGGATGGTTCTTCGAAGTTTGGTGATAACAATAAGTACGCTTTTTTCCCATCAGCAGCATTGGCTTGGAGATTGTCTGATGAGGAATTCTTGAAAGACCATAAAGTCATCTCCAACCTTAAGCTTAGAACAAGTTATGGACTTACCGGTAACTCCGAAATTCCTCCATATTCCTCTTTATCACTGCTTGGCTCGGGCTATGCGGCAATTATCAATGAATCTAGAGTAGGCGGAACAGGCATCAACCGTTTGGCCAACCCAGATTTGAAATGGGAGAAAACAAGCCAATATGATTTTGGATTGGAGTTGGAGCTTTTCAAAGGAAGAATATCATTTGAAGCGGACTTATACTACAGAAAAACCACAGATATGTTGTTGGATGCTCCTGTTCCGCAAACGAGCGGTTATGCTACCATTAGGAGAAACGTAGGTTCCATGGAAAACAAAGGGCTGGAACTGTCACTCAATACCATCAACATAGACAGACCTAATTTTACCTGGAGTACTGCTTTCAATATTTCCTTCAACAGAAACAAGGTGCTTTCTTTAGCAACTCCCGCTGATATTTTTGGAGTGGGTGGCCCAGGAATTACCAATGAAACAAGTATCATTAGGGTAGGAGAACCTGCAGGAGCCTTCTGGGGCTTAAACCGATTAGGAGTTTGGGGAATTGACGAAGCGGCTGAAGCTGCTGAATATACCAGTTATCGAAATGGCTTGACCATTCTTCCTGGTGATATTAAATACGAAGATGTGAATGGTGATAAAGCGATCACAGATGCTGACCGTATGATCATCGGAAATGGTAGTCCTGACGGTTGGGGTTCTTTTATAAACAATGTAAGATTCCGGAATTTTGACCTGACACTTGACCTACAGTTTACCTATGGTAATGACATTATGGACATGAACCTTCACTCTAGTGAAGACCGTCAGTCTTTGGCAAATAGTTATACTACTGTCTTGAATGCTTGGACTCCAGAAAATCAGAATACCATGATTGCCCAAGTGAGAGATACCCGTGCAGGTTATGTGACCAATGTGGATTCACACTGGGTTCAGGATGGTTCTTTTATCCGTGGTAGAAACCTGGTAGTGGGATATAACTTCCAAAAAGAATTGATCAACCGATTGCGTTTGAGTAACCTAAGACTTTATGCTTCAACCCAAAATTTCTTTTTGATAGTCAATGATGAAGTGATAGGTGACCCAGAGATTACGCCAATTAGGGGAAATGATAGCAATAACGTTTTCTCTCAAGGAATGAAGTGGCATGAATATCCAAAGCCTACCGTATTCCTATTGGGACTGCAAATCGGACTTTAATTTTATTAACCATAATAAAAAAAGATCACCATGAAACTTACCATGAAAAAATATATATATACAGGTCTTCTTAGCAGTATGTTTGTGATGGGGACTGGCTGTTCAGGATTTTTGGATGAAGAGGATCCATCCAACTTGACACCTGAGAGTTTTTACACCATTCCTGACCATGCTGAAGCAGCGATAGCCTCCGTGTATGATAACTCAAGGTTTTACGGAGATGGAGCTGGTATCTTCTCTTCCAACTGGCAATTATTGGAAGCACCTACAGGGACTTCTACTACAGAAACCGCCCAAAACTCTGATTTGAACAATCTCTATTCCCTTACTTGGGATGGAAATACTGGTCATGTCAAAAACTGGTGGAGAGGCATATATCGATTGATTGCACAGGCAAACTTGGTTTTGGACAAGGTTCCGGGAATTACTCCAATGGATGAAGCACAGAAGACAAAAATCCTAGGTGAGGCAAGGTTCTTCAGGGCTTGGGCTTATTTCTATGCCGTTAGACTTTGGGGAGATGTCCCATTGGTGCTTACTCCACAAACTGCCACTTCAGAGGACTTTTTCCCTATTCGTGAAACACAGGAAAATGTCTATGCTCAAATTATTGAAGATTTGAAAATAGCAGAAAGTGCTGGTTTGGGTTGGATGAATTCCAGTGGAAGGATCTCTACTGCAGCAGCTAAAGGTTTGCTTGCCAAGGTTTACCTAACCATGGCTGGTTACCCACTGAATAAGGGTAGCGAATATTATCAGTTGGCTGCTAGCAAAGCAAAGGAGATCATTGATAATCCGAGTGAAATAGGGCTTTTTGATACTTATTACGAAGTTCATGATGAAAGCCTTGGGAACACCAAAGAGCATCTGTTCAGCATTCAATATAACGACCTAGTGGCAGGTAACCCAATGGGCAATATGTTCCCTAACTTTAAGCCAGTTTCTTATCGTGGTCCATCTGGCACAGGAAGTACCGTGCCTACTCGTTCGTTCTTCGAATCGTACGAAGCAGGTGACAAAAGGACAACCGATCAAGAAGGCTATTTCTATACTACCTATTATACCAATGGCAATGGAGAACCCTTTGATTTAGGTGCACCTTATATTTTCAAACACTTCAACATTACCGCCAATGGCAGTCCGGGAGTGGCTGGAACAGCCAAGGACAACCTTAATGTGCCGATGTTACGTTATGCCGAAGTTTTGCTAATTTATGCTGAGGCTCAAAATGAAATAGGAAATGGGCCAAACGTTGATGCTTATAATGCCTTGAAATCCATTAGGGATAGGGCGGAATTGACAACTGCTGCTATGGGAACTTTTGACCAGAATAGTTTCCGCGAAGCTGTGTGGAGAGAAAGATGGTATGAGTTCTGTTATGAAGGGATCACTTGGTTTGATATGGTACGTCTCCGCAAAGTATTCAACGAAACCACTAAAGGGTTTGATGACTTTGTAGGACATACCAATTTAAGTTCAGACCAGACCTTGCAGGAGAAGCATTACTTGTTTCCTCTTCCAATACCAGAAATGCAGAACAATCCGAATCTTACTCCTCAGAACCCAGGATATCCCGGCCCAGCAGGTAGTTAATTAGAGAATAGAAAAAGAGTTTGAATTGTATTCAATATCTATAATCCCTCAGAAGAGTCAAATGGCCTTTTCTGAGGGATTATGTTTTTCAAGTTTATTATTGAAAGGTTCAGTTTAAAGATTTACTTCCATTATAAAATAATTGGTAAGGTAGCTTGGTGTAGATTTAAAATGGTATTTTAGAAAGTTCATAAAAAGAGCAAATATTGCTCATTTATAAAATGAAGATAACTCTTTTAATTTTTCTAGGAGTATTTATTGGGCTAGGAAGTCAATCTGTTCTTGCTCAAGACGCGCAAAATGACACGGATCAAAAGGTGATTTTTATTCCTTTGGATGACAGGCCTCCTTGCTTGCAGTTTCCAGTACGAATGGCAGAGATAGCATCCACCACTTTAATCACTCCGCCTATGGGCTTGTTGGGAAATTTGCAATCACCTGGTAAATCTGACGAAATTATTTCCTGGCTATTAGCTCAAGATTATACTGATGTAAAAGCGGTGATTATTGCAGCGGATATGGTGGCATATGGCGGATTAGTGGCGAGTAGGGTTCAGAAGGTTGATCAAGCTATTGCTTTGGAAAGGCTCAAAGTGCTGGAAGCAATAAAGAAACTAGCACCAACTGTACCAGTTTATGTCCAAAGTGTCATCATGCGTTTGGCCCCGACTGCTGATGGAAAAAATGAAAGGTATAGAGAAGCATTGGCCAAGTGGGCTGAGATTTCTGTAAAAGAGGATGAAAGTTCAAAAAAAGATATTTCTGAATTGGAAAAGGTCATCCCTTTGAAGGCCTTAAATGACTATCAGGAAGCTAGGAAAAGGAATCTTAGTGTCAATAAATTAATGATTAACTATGTTAAACATGGGCTCATAGATTACATGATCCTATCTCAGGATGATGCAAAGCCTGAGGGTGTCCATGTAAAGGAAAAGCAAGGCCTTTTAGCAGATATAAAGCAGGCTCAATTAGAAGATAAGATCATTGTCCAAGCTGGAACAGATGAGGTGGCTATGTTGCTTTTGGCCAGAATGATCAATGAAAGTACTGGGACTTTTCCAAAGATCAAACCTGTCTATTCTTCCCAAAGTATGTCGGAAGAAATCATGCCTTTTGAGGATCGTCCTTTAAATATTACGGTTTCCAGTCATATTAAAGCAGTAGGAGGAGTTCCGGTAAGCGATGAAGAGGAGGCAGATTTGTTTTATTATGTTTATACTTCTAGAAAAATAGATGGAGCATCGGAGGCATTTGTAAAAGAAATAGATCAAGCACTTCAACAAGGTAAGCGTTTGATCATTGCTGATATTGATCCCGTGGGAGATGTGCAAGGAGGGTCAGGGAGTTTCACGAGCATGCTAGAGGAAATGGGTTGTATGGATAAAGTGTATGGTTATGCATCATGGAATACTCCGGGCAATACCATTGGGACAGCGCTGCCTCAGGCTATCTTGTACTTTAATGGATTAAAGTTGGCCAATTCAGATAAGCAGGAAACCATGAAGGTTAAAAAGTCCCAATATTGGTTTACCCTACATCGCATGATCAATGACTATTACTATAATAACCTTATTCGAAGTGATTTAAATAGGTATTTTAACCAAGAGGGAAAAAGCTCAACTTTGGGTACTGAAGAAGTCGTCAGGAAAATGGAGGAAATGGCTAAAGAATCAATTGAGGATGAATTGGCGCATTTAGAAAAAGTGTTTTTTGGAAAGGATCTATCCTACACAATCCAACAAATTGAATTTTCACTTCCTTGGAAAAGAACTTTTGAGGCTTATATAGATTTCAAATTGGTTCAGCCTAATACCGTGAACCTAGAATAAAAATTTTGTTTTCCTTTAATAGTTTGGGCTCTAACTGCAAATTACTGACTAATAGTCAAGCTCTGCTTAACAATGTATACAGGAGTTATGGATGTTAATTTTAACTGCACTTAGGTTAATTGAAGTCTAATAATTACCTTGATTAAATATAGTGCAAAAGGACTATTTCTTCTTTTGCTATGTAAATCTTATTGACCTAATATTTATTGTATGAAATTATTTAAAGTATTGTTGATAGGGCTCACAACAATGTTTGTTTCAAATGGACTTAAAGCCCAGAGTAAGCAGTTTGCTGATGGGTGGGAATATGTTGGAATTGCTGTCAGTGAGCCCGAGTATACAGTATGGGGAACTTCTCCTGTAATGGATCAGGAAGGAAAAGTCCATCTTTTTGTGGCCAGGTGGAAAGGGACTACCGTGGAGCCGGGATGGCGGTCTGGAAGTGAAATAGCCCATTATGTAGGAGAGGGGCCGGAAGGGCCGTTTGTTTTTTCGGATGTGGCTATTGCAGGAACCGGTCTGGATACATGGGATAGGTTTGGTGCCCATAACCCTGCCATCCATTTTATAAATGGTAAATACGTATTATTATACATTGCCAATGATAATCCCAAACCGCCCATACATCCATCCAACCAAAAGATAGGAATGGCAGTTTCAGAAAGTCCTTATGGACCCTGGAAAAAAGTGAACAAGGATGGGTTGATATTGGACGTCCCCAAAAATCCTGATTATTGGAACCATAAAGCCACAAACGGGGTGAACAACCCCGCGCTTTTGAAGCACCCCAATGGGGGCTATTTTTTATATTTTAAATCTGAGAAAGCCAGAATGGGACTTGCAGTATCGGAAAATTTGGAAGGTCCTTATGTTCAACTTCCTTTTCCTGTAACCTCTAATGAATCGAATATTGAAGATGGTTATGCTTTTATGCATGAAGGTAAATTTGCCTTGCTGACGACGGATAACCATGGGATAATCGAAGAAGGAGGTGGTCTGTTGTGGCTATCTGATGATGGGATTACTTTCGAGAAATATGAAAAAGGATTTCATCGAATCAATGCCTATCTCCCAATAGACATGTCGAAAGTGGCTGTTCACTATGGCCCCAAAAATCGTCCATATGCCAAGTTTGAGCGTCCTCAGCTGCTGATGGTTGAAGGGAAGCCACAGTACCTTTATTTGCCCTCAGGTACTAATGTGTTTGGCGGAGACTATACGGTAAGTTATATCCTAAAATCAAAAGAGTAAAGTGTTTGAAAGCTGAAGGTATCGTTTATTTATGGTTCCAAAGTTTTTTGATACACTTTATCAATAAAATAACCAAAAAATGCTGCATAAAATATTAATGATTCTTATGTTCTTTGGGGGACTTGTTTCATGTAATAAACCCATGGATAATTTCCGAATTGTCTCCCCTAATAAAGAACTGTCACTGGATATAAAGTTGGTTGAAAATAAGCTGAACTACCGAATTGACCAAAATGGGGAGGAAAGAATTGGGTTTTCTGAATTAGAAATTTTTTCCAATGGGAATGTGTCCATCTTGGGGGCAGAGGAAATTGAAAAAGATGATAAATGGAATCCAGTTTGGGGGCAGCAGAGCAACATCCGGGATCATTTCAGGGAACTTCAATTAGCTGTTGATTTTGATGGAGTAAGAGGTAAACTGCTTGCCAGGGTTTATGACCAGGGAGTGGCTTTTCGGGTGGTTTTAGATGAGGGAGAAAAACCAACAGAGGGAATATTTAAACTTACTTATAATTTTGCATTAGAAAGCAATTATTTTTTTCCAAAAGGGGAAACAGAACCTGTGGGCCCAGTGGACTTTGAAGGGGTGAATGATATTTTGGAACAGAAAAAAGGAAAAAATATCAGTGTACCACTTGTGGTGGAATCTTCCGGTAAATCCTTTATTGCTCTATTAGAATCTGATCTATTTGCATCTCAAGGCATAGATCCTATGCATCTGGGGATAGCAGACACCAAAGGAAAGTTTGAGTCGGTAAACAAAGTAGCACTAAATGAAAACGAGTGGACCAGTCCCTGGAGGGTAATCCTTTTGGGTACATCTGCAGGGGATTTGGTGACCAGTACAGTTCCTGTAAATCTGGCCACACCGTCTAAACTGGAAAATACGGATTGGATAAAGCCAGGTAAGACTTTATGGGACTGGCGTGTTCATGGTTATACTGCTCCAGATGGTTTCGTTTACAACATCAATACCGAAAGCTATTTCCGTTTTATTGATTTTGCTGCAGAAAAAGGGATAGAATATTTTCTTATTGATGATTCCTGGTACAAACACGCCAGTGCTGGTCATTTTGAGTTGTCGGATAAGCTGGACCTGGAGAAAGTGATTGATTACGCAGCAGAAAAGGAAGTAGATCTAATGCTGTATTACGATAGAAGGCATGGTGAGTATGGGGACGATGCCCTTTTCCCTTATTACAAGTCTTTGGGAATGAAAGGCATCAAGTACGGATTTATGGGCAGTGATGTGGAGTTTACTAGAGGAGCGATCCAAAAAAGTGCAGAAAGCAAATTATTAATTGATTTTCATGATGGCCCGGTGCCCTTTACCGGTATCCGACGTACCTATCCCAACGCGATTACCCGGGAATATTGCCATGCACAGCAGGATTCACGCCGTGCCTTTACGCCTGAGTCCTTTATCAAAATGGCGCTGATCAATGCCATTACAGGTCCGTTGGATATGAACAACGGCAATTTTGATTTAACAGGTATCAACAATGGCTTGCGCCAAAAAGGACCCAGAGAAAAGCATTCTTATTTATCAACGGTAGCATCTGAAGCCGCCCGTACCTTGATTGTTTTCAGTGGCCTGGTTTGTATTCCAGATGCACCGGAAGCCTATGACGCTAAGTCGGATCTGTTTGAATTTATCCAAAAATTACCTGTGGGTAAATGGGATGAAAGTCGGGTACTTCATTCCAGTATCGGTGAGTATATCAGTACTGCAAGGAGACAGGGAAATGAGTGGTTTATCGGCAGTGTCTATAACCAGCAGGGAGGAACGCTGGAGATCATACTTGACTTCTTGGAAGCAGGTCAGGAATATGAGGTGACTTTTTATGAGGACACAGAAGAAACCCATTGCAAAACCAATCCTGAAGCCTATCAGGTGAGGAAGGGTACAGTGAAAAAAGGCGATATCATAAAAGCGGTAATGGCTCCAGGAGGAGGACATTGCATGTGGATCAGGCCATTCAAGTAAACGTTAAATTGGACGAATAATTTGAGGAGAGGAATCAAACTATCGTATTGGCAGAAACACTTAATTTATTAGTTTCTGTAAATTTTTATTTTCTATTTTTGAGGGAAAATTAATTAGGATTGAATTTTTAAAATTGTCATGATAAAGAACATTTATATTTTAATTTTATCTAGTTTATTATTTTTTTCTTGTAATACAGGAATGGAAGACCAGCCTAAATTTACAGGCAGCATAAGTGGAACCATTTTTAATGAATACGATCAATATATAAATGATTTTAAGGTATCTATTAAATCAGAAAATGGAGACATTTTACCTGATACAATAACCCAAAGCAGTTTTGACTTTAGGAAATTACCCATTGGTTCTCATGTTTTGATGGTCGAGGCCGAGAATTACATTACAGCTATCGAAGAAGTCAACGTAGAAACAGATCTGGTTACGGATGTTGAAATTGTTATGAAAGTAGGGAATCAAACTATGGCAGTTTCAGATTCATTATTTTATGTCAGCGCGCCTGCAGATTCAATAAAAATCAGTTTGCTATCCAACAGTGACTGGGCTTTAAAATCACAAAATGAGTGGTTAGAAGCCTCGACTATTGAAGGAGGAGGAAATGGGGATGTTTATGTTAAGTGGAAGTCTAACCCATTAGACAAAATAAGGGAGGGTAAAATACTGGCGAAAGCTGGAAATTTGACTAAAACAATTAAAGTGATTCAGGACTATGATCCTACAATATTAAGTACTAAGGGTATTCCCGGTAATCATGTAAACCAAATACCTGATTCGGTCAGAATTAATTTTGACAAAAATATCAAGATTATTGGTGTAAAGAGTCATTATGACTATTGCCAAACGGAGATGAAGTCAAGTAGCAATGATTTGAAGAATGAAGTTTCATTTTCATATGGCTGCGCAAGACTTGGAGCCACGTATGATTTTACAGTAACCGTACAGGATTCATTGGGTAGAAATACCAATCATGAGTTTAGTGTTGATTTTTTTGATGATGATTTGGCTATTGATGGACATATTAATGAACACTTTATAGATGAGGTAAACAAAAGTTATTGGGTTTTTACAGATAGTCCAAATAGGGTTTATCAAATTTCAACTGAAACTTTTAAAATTAAACAGTTTATAGATGTCCCTTTCAATCTTAACGGTTTTTCTATTAATCCATATAATAATCGTATCTATATTTATAGTAGTTATAGCCCAGAAATTTATATCTATGCTATCAATGGTGGGCAATTAATTAAAAAAGTAACAGTTCCCAAAAACTCTTGGGATCATCCCCAGCATCCCCATATCAATCCAAGGGAAATAAAATTTTCAAAAAATGGAGTAGGAATAATACTTGCAGTAGCTACCGGAATGAGCGGGAATACAATTAAAGTTATTGATTCAAGAGATAATGATAGGGTTTATAATCCTCCGTCATTTTTTGAATATTATAACGGATTTAGAGAATACATTAACCAAGATGTCGAAAGTTTGGAAACCAATTACGACCTTTCAAAAATATACCTTGCCGGAAGGCATATTGATGATGTATTATGGTTTAATCCATATACATTGAATTTTGAAAGTTTTAACGTTGAGGTTAGTACAGATGACTTTTTTACAAGTAGAAGGGATAACTTTATATTGAATTATTTTATATCTGAGTTGTCTTTAATAAATCCGGAAACGGGAGTTGAAATTAAATCCCAGATCAATGGCCGGTCAACTGAGTCTGCTGATTTTAGTTATAAGGATAACAGCAGTATGGTCTTATATACCAAAACCTCTGAGTCGAAAGTTGTTGTCATTGATTTTTCTAGTCTATCTAAGAAAACAAGTATTGATGCACCTTATTATTTAGGAGGGTTAATGGCTACACTTGATGGCGAATTTTTGATCGCTAATAATCCATCAAGTAATTATGACCCCGGAACAACAAAGTTTACCTCACATATTTATCGATTTTCTACGAAAATTTTTAGATAAACTTTCACAAACTAGATGAAATATGTTCCTATCTAAAGAATTTTTAATGCATGTTTACAGAAGGAATCATTATTTTGGAGTTTCTTCTGCACAACCATTTTGTACCGCAATATGTAAATGTTCTAATAGGTACAAATGAGTGATTGATAGGGTACAAAAGTATCAAAAAATAAGAAACAATAACAAATAAAAATGGCTGTAAAAATTAAATTTACAGCCATTTTGTTTCGTATTATTGTATTTATTGGTCTCAATCGCTAGTGAAAACTATGCACTTTCAGTGCAAGACTTTCAGTTTAGGATAAATTTTTCAATATTGGAAAATGGGATCAATCAATCGTCGAGGAAACCATACAGTCAGTTGGTTGACAGTCCACATAGTTTGGGTTACCAAGTATCGTTATCCGGTACTACGAGGAGATGTTCAACGGCGCAGTAGGGATTTGCTGAAACAAATATGTGATGCAGAAGATGTTAGGATTCTTCAGGGCGTAATAAGTAATGATCATGTTCACATGCATATTGAATATAGCCCGAAACATTCCATTAGCGACTTGGTAAAGCGTATGAAGGGTCGAACTTCACGACGTCTTCAATCGGATTATCCAGAATTAAGCAAACGCTATTGGGGTCGCCATTTTTGGGCTATTGGTTATGGTGCTTGGAGTACAGGCAATATAACTGATAAGATGGTTGAGGAGTATTTAGAACATCATCGAGACATCTCGAATACTGACGATCAGGATAATTTTATCCTGGAGTAAGTATCAGAATTTCATTCTTGAACAAACCTATGCACTTCTAGTGCATAGTGGTTTAGTTAGGTTTATTTTCTGTTTTTACTTTCCGATACAAAACTTACTAAAAATATTCGCTAGCAAATCATCTGTAGTGATCTCACCGGTTATCTCTCCTAAGAAATGAAGGGATCGACGGATATCCATGGCCATAAAGTCATTGGTGATTTGATTGTCGATACCGCTTAAGACATCCAACAAAGATTCACGGGTTTTTACCAATGAGTCGTAATGGCGGATATTGGTTACTACGGTATTTCCTGTCTTGAACTTGTCCAGGTTCACAAGCTCTAGGATTTTGTCGCGAAGTATATCCAAATGCTCTTTCTGTCCAGCTGATATAAAAATAGTGTCAGGATGTTTTTCTTTTAACTCACTGATAAACTGTTGATTGGATTTATCTATCTTATTGGCTACTTTAACAAAAGGGACACCGAGATTTTCAAGCTTATTGATATCTCTGTTGATCTCAATCATGTCCGTATCTGATAGGTCAAACAAATAAAGAATCAATGAAGCTGTTTTCATCTTCTCTTGGGTGCGGCTTACCCCAATGGCTTCAATGGTGTCAGTGGTTTCCCGCAAACCGGCTGTATCAATGAACCTAAAAATTACACCACCAATATTGATTTCATCTTCGATAAAGTCTCGGGTGGTACCGGCAATGTCAGATACAATGGCTTTTTCCTCATTGAGTAGGGCATTGAGTAGGGTGGACTTTCCGGCATTTGGCTTACCTGCAATTACAGTAGGTACACCATTTTTAATTACATTGCCCAAATCAAAACTGGAGATCAGCTGTTCTACTACTCGTAGTAATTTCTCTACCAAATTTTGCAAATCTTCACGGCTGGCAAATTCCACATCTTCTTCTGCAAAGTCCAGTTCCAACTCTATCATGGAGGCAAAGTGGATCAGCTTATCCCGAAGCTCTTTAATTTCTCCACTAAATCCACCGCGCATTTGATGTAGGGCTGCTTGGTGAGACGCTTCTGAGTCAGAATGAATTAGATCAGCAACAGCTTCTGCTTGGGCCAGGTCAAATTGCCCATTGAGAAATGCCCTTTGGGTAAACTCTCCAGGCTTTGCAGGTCTGGCTCCCTTTCTGATGAAAAGCTTGATCACCTGATTGATGATGTAAGAGGAACCGTGTGTAGAGATTTCTACCACATTTTCTTTCGTAAAGGACTTTGGGGCAATAAACAAAGACACCAATACCTCATCAATGACTTTTTCACCATCACGGATGGTTCCAAAATGGATAGTGTGGGAATTCTGTTTTTCAAGGTCCTTTCCGGCAAAAACCTCATTGGTCAGCTTGATGGCCTCTTTGCCAGAAAGTCTAATGACCGCTATAGCGCCAACTCCTTGGGGAGTGGCCAGCGCAATGATTGTATCTTCTTTTTCGGTAATGGAAAAAGCCATTTTTGATTGGTTAAATTCTAAATATAAGATGCAAGATAAAAAATGGGCGCTAGATAATCGGAATTTAGGACTTGATATTAATCATATAGCAATGAGTATTGAATTTCAAAACTCTCTACTCAAGATTATGGAATCCTTATTTCCCTGTAAATTTTTCAATTGTCGCTACTAGATCTTTAAGAAAAGCTTCTGGCTCCCTATAGCCGGGTAGTTGGGTAATGTTTTCCATAGCTGCATCCATAATCACAAAGTTAGGGTAGGAACTTACCCTCATAGCCCGGGCCATGCTTTCTTCAGTATATTCTTTGCCCCTGAATTCAAACTTTTTCTTACTGTTTTCTGCGTCCAATTTGACAGCATAGAAATTTTCATTAATGTATTTGATGACTCCTTCATCCGTAAAAGTTTCCTTGTCCATTTTTTTACACCAACCACACCAGTCTGTATAGACATCGATGATCAGCATTTTAGGATTATCTTGATTCATGGTTGTTGCCTCATCAAAGCTGAGCCACTGTATTTTAGTCTTTTGGGCATATACACTCGACCCTACAATCATCAAAAAAACCAGTGTAAGTATTCTTTTCATTTTATTCATAATTACTTGCTAAACTACGTATTTTCAGTCTTAGTTCATTACGGAAAATTTCATGAAGAGTTTATCGAAATATTTTCAGCAATTTTCTTTTGCATGAAGGAGTGACATAAAATTCGGAATCTCCATACCTTTTGCATAATATTAGTAGGTAATAAGATTAAGTAATGAAGTATCTATGCAAAAAATAATAATTCCCACATTCATAAGGGTACTTTTTGTACTCCTGCTGATCATCACTATAGTTTTTATTCTGATTTTGGGTAAAAAATTATTGGTTCCCTTGATGATGGCAGGAATGCTTTCCATCTTATTGACACCAATATGTACCTGGCTGGAAAGGAGAAAGGTTCCCGGAACATTGAGTGTTTTACTGGCGTGGTTGGGAGGAATGCTTTTTCTGGGCGGAATCATTGCGCTTATCGTTATCCAAATAAAAGGAGTAAGTCAAGATTTGGAAAATGTCAGCCAACATATGAATGAGTGGTTGGCTGATGTTGATATATTTTTTTCTGATAGTCTAGGATATGAATTGGGTTTAGAAGATGGTTTTGAACTTTCTCAGTTTTTGAAGATTTTTCAACAGGGCAATCAAAGCCTACCCATGGTTTTGGTCAATACCATTGGCTCTCTAAGCGGCCTGATACTTACTCCTGTTTTCGTGTTTTTTATGCTGATTTACCGACACCATTTGGCTGATTTTATGGCCCATTTGTTTAAAAATCAAAATCCAAGAAAGGTAAGGCTGGAAATTTTTCGAATCAGAAGAATGGTTCAGGGTTACATTATCGGATTAATGAAAGTAATGGCGATTCTAGCAGTGCTGAACACGACTGCTTTGTATTTTCTAGGGGTTAAGCATGCCCTGTTTTTTGGTCTTTTTGCGGCTTTGCTTAATATAATTCCATACTTAGGGCCTTTCTTGGGAGCTATTTTGCCTTTTTTCTACTCGTTTCTTACATCAGACTCAATGGTGTCTCCATTCTTCATTATTGTCTTGTTTGCCATTATCCAATTAATTGAAAGTAACTTTCTTACCCCAAAGATTGTAGGCTCTAATGTCAACCTCAACCCTTTTATCACTTTTTTGGGACTGTTGGTGGGAGGAGCTATTTGGGGAATAGCAGGGATGATCTTGATTATTCCCACCTTAGCCATTTTAAGAAGGATTTTCGAATTGGATAGCGGTACCATGCCATTTGCCAAATTACTAGGAGAAGACCAAAGCCATTTGAAAAGGTCAAAGGAAAATTCACCGGAGAAAAACTAGCTCAAAATTGTCCTTATAAGGACTTTTTAGATGGAAATATTGGAAGCTTTTATTTTTGAAAGCTTCTTTTTGATGGCTGGAATTTGTTTGCGGTTTAAGATTACACTAAGAAAGAAAAAGAACCCTGCGACAGTAGCCATGGCACCAGCAATAGAGCTATTGAGGAAGAAGGCCAAGTAATACCCTAGTAAAGAGGATAATATCCCTAATATAATGGTCAGTTGGATCAAGCGTTTAAGATTTTTGGTCCAAAGGAAAGCAGTTGCTGGCGGAACGACCATCAATGCCACAACCAAAATGGCTCCAACAGCCTCAAAGGAACTTACTGTGGTATAGGACACCATCCCCATTAAGCCATAATTAACCCCAACGGTGGATAAGCCGATAGTGGCAGCAAACTCTTTGTCAAAAGTGCTGATCTTTAATTCCTTGAAAAACAAATAAATAAAAAGGCTCACCAAGGCCAGATTGATCAATGATAGGTAGGTTACCCTTGGTCCCATAATAGTTCCTGATCCAGTAATCCACAGATCGATGGGCACGTAGGCAATTTCCCCATACAACACACAGTCTTGGTCCAGGTCAATTTGATTGGCCAAGAAAGTGATCATAATAATTCCGATGGCAAAAAGGGAAGTAAAGGTAATCCCAATAGAAGCATCCGACTGGAGTTTTACCTTATTGCTGAGGTATTCAATGAATACTGTAGCGATAATTCCAACCAATCCTGCGCCAATGACCATGGCCAAGCCATGTCGGCTTCCTGAAATCATAAAAGCTATCACGATTCCCGGTAGGACAGCGTGTGAAATGGCATCACCGGTCATGGCCATTTTGCGAAGCATCAGAAACACGCCCAACAATCCACATGATATGGCTATCATGGATCCTGTACTAATAATTAGAAATGCGTTTGGGTCAAAACTCATGATTTATCTTGGTCTCTAGGAATGATGGATTGATGGGGATCTGCTTGCGGGAAATTGAGGTTTTTGTCTAGCTTTTGTTCCAATTCAGGCGTAATAATGTGCTCCAGTTTTTCGGCACTATCATGTACATGATCAGGAGCTATATTCATATATTCTGTCATGTACAGCTCCCATAACCTATGAAGTCTAACAATACGTTTGGCTTCTGTTAATCCTTTTTTTGTTAATGATATATTTCCTTGATTATCAATTATATATTTTTTGTCTATTAATCTATTAATTGAATACTGTGTTTTAAAAGATTTACCAGGGAAATTATTGAAAATGGATTCAATGGAAAGGTCTGTTTTGCCTTTTTCCCGAGCGCCAAACAGTGCCTTAAGAATGTGGTCTGAATGGATCTTTCTTTGGTAGTTTCTTCTGGCTATCCATTTGGTGAGAATTCCTTTTTTGATGGAGAAGAAAAAAGATAGAAAAGCAATCAATGAAAGTACAATGACTACCCAAGGGCCGGTGGGCATGTGGGGGAGTACAAACGAAATGTAAGCACCCGTGATTCCGGATACCAAAGAAAAGGAAACAGCGATCCAAAGCATCTTGTCCAATCGGTCTGTCCAGAATTTGGCAGCCGCCGCTGGAGTAATCAGAAGTGCTGCCATCAACACCACACCTATAGCCTGAATACCTGTAACCACGGCCAAAACCATCAATGAATTGAAAAGAAATTCCAGACGTTTAACAGGCAGGCCAACACTTTCTGCAAAGGATCGGTTAAAGACCATTACTTTAAATTCCTTGTAGAAGAATAGGATTGATAGAATGATTGCCAAGGCAAGAAATCCATAAACCCAAAGGTCTTTTCTGACTATGGATATGGCGTTTCCAAAAATAAAATGATCCAAGCCAGATAGGGAAGCATTGCCAGTTTGTTGCAGCTGGGTCATCATGACTATCCCTACACCAAAGAAAATAGAGAGAACGGATGCAATCACCGTATCTTCTTTGAGTTTGGTGTAATTGGAAATCCAAGTAATGGCATAGGTACACAGGCCACCAGTAAAAAATGCTCCAGAGACAATCCAGAAGGGGTTTTTGTTTCCGGAAAACATAAATGCCAGACACACCCCGGGCAAAACTGCATGGGAAATGGCATCACCCACCAGTGCCTTTTTGTCTAAGAAGGTAAACGTACCTACCATGGCCGCACTGATGGACAGCAGTGAAATGCCAATGACAACCATCAGCACATTGGGATCTTGAAAAGAAAAGAAGTACAAGAAATCTTCCATATCAGTTTTTCAAAGGATTGAAATCACTTTTCTTGATCAGCTCACCTATATCTGTTAGCATGGAAAGTTTGCCTCCATAAGTTTTGGTCAGTAAGTCTTCTGTCAAGACTTTTTCTGTAGGCCCTGAAGCAATAAGGTGCATATTGAGCATAATAAGCCAATTGAAATACTTCCCTGCAGAATAGATATCATGGTGAACGACGATCACGGTTTTTCCAGTGGCAGTCATTTCCTGAAATAAACCCACCAAAGCTTTCTCAGTACTCATGTCCACACCTGCAAAAGGTTCATCCATAAAATAGATATCAGCCTGTTGGGCCAATGCACGGGCAATAAAGACTCGCTGCTGTTGACCACCGGACAACTCACTGATCTGTCTTTTGGCAAAGGCTTTCATATTGACCTTTTCAAGGCAATCCATAGCCAATTCTTTTTCCTTTTTGCCTGGCCGCTTAAAAAGCCCTAGGTGGTGGTAGGTTCCCATCATGACGATATCCAAAGCAGAAGCAGGGAAGTCCCAATCTACCGACTCACGCTGTGGTACATAGCTTACGCGGTCTCTAACCTGGTTTAAATCTTGGTCAAAAATCTTTGAATATCCGCTATTGGCTTCTATCAATCCCATAATTGCCTTAATCAAAGTGGATTTACCAGCACCATTGGGACCAAGAATTCCAATGAGGTTTCCTGCTGGCAAAGTAAGGTCAATATTCCAAAGGACTGGGTTTTGGCCGTAACTGACCATCAGGTCATGTACTTCAACTACCGGATTGTTTATTTGTTCTATCATTTTGATTTCAAGTTTTGTACGATGGCATCCACATTGGTTTTTACCATGCCCAAATAAGTTCCTGCTGGTCCTTCAGGGTCGCCAAGGCTGTCAGTGTAAAGTGGCCCGGCCAATATTACATCATGGCCTTTTCTCTTGCACCCTTCAACTACTGCTTTAATGGCTTTCGGAGAAATGGATTGTTCTATGAAAATGGCCTTAATATTCCTCTCAATAATAAAGTTCACCAGCTTGGACACATCATTTAACCCTGGTTCACTCAATGTGGAAAGACCTTGCAGTCCTTTGACATCGATCTGATAGGCCTTTCCAAAGTAGGAGAAAGCATCATGGGCCGTGATTAGAACCTGGCCTTGATTGGTGATGTTTTTGATTTCATCGCCAGCATATTGGTCTAATACGGTCAATTGCGCCTGGTACCTTTCCCAATTAGCATTCACATAATCAGCCCATTCTGGTTTTTTTTCAAGGATAGCATCCTTTAATTGTTCCATGGCCAAACTCCAGAGTTTTACATCAAACCAGATATGGGGATCTACAGTATTGGCAAATGCTGGGCTGGAGATCAAAAGGGTGGGAGGGAGGAGTGCCCCCACATCAATGACCTCATGGGTTCTACTAAACTTATGCAGTACTTCAACCATTTTTCCCTCGAGATGTAGGCCATGGTAAACGACCAAGTCTGCATCAAACAGTAAATCCAGGTCCCGTTGGGAGGCTTTGTAAAGGTGAGGGTCAACACCCACGGCCATCAAAGGAGTGACAATGGCACTGTCACCCACCAATGCCCTTACACCATCAGCCATGATATTGGTAGTGGCCGTAATGCGAAATTTACCTTGGTCTCCTTTGCGGTCAAACTTACATGAGGAAAGAAGGATGGTAATAAGAGTAGTAATTAATACCAGTCTTGTTTTCATCATGATTGTATAATTAGAATATTCCCTGCCACATCTTTAGACATGAACAAGGTCTTTTTATTGTCAACAAGAATCTCCAATGAACCATCGAATTCCACCTTGTCCAAAATTTTAATTCTAGCACCTATATAAGCCCCCACCTTATCGAGGTATCTTAGGAAAGCGGCACTGCTATCTTTTACTGCTACAATCTGCCCAGAATCATTTAATCCGAGGTCGTTTAGTGGAACCCTTGGACGGGCTTTTACATCACCAAATTCATCAGGAATAGGATCACCATGAGGGTCGTATTTTGGGTTGCCCAAGAAGTCATCAAGACGCTGGATGAGGATGGTGGATTTGATGTGTTCCAACTCCTCCGCAACATCATGAACCTCATCCCAGCTGAACATTAATTTTTCCACCAAGAAGACTTCCCACAGCCGGTGCTTTCTGATGATTTGTAGGGCGGACTTTTTCCCTTCCTCAGTAATGGTCACACCGTAATATTTCCTGTAGTTGATAACTTCTTTGTCGGATAATTTTCTGAGCATGTCGCTTACAGAAGCAGGCTTGGTCTTCATCTCTTTTGATAGGTCATTGGTGGAGACATTATGTTTACCACCGTCTGACAAATGATAGATGGCCTTGAGATAATTTTCTTCTGCGTAGGTTAAGCTTGGCATTAAGTCATTTTTAAAGTTGATAAGTCAAATATAATAATTTAGATAATACTAAAAAAATATTTCAATAAAACCTAAATCGCTTGTGGATAACTCGATTTGTTTTGTGATTATTGTTTTAGACTTAGCTAAAAAATAAATTAGTTTTAAACTAAATATTTTGTAAGTATTTGTTTGTTAGTGGTTTTTCTATTCGTTGAACCAACGTGTCTTCGTTAGGGAATTAGTTTTAAACGAGTTTCCTAAAAGCCGGACAGAGTTTTTTAACAGGGGGAGAAGTGGATAACTTTTATAAAAATGTGAATTGATAAGCTCGCTTAGACTTTAAAATAGAGCAGATGTGGTAGCATGGATACTACCTGAAGAAATGGATGGTTCATGAACAAAAGCTTTTGGAGCCTTAGTTGTTTGAGTAAAAAATGTAAGTCCTTTGGCTATCCGGGATAGCTTATTTTGTCCTTAATTATTTAAAAGTTCTGCGACCAGTGTCTGTAATTTTTTCTTTTCGGCTTCCCATAATACCTCCTTGGAAACAGTGGTTAGGAACAGTTCGGTTTCAAGAAGTTTTTTAAGTTCATCCAAGCTCTTTTCCGGGTTTAAAAAGTCTAAAGCTACACCCGCAGGATAAGGTGAAATGAGGGATTCCCAAAGCTTGTTTTTTGGAATGATTACAGGTAGGCCAAGTGCTAATGCTTCATAAATTTTTGTTGGGATTTTGGGCCAAATGCTTGGTGTTTTTTGATAGGGTAACAGCAGTATGTCCGAGGCTTTCATTCGCTCATAAATCTGGCTCTGCGGAATTGGTTTTTTACTAATATTAAGCAATACATTTGGGATGTTTTTGGCTGTATTTTCTAGGGTCTTTTTAAAGCCATCCAATGGTACATGACCTATGATTTCCAAGGTAGCTTGAGGCAATTTTTCTTGGATATATTTAAACCAGTATAGTGCATCTAAGCTTCCGTACACAGGAGAAATAGTACCTGTAATAACAAATTTGAGGGAGCTCGACTTGAGTTTAAAAGGAGCTTGTGGTATGATTTTTCCAGCATATTTGTTTTCCAAAACAGTAAAATTGGAAATATAAGGGAACTCATCGACGTAACATTGCTCTGCAAAAAAGTATTGATCAATGGATGAATTGGTGATTTTTTCCACAAACTGTATATACTTTACCGGTGCTGTTTTAAGCCAATTAGGAAGGGTATGGTTGTGTTGAATGTTTTTGGTGTAGTTTTCCTGAATATCATAAATCAATTTAAAGCCCATTAATTTTTTAATGAATGCAGCAGCGAGTAAAAGCTCATACGTCGTAACAATTACCAAGTCTGGTTTGTACTTGGCTAAGTGGTATGCAAAATTTAATGGTGCAAAAAACCTAAAAGGATGGAGTCGATGTCTGCTAAAAATTGTTGAATATTCAATATTTGCGATTTTGGGCGTTTTTTTTTCTAAAAATCCTATGATGTTAATGTGGTATTTATTTGTTTCACGAAGTGAAATTGCAAGTTTACCAAAAGCCCTAGTATCCGTAACTGGTTTCAATACTGAGGCAATGACTACTTTGGCTTTTTTCATTTAAAACTTGAGATACTATCAGAGCGAATCTAATATAAATTTATGGAATTACAGACTATCATTGAAAAGGCCTGGGAAAACAGGGAGTTGTTAAAGGAAAAAGATGTTCAAATATCCATCAAGACGGTTATTGATGATTTGGACACAGGGAAAATCAGGGTGGCCGAGCCTGTAGAAGGAGGAGAATGGAAGGTAAATGACTGGGTGAAAAAGGCGGTGATCCTTTATTTCCCCATTCAAAAAATGAGAACTATAGAAGTAGGGCCTTTTGAATTCCATGATAAAATGGCACTGAAAAGCAATTATGCCAAGCATGGTGTAAGGGTGGTTCCTCATGCAGTAGCCAGATATGGCGCATTTCTTGCAAGTGGGGTAGTAATGATGCCTTCTTACGTGAATATCGGTGCTTATGTGGATAGTGGTACCATGGTGGATACTTGGGCTACTGTAGGCTCTTGTGCCCAAATTGGCAAAGATGTTCATTTGAGTGGTGGTGTTGGTATTGGTGGTGTTTTGGAGCCAGTGCAGGCAGCTCCGGTGATTATTGAAGATGGTGCATTTATTGGATCAAGAGCAATTATCGTAGAGGGTGTGCACGTAGGTAAAGAAGCAGTTATAGGCGCTGGTGTAACTTTGACTGCTAGCTCTAAAATAATCGACGTTACAGGTGAAGAACCGAAGGAATACAGAGGTTATGTACCACCAAGATCAGTTGTGATTCCTGGTTCCATTACCAAGAAATTTGCAGCAGGTGAATATCAAGTACCATGTGCTTTGATCATCGGTCAGCGTAAGGCATCGACGGATCGCAAAACATCTTTAAATGATGCTTTGCGTGAAAACAATGTCGCAGTATAAAAATGTAAATGATGAATTTTAAAAGATCAGTTTTAGCCTTGTGTTTGGGAACAAGTTTGATGTGGGGATGTGGAAGCAAAGGAGGATCTGAAGGAGATACTTTATTTGAGCAGGGCCAATACCAAGAAGCAATTGATTCTTATTCAGATGAACTAGCTTCGAAGCCAAAAAATGTAGAAACTTTGTATCGAAGGGGAAGGGCTTATGAAGAGCTTGGAGATCTTGAAAATGCAAAAAAGGACTTTGAAGCGGGTTATAAGATTAATCCTAAAAATGTAAAGTTGCTGCTTGCCTTGTCCAACCTCTATCAAAAACAGGATAACTTCGAACGTTCCTTGTTATATGCAGATTATGCTGTGGAAGTGCCTGGAGCTCCTGCCACAGCTTATTTCATGAAGGGAAGGGCGCTTCATCAGATTGGAAACACGGAAGAAGCCTTGAAAGAATACAGTAATGCGATCAAAATGGATGAGAATTATGGTCAAGCTTATTATTATAGAGGTGTCTTAAAGTATGCGACCAAAAAAAGGGGATCCTGTGATGATTTTAGAAAAGCATCTTCTCTTAACTACAAAGCGGCTGAAACTGCCTTAGAGAAATATTGTCAATAGATTAAATTAAGAGCATAAAAAAAGCTGATCCGATTTTATTTGGATCAGCTTTTTTGTTTTGACCTAAATTCAAAACAAATTATTCTCAATTTCTGGTTCTTTTTCTTCCTTTGCTGGATTTGGTTCTTTTTCCTTATGGTCACAAAGTTCATCGGAATGAAGTTGTCCAAATCCGGAGCAAGTTTTGCAAGCGCTGATTTCTTTCAAACTCCCTTTACATTTAGGACAGGTAAGTCTTCCTTGTCCCTTACATCGCGCACATTGAAAGTATTCTGTTATATTGAAAATATTCTTTTTTGTCACCAGTCCAGAACCTTGGCAACGACTGCAACCCACAATTCCCTTACCGCGACAATACTGGCAATCCTGTTCAAGAACTTTTTTGCCCTCACAGGTAAAACAGGTATGATACCTGTAGCCTCTGTGGTCACAGAGATCACAGTCTTTGATCGCTTTTAAGGGGGCTTCCAGCCTTTTTTCTAGTCCCTTGGCTTCCTCATAATGATCCGCTTGAAAGCCATTTATTTCTAAGTATTTATGAAGAAAGTTACTGCTGTTATCGTACTGCTTGAGTTGGAAAAGCGTCTCTGCAAAGTAGTAAGGCATTTCCGAAGGAATAGGGACACCACTATCAATGATTTGTCTAAAATATTGGTTTGCCCGTTCATAATCTTCTTTTTCAATGGAAGACTTTGCTAACTCCATCAACTTACTGGTTTGGCCCAGATTGGGGGAGTTTTGGGCTTTCAAGGCACTTGAAGCCATGAAAAGAAGAAGTACAAAAGAAAGCTTGATGGTTTTGTTGAGTATTGGAAACTTACCCATAAGGATAAGTAGTTTATTGCATTTTAGCATATTCGGAACAGGGTATTCTTAATGATAATTTAAAGAACTCAAATTTGATTGATATGTCCTTGGTTTTTTTGAAAATTTTAAGGTTAATTAACGAAATAAAGCATTTCTTAATAAGTTTAATTATAACAATTCGGTAATATGTCAACATAAATCAAACTTTTATTTACGTATTTTTTAGATTTTTGGTATATTATAATGAATTGAATAAAATTGAGGCAGGGTTATTGTTAAATACCTTTCTAAATCATCTCATTTATCTTTTAAAACCATAATTTTTAATCATGATCAAAGATATCCTAAGCAATATTGGGCCAGATGTGATCTCTAATATCACTAGCCAGTTTGGTTTGACGGAAGACCAAGCATCCCAAGCAGTGGAAACCACTAAGCAATCCTTAACCACAACAGCTACTAAAGAAGCTGGATCTGGCAATTTTGATGGACTTCTTGCCTTAGTAAATCAAGGAAGTAGTGCTGCAGGAACCAGTACTTTCGAAAAATTTGCCAGTAACCTTGCGGGGGACTATATTTCAAAATTGGGGATTTCTCCAACTATTGCCAAACAGGTTACCGGTTTTGTTTTGCCTTTGGTTTTGGATAAAATAGCAGCCCAAACTGGAGGAAATGCTGGAAAGGCAGATTTAATGAAACTGATTGGTGGGAGTGCCGGTGATTTACTGAAAGGCAAGGTAGGAGATATGCTGGGAGGATTGGGAAACTTATTTAAATAATTCACTATACAATAATCACAACAATTATGTCAAAAACAATAACAAGTATTGAAGGAATCGGCCCGGTAAATGAAGAAAAATTAGGTAAAGCCGGAATTAAAACTGTAGAAGCTTTATTAGAAAAAGGAGCCTCAAAAAAAGGCAGAAAGGAATTGGCTGAAGTCACTGGAATCGATGAACATAAGATTCTGACTTTTGTGAATATGGCGGATTTGTTCCGTATTTCTGGAATAGCCAGTCAATTTGCCGAGCTATTGAAAGCTTCCGGTGTTGATACCGTCAAAGAACTGAGAAATAGAAATGCTGAAAACTTGCATAAAGCACTTACTGAAACCAATGCTGAAAAGAAATTGACCAGGGTAGTTCCAGCTTTGAGCCAAATAGAGGACTTTATCAACAAGGCCAAAGAACTTGAGCCTATGGTCACTTATTAGACTAACCTTGTGTATTTTATACCTTAATCGGATAATCCGGTTAAGGTATTTTTTTATATTTTACTTTCAGCCAATCACTTTATAGATATGAATTCCATAGAAAAATTTCAGCAACAGATAGTTGATGGTTATGCAACTAAGAAGGACTTTATTGTTTTGGGAACAGGTATTTTAGAAAAGGAACCTATCAAGGGAGCGAGTATAAAAGTTCCATTGAAAACCCTAAACAGGCATGGATTAATTGCTGGTGCCACAGGTACTGGAAAGACCAAAACCTTACAGGTAATTGCAGAGCAGCTGTCTTTAAAAGGTATTCCAAGTGTCCTGATGGATTTAAAAGGGGATTTGTCAGGTTTGGCCCAAGCTGGAAGTATTAATGACCATATTACTTGGAGAAGTGATATGATCGGTGTGGAATACACGCCTCTGGGGCTTCCTGTTGAATTACTGACTTTGAGTCAAGAAAAAGGAGCGAGGCTGAAAGCTACAGTGACGGAATTCGGTCCCATACTGATGTCACAGATTTTAGAACTCAATAATACCCAAAGAGGCATTATGGCCATGGTTTTTCGCTATTGCGATGTAAAGAAGTTGCCACTTTTGGACTTGAAAGACCTTAAAAAAGTATTGCAGTACATCATCAATGAAGGCAAGGAAGAAATCAAGGAAGAATATGGAACAGTGTCATCGGCGTCTGTGAATACGATTATGAGAAAGATCATAGAGTTGGAGCAGCAGGGAGCAGAGCAGTTTTTTGGTGAGGTTTCGTTTGATGTGGATGATTTGGTAAAAGTACAAGATGGCAGAGGTGTGATTTCAATCATACGATTGACTGATATTCAAAGCCGCCCAAAATTGTTTTCTACCTTTATGTTAAGTCTGTTGACAGAAATTTATGAGACTTTTCCCGAGCAGGGAGATCAAGACAAGCCTAAACTATGTTTGTTTATAGATGAAGCCCATTTGGTCTTTGACAATGCCTCAGATGAGTTGGTGGAAAAAATAGAAGCTATTGTAAAGCTTATTCGTTCAAAAGGGGTAGGAGTATATTTTTGTACCCAAAGCCCAACAGATATTCCTGAAAGTGTTTTGGGTCAACTAGGTTTAAAAGTACAGCATTCCTTAAGGGCTTTCACGGCTAAAGACAGAAAAGCAATTCAAAAGGCAGCGCAAAATTACCCAATTTCTGAGTTTTATGATACAGAGGAAGTGCTCACTGCTATGGGGATTGGTGAAGCATTGGTCACTGCATTAAGCGAAAAGGGAATGCCCACGCCTTTGGCGCATACATTGATGCGGGCACCTGTCAGCAGGATGGATATCTTGTCAGAAGCAGAAATTAAGGACTTGGTGGACGGATCCCAGTTGGTTCTCAAGTACAATCAAAACATAGATAGAGAGAGTGCTTATGAGATGTTAGGTAGAAAGATCAGCCATTCAGAAGAAAATGCAAAGGAAGCCGGAGAGGCTGTTCAGCAAGCTTCCAGAAAAGCTAACCGGAAAAAGGAAGAAGATAGTTTTTTTGAAGAGATATCTAAAAATACCATGGTCAGACAAATTGGAAGGACGATTTTCAGAGAATTGACAAGAAGTATTATGGGGACTTTGTCAGGAAAAAAGAGATAAATTTTAAATAAATTAGGATGTATAATATTTATAGAATATTTTGAGTAAAAAATGCAATAATTGCTTTTTTTATTTTTGATCAAGTCTCAATATTTTTACACTTATGTTAAAAATAGGAGTAATTGGCGGTGGTGCAGCTGGTTTTTTTGCTGCAATCCATGCAGCCAAAAATGGAGCTGATGTTACAATTTACGAGAAGACCAACAAAACACTTTCAAAAGTAAAGATATCCGGCGGTGGGCGATGTAATCTTACCCATGCTGCATTTCAGGTTTCTAAGCTCATTAAGAATTATCCCAGAGGGGCAAACTTTCTCAAAAAAGCCTTCAAACAGTTTCAGGTAAGAGATACCGTGGAATGGTTTGAAAGCCGTGGCGTAAAGTTGAAAATTGAAGCTGACGGTAGGATGTTTCCCATTTCGGACGAATCACAAAGCATCATAGATGCCCTAAAGAGAGAAGCTGAAATTCTGGGCGTGAAGGTTTTGCTAAAAAGCCCTGTTATTAGGATAGAAAAAGAAGGAGATGGTTTTTTGTTACATTTAAATGAAAGAACAACCAACGTAGATCGACTTATTGTAACTACTGGGGGAAGTCCAAAACTGGAGTCCTATAAAATTTTGGCTGACTTAGGCCATACCATTGAAGCTCCAATTCCTTCATTATTTACTTTTAATTCACCAGATGCTGAATTAAGAAAATTGCCCGGAATATCCGTACCAGATGCCTATGTGAGATTGGAAGGTACCAAGTTGGCATATCAAGGACCTCTACTGATCACCCATTGGGGGATAAGTGGACCCGCTGTGCTAAAATTATCTGCATTTGGTGCCCATTGGTTACATGATCATTCGTATCGTGCCAATGCTCATATTAGATGGAATGCAGCGTTGAAGGAAGAGGAAATTCGAAACGAACTGCAGACTTATAAACATAAGCACCCTAAAAGAAAGGTGGTATCACATCAACTGTTTGATTTGCCAAAACGCTTATGGGAACATTTAATTGGTAAATCGGATATTTCCAATTCAAATACATGGATGAATATTAATAAAAAGCAAATAAATAGTTTGGAACAACAAATTTTTTGCTATATATTGCATGTAAGAGGGAAAACTACCTTCAAAGAGGAGTTTGTTACGGCAGGTGGAGTAAGGCTAAGTGAGGTAGATCCTGCCACGATGGAAAGTCGTTTGGTACAGCATTTATATTTTGCTGGTGAGGTATTAGATTTAGATGGGATTACAGGTGGTTTTAACTTTCAAGCGGCTTGGACCACCGGATTTATAGCAGGAGTTTCTCCAAATTTGAAAATATGAACAACGGGGCAACATATATGGTAAGTAGTAGGAACATTAACATGGAAAAAGTTCAAGAAATG
Organism: Echinicola sp. 20G; assembly: GCF_015533855.1. Lineage (GTDB taxonomy): Bacteria > Bacteroidota > Bacteroidia > Cytophagales > Cyclobacteriaceae > Echinicola. Next base: position 4,542,276 of record NZ_AP024154.1, on the reverse strand, counting down.
TCTGAAGGAGATTTGGCATTTCAAAAGGAGCTTCTGCTCGCAATTTCCAATTCTGTATCTGAACTTAAAGAAAGGTATCGAGAAGCCATTGATAGAAAAGACGAAGAACTTATCCATCAGGCTCGTCATAAAGTTCGGCCCACAGTTACCATATTTGAACTCAGAAATTTGAGTGAGGTTTTGGATGATGGCAGAAAACTAATTGCTGCTGCTGGTATGGATGCCAATTTTGACAATCATTTTCAGGAATTTTTGAAAGCTACCGATGACTTGCTTCGAGATATAGAAGAAGGTGATCTAGGAATTAATTGATTTAAGTAATTTATTTTTTTCATTTTTCAATATAGTCTAACTTGTGCTTCAATTCATTTAGCACAAATTAGCTCATGTCTTTAATAACAAACTCATCTTACCCAGGGCCTCCAGCATTATATTTCAATGGTCATTTTGAGACTATATTCCCCAGTATTTTCAGAAAGATAGAAGGTGTAAGCTACCAAAGGGAGCGAATAACTACGCCAGACCAGGATTTTCTGGATTTGGACTGGAGCAATGTGGGTAGTGAAAGTTTACTCATTATATCGCATGGTCTGGAAGGTAGTTCAGGAAGGCATTATGTAACTGCTTTGGTCAAGCTTTTTAATCAAAGAGGTTTTGATGTTTTGGCATGGAATAACCGCTCCTGCAGTGGAGAAATGAACTTGAGTCAAAAGATGTATCATCATGGAGCCTCATATGATTTAAAGACTGTGGTGGACTATGTTTGCAAGGCTTATCCTTATGAGCATATTTATTTGTCGGGGATTAGTATGGGAGGAGCCCAAACGCTGAAGTACCTCGGTGAGGAGAATGTGAATATTCCGACCCAGATTCGAAAAGCGGCGGTATACAGTACGCCATGTAATTTATCAGACAGCGCTGCCACCCTCAAGTATGCCAGTAATTATTTCTACAGAAACAAATTTTTATCTAAGTTAAAAGTTAAAATGGCCCAAAAAGCCGATCAATTCCCTGGACTATTAGATTTAGAGTTACTTGAGAGAGTGAAGGATTTTGACACTTTTGACACTCATTTTACAGCCAAACTTCATGGGTTTGAAGATGCCAATGACTTTTATCACTCCGTTAGTGCTGACAATTGGATGAGCAATATTATTACTCCTACACTGATTGTAAATGCTTTAAATGACCCTTTGCTTGAAGGAAGGTGTTATCCAATAGAATTGGCTGAAAAACATTCCAATATTTATTTGGAAATGCCCAAACGGGGAGGGCATACAGGTTTCGCTTTAAAAGGAGAGGAATTCACTTGGGTAGAACACCGGATGTTCCAGTTTATTAATTCTCAGGATAATCATGATGTTTGAAATGGTTTTTTAATTGTTAAGCTAAACTTTTAGCTACATGATTAGTTTTTCATAGAATCGAAAAAGCTTATATTTAATCATTAAACTCAAAAATATGCGGTATCTTTTTTATAATATAACAATTATCCTCATCCTACTAGTAGCTGTTTTATCTTATTATTATGAGCAGTGGATTTGGGCATTTATTGTAGTAATTCCATTGACCATCGTAGGAATTTATAATCGCTTTCAAACAAAGCATACTATCCTCAGAAATTTTCCTCTACTAGGCTATTTCAGGTATATGTTTGAAATGATAGCTCCTGAGATCCAGCAATACTTTATTGAGAGAAGTACAGATGGAAAACCTTTTAGCAGAAACCATCGGGCTTTGGTATACCGAAGGGCAAAAAACGTGAATGATACTCAT